>JBEKBS010000003.1:0-145438 GCA_050015275.1 Candidatus Aminicenantales bacterium | reverse complement strand
GCCGCCGGGACCCAGTAATAGAGCTTGGAGACCGATCTCTCCGACTTGTAGTCGTCCCGGTCGCAGGTGAACGCCAGCTGGCCGCCCTTCTCGTCGAAGGCGAAGCCCTTGTAATTTCCGAGACCCTTGAGGAGCGTCGCGGTCTTTCCGGAGGCCGTTTCCCGGGCGAAGGCGCCGTCGTTTTCCGGGGTCTTGGAGGAGATGCCGTAGGCCAGCCAGGTGCCGTTCTTCGGCCAGGCGTACTCGACGACCTCCGCGACCTTGGTTTCTTTGCCCGTCCCGAGGTCGCGGATGACGAGATCCGTCCCGGGTTCCTTTTTCTTCTCCTCCTTCTTCTTCTCGTCCTTGGCCTCTTCCTTTTTATCGCCGGCCTTTTTCTCGTCAGGGGACTTGACCGGCGGTTCCATAAGGTAGGCTATCGCGACGCCGGACTCCTCCGGGACCTTGAAGCTCTTGACCCTGTCGACCGTGGCGACCTCGCCCGTGGCAAGGTCCATGATCCCGAGGCCGGACTTGGGCTGCTCCTCGGGTTTCTTCTTGTCCTTCTTGGCCTTGTCCACGTCGGCCTTGAGGGGGGCGACTGTGAAGACGACGAACCAGCCGTCGGCCGTGATCACGGGCTGCTTGCCTCGCGGCGCGCGGAATTCCTTGCCGGCCTTCAGGTCGAGCGCGACGAGCTCGCCGTCGCCGTCCTGGGGGACGAGGGCATAGACGAGCCACCGGCCGTCCCGGGAAAGCTGCGTCCCTTGGATCGACCGCCAGCCGTCGTAGGCGTCGTAGGAGAGGGGCTTCTTGGCGGCGACAGCGAGGCTCGCGGCCGACGCCACAACCAGGATGCAGAGGCTGAAAAGGAAGACCGGACGGACGACGGCATAACGGTATTTCATGAAATTTCCTCCCGGGAGATGCGATCGAGATCGATGGCCATGGGCCCTTGAATATATCAAGCACTCGCCGCCAAGGTCAATCTTCCCGCCCCGGCTTCTGGCTGTGTCGGCGAGCGAACACGTTCGGTTCTTTTTCGGCCCGGTTTTCCGACGTACATTTTGCTTTGTTGGCGGTCATGAAGAGGAGGAGAGCAGCGCTCATCCTCTGAAGTACAGGTACGCCGCGAGGATGAACGCCAGGATAACGGCGGAGGACAGCAGGTCGTGCCAATCCCAGCTCGCCCGGGTGCGCCGGCGATCTTCCTCCGTCGCGGTGCCGAACGCCAGGCTCTTGATCTTCCCGTAATCCGGCTCACTCGTCGCGTAGCTGACGACGATCATCACGATGATCGAGACAATCGTAATGAGGACGCTGAAGTACTGGAAATAGATGTTGTTGACGATCCAGAGGAACGACCCCTCGGGATAGCCCTTGGCGATCGTCTTGGCCGCGTCGACGTACCCGAACAGGCCCAGCGCGACGGGGGTGTCCACCAGCATCCGGGATAAGCCGAGGGCAAAACCCACGATCAGGGCCCAGAAGCAGCCTTTGGCGTTCAGGCGCTTCCAAAAAACGCCAAAGAAGAACACGACAAAGATCGGCGGCGCCAAATAGCCCTGCACCGACTGCAGGTAATTGTACAAGCCGCGGGCTCCTTGGATGACCGGGATCCACATCAGGGCGACGAACACCATGACGCCGGTGGCGATGCGGCCCGTGCGCACGATCTGGTGCTGCGAGGCCTGGGGCTTCCACTTCGAGTAAAGGTCGACGGTGAATAGTGTCGAGCAGGCGTTGAAAACTCCGGCCAGCGAACCCATCAGGGCGGACAGCAGCCCGGCCACGACGAGACCCCGCAGCCCGGTCGGCAGCATGTACTTGACCATCATCGGGAAGGCGGCCTGGGCCACATGCGGGATGGCGCGCCCATCCGCTCCCACCATGGCCTCCAGCCCAGGGACCTTGCCGCTCTTGGCCAGGGCGAAGGCGATCAACCCCGGGACGATGAACAAGTACACGGGTAGGATCTTCAGGATCCCGGCGAAGATGCTGCCGCGGCGGGCGGTCCGCTCGTTCGGGGCGCCCAAGGCCCGCTGGACGATATACTGGTCGGTGCACCAGTACCACAGCCCGATGATCGGGGCGCAGAAAAGCATCCCCAGCCAGGGGTAATAGCCATTGAAATACCAGGCCTCCTTCACGACCTGGCCGGCGGCGTTCTTGGCCAGCACCGGCGCCCAGGTCCCGATGACCCCGTGGGGGATGAGGGGTTTCCAGAGGTTGAACATGTCCGAGCCGCAGATCGCCCGCAGCTCGCTCCAGCCGCCCAGCTTGACCAGGCCGTAGACCGTCAGCGTGACGGAACCTGCGATCAGGACGATGACCTGGACGGCGTCGTTGTAGGCGACCGCCCGCATCCCGCCCAGTATGGTGTAGAGCCCCGTCAGGACGATGACCAGGACCGAGCCCATCCAGAAGCTGTTCAGATGAAGGCCGCCCAGGGTGAGGTGGAGCTCCGGGAGCAGCGTGGCGAATACGACGCCGCCGGCGAAGATGCCGACGGCGATCTTGGACACGACGAAGGTGATCAACGACACGATGGACAGGACGTATCGCGAATGGCTGGAAAAACGCCGCTCCAGGAACTCCGGCATGGTGAAGACGAGCGACCGGGCATAGAAAGGCACGAAGACCCAGGCCAGCACGAGCAGGCACCAGGCGTGCAGTTCGTAGTGGGCCATCGCGACTCCGTCCGTCGCCCCGGTCCCGGCCAGTCCCACGATGTGTTCCGAGCCGATGTTCGAGGCGAAGATCGAGGCGCCGATGATCCACCAGCCGAGGTTCCGGCCAGCCAGGAAATAATCGGCAGCGGTGTCTTTTCTCTTGCGGATGACCCACCAGGCGACGCCCATGATCAGGAGAAAATACAGGCTCAGGGTTATCCAATCCAATGTTTGTAAGCCCATGTGAGACCTTTCACTACGTGAGTCTATCCTTGCATGTTGACTCTAGGATGTCGATCGTGAGGGAAATATAGATAATAAATCTTAAAAAGTAAATAGCCCGGATCGAGCCAGCTCGTATCTGACCTCGCGGGCCTCTATCTCGTCATTTCATGCGCTAAGCGTTCGAGGCGGCGGGGAAGGCCCTTTTTTCCCGAGACTCGTTTAAGATATTTCCTAAAAGCGCGGGTTCGAGTCACTCCGCCCAAGATCTAAAACTTGTTCCGGATATTTCCCAGAAGCGTGGCTCCGAGATACTCCGCCACGCTTCTGATGGTCGCTCCCAAGACTCCGCTCCCTGCCGCTCCCCGCCGGTCAATCGTCGTCGTCATGACCGAGCGACAGGGTCACGGCCCAGGCCGGATACGGTTCGGCGGGGCCCTTCACGGCGCGCCAGAGGATGCGGTTGAGCACGTCCTCCGGGCACGCGTCCGCCTTCCGTAGATCGAGGCGCGCGGAGAGGAGGGCGTCCCGGCGGAGCAGGGCGTCAGCGATCGTTTTCGGCGGCGGGTTCATCTCGTCGAGAGGGACGATGTTCGGCACGGCCTCGAACGGCCGGAAGTCCGGCGTCGCCGTGAAACAGTCGGACATCGGCGTCGCCGTGGCGTCGAGCTGGTTCATCGGCGGCAAGCCGAGGATCTGCTCCATCGTCCGGAGAAGGCTCGTCGTGTTGTACTGGGTCCGGACGACCGCACCGCGCTTCGTGTAGGGGCTGACGCAGTAGGCCGTGGTCCGGTAGCCGCTGACATGGTCGAAGCCGTTCTGAGGGTCGTCCTCGATGCCGAAGATGACCGTCTCCTTCCAGAAACGGCTGCGGCTGAAGGCTTCGACGGTCCGGCCGAAGGCCAGGTCGTTGTCGGCGACGGCGGCGGCCGGGGTGGGCGAGCCCTCCTTTGTCCCGCTCGTGTGGTCGTCGGGCAGGCAGATCAGGATGAGCTGAGGCATCCGGCCTTCGCGGTCCCAGGCCGCGATCTGGTTCGCGATATAGCGCGCCCGCCAGACGTCGGGAACGGCTAGGTTCCAGCCGACGGTGTCCTTGGGCGAGAACGGGGCGATCGTCTCGATCCCGGGCACGCTTCCGATGACCACGTCACCCCGGCCGTGGAGGAACTCGTCCCAGTAATCCTTCCATTCCGGGTCGCCCTTGCGGGCCGGGTCTCTCCAGCCGCAGGCGTGCATCATGAACTCGCCGAAATTCCAGATCGAGACCCCGTGCCGGACGGCGTTGTCCCAGATGAATCCGCTCGGGGCGTAGGCCAGGGCGTCGACCTCGTCGGCCCCCATCCCGTCCGGATAGCTCCGCGGCCAGCCCGCGAAGGACTTTTCCAGGTAATCCGTCCCGAAGGCCGTCGTCGACCATTGGTGGCCGTCGGCGCTGAGGATCCCGCTGCAATAGGTGTTGTCGAGAAGGGCGAACTCCCGGACCATCTTGTGCTGGTTGGGGGTCACCCGCTCGCCGAAAAGGACCAGCCTCGGGTCGCCGTTCCCGGCCGGGACGTCCCCCATCACCTGGTCATAGGTCCGGTTCTCCTTGATGACATAGACCACGTGCTTGAACACGCTGGGCTCGCCGATCCGCTCGGGAACGGGCCGGGGCGGCTCGGAGCGGCGCGGTTTCCGGAGCGCCTGGGCGATCCTTTCCCGGTGATAATTGTTGTAAACGGCGTCTGTCAGCCGCTTGAGCTCGCCCGGCTCCGGAACGGGGATCAGGGACACGGAGCCGTGGTACTGGTGGGAATTGAAACCCGTGCCCCCGGTCTCATCGTCGGCCTTGGGCTCCACGGCGTGGCCCTTGATGTTGGTGACGACGAGCCCGGCCCGCCGCGCGTCGAAAAGGATGGCCCCGGGATACCAGCCGGCAGGGATGAGCCCGAGCAACTTGGAGGCGCGTTCGGCCGGGCTGAACTTGATCACGGCGACGGCGTTCTGGGTGCCGTTCCCGGCATAGAGCGTCTTGCCGTCCGGCGAAAAAGCCAGGGCGTTGGGCGAGGCGCCGAACAGGTCGGCCGGGCTCGCCTTGACCCAGATCGTTTCGACGACCTCGTCGGTCCGCGTGTCGATGACGCTCAGGTTGTCGCTCGCGGCGTTGGCGCAGACGAGATACTGGCCGTCGGGGGAGAGCGCGAGGGCGGAGGAGTGAAGGCCGGCCGCGATGTCCCGGACGGGGGCGCCTGGGGCCAGGCCGATGACGCTGACCGAGCCTTCGGAGGCGATGCGCATGGCGGGGTCAACCCTGACCTCCGTGCCGCGCCCCGCCGGTCCGGTGAGGTCGCCCGGTCCTGGCCGGCGGCCGCCCCAGTTGCTCACGTACGCCTTGTCCCCGGCGAGGACGACATTGAACGGGGCGACGCCGACGTCGAAGGCCCGAACGACGAGCCCAGTCCCGAGGTCGATTTCGAGGAGGCGATTCGAAAGGTTGCCGCAGACGTAGAGCGTGCCCCCGTCGGGCGAAACGGCCAGCCCGGCCGGGATCTCCTCCTCGCGGCGCGGCGCTCCGGCGCGCGGAAGCGGGATCGTGTGCGACGGGCGGACGGCCCCGTCGGGCCCGACCGCAAAGGCCTTGATGCTGCCTTCGACGTTGCTGAGGTAGATGCGGCGGCCGTCGGGGGAGAAAACGAGCCCCGCGTAGCTCAGCTGTCCCTTGGTGTCCGGCTCGAGCGCGTTCGGCGAGGGCGCTCCCGGAAGCGCCTCTTTCAGGTCTTCCGAGGGAAGGCCGACGCGTTGGAGGATCTGGCCCGTCGCCGGGTCGAGGATGATGAGCTCACTCGTCTTGCCGGAGACGGCCAGGAGCCGGCCATCGGGAGAGAGGGCGAGGGCCTGGGGACGGAGCCCCGGCAAGGGGATCTGCTTGCCGGACGGCGTCACGACCTGGTTCGTCGGGACGACCGTCCGGTTCGGCCCGGCGAGGCCGATGGTCGCGGTATCGGCGGGGTCCGGCTTTCGGCAGGAGGCCGCTCCCCAGAGGGCGAAGAGGACCAGGGTGGCGGACAGGGCCGCCTTCCTTCCGGGCCGGTCAACGGGTCTTTGGCTGCATGGCATTCTCGTCCACCTTCGGCAGGACGATCCTCCGGATCGTGCCTGCGATATTCTCGAAATGGGGCTCGCGGACATTCGTCATCTGGACCGTCCGGTCCTTGTCGCCGTCCCGAATGGCGATGAACGACTCGAATCCCGGGCCGGCGGCCGAGCGGGACCTGAGCTGCGTGAAATTGTTGTCGGCGAGGGCCTTTTCGACCGTCGCGAACTCACCATCGCCGAGCTTGAAGTCCTTGTCGACGGTCTCTCCGCCCCTGGGCCTCTTGTGGAAGGTCCCGGTCCGGTCCATCCTGAGATCGATCATGACCTGCCATTCCTCCCGGCCAACTGGCCCGTAGCCGTAGCGGAGGAAAACCTGGTTGGTCCGTCGCTCCTGCTCTTTCTCCAGGTCGCTCTTGCCGAGCTCCTCCGGGTCGGACTGGACGTCGACGGCGACGACGAGGCCGGAGCTGAGATAAAAGTACCGGTAGGTCCAGCCGAACTCGCCGACCCCTTCCAGGTCACAGACGACGGCGGCGTTGCCCGCGATGTCCGCGGCCGCTCCGCCGGTCTTGGCGCACTCCGACCAGCCCGAGAGGAAATCGGCGGGCGAGCCGGCCGCGAGCTGGGCTTTCTCCTCTTCGGTGAGCTGGGCGTACTGGACCTCGACCTGCTCCACGGTCCGGCCGCCCCGCAGCTTCTGGTAGAGCGATGAGCCGACCGGATTGTTGGCCGCGGGGCCCGTCTCATCGACGAGCCGCCACTCCGGAGGGAGGAGGGCCGGGACGGGCTTGGGAGCGCCGTTCTCGTTGAGGACCTCGATGCTGCGGGCCACGTCCATGGCCTCGGTCTTGGTCGGGTGCCACCTGTCCTCGGGGGGCAGACGGTCGCGGAAATTCTGGGCGCAGTATTCCGTGTCGCCCTCCATGATCGAGAGCTTCCAGTCGGGCCGCTTCAGGGGGACGACAAAGACGTCGCCCGGCTCCAGCCGGGCCGGGTTGCCGCCCTCGACCGTGAACTTGAGGGTGCTCATGTTGAAGGCCGAGGTGGGGGTCATGACTTGGAAATCGTCCTTGAGCGCATCCTTGATCGCGACCCCCTCCAGCCGGATGACGGCGTCGTAATAATGGGAAACGGGGTTCGAGCGAAGCTCAAGCAAGTTGCACCGGAGGCCCGGCTCCGGCGCGGCCCGCTTGCATCCGGCCGGCAAAAGGACGCCCAGCAGGACGACGAGAGCCAGGAGAAGGAGACGAAAGAATCTCCGAAGCGGCCGGGGATCGCGAGTACTCATGCTCTTCTCCCTTTCCGGGTTTCCGGGGAACACAGTCCCCATCCATTATCACACTCATCTCCCCGGGGTCAAACCCGTGGGGGCTGATCAGGCCACGGGACAGCCACGGGAGGGGCAGGCGGATGCCTCGTCTCCCGGTCCTTCGTTTAGACTGAGGGGCCCCGGTTTTCTTCTGCCGGCCGGGAGCCGCCGGCCCGTGATCGCATTCGGCGGCCGTTTTCCGCGGCCAGCCTTGCTCGTTGGGCCCGGCGGTGGTAAAATAACATTTTAGGCCTCCGGAGTCCAAAATCAGGAGACGGACATGAGCGAAGCGACGTATTTCTGTTCGGTCTGCGGCAAACAGGTCAAAGTCAAGAAGGGGAAGCCGGTCCCCCTGTGTTGTCATAAGGAAATGGAGCCTCTGGCCTTCTGCACGGCGGTCCCTCACGCCGAGATGGCGAGGGACGACCAGGGCGTCGATCCCTGTGACGACGGGACGCAGCCCCGCAAGCCCAAGTAGCCCGGGGGCTCAGACCACGGCATCTTCCTCTTCAAGCCGGCGACAAAACCGGGCGACCCGTCGGCCGCGCCTTTCATAAAACTCCTGCGGGGGCTCATCCCGTCTTGCCCGGCACCGTGTTTTTAAAAGGGGAGACCTCCCGGATCCTTGTCTCGGCGGACCGCAACAGCGACTCGCAGCTCCCCCGGTCCGGTGATTCGAAGACGAGGATGAGAAATGGGCCGGCGAGGCGGGCCCCGGCGAACTCACCGTTCTCGATCATTTCGACCGTCCTCCCGGCGTTCGGGTCGCTGCCCGGGGAGAAGTAGGCGCGCCGGAACTTCAGGTACGCGCGCCGGGCGTCGGCGGGCGTCCGGTAGCGGCAGACGAGAAGCATCGCCTTGCCCCACTCGGCCTTGTACCGGGCGAGGGCGACTTCGGTCCTTTCGTCGAGGAGGAGGACGTTCTCGTCGGCGAGATAGTAGTGGGCGTTGAGGGACACCTGCTTGTGGAAATAACGGACGCTCTTTTTCTCCAGCCGCTCCAGGGGCAGGCACTCGAGGAGGGCGGGTTTCGATCCCCCCTCCGGGATGGCGGCCGCGACCCTGAGTCCGAGCCCGAGGAGAACGCTTTTCGTCTCTCCCGTTTCCCTTTCGGCCAGGAGCCTGACGAAGTAGGGGCCCTTCCAGAAACGGAGGAGTCCGCCGCCGTAGATGGCCTCGCGGCCCACCGGGACATCCTCGCCGTCCGGGTCGTTGGAGAAGACGCCGTAAGCGTCTGCTGCCGTGCCCATGTCGTAAATTTCGGCGGCCAGAAGTGACCCGGCCGCGTCGAGGTATTCCCGGACAAGAAGGCGCCGGAAGCCGTAGCCGAGATAGGTTTCGCCGCCCCCGTCCAGGTACTCGAAGATCGTGCCCCGGGTGAAGGCCCGGTCTTCCCGGGATGGCTTCCAGCCGGCGATCTCCTTCGGCAGGAAACGGGCGAGGTCGGCGCCGGGGTCCGCGGAGGCCAGGGGAGGCAGGAGGCCGAGGACGATGAGACAGGCGATGAGGAGCGGCATCAGGCCGGATTCCTGCTGATCAGCTGGAAAAGGAAATAGAACGTGCCGCCGATCAGAGCCGCGCCGGGGATGGTGAAGATCCAGCTCCAGACGATCTTGAGGGTGACCCCCCAGCGGACGGCGGACAACCGCTTGGTGGCCCCCACGCCCGAAATGGCGCCGGTGATGACATGGGTCGTGCTGACGGGGACGCCCATGTGAGTGGCCAGGAAAATGCTCATGGCGCTCGCGGTCTCGGCGCAAAAGCCGTCGATCGGGCGCAGCTTCGTGATCTTCTGGCCCATGGTCTTGACGATCCGCCAGCCGCCCGACAGGGTCCCCAGGGCGATAGCGGCATGCGCGCTGAGGACGATCCAGAGGGAAACATGGAATTCCTTCACCCATCCGGCCGAATAAACCAGGCTGGCGATGATGCCCATGGTCTTCTGGGCGTCGTTGCCGCCGTGGCCGAGGCTGTAGAGTCCCGCCGAAAAAAGTTGGAGCCGCCGGAACATGCGGTTGATCCGGGCGGGATGTTTTTTCCGGACGATCCAGACCGTGACCCAGGTGAAGAAAACGCCGAGGAACATGCCCAGCAGGGGGGCCAGGAAGATGAAAATGACGGTCCTGACCCAGCCGTGGGCAATGATGACGCCCGGTCCGGCCCTGACGATGGCGGCGCCCGCGTAGCCGCCGATGAGGGCATGAGAAGAGCTCGTCGGAAGCCCGAGGAGCCACGTCAGAACGTTCCAGCAGATGGCGCCGAGCAGCCCGGCGAAAATGACGAGCGGAGTCACGGCGGACAGGTTGATCATTCCGGCGCCGATGGTCTGGGCGACGGCCGTCCCGAAGACGAGGAAGGCCACGAAATTGAAGAAGGCGGCCCAAATGACGGCTTGCCGCGGGGTCAGGACCTGGGTCGAGACGACCGTGGCGATGGAGTTGGCGGCGTCGTGCATGCCGTTGGTGAAATCAAAGGCCAGGGCGACCAGGATGATGAAGACGACGAAGACAAGGCTCGGGACGGGCATGAAGCTCAGCTCGTCTTGACGATGATGCCCTCGATGATGTTGGCGACGTCCTCGCAGCGGTCGGCCGCGATCTCCAGCCGCCCGTAGATCTCCTTGAGCTTGATGAGGTCCTTGAGCTGATCAACCCTTTCGGTCGTTTCGAAGAGGTTGGCGATGGCCTCTCTGCAGACGACGTCCGCTTCGTATTCCAGGATGTTGATCTGCTTGCAGAAGGCGTCGACCCGGCCAAGGGTTTCGAGATTATTGAGGGCTTCGGAGATCTGGTGGACCGCCTGGCTGATGATTTCGACGAGTTCCTTCATCTCCGGGGTCGGCTTGGGGACCTTGAAATAGTTCATCCGGCTGGCCACGCCCTCGATGCAGTCCAAAACGTCGTCGAGCCCACTGGCCAGGCCGTGGATGTCCTCCCGGTCGAGAGGGGTGATGAAGGTCTCCCGGAGCTTGGTGAAGATCTCGTGGGTGATCATGTCCCCCTGGTGCTCGATGTCCTTGATATGCTGGTATTTTTTTTCCACGTCCTCATAGTTGTTCACGAGCTCCTGAAGGGCCAGGATGCCGGTCTTGAGGTTGGCCGCGTCCTGGCGGAAAAGGCCGAAAAACTTTTGGTCCTTGGGGAAGAATCGGAGTTTCATGCGGGATTTCCTCAGGGCGGAAATATATTCGAGGCGGTGAGAATTGTCAAATGAAGGGCCCGGACACCTAGAGCTTGAGGATGACCTTGGCCCGGGTCAGGAGCGTCGTGAGGAAAAGGACGAGCGCGGTCATGACCGCCGCGTCCATCATGCCGGGGAGCCCGCCCTTCCCGGCGAACGGCCAGAAGACCCGCCAGAGGTTGAGGTGAAGGAGTCCCCCGAGCAGGAGGAGGACATTGCTGATCTGATCGGGCAGGAGGTAGGCCGCGAGGGGGTTGCGGCCGGCGGGGATGAGGAAGGAGGCCGCCCGCCGGAGCTTCATCACGTCGAGGAGGATGTAGAACAGCATGAAGACAAGGCAGCAGATCCCCGCGGTGGCCAGGGCCCACGATTCGGTCCCGGCGATCTTG
This sequence comes from Candidatus Aminicenantales bacterium, assembly GCA_050015275.1. Taxonomy (GTDB): domain Bacteria; phylum Acidobacteriota; class Aminicenantia; order Aminicenantales; family Saccharicenantaceae; genus DATKJS01. The sequence continues at coordinate 134,612 of JBEKBS010000003.1, read as the reverse complement.
CTGAAGCCGTGGAGGGGCCTGAGGAGATAGCCTGCCAGGACGAGCAGGACGCCCAGGATGGACAGAAAGCGGATGCGGCCCCTGGGTTTCGAGAGGCCGGAGCTGGGAAGAAAGAGCGTCCCGGCAAGCATCCCGGCCGTCACGATCGCCGTGTGGGAGCCGAAGATGCTCCCGACGCCGTGCTGGAGCAGGCGGTTGACCGGTCCGAGGAAATCGAGGGCGCCGTGGCGGCCGCCGATGTAGAGGGCGGTCATGAAGCCGATGGCGCCGGCCAGGACGGTCCGGTTCCCCTTGCTGGCGATGAAGAGAAGGCTCCCGGCGAGATAGGTCCAGCCGATCATGCCCAGGATCCCCCACCACGAATGCCGGAGCCAGGTCACGACGCCGTCCTCCCCCTTGCCCCGGAACACGATGACCAGGAGTATGAGCAGGGCGGCGGCCGCGATCCGCATCGCGAGCTGGGCCCTTCTTTTCCTCGGGCCCACGTTCTTCGGATAAGCGGTCCAGAGGACGAAGACGGCCGCGTAAACCAGGAAATACCACAGGTGTTCGGGGATTCCCGTATCGCCCGCAGAATAACGCTCGGCGTTGACCTGGATCAGGCCCAGGAAGAGGAGAGCCAGGGTGCGCAAGACGACGTGGCCGACGATGCGCGCGGCCGGGTCGCCCAGCTCCTTCCGCTTCGTCAGGGCCAGGGGGATGGAGACCCCGACGATGAACAGGAACCCGGGAAAGACGACATCCGTCAGAGTGAAGGTGTCCATGGTCGCGGGCGCGTGCCGGAGGAGGAAGGGGATGGCCGACATCGCGGCGATGGAATTCACGAAAACCATGGTCAGGATGTCGAATCCCCGGAAGGCGTCGAGCGCGGCCAGGCGCTCGCGGGGAGGCGCCGCCGGCGGATTCCCTTGATTCGTCACGGCCGGCTGGTCCATCGCAGCTCCTTCTAAAGGGCCGCCAGGAGCCCGCGGACGTAGCCGACCGATTCCGCGAGCCCCGGCAAGGGATCTTTTCCGTCTTTCTCGTACTCGAACGAGGCCGTGCCCCGGTAGTCCAGCCTGATCAGGGCCCGGAGGAACCGCGGCAGGTTGATGATGCCGCGGCCCGCTTCGACCGGCCCGCCGTCCTTGTCGGCCGCCGTCACGTCCTTGAGGTGGACATCGAGAAGACGTCCGGCGTATTCCTCCGCGGCCGCGGCCGGGTCGATCCCCGACCGCATGCAGTGGCCGATGTCCAGGCAGAGGCCGAGGCGTGGATGCAAGCCCCTGATCCTTTCGAGGACCGAGCGGGGCGTCGGATAAAGAAGGTCTCCGGGGCCGTGGTTGTGGATGGCGAGATTGATGCCCGATTCCCGGGCCTTCTTTTCGGCGAGGGGCAGGAGCGCATGATCGGGGACGCCGACGATGACGCCCATGCCCCCGGCCCTCGCATAGGCGAAAGCCCGCTCGACCTCGGCCGGCGTTTTCATGTAGATGACTCCGCACCCGTAGGGGACGAGGCCGGCCTCCCGGACCTTGCGGACGGCGGCGGCGATCTCCGCCGCGGAGCTCTGGAGCGGGAGGTGAACATCCTTGAGGCAGATCCGCCGGATTCCGACCTTGCCGGTCATCGCGATCGCGGCGTCCAGGCCGAATTCCCGGAAGGTGTAGGACGCGACCCCGAGCTCGAACGGGACGCGCGGCCGTCGTCCCGCCTGACCGTCCCGCCCCGAGGGGCGGCTGGGGGCCAATGATGGCGACAAGGCCTTCAAGCCCGTCGCAGTGGCCCAAACGGCCGCCGCCGCCCCGGCGGTGCCCTCGATGAATTTCCGTCTCGTGACCGTCGTCATCTGTTCCCTTCTCTCCTCGGGCTCGCCGCCCCTACTATACAAATTTTGGGCGGCCGCGGCTATGGCTTTTTTGGGTCGCGGTTTTGCGAGAAGGGATCGAGGGGAATGAGAAGGGCCGAGGGAACGGCGTGAAGAACCGCGCTCTCGAGTGGAGGCCATCCCCTCGGCCCATTTGACAGACTCGCCGTGACAGGACCCATTGCTCCTTATGTTGAACCCGTGGCCGAGATAGGTTACTATAAAGGGGGAATCCTGAACGCAAAGGACGAAAGGACCGAACCATGGTCGAGAATTTCATAGGCGATAAGACCCGGAAGGTCGCCCTCCTCATCGACGGCGACAACGCCCAGCCGTCCCTCGTCAACCAGATCCTGGCCGAGGCCGGGAAGTACGGCCTGGTCACCATCCGCAGGATCTACGGCGACTGGACGACGACCAGCATGTCCGGCTGGAAAGCCGCCCTCCACGACAGCGCCATCCAGCCCATCCAGCAGTTCCGCTACACGATCGGCAAGAATGCCACGGACAGCGCCATGATCATCGACGCCATGGACATCCTCAACGGCCACCTTGTCGACGGCTTCTGCATCGTCTCGAGCGACAGCGACTACACCCGGCTGGCAACGAGGATCCGGGAGACCGGGTTCTTCGTCATGGGGATCGGCAAGCGCTCGACGCCCAAGGCCTTCGTCAACGGCTGCAACATTTTCATTTATACGGAGAATCTCGTCCCTCGGGAGCGGGAGACGCGGCGGCGCGACCGAGGTGGACCGGCGCGGAAGGGCGGCGGGAAGGAAACGCGGGAGGAGCGCGAGGACCACGATGACCAGGAAGATAAGAGCCGGAAGTTCGACCCCGTCCCTCTCCTGAGGGGGGCCTTCGACATGGCTGTCCACGAGGACGGCTGGGCCAACCTGGGCGAACTCGGCTTTTACCTTCGCCAGCTCGACCCCGGCTTCGATCCCCGCACCTACGGGTTCAAGCAACTTTCCCAGCTCATCAAGAGCCAGCCCGGCCTGTTCGAGATCAGGGCGCGGGAGGAGGCGGGCGGCGGCTCCGCGGTCTACGTCCGGCTGAGGGAAAGCCGCGAAGAGCCCGAGCGGGCCTAAAGCCTGATCCTGTAACCGGCGTAAAGAGCGAACTTCATCCGGCTTCCGAATACCTGGCCCGCGTCCAAGGCCGCATGGAAGGGGAAATAGGCCTTGACCCCGACGTTGAACCCTTCGAGGCGTCCGAAGAGGTCGTAGAAAAGCGGCAGCTCCAGTCCCGTCGTCAGGAAGGCGCGGTGGAGGTTCGCCCGGCCGTCCCAGAATTCGAACCCCAGAGGCTTCAGGCTGACCAGGTCGGCTTTGGGAAGATGAAATTCCAGGGTAAAAGGGGAGATTTCCAAGGTGCCGGCGTAGGCCTGGGCGTCAGGGCTCGTTCCACCAATGTTGTAGTCGATGACTCCGAGACTCAAGGAGGGCCGCCAGTTGACGAACGTCAGGAATCTGCTGACCTTTTCCATCCCCCATACCCCCGGGGAGAACTCCAGGGATGCCCCGGCGCTCGACGGTTGCGAGAGATAGGAAGCCGACAGGGTCAGGTGAGGGTTGAACGTCGGCTTGCGGAGGTCCTGCGGGTTGATGAAGTGGGGGGAGGCGTTGACGATCCTGCCGCCGACGACATGGACGAGAAGATAATGATGGCCGACGCCGGTCACGTCGTCCCTGATTTCGACGGATTTTCCGGCCAGGGGGCCGCCGAGATCCTCGAGTTTCTGATTATAGGCGTCGACCCAGGCCGTGGTCTTTCCGGGCAGGAGATTTCCTCTCAGCGGTCCGCCCCCGCCCCCGGAGATGTAGCATTGGACGGTGTGATCGGCCGACCCCGGCGCCTTCGCGATGAGAGTGAAATGCTCGTAGGCGTGGACGCACGAGCTGAAGACATCGGAGGCATCGGCAAAGAGGGCGTCGTCGAAGATGCTCGGAGCCCCCTTCTCCTCGCCGGGCTGGGGAAGCCCCAGGTCCAGCCAACTGTTGTAGCCGACACCCGGATTCGTGACGCGCCGGGAGCTGTTGAAGATGGGGCTGTGCATGGACACGACGAGGGTCAGGCCGCGTTCCCGGGCGTACGCGGCGACCGCCCGGTAAAAATCGGATTGGCCGTTGAAAGGGCTGACCGTGAAGAGGTTCAGCCGGTGCTGCTCTTTCGGGTCGGCGTAGAGGGCCTGTTTCAGCCGGGCGAAGTTCGGATAATGCCAGCCCCGGGCCATGGAATCCAGGAGCAGGAAGACGACGTTCCCGGCTTCGAACGCGTAGTGGATCATGTTGTCGGAATTCAGGACGGGGACCGTGCCGTAGCCGGCCTTCCGGAAGATCGCCGCGAGCCGGGGCGCCAGGCGCTCCTTGCCGGCCCGGTATTCAGCTTCGTCGCGGGGCGGATTTTCGTTGAATTTCAGGTAAAAACGGCCATCTTTCTTGAGGACGTATTGCTCGGCCAGGTATCGAACTTCGGCCGGTTCCCCGAGCTTCGCGGAGAGCTCGCGGAAGGTCCTTTCCGGGAGGTCGGCCGGCACGGGGTAGAGGATATGCGGGTTATGGATCCAACGGTCCCAGTCGAAGAACGATTTGAGATAGACGGGCCCCATGGGGGAGTCGAAAAGATCCGTGTAGTGGCTTGGGAGGCGAGGCCGCATTCGCAAGAGCTCATGGTTGCCGGTGACGGGAAAGATCGGTTTCTCCCGGATGAGGGCCTGGAGATAGGGATAGGAGACCCCGTCGGGCCCCTTCCCGGCGAAGGCTCTCTCCAGACCGTCCCATTGCTTGGAGCTCGAGCCTTCATGGACGAGGTCGCCGTTGAGGATGACGAAGCGGATCCGGTCGTAAAGACGCTCGCCGGTCTTCTCGTCGACAACTTGCAGCATGTCCTTGGCGATGACGTTGAAGACGGCGTGCCCCAGATCCTTGGGAAGGTTCTGGATGTCGCCGATCAGCACGAAATAGTAATCGTCGAGCCTGTTGCGGGGATTCGAGGCTTCCGTCAGGAACCTCCCGGCGAGGTCGATGTTCCGGTCTTTGAACTCCTGGCCGGCATCCGCGGCAGGCTCCGGGGCGGACTCGCGCCCGCCGGCCGGGGCCGTCAAGGACAGGGCCAGGAGGACCGACACGCCGGCAAGAGCGCATCTGACTTTGTTCTTCATAAGATCATTCTCTCCCGAGCATGGATATGGACATCCATTATACTCCACCCCTCCGGATCCCGATTCCTTGAGAGCAGGGGATGATGTCCGGACTTGCCGAAGGACGACGTTCCCCCCTATAATATCTTTCTCATGGCCCGTTCTCAAGCGTCCGGAAATGGGCCGTGCCATCATCGGTGCCTGAAGGAGGGACCCATGAAAAAGCTCACGATCCTGAGGATCGCCGCGGCCGCGGTCATCGTCTTCGCGGCCCTTTCCCTCGGCCCGGGCCGCCCGGAGATCCGGGCCCTCGACAACGGCCTGGCCCTGACCCCGCCCATGGGCTGGAACTCCTGGAACAAGTTCGGTTGCACGATCGACGAGAAGGCCGTCCGCGAAATCGCCGAGGCCATGGTCGCGAGCGGAATGCGCGAAGCGGGCTACCGATACATCGTGATCGACGATTGCTGGCAGATCGACCGCGACAGCAAGGGCAACATCATCGTCGATGGAAAAGCGTTCCCCTCCGGGATCAAGGCCCTGGCCGATTACGTCCATTCCAAGGGCCTCAAGTTCGGGATCTACTCGGACGCCGGGACCAAGACCTGCGCCGGTAGGCCCGGGAGCTGGGGGTATGAGTTCCAGGACGCCCGCCAATACGCCGAGTGGGGCGTGGACTACCTGAAATACGACTGGTGCAACAACGGCGGCCAGAATTCAGAAGCCGCGTACTCCCGGATGAGGGACGCCCTCCTGGCGTCCGGCCGGCCCATCGTTTTCAGCATCTGCGAGTGGGGGAGCACCAAACCCTGGCTCTGGGCCAAGGACATCGGCAACCTCTGGCGGACGACGGGCGACATCCAGGACATGTGGGAGGGGAAAAAAGACTGGGGCGGGCTCGGCGTCATCCAGATCATCGACCTTCAGGTCGGCCTCGAAGCGTTCTCCGGCCCCGGCCACTGGAACGACCCCGACATGCTCGAGGTCGGGAACGGGGGCCTGACGGCGACCGAGTCCCGGACCCACTTCAGTTTCTGGTGCCTGCTCGGGGCGCCGCTCATGGCCGGGAACGACCTGCGGACCATGAAGCCCGAGACGCAGGACATCCTGACGAACAAGGAGGTCATCGCCATCGACCAGGACCCGCTGGGCAGGCAGGGGAGCAAGGTGAAGGGTGACGGGGATCGCGAAGTCTGGTCCAGGCCGCTCGCCGACGGCAGCCGCGCCGTCATCCTCCTCAACCGCGGCAAAACGGAAGCTCAAGTCACGGTGAATTGGGCGGAGATCGGTTACCCCAAGACCCTCGAGGCCAAGGTCCGGGACCTCTGGCAACATAAGGACACGGGGGCGTTCAAGGGCAGCTACTCGGCAACTGTCACGGGCCATGGCGTCGTCATGGTCAAGATCACGCCCTGAGTCGCCGAAAGAAGATCAATTCAGCGCCGACGTCACAGCTCGCGCAGGGCCGAGGCCACGGGACGCCGGACGGCCCGGATCGCGGGAGGGAGACCTCCGACGAGGCCCATGAGAAGGGCGAAGACGACGCCGACGGCCAGCAATTCGGGGGTGATCCGGAACGCGAACGCGAGGTGCGAGAAGGTCTGGAAATTGATGGTCCCGGTGGTCCAGCCGTTGACCGGGAGGACCGCGACGCACCCGAGGACGCCTCCCAGGCCGGCGATGAAGAGCGACTCGAAAACGAACGAGAGGACGACGCTCGCGCCGCCGAAGCCGAGGGCCCGCATGGTGGCGATCTCGCGCGTCCGCTCCGAGATGGCCGAATACATCGTGTTCAACGCCCCGAACACCGCCCCGATGCCCATGACGAAGGCGACCAGAGTGCCGAGGACGGTGATCATGTTCGTCAGCTGCCGGGAGTTCTTCTCGTAATACGCCCGCTCGCGCTCGGCCTCGACGGAGAGCCGGGGATCGGAGGTCAGAGCGTCCTTGAACCCCTGGAACGCATCCGGCGAGGTGAGGTGGACGGTGATGGACTGGAAGATATTCTGGGGCCTCTTGTAGACCTGGTTGAGGACGAGGGCGTCGCACCAGAGCTCCGAATCGAAGGCGCTCCCCCCGGCGTCGAAAACGCCGACGACAGCCCACGTGCCGCCCCCGAACGCCACCGTCCTCCCCAGATCGAGACCGGTGTAGGTGCCGGCCACGTTGCGCCCGGCGATGAGCTCGTTCAGCCCGGTCTTGAACATGCGCCCCTTGACGATCCTCACGTTTTCCCGGACGTCGAGGACCCGCGGGGACGTCCCGCGGATCTGGACGTTGGCGTCGGTCCCGGTCTTCTTGAGCGGAAAAGCGGCGATGACGACGACCTCGGGGCTGACCAGCGGGCCCTCCGGCCCGCGGGCGACCCCAGGGGCGTTCTGGATGGCCTGGACCTGGTCGAGCGAGATGATGCTGATCATCTCGGAGGCCGCCCCGGCCCTCAGGGCGATGGCGTTTCCGGGCGACCCCGAAGCCACGAGCGTGGCCTTGAACCCGTGGGCCATCGAAAGCATGGCCACGAACACCCCGACCGCGCCGGCGATGCCGAGCACCGCGACGATGCCGGACGTCCAACGCTGCCGCACGCTGCGCACGTTGTAGATGAGCGGGATCGGCATGGTCAAACCCTCCGGAGCGCGTCGACGACCTTGAGCCGCATGGCCGAAAGGGCCGGCAACGCTCCGGCCAGCGCCCCGGCGACGAGCGCCAGGGCGATTCCGAACACCAGTTTGGATCCCGGCAGGTAGACCCTGGCCCCGTACATGAAGCTGGACAGCCGAGGGGCGACGGCCTTGGCCGCCAGAACGCCCAGTGTTCCCCCGACGAAGGCCAAGAAGAGCGACTCGCCCAGCACGAGCCAGAGGACCAGCCCGTCTCCGAACCCGACGGTCTTGAGCACGGCCAGCTCGCCGGTGCGCTCGCGGACCGCGATGGCCATCGTGTTCCCGGTGACGAGGAGAAGGGTGAAGAAGACGACGGCCCCGATCGTCAGGATGAGGAATTCGATGTTGCCGATCTGCTTCACGAAGGAGGCGGCGAAGGACTTCTCGGTTTCGGTCTTTGTCTCCCAGGGGGAGTTGGCGAAGCGCTCGTCGATGCCGGCCACCACCTGAGGAGCGTTGTCCGGGTTCGCGACCTTGACGATATACCAGCCGACGAGCCCCTTCCAATAGGCCGGCCCGTTTTCCTCGAGGTAGTCGCGGCGGAGCCAGAACTGGGTCGTGTCGTCGTCCCGCCGCGCCCCCCTATAGATTCCGCAAAGGTTGAACTGCCACACGCCCGTGATGTAGGTGCCCCTGATCGGGATGCGGTCGCCGATCTTCCAGCCGAACCGCTTGGCCGTCGCTTCGCCGACAATGCACGCCTGCCGGTCCTTCAGGAACGCGCTCCACTCGTCGTCGGAGACCAGGAACTCGGGGTACATTTCGCGCCAGGTCCCGGGCTCGATGACCATCTGCGGGAAGAAGTTCCGTTCGTCCTGGTAGACGCCGCCGAACCACGTGGCGTAGGTCACGGCCTTCACTCCGGGAACCTGGAGGATCCGGTCGCGATAGGCGATGGGCAGGGGCTGCATCAGTGATACCCGGTTGATGACGATCAGGCGGTCCGCCCCGGCGACTTCGACGCCCTGGTTGAACGAGCCGCGGAGGGCGATGAGAAGGCCGAAGAGAAAAAGGGCCGCGGCGAACGACCCGAGGGTGAGCGTCGTCCGGACCTTCTTCCGCCTGAGGTTGGCGAGGACAAGAGCCAGGTATTTCATTTCGGTGTCCCCGTTCCCTCGACGAGCGCGCCTTTGTCCAGGTGGAGAATGGTATGCGCCCGTTCGGCCGCCCGCGGGTCGTGCGTCACTATGAGCACCGTCTTTCCGTGTTCGTGCACGAGGCGGTCGATGAGGTCCATGATCTCGTCCGCGCTCTTTCTGTCAAGGTCGCCGGTGGGCTCGTCGCAGAGCAGGAACGTTGGGTCGGTGACCACGGCCCGGGCGATGGCCACCCGCTGTTCCTCGCCTCCGGAGAGCTGGCGCGGAAAATGGCCGGACCGCGCGGTCAGCCCCACGAGCCCCAGGGCCGTTTCGACATGCTTCCGCCGTTCGGATCTCGAAAGCTTGGTGAGCAGCAGCGGCAGCTCGATGTTCTGGAACGCGGTCAGGACCGGGATCAGGTTGTACATCTGGAAGACGAAACCCACATGGCGAGCCCTCCAGGCCGTGAGCTTATGGACCGAAAGGGCCGTGATCTCCTCCCCGGACACCGCGACGCTGCCCGTGGTCGGCAGGTCGAGCCCGCCGAGCAGGTTCAGCAGCGTCGTCTTGCCCGAGCCGGAGGGACCCATGAAGGCCACGAACTCCCCCGGCTCGATGTCGAGGTTCAACCCCCGGAGAACGCGCAGGTCTTCGCTCCCCCGGTGATAAGTCTTGCCCAGGTTCCGGGCCTGGATCAGGCTCTTTCCGTTCGAGGTCCCGTCGATTCTGACCATGGCTTCCTCACTTGATCTTGACGCGCTGACCGTCGTGCAGGCCCTCAGGCCCCTTCACGAGCACGGTATCGCCTTGGTTGACGCCGGCCATGACTTCGACATCGGTCCCCCGGTTTTCCCCGAGGGCCACGGCCCGGCGCTCCAGCCGGTTTTCACGAACCAAAAAAATGATCTTTTTACCGTCGACATCCCGCACGGCCGCCTGGGGGATGAGGGACCGGGGCGCCGCGGCCTTCCCGGCCCCGGCGGATTCCTCGGCCAGAAAGGCCACTTTGACCCCCATGTCCGGCAGGATCCGGGGGTCGAGCTTGTCGAAGGAGATACGGACTTTGACGGTGGCTTTCTGCCGGTCCGCGGTGGGGATGACGGTCCTGACCTTTGAGGGGATATGCCAGTCGGGATAGGCGTCCAGGACAGCGTCAACCTTCTGGTCCGGCTGGACCCTCGCGATATACGACTCGTTGACGTCCACCTCGATCTCGAGAGAGGTCATGTCCACGATCGTGGCGATGCCCGTCCTGGTGAAACCGCCTCCCGCGGAGATCGGCGACACCATTTCGCCGAGTTGGGCGTCCCTGGAGACCACGACCCCCGCGAACGGGGCCCGCACTGTGCAGTTGTCGACATCCTGCCGGGCCACGCCGATCTCGGCGTCGGCGGCCGTGACCTGCTCGCGCGCCGCCTGGATCTGGGCCCGGAGGCCGTCGACGGTCGTCTGGGCGAGCTCGCGCGCCTCCACGGCGGCGAAGCCGGCCTTCTCGAGCTCCAGCTGGCGCTTGAGCTCCCGCTCGGCGTTGGCGAGATTGACATCGAGGTTGGCAATGAGCGCCGCGGTCGCGTTGCGGGCCGTGCGCGCCGCGAGCAGGCGCCGCTGGGCGTCGGAATCGTCGAGCCGGGCGAGCACCTGCCCCTCGGCGACGCTCATTCCTTCGTCCACCAGGACGTCCAGGACCCGGGCGGTGATCTTCGCCGCGATGGTCGCCCGACGCCGGGGGGTGACATAACCGCTGGCGTTCAGCAGGATCACCCCCCCGGCCTCGCCGGCCGGCCGCGCCGTCGTGACCTCGACCACGGGCGTCCGGCCCCTGAGGGCCAGGACCGCCGCCGCGATGATCAGAATGGCAAGCGCCACGGCCAAGCCCTTGCGCAGCCTCCGGCCGCCCCGCCGATCGTTCCGCGCGCTCTCGTCGATCCTCAGGCCCGTGATATCCGGGCCGCTCGTGCTCTGCTGTGCGTCCATCAATCCGCTCCTCAATTCATGCGCCGTAGGTCCCCACCATAAAGGCACGCTATTTTACCCCGCGACCGAGAGAGCGTCAAGATAGGCCTCAAGACTGGGCCCAGGCCTGAAGGGGCGAAAAAAACGTTAGAACCCGGGGCGCGGTTTTTGTATATTAATTGGGCACGAGACGGATCAGGCTCACGGTCAGGGAGAGTCCATGAGGTATTTCGCCAGAGCCATTAAGGACGGACAGGTCCGGGGACGTCCCCTTCTTTTGCCGCTGTTTCTGCTTCTCGGCCTTTATATCCTTGCCCCGCTTCGAGGAGAGGATGTGGCCAGCCACCCCGCCGGCCAAATAAGGGCTTACGCACCCGGCAGCGTCCGGATCATGCCTGCGGATACGCCGGCGCAGCTCATGGAAAAAGCGGTCCGCGTCATTCCATCCGAGCGCCAGATCGCCTGGCAATCCCTCGAGTTCCAGGCCTTCTTCCATTTCGGCATGGACACCTTCACGGACAGGGAATGGGGGCTGGGGACCGAGGACCCCAGCCTCTTCAACCCGACCGATCTCGACACCGGCCAATGGGTCGAGGCGGCCAAGGCCGCCGGGATCAGGGGCGTCATCGTCACCGCGAAGCATCATGACGGCTTCTGCCTTTGGCCGAGCCGCTTCACCGCTCACTCCGTCAAGGCGAGCCCCTGGAAAAACGGGAACGGCGACGTTGTCCGGGAGGTGGCCGACGCCTGCCGCAAGGCCGGCCTGAAATTTGGCATCTACCTTTCTCCCTGGGACCGGCACGAGCCGAGCTACGGCGACTCGCCCCGCTACAACGAGCATTTCAAGAACCAGCTCCGCGAGCTCCTGACGGGATACGGCGAGATCTCCGAAGTCTGGTTCGACGGAGCCTGCGGGGAGGGGCCGAACGGGAAACGCCAGGTCTACGACTGGGAAGGTTACTGGAGCCTGATCCGCGAGCTCCAGCCCGGGGCGGTCATCTCCATCATGGGCCCCGACGTCCGCTGGATCGGCAACGAGGCCGGCTCGAACCGCGAGAGCGAGTGGAGCGTCGTCCCGGTCGCTCAGGCGGACGACCGTCCCGCCGAAAAGGATCCCGGCGGGATCGCCGCGCTCAACGCCACGGCTCCGGACCTCGGCTCGCTCAAGGTCGTCGAGGATACTGCGAAGAAAGGCGGCCGCCTCATCTGGTACCCGGCCCAGGTTGATGTCTCTATACGGCCGGGCTGGTTCTACCACGCCGCCGAGGACCTGAAAGTCAAGACGCTCGACCATCTTCTCGACATCTACTACGGGGCGGTAGGAGGGAACGCCCAGCTCCTGCTCAACATCCCTCCCGACCGGCGCGGCCGCCTCCACGAGAACGACGTCCAAAGGCTCAAGGAATTGGGCGACAGGCTGAGGGCGACATTCGCCGTGAACCTTGCGGCCGGGGCAAAAGCCGTCGCCGCCCGGGTCGGGAGCACGGCGCCGGGACCCGGCCCTGAGAAAACGGTCGGCGACCCGAAAAACGGTTGGATGACCGGAGACGGCATGGCGAGCACCGCGGTCGCGTTCGATCTCGGTCATCCGGGAACATTCAATGTCGCCATGCTCCAGGAAGACATCCGCGCCGGGCAGCGGATCGAGTCCTTCGCTTTGGACGCCTGGGACGGGAAAAGGTGGAGCGAGATCGCGCGCGGCACGACGGTCGGCCACAAACGCCTATTGCGCTTTCCTGCGGTCATGTCCGGGAAGGTCCGTCTTCGCATCCTGAAAGCCCGGGCGCCAGTCGCGATCTCGGAATTCGGCTTGTTCCTCGACCCGGCCCGGGCGGAGACGCGTCCGGCGATGACGCGCGTGCCGGCCCCGTTTCCTGAATTCCCGTATTCTTATCGGGGGAGGGACTGAGATGACGAATAAGATCATGAGGGCGGCCCTGCTCTTGGGGATCCTCGGATTTGCGATGATCGGCGCCCTCGCGGCGGCGCGAACGGCGGCCAGCGTGGAAACCCAGGGACCATTCCTGCCGAGCTGGGAGTCCCTGAAAGATCATAGAGTCCCCGACTGGTACATGGACGGCAAGTTCGGGATCTTCATCCACTGGGGCGTCTATTCCGTGCCGGCCTTCGGCAGCGAATGGTATCCGAGACAGATGTACCTCCAGGGGTCGGCCGAGTTCAAACACCACGTCGCGACATACGGGCCGCAGAACAAGTTCGGCTACAAGGATTTCATCCCCCTTTTCAGGGCCGAAAAATATGACCCCAAGGCCTGGGCCGAGCTCTTCAGGAAGGCCGGGGCCAAGTTCGTCGTCCCGGTGGCCGAGCACCATGACGGTTTCCCGATGTACGACTCAGCCCTGACGGCCTGGTGCGCCGGAAAGATGGGGCCGAAGCGCGACCTCATCGGCGACCTCGCCGCGGCCGTCCGGCACGAGGGGCTGGTCTTCGGCCTCTCGACGCACCGGGCCGAACATTGGTGGTTCATGAACGGCGGGAAAAAGTTCGATTCGGACGTCCGCGACCCGAAATATGCGGATTTCTACGGGCCGGCCGCTCTCGAAGGCACCCAGCCCGACGCGAAATACCTCGAGGACTGGTACGCCCGTTGCGCCGAGCTCGTCGACAAGTATCAGCCCCAGCTCGTCTGGTTCGACTGGTGGATCGAGCAGCCCGTCTTCCAGCCGTACCTCCAAAAATTCGCGGCCCACTACTACAACCAGGGTCTCCGCTGGGGAAAGGGCGTGGCCATCAATTACAAGAACAGGTCCTTCCCCGACGAAGCGGCCGTCCTGGACCTCGAGCGGGGCCAGCTGGCCGACATCCGGCCGTTGTTCTGGCAGACCGACACGGCGATCTCGAAGAACTCCTGGGGGTATGTCGTTCCGCAGGACTACAAGACGGCGGGCTCTATCGTCGGCGACCTGGTCGACATCGTCAGCAAGAACGGGGCCCTCTTGCTCAACATCGGCCCCCGGCCCGACGGGACGATCCCCAAGAAGGAGCAGGAGATCCTGCTCGCGATCGGGAAATGGCTGGGCACGAACGGCGAGGCGATCTACGGGACGAGGCCTTGGCGGGTCTACGGCGAGGGCCCGACCCGGGTCAAAGGGGGCATGTTCACGGACACTGAGCGGACGGATTTCACGGGCCGCGACATCCGGTTCACGACCCGGGGGGATGCTCTGTACGCGATCGTCCTCGCCTGGCCGGGTGCGGAGGCCATCATCCGGTCCCTCTCTCCCGACCTGAGACTCTACTCGGGTGAGGTCGTCAGCGTCGAACTCCTCGGATCGAACGAAAAGCTGCCCTGGACCCGGGACGAGGGCGGGCTGAAGGTCAAGATGCCGGCCCAGAAACCCTGCGACTACGCGTTCGTCCTCAAGATCACAACGAAGCCCGCTGACGGAAGAAAGTAGATCGACCGGCCACCCGCCCGCAGATTTTCTTGGGCTGGCCGTTCCTGTCGACTCGTGCTAAATTGGGGGACAAAGAGGAGGTGAAAATGAGCTCCTGGAAAAAGTACGCGGCGGAATTCATCGGTACGGCGGCCCTTGTGTTCATGGGTTGCGGAAGCGCGGTCATCGCCGGCGAGAAGGTCGGATTCCTGGGGATCTCCCTGGCCTTCGGCCTGTCCGTCCTGGTGATGGTCTACGCCATCGGCCCGATCTCGGGCTGCCATATCAACCCGGCCATCACGATCGCCATGCTGACGGCCGGAAAGATTAAGGGCAAGGACGCCGTCGCCTATATTGTGGCCCAATGCCTCGGCGGGATCGCCGGCGCGGCGGTTCTCCTCCAGGTCGTCGAGAGGCGTTTCGGCTATTCGATGGCCGCCAACGGGCTCGGCCAGAACGGCTACGGCATCCATTCCCCGATGGGCTACTCGTTCGTGGGCTGCTTGACGGCCGAGATCATCCTGACGGCGCTCTTCCTTTTCGTCATATTCGGCGCGACGAGCAAGAACGCGCCGCAGGGCTTCGCCGGCCTGGCCATCGGTCTTTCCCTGGCCCTGATCCATATCGTCGGGATCCCTATCACGGGGACATCGGTCAACCCGGCGAGAAGCCTCGGACCCGCCTTGATGGTCGGGGGGGACGCCCTGTCTCAAGTCTGGCTCTTCCTGCTCGCTCCCGTGATCGGCGGGGTCCTGGCGGCGGTCGTCTGGAAATGGATTCTGGGACAGGAATAAGCCCTCAGACGGACTTCGCTTGCTTTTATCCCGAGGCCTTCTCGCGGCCGCGGGCCGCCGTCCGCGGACCTTATTTACTTCGGGCCCGGATTTCTTTATATAATATTGCGGTCATGCGCCTCGCGGCTTTCACGACGAAAGGAAGATAGCCATGCACCTTCAGGCCATCGACTGGGTCATCGTCTTCGCCACCCTGTCCGTATGTTTCATCCCCGCGTTGTTCTTCGGCAAGCGGTCGGGCAAGAACACCTCGGAATTTTTCGTCTCGGGACGGGCCGTGCCCTGGTGGCTGGCGGGCCTGTCCATGGTGGCCACGACGTTCTCGAGCGACACCCCGAACCTCGTCACCGACATCGTCCGCCGGAACGGCGTCGCCGGCAACTGGGTCTGGTGGGCCTTCACCCTGACCGGCGTCGCCACGGTGTTTTTCTACGCCCGGATGTGGCGGCGCTCCGAAGTCATGACCGACCTCGAGTTCTATGAGCTCCGCTACTCCGGGAAAGCGGCCGGGGTCGTCCGCGGGTTCCGGTCCGTGTATCTGGGCTTTCTGTTCAACTGCATCATCATGGCCACGGTCAATCTGGCCGCCTGCAAGATCGCCGCGATCCTGTTCGGCCTCGAGCGCTGGCAAACTCTCCTTCTCGTCGGCATCCTCAACGTCATCTTCGCCACCTTCACCGGGCTTTGGGGCGTCCTGGTCATCGACATGATCCAGTTCTTCATCAAGATGACGGCCGTTATCGCCGCGGCCTACTTTGCCGTCAAGTATGTCGGCGGGATGGGCGTCCTTGTCTCGAAGCTCTCCGCCACGACGGGGCCGAACGGG
The DNA here is from genome assembly GCA_050015275.1 of Candidatus Aminicenantales bacterium. Taxonomy (GTDB): domain Bacteria; phylum Acidobacteriota; class Aminicenantia; order Aminicenantales; family Saccharicenantaceae; genus DATKJS01. The sequence goes on along the minus strand of JBEKBS010000003.1, from coordinate 118,911 downwards.
GTCCACTTCCTCAACATCCTGCCCGACTTCAAGAGCAACTGGGACCTGGCCATCGCCATCTTCATCATGCCGCTTGCGGTCCAGTGGTGGGCCGTCTGGTATCCGGGAGCGGAGCCGGGCGGCGGCAGCTACATCGCCCAGCGGATGCTGGCCTCGAAATCCGAGAAGGACTCCCTCGGGGCCGTGCTGTTCTTCAATATCGCCCATTATGTCCTCCGCCCCTGGCCGTGGATCCTGGTCGGGCTGTGCTCCCTGATCGTCTACCCCCAGCTCGCGGATATCCAGAAGGCTTTCCCGCACCTCAACCCAAGCCTCCTCGGCCACGACATCGCCTACCCGGCCATGCTCAAGTTCCTGCCGGTCGGGTTCATCGGCCTGATGGTCGGCGGCCTCATCGCGGCCAACTCCTCGACCAACCTGACCCACCTCAACTGGGGGGCGTCCTATCTCGTCCACGATTTCTACCGGCGCTTCCTGAAAAAAGACGCCACGGAAAAGCATTACGTCATGGTCGGACGGATCGCCACGGTCGTCCTGTTCCTTGCCGCGGGCAGCCTGGTCTTCGTCCTGGACACGGCCAAGGACAGCTTCGATATCATCCTCCAGGTCGGCGCGGGGACCGGCCTCCTCTACCTCGTCCGCTGGTTCTGGTGGCGGGTCAACGCCTGGTGCGAGGTCAACGCCATGCTCAGCAGCTTCGGTTTCTCCGTGCTCATGCTCGTCCTCCGGAAGGTCGGGGTGGTCATCCCCACCCACTATGCGCTCATCCTGACCATCCTGGCGACCACGGTCGTCTGGATGCTGACGGCCTTCTTCGGGCCCAAGACCGAAATGCCGACGCTCGTCAAGTTCTACAGGAAGGTCCGGCCCTTCGGGCCTGGGTGGGAGCCCGTCCGGAAGGAGGCCGGGATCTCCAAAGCAGAGGCCAAGAGTTCCGGCGACAACTTCCCCGTGGCCCTCGTCGGCTGGGTGTCGGGCTCTCTCACGATCTGGTCGGCCCTATTCTCGGTCGGGAACTTCCTCTACGGCCGGACGACCTACGCGCTCGTGCTTCTGGGGATCTTCGCCGTCAGCGGGACCGTCCTTCTCCGGGTCATCAACAGGCTCTGGGCCAAAGACCCGATCGTGCCGGAAGCCAACAAGCCGATTTCATAAGGCGGACCTCGGCCGCCGGCGGCTTTTCTCTCCCTTTTTTCTGAGTTGAGGTATAATCTTTATCTTTGAAACGATCATGAACGCGGTCCCAATCGTCATCGGCTCCCTGCTTTTTGTTGCCCTGGCCTACCGTTATTACAGCGCCTTCATCGCCGCCAAGGTCCTGGCGCTCGACGACAGCCGCCAGACCCCGGCCTATACACTGAGCGACGGGGCCAACTACCATCCGACGAACAAGTGGGTCCTTTTCGGCCACCATTTCGCGGCCATCGCCGGCGCGGGTCCGCTGATCGGTCCGGTCCTAGCGGCCCAGTTCGGCTTCGCTCCCGGGCTTCTCTGGATGCTTCTCGGCGCCGTCATCGCCGGCGGCGTCCACGATTTCCTCGTCCTGGTGGCCTCCATCAGGCACAAGGGCAAATCGCTCGCGGAGATCGCCCGGCGCGAGGTCAGCCCCCTCGCCGGGGCCGTGGCCTCCCTGGCCATCCTCATCATCATCGTCGTCGCCTTGTCCGGATTGGGTCTGGCCGTGGTCAACGCCCTCCGGGAGAGCGCCTGGGGGACGTTCACCATCGCCATGACCATTCCCATCGCCCTCTTCGTCGGCCTCTGGATGAACAAGCTCCGTCCAGGCAAGATCGGCGAGGCCAGCGTCATCGGCGTCGCCGCGGTCTTCGCCGCGGTCATCTTCGGCAACACCGTCGCCCATTCGTCGTTAGCCCACGTTTTCATCCTCTCCCGGGAAGGCATCATCGTGGCCCTCGCCGTCTACGGGTTCTTCGCCTCGGTCCTCCCGGTCTGGCTCCTCCTCGCGCCGCGGGACTACCTGAGCTCCTATCTCAAGATCGGCACGATCGTGGCCCTACTCGTCAGCGTCTTCGTCGTCCATCCCAACCTGAAGATGCCGGCCTTCACCCAATACGTTCACGGCAACGGTCCGATCATTCCCGGCAAGCTCTTCCCGTTCCTGTTCATCACCATCGCCTGCGGGGCCATTTCGGGTTTCCACGCGCTCGTCTCATCGGGGACGACACCGAAGATGGTCCGCAAAGAGTCCGAAACGAGAATGATCGGCTACGGCGCCATGCTGGTCGAGGCCGTGGTCAGCGTCGTCGCCCTCATCGCCGCCTGCTCCCTTTTCCCCGCGGACTACTACGCCATCAACCTCAGCCCGGCGAAGTTCGCGAGCCTGGGTCTCTCGCCGGTCAACTTGGCCCAGCTGTCCCGCGAGGTGGGGGAGAACATCGCCGGCCGGCCGGGCGGGGCCGTCTCCCTGGCCGCAGGCTTCACCCAGATCTTCTCGGCCATCCCGGGAATGCGCGGGGCCATGTCCTACCTGTATCACTTCGCCATCATGTTCGAGGCCCTTTTCATCCTGACGACGATCGATGCGGGCACGAGGATCGCCCGGTTCTGCGTCCAGGAGTTTGCCGGCCGGGTCTGGAAGCCCATGGAGCGGACCAACTGGCTTCCCGGCGCCTTCGCCGCGACCTTCCTCGTCGTTTTCGCCTGGGCCTATTTCATCTGGACCGGGAACATCAGCAATGTCTGGCCGATGTTCGGCACGGCCAACCAGCTCCTGGCGGGCGTGGCCCTGGCGGTGGTGACGGTGGCGATCATCAACGCGGGCAAGGTCCGCTACGTCTGGGTCAGCCTGGTGCCCTTAACGTTCGTGGCCGTGACGACCCTCTACGCGGGCTGGTTGAACATCTTCGAGAATTTCCTCCCGGGCATCTCGGCGCCGGGCCAGCGGACGTTGGGCATCGTTAACATCACGCTGACCGTCGTGATCATGGTTTGCTCGGCTGTCATCCTGGTCGAGTCCGCCCGCCGGGCATACCGGGTCCTGGTCAAAGGGCAATACACGGTCCAAGGAAAGCCCGTCAACGCCTCGGACCCCGGCTTCAAGCCGCCGGAATTCGGCGAAGCCTGAGCGGGCGGTCCTCAGGCCGGCCCGGCACCCTTATCCTCGGCCCCCGAATGTCGCCCGAAAGTGCTCCCAGCCGTCCGCGATTGTCCGTTCGACCGGGATGTAATCGTGGGAGAATTCCCGGCGGCTCTTTCCGTTGGCGTAATAAGCGAACCAACCGCTGAGTCGGCCATAAGATGCGGTCAAGAGCGGCCGCCTCCCCTTGATACGGCTGATGAACTCAAGCATTCCTCCGGCGGCGGCGACCGCCGGGCTCGGGATCCGGAACGGAAAAGCCTTTCGGCCGCAGCAACGGCTAATCTGGCGGATGACCTCTGCGTATGGAAGGTTGCCGCCTACAACCAGGTATTTCTCGCCGATCCGCCCGCTATACAGAGCCTTCAAGATGAGGGCGGCGAGGTCGCGGACATCGACGATGGCCAACCCCCCCGCGAAGGAACCGAATAGTCGCCCAACGCAGATCGACCGGTAAAGCCGGTTGTGGGGCGTTTCCGGGTTAAGGTCGCCCGGGCCCATGATGGAAGCGGGATTGAGAATGATCGCTCGTAGCCCCCGCTCGCGGACGGCCGCTTCGACGGTCTTCTGGCCTTCGTATTTTGAGGTCATATAATAAATGCCCCCGGGCCAGTTGAATGGCGTTTCCTCGTCGGCGGGCGTCCCGTCGACGCGGAAACCGATCGCGCCGACCGAGGACACATGGACAAGCCGCTCGACATCCCACCTCAGACAGGCCTCGACCACAGACCTGACGCCGTCACGGTTGACCCGCATCAGGCGCTCCGCGTCGCGTTTCCAGTACGAGATGAATCCGGCCATGTGGATGACGTGGCTATGGCCTTCCACGGCCCGGGACACGGCCGCGGCGTCGGCGATATCCCCACGGATGATCCGGACGTTCTCACCGGTCCAGGTCCGCGGGACTTCGTCCCCCGGGAGGACGAAAGCCGAGAGTGCGGGCGCGCCGAATCTTCGGACGAGCTCGGGCATGACGACTGAGCCCGCGAATCCAGTCGCGCCGGTGACCAGGATTTTCATGACGTTATGCCGCCCGGCGCGGCCGGTGGTATCGGTGATAGAGAAAGGAGTCGTTGGCGATTCCGACTAGGGCATGGATGACAAACGTATAGAGAAAGGACCCCGTGGCGTAGGCGATGAGCCCGAGGACGAATCCTGCTCCCAGCGCGGCAAAGATCTCCGAGTCGGGATGGCCGAAGTGATAGACCGTAGAGATGATGGTCTGCCCGGCCAGGGCTGGGACCAGCCCGACCGTCGCGACGAGCGGAAAAAATAGGACTCCCCATGAGGGGGAACGCGACCGCAAGATAAATATAGAGAATGTCCCTGACGCCCGCCGCGCTACTTGATAAACCCATTTTCTTTTTCCTTCAGGTACCAGGCCACGATCTCCGGGATCTGCTGATCCGTCCGATCGTCGGGCCGGTAGCCGAGCTCTTCGATCGTTTTCGAGATATCATACGTCGTTTCTGAAGTGACACGCTTGATCCGGTAATAATTGACCGGCGGCTCGAAGCCAGGCCGGAGCTTCCGGACTCCCTTGAAGAGGCCGGCCAGGGCGAAGGCCAGCCACACAGGAACATAGACCCGCTGCCTTATCCCGACTCCCGCCTGGAGACCCGTCAAGAACGACTTCCATGTCGGGAGAATGCCGTTCGTCACGGTGTATGCCTTGCCCTCGATTCCTTCTTTCAGGAGAGCCAGCTCGGCGGATTGGCACAGGTTCCCGCTATGGCAATAGCCGAATCGGTGCCGGCCGTGCCCCACGATCAGAGGCACCCCGCGCTCACACGCCTTGAGCATTTCGGCGCACGAGACCCGGTCGTGGGGGCCATAGACATCCCCCGGCCTGAGGATGACGACCGGAAGGCCACGGGTTTTCCACTGGTCGAGAAAAAACCGCTCGGCCTGAAGCTTGTACCGGGCGTAGGCGATAAAGAGGGCGGGTTTGCCGGGCTTCTCTTCGGAAATGTCGGTGGCGTCGAAGCCGAGGGTCAGCGCCGTCGAGATATGGACGAGTCTCTTCAACGGCCGTGGCATCTCTGCGATCTTCCGGACCAGGTTGACGGCTAGGAGGTAGACCTTCTGGCGGCAGGTCTCGTCGTCGGCCGTGTCTGAAACGATCGAAGCCGAATGGATGACATGCTCGATGTCTGCCGGGATCCTGATCGTTTCAGGGTCCTGAAGGTCGCCGTAGATGAGCTTGACGTCCAGGCCTTTCAGGCTGTGGATGTCTGACGTCCTGCGGACCAGGCCGTGGACGTCCCAACCGCGGGCCAGGAAGTGCCGGCAGAGGTTTGTGCCGATGAACCCGTTGGCGCCCGTGATCAGAAGCTTCCTCACCCTTCGCTCCTGCGTTTCGCCGCCGCATTCCAGGCCTTGGGGAACGCCGGGGAAACGATCATAACAAGAGACGCGGTCAGAATGCCAAGCACGGTGTCCGAGAGATAATGGTAGCGGAGGTAGAACGTAGAAACGTAAAGGGAAATCATGATCGGCGCAAGGAAATAGAAGGCGGGCCGGACATAGCGATAGGCCATGAGCCACATGACCGTCGCGATGGCGCAGTGGGGGCTGGGGAGATTGCTCCCGATCTCATGGACATGGGTCCGGATGTATTCGCCCCAGGCCGTGAAGAAGCCGCCCTTGAGCGGGACCAAATAGGCGTCTGCCATATGGTAAAGGGGGCCGGCAATGGGGAAGATCATGAACCCGAGGAAGTAGGCGAGGTTGGCCAAGGCCAGGGTCAACAGGTAATCCTCGAGAGGTCGCTCGCCCCGTTTGAAATAAATCAGGGCGCCGAGGGCGGGATAGCCGAAGACGTAGATGACGTAGGCGAACATCAGCCATTCCGTCAGAGGCGGCGAGATGAACCTCTGGAGCCAGACCGTGGGCTGGACTCCGAAAATGGCCTTCTCCCAGCCGAGAAGCGCCTCGTCCTGCCAATGATGGACCCATATCAACTGGGAGTGCTGGCAGATTAGGAAAAGCTCGTAGAACAAGATCTGGACCGCGCCCGCCCGGACCAAGAAGTACAGGATACGGTTCTTCAGCCGGGGCAGGAGATAAATGGAACCGACGTAGACAACGGTCCAGAATCCCGTCCGGGCGAGCATGGCCCATGCGCCGGTGACCCAGTCGTGAAAAACCGGGATGAGGATCGCGAACAGAAGGAGGGAGCCCAGGACGACGGCGTCGGTGGCCTGGAGACCGGCCTTGAGGAAAGTGATGCGCGTGCCGTAGAGGCCGGAGATGCGGAGGCTTTTCGCGTCCGATGCCGCCTCCGTCATCTCATTTTCCTCCATGCTCACAGTACCAAGCGACGGCGTGCCGGACGGCATCCTTCATGTCCATCGTGGGCTTAAAGCCGAGCTCTCTTCGGATCCTCGACCCGTCGTAAACCCAGCAGCGCTTCCGGGCGTCGACCACGTGCCCGCGGGTGAAGGCCGGCCTCGTTCCGCGGAGCCGGGCAGCGGCTTCGGCGAAACCCGCGGCGGCGTATTGGACGACGAATGGAACGGGGAGATAGACACGGCGCACGCCGAGAGACTCTGCGACAGCGCTCGTGATCTCCCGCCAGGAGTAAGCCCGCCCGTCCGTCACGAAATAGGTTCGCCCGGCGCTCCGCGGGTCCTCCGCGACTAGGATCAGGGCTCGGACGAGGTCCTGAACGCTCAAAATGCTCGTCAGGGTGTCCGCGGTCCCTATGATCGGGAGGATCCGCTTTCGGATGAGCAGGATCGCCTCCGTCAGCTCCTTCTGTCTTGGCCCCAGGATGTTCGGCGGCCGGACAACGGTTACGGGAAGGCTGTCCTTGCGGTCGAGGACGATCTTTTCGGCGGCGAGCTTGCTCCGACCGTAATCCGAGATCGGCCGGGATTCGTCGTCCTCGTTCAGCGACTTTCCGCACGGGCTTGGGCCAGCCGCCGAAACGCTCGAAACAAAGACGAACTTCCGCAGGGCAGAGTTGGCCTCGCGACAGGCCTCGAGAAGGTTCCGCGTTCCCCCCGTATTGACGTCAAAATGAGTTTCCGGGTCGGGGGCGTCGATCACGCCAGCCAGGTGAAAAACGTAGTCCATCCCCTTGACAGCCGCAGCGAGGGAAGACTTGTCCCGGGTGTCGCCAAGAACTCGATTGATCTTCAGGCCCTCGAGCCCCTTGGTCACGCTCGTACGGCGGATAAGACAGAAGACGTCATGGCCCTGCTTAGCCAGCTCGGCGGCCAAATGGCTCCCGATAAAGCCGTTGCTTCCCGTGACCAGGGCTCGCATCCCCGCACTCTCGTGGTGAGAGGATATTATCAGATTCCCGGGGAAGAGGGCAATCCGGACCCGGGGCTGGAGATCCTGAGGGACTTCTTGCCGGCGTGCCGCTTCACCTCGGCCTTTTTCAGGCGCCGCGATTAGATACCGGCACTTGCCGTGTAGTATAATTAAGAAAATAATCCATGTGTGGAAGGGCCAGATGAGCATCAGGGAAAAACGGGCCTTTTTTGGGGCTTTAGCGATGATGGCCGCGGTTACGGCAGCTATCGCGGTGGGGGAGAAGAATATGGCTATCAATATCGAAAGAAAAATCTGCCGGTCGACTGATGGGGTCACGATCGTCTATTCGGCCTGCGGGGCGGGGGAGCCGGCCCTGGTCTTCGTCCACGGGGGGCTGGCAAACCGCAGTTTCTGGGACGCGGAGCTCAAGGCGTTCGGGGCGAGCCACCGGGTCATCGCCCTCGACCTCGCCGGCCACGGGGAATCGGGGACGGACCGGACGAAATGGGGTCTGCCCGAGTTCGGCGCGGACGTCAAGGCCGTCGCCGATGCCGAAAAGCTCAAGCGCATGATCATCTTCGGCAACTCGCTCGGGGGACCGGTGGCCATCGAAGCGGCCCTGCTCATGCCCGGCCGGGTCGCCGGTGTCGTCGGCGTCGATACTTTCCAGAGCCTCGATTACAAGATCACGCCGGACGAAGCCCGGCAAAGGGCCGAGACCTTCCGCAGGGATTTCGCGGGCAGCGTGAAGGCCATGACCAAGGCCCTCTTCCATCCGGACGCCGACCCCGGCATCGTGGCCGAGGCTGAGCGCCGCATGGCCAAGACCTTGCCCGAAGCGACCTGCGCCATGTTCCTGGGCCTGGCCGGATATGACACGGCGGCTTCGGCCCGCAGGCTGACCGTCCCGCTCCGGGCGATCAACGGCGACCTTTATCCGACGGACCTGGCCGGCGTCAGGAAGGTCAAGCCGGATTTCGACGCGATCGTCATGAAGCACATGGGCCACTACCCGATGCTCGAGCGGCCGGACGAATTCAACCGCCACATCGCGGCGGTCATCGCGGAGCTGGACAAGAAAAGCTAGCGATCATTTCGCCGAGATGAGAGTCGCCGCCGAAAAGCCGGTCGGGCGCATGACGTCGATCACAACCCGGCGCGGTTTAGCGCTCCTGACTTCGACGGGAACCTCGGCCTCCTCTCCCGGCCTGAGGTCGGGGAGGGGCGTTTCGCCCCATTCGACCGGTATGTCACCGTCCCCGTAGGCGATCCAAACAAGTTTGTACCCACGGAGAGCATAGGCGGGGATGTCCTTCCTTGTCCGGACGACAACGGATCTCTTCCCGGCGTTTTCGCGGGCTCTTATCTCAGCGATGGGGCTCGATTCGCGGCGCAAAACGTCGTAGGAAGGCTTTCTCGCCCCGTAGAGGTCCACGACGCCGTGGACGCGCTGCTTGAGGACACCGAGGCCCTTGTCGCCGATGTGGGTCCGGTAGTCGTTGTAGCAGAAGAAGATGAGTCCCGCGACCCACGGGTAGTCCCGGAAGACCCGGTTGTGGCTCCGCAGGATCTCGGCCCGGCGGCCGTCGTTTTCCGGCCGGTCCTCCGTGCAGGCGCAGTAGCCGTACTCGCTGATGACAATGGGTTTACCGGGGAAGGCCCGGTGGATCGCTTCGAGATTCGCCCGCATGGCCTCGACGGTCCCGCCGTACCAGGTTTCGTAATATTCGTTCCATTCAATGAAGTCCATCTCGCCGGCGACGTCGGCTTCCGGCGTTGTTTCTAGGGAGCTCGAAGCATAGGAGCAGAGCCGCTTCGGGTCGAGGCGCTTGGCCTCGCGCAGCATCTCCCGGACGAACAGCTTGGCCGGCGGATTCTGACCCCCGACTTCGTTGCACAAGCCCCAGGAAAAAATGCTGGGATGATTCCGGTCCCGGCCGATCATCTCCCGGAGCTGCTCGAGGCCATTCGTCAGGATATCGTCCGAGGGCCTCTCCGGCATGCCTTTGAAAGTATCGCCGCCCCACGTCGGGACTTCGACCTGGATGAGGATGCCGTTCCGGTCGCAATAATCCAGGACCCGCCTGTCCTGCTGCCAGTGGACGCGGGTGAAGACGCAGTTCAGATTTTTGAGGTCGTCGTGGTCGTGGGTGATCCAGGCCCCGGGCTCGGCCATGCCGTAGGCGGGGTGGCTCCCGGCCATGCGTTCGACGCCGTGGAGGCGCGCCGGCTCGCCGTTGAGGAGGAACTCGGTCCCGCGGACTTCGATCCTCCGGACGCCGAAGCTCGACGAGAGGGAATGGACGGCCTCCCCTCGATCCGAGATCGTCACCTCGCCCGCATAGAGATGGGGATGGTCGAAGTGCCAGAGCTTCGGGGCATCAAGGACGGCTGCCGGCAGGACGATCTCCCGCGACGTCCCGGCCGGGAGACGCGCCTCGATGGCGCCGGCATTCTCCAGGGCCACCAGCCCCGTCGCCTCTTCTAGGATGCGGTATCCGACCGTGACGGCGGCGTCTTTTCCCGAAGCGTTCCGGATGGCCGCCCTGATCTGGAGGGCCGCCGTATTCTTGCCGATGTCCGGCCAGGCGTCGACCCTGATGTCTTCGAGAAAGACAGGCGGGGCCAGGAGGAGGCTCACCGGCCTCGTGATCCCGCCGTCCGGGGCCCAATCATAGGAACGTTCCCGCGGCAGCATGGAGGGAGAGAACGAATTGTCCGCCCGGACGGCGACGGAGTTCCTTTTTCCCGGCTCGAGGAGGTCCGTGATATCGATGGTGAAAGCCGTGTAGCCCTTCTCGACGTGCTCTCCCGCCGGACGGCCGTTGACCCAGACGCGGGCCGTGTGAAAGACCGCCTCGAACTCGAGACGCGCGACCAGTCCCTTCCACGAAGCAGGGGCATCGAATTCCCGGCGGTACCAGGCCCTTCCCATGTATCCGGCCGTTCTTTCGGAGACCTGCCAGGTGTGGGGGACTTGGACCTCCTCCCAGCCCTCGCCGGCCCCGCCGGGCTTGTGCCAACCGAGCGCCTCGCCCTCATTTCGGGCGTCGGTGCGGAAGGCCCACGTTCCCGACAGCGGAATGACTTGATGGAAGATCCTGTCGGCCGTGCCGGGACCTTGGCCGGCGCAGGAGCTCCCCATGACCACGGCCCCCGCGGCGGCCGCCTTGACCCCGTCTCCCAGGAACTTCCGGCGCGTCCATTGAGCCATGATCTCCCTCCCGCGGGCTAGTATGGCAACGGCCGGAGGGAAAAAGCAATCCCTTTTTCGAAGTCCGGGCCGGGCTCAGGGGTCCTTGGGCTTCTCGAGAAGCCCCATTTTCAGAAGGGCCGCGTCCCCGCGGCTCATCACGGGGCCGTCCTCGGGGAGGTAGAGCATCACCCCTCCCTTGACCGGCCGCAGGGCGATCTTCCCCTCCTTGGCCAGTTCCCCGGTCACTTCGATGGGATTGGCGCCCTCGAAGTAGGCCTTGAAGGCTTCGTTGAACCCGCTGTAAACGGAATGGATCCCTTTGTAGTTGGCCAGCCGCAGCTTCGAGATGGCCAGCCGCACGAACTCCTCTCGCCCGATCTTGGCTTTCATCCGGACCTCCTGAATTTGGATCTTCACCGAGAAAGACGGTCCCCTGGGCTCCGGAATTCTCACCCTCTGCCCGCGAATATCCGTGTCTCCGGCCGGGGAGTTGCGTATAATGGGGCCGGCCGGATCAAGGATAACCATCAAGGAGAAGGCGATGGCCCGCAAAATCAAAGAGGTGAAAGCCAGGGTCCTCAGCGTGAAAGGCGAATGCAGCCTCGGTCACAAGGCCGGGGACGTCGTCCGGTTCACTCAGACGGGCGTCGACGGGAAGATCTGCGTCCATGCCCTTTACAGCATGCTGCCCAAGGTCTTCGCCATGATGTTCAACGCCGAGTTCCCCTGGGCTCAAAACACGGACGTGCTGACACATCCGTGCCCGGATGCCGCTAACCCCGTCGTCTTCGAGCTGACCCGGATCGACGAGGAATAGCTCCGGCCGTCGCTTCGGGCTAGTTCCGCTTTTCCCCGGGGACGAGCCGGAACGTCTCGACGGCGTGGTGGCCGACCTTCAGGACGAAGCCGTCTTTCGCCGGCTTCAGCCCCTTCGGGGCCTCCTCGATGATGTTGACGCTTTCCAGTGATCTCAGCGGGAAGAAGAGGTTGAGGCGGGCCTCGGCGTCCTTCCCCTCGATGTCGTAGACCCGGAGGATGACGGAGTCGTCGTCCTCGGCTTTCTTGAGCGTGCTGACCAGGATATTCGGGGCGGAGAGCGAGAGGAACGACATCGTATCCGGCAGGGAAGCGCCGGCTCCGGCCGCCGGGTTCACGAGGGCGATCAGGGGATTGTTGGGCTGGATCCCCTGTTTATAGCCGCTCCGCCAGCCCGGTCCATGGCTCGTCAGCGAAAAACGATAATGATGGTCGCCCTCCTGGAGATACCAGTTCCCTTCGCTGTGGCAACTCCGCCGGGACGCGAGGAGGATGGGCTGGAGGACCGGGTACGCGACGGGTGAGGTCGTCGGATCTTTATAATCGCAGACGGCGACGCTCGTGCTCAAGGTGACCCCGAAACGGTCGTCGCCCGCGCTGAGGAAGTTCTGGACCTCGCGTGGCCGGATGTCGGAACACTCTTCGTCATAGACGAGATTCCCGTAGGCCGGGCCGCCGGGGCCCTTGATCTCGCTCGAGCCCACCTCGACGACGCCCAGGGGCACCTCGTAGGCCACCCGGCCTTTTTCAGCGTTGACCGGGAGGGCCATCCGGAATTCCCTGTACGGGTCGCCGTCCCAGCCCAGGAGGTCGACCTCGCAGTCGATCCGCTTGACATCGTTCCGGACGATGAGCCTCTGCCGGACCGTGCAATTCTTGAGCGGCTGCTCCAGGATGAAGACCGTCTTCATCGGGCCGGATTCTGTTTCGCTGAGTTTCCAGGCCGGGCCGTGCAGACCGAGCCGGTCGAAGCCCTCCATGGTCGGCTGCTGGACCCGCCCGAACTCGCCGGCCCCGTTGCCGACAGACTGCATGGTGAAAACCTCGAAGCCGAGGAATTTCCCGGCGGCCAGGACATCCCGGCCGAGCTCCTTGTCGAAGATGCTCTTGACCCCGCCGGGGGCGAGCTCGATCCTATAAAAAGCGTTCTCGACGCTGTTCGCCCGGGCCGACGCGGGATTCATGACGCTCGCCGGCCGCCCTTCGGCCAGGTACCAGGTCTTGTAACCCAGGCCGGGGACGTCCCCGGCGGCGAATTCGATCCTGACGGCGCCCTCGGCCTGGCCGGGGAGGGCGGGGAGCCGTTGATACGCGGTCTCTTTTCCATCGCCATCGCGAAGGAGGAAATCCCCGCTCCGCGGCGTGACCAGGCAGACGACGGGATCCGTCCGCTTCCAGGAGAGGGTGTTGAAAACGATGAGGGGAACGCCCGGGTTGGGACGGGTCTTGATGTGAGGGGCGATACCGGCCAGGGCCGTGGAGAGCATGTCGCGGCCCTCGTCCCGGGCGAACTCGTATTTTTTCCGGAAGAGGCGGTCCGTGACCTGCCCCTCTTTTCCCCCCCAGCCGTGGTCCGGATAGATCGCGGCCTGCCAGGCCTCCTCGAGCCGGCGGGCCGGATAGGCGCTGAAGCCGCCCTCGATGACCGCCCGGGCCGCGCTGAAGGTCTCGGCCGCCGGAAGCAGCCTCCCGGCCTCGCGCCCCGCGGAAATGGCCCAATGATGGGTCGGCCCATGGATGTAAAGCCAGAGGTTGGGCCGCTCGCCCGTGATCGTCTGGAACTTCGCGGCCTTGATGTCGATCGCCTCGAAAAACCGGCGGGCCGAGGAATACTCCATGGTCAGGGGGACAGCCCCGGCCGTCCGGCCGCTCCCATTCCAATTCTTGATCAGGGCGTCAAAGTCGGTCGGCTGGGAGAAGTCGACGGAATTGAGGAGCGGGAACCGGGGCGGGAGGTTGCGCGCGGCGTGATATTCTTCCCACTTGGCGACCTTCCCGGCGATGGCCTTGGCGGCCTCCTCCGGCGCGGCGTTCAGATAGGCGGACGCATTCCCGTAATGGCCCGGCGAATAGGCCAGGACGGAGGTCCCGTCCGGGCTCGCCCAGCGGTAGAGGCCCTCCTGGTAGCGGCTCATGACCAGGTAGGGGATGCCCGCCTTGGCCAGGATCTGGGGCATCTGCATGGACCGGCCGGGCACGTCGGGGCTGAAGTAGACCCGGGCGTCACAGCCGGGAAAATTCTTCTTGATCCAGCGCCGGCCGAAATAGGCTTCCCGGACGAGCTGCTCGCCGCTGAGGAGGGATTCGTAGGGCTGGTTGAACGTCGCCCCCCACTCCATCCGGCCCTCCCGCGTATAGCGGGCGATTTCGTCTTTCCGGTCGGGGTGGCGCTCCAGGTACTCCATGAGGTTGAGCATGTTCTCCATGCTGAAGGCGTAGGCGCCGTTCTTGCCCAGCATGGCCAGGGCGGGGCTGATGACGTTCCTATCCCTGAACTCGACGCATTTCTGGGGCGAATCCATCCAGGCGATGTCCTGGTGGCTGGACGAGATGATGAACAGGCCTCCCGCGGCAGGCGGGGAGGTCCTTGATCCGGTCTCTTGAGCGGTTTTCACGGCTGGGCTCCTTTTTTCCATCGCCGTTCCCGAAAGGACGATCGCGGCCCCGAAGGCCGCGGTCAGGAGGACGGCCAGACGTCTCTTTCCGGCTTGATTCATGGGCGTCTCCTCATGCTCTCGAAATGCCGCCCGGCCTCCATCATCGCGCGTCCTTGCCGAGGACGGAAAGGTCGGGCACGAGGAGCCTCCGGATGGAAGGCTCGTTCATGTTGTCAGGTGTGGCCAGGACAACTCCCGTGGCCACGTTCTTTTCGTAAGGCTCGCCCCTGAGATGTGCGACGGCCGTTCTCACGCTCCGGGAACCCATCTCGAACGGGTCCTGCAGGACGAGTCCGAGGATCTCTTTTTTACCGAGGGCCTCGATGAGCTTGGCCGACGAGTCGAAGCCGATGTGGACGACCTTCCCCGCCAGGCCGTGGTCCTGAAGGGCCCGCAAGGCGCCGAAGGTCGTGGATTCGTTGGGCGTGAAGACCGCGTCCACGGCCGGGAACCGGGCCAGGAGGTTTTCCATGGTCTGGTAGGCGGTCTCCGTGGACGCCCCGCCGTACTGGTTGTCGGAGAGGATCGTGAGCCCGGGGAAATCGCGCCGGACCGTCTCGAGGAACCCTTCCTCGCGGAGCCTCGTCCCCTCGACGCCCTCGGTCACCCGGACCAGGATGAGCCTGCCGCGGCCTCCCGTGAGCCGGCCGACCCGCTCCGCGGCCATGACCCCGCCCCTGAAATTATCGGTCGCGACCAGGGCGATCGGGCCGCTCCCCGCGAGCGCGGTATTGAACGTGACCGTCGGGATCCCGAGGGCGGCGGCCTCGAGGACCGGTCGGATGAGCGCCCTGTCGTCCAGGGGCGAGAGGACCAGGGCGTCGATGCCCGAGCCGGTCAGGGTTTCCACGATCTGGAGTTGTTCGTTCCGGTCCGTTTCCTTGAGCGGACCCTTCCAGATGAGACGGACGCCGAGCTCGCGCGCGGCGGTCAGGGCGCCCGCGTGGACGGACTTCCAGAACTCGTGGGTCGTGCCCATGGGAACGACCGCGACGGTGAGCGTCCTTCCGCTGTGGCCGGCGGGCGGGGCCGGGCCCCGGCAGGAGGCGGCTGCGAACACGATGAGCGCCAAAACGGTGGCCCGGGCGAGCCGCTCGGACGGGTCAAGGGACCGGATTCTGGGGGGTGTCATGGTCCGCTTTGATCTCGGCCAGCTCTTTGTCGAGGTCGATCGGGGGCTTGGTCCGGAAATATTCGTTGATCTCGGAAACGGTCAGCGAGCGCGAATTGACCCGGACGTATTTTCCGCGGCTGAAGGTGTAATTGAAGACGACGGACATGTCTCCGCCCTGCTTCCAATAGGTCTCGAGCCGGGGGAAACCCTCGTCGGTTTCCCGCCCGATGAAGATGATGCTGCCGATGATGAGGCCGCGGACCGTGCTCGCGGCTTCGTCCCAGACGACCCACTGGCTCCCGCCTGATTTCGACGGGACGCCGCTGAGGAAGAATTTTTCATCTTTGCCGTCGCCGTTGAGGTCGAGAGCCACGGCCCTGAGGGGCCGTCCGTCATCGTCCTCGAACCCCTTGCGGGCCTCTTCGGGCAGGGTGTCGTCGGCCTTTGCCGACCGGGCCGTAAAGAACATCCGAATAGTCCCTGCGGGCTGGCCCGGGACTTCCTGGGATCCGGATGCGAGGGCCAGGCCCAGAAGAGAAATGAGGAGGATGGCCGGGCCGGCCGGACTCTTTGCGGACATCAGGGACAAGTATAGCCGCGGCCCCGGAAAAGTCAATTTGGCCCGGGCCGCCGCCGGATTGACATTTTCAGGCGCCGGGGGCTAATATCTGAAATCATGCGCTGACCCCCGGGGGATTTTTTCTGCAAGGAGCCCGAAATGACGACCCGCTTCAAGATCTCTTTGACGGTCCTGATCCTGGCGATGGCATCAGGCTTCGCTCTGGCCCAGTCTGAAAAGCCGCTTCTTCTCCAGCAGCCTTCGGTCAGCCGGACCCAGATCGTTTTCGCGTTCGCCGGCGACCTGTGGACGGTCGGCCGCGGCGGCGGCAGCGCCAGCCGGCTGACGACGGGCGCCGGGATCGAGAGGGATCCGTTCTTCTCGCCGGACGGGACCCTCGTCGCCTTCTCCGGCCAGTACGACGGGAATACGGACGTCTTCGTCGTTCCGGCCGCGGGCGGGATTCCCCGGCGGCTGACCTATCATCCGGGCGCTGACGAGCCCGTCGGCTGGACGTCCGATGGGAAACGGGTCATCTTCCGCTCGGCGAGGGACAGCTTTTCGCCGGTGCCCCGCCTCTTCACGGTCAGCGTCGACGGCGGGTTCCCCGAGGAACTCCCGCTGCCGTCCGGCGTCCAGGCCTCATACTCTCCCGACGGGACACGCTTGGCCTATGTCCCGACGATGCAATGGCAGAAGGCCTGGAAGCGCTACCGGGGCGGGCAGACGACTCCCATTTGGATCGTCGACCTCTCCGACCTCAAGGTCGAGAAGATCCCCCGGGAGAACTCCAACGATTCGAATCCCCTGTGGATCGGGGACAAGATCTATTTCCTTTCGGACCGCAGGGGCCCGGTCGCGCTCTTCGTCTACGACACGAAGACGAAGGCCGTGAGCGAAGCCCTCCCGAACAGCGGCCTGGACTTCAAGTCCGCCTCGGCGGGCCCCGGCGCCATCGTCGTCGAGCAGTTCGGGGCCCTTCATCTCTTCGACCTGGCCACGGGAACAGCCCGCCGCCTGTCCGTGACGCTCAACGGCGATCTTCCCGAGGTCCGTCCCCATTACGTCAAGGTCGGGCAGAGGATCGCCGCGGCGAGCATCTCCCCGAACGGCGCCCGGGCCGTGTTCGAGGCCCGCGGCGAGATCCTGACCGTCCCCGCGGAAAAAGGGGACGTCCGCGACCTGACCCGGACGACGGGCGTCATGGAGCGCGACCCGTCCTGGTCGCCGGACGGAAAATGGATCGCCTACTTCTCGGACGAATCGGGCGAATACGCGCTCCACATCGTCGGCCAGGCCGGCCAGGGCCCGGTGAAGAAGATCGGCCTGGGAGACCCGCCCTCGTTCTTCTACCGGCCCGTCTGGTCTCCGGACGGCAAGAAGATCGCCTACAACGACAAGCGCCTGACGCTCTGGTACGTGGAGATCGAGAAGGGCATCCCGGTGAAGGTCGATTCGACCTATTATTACAACCCCGCCTTCTCCTTCGACTTCGGCTGGTCGCCGGATTCCCGCTGGCTGACCTTCGCCAAACAGCTGAAGAGCCACATGGACGCGATCTTCGTCTATTCTCTCGAGACCGGAAAGGCCGTTCAGGTCACGGACGGGCTGAGCGACGCCAAGTTCCCGGCTTTCGACAGGAGCGGAAAATACCTTTTCTTCACGGCCAGCACCGACGTGGGCCTGACCCCGGGGTGGCTGAACATGTCGAGCATGGACCGGCCCGTGACGCGGAGCGTCTATGTCGCCGTGCTGAAGAAGGACCTGCCCTCGCCCCTCGCCCCCGAAAGCGACGAGGAGAAGGCGGCGGACGCGAAGAAGCCCGAAGACAAGAACGCGGTCGATAAACCGGGGCCCGGGAAAGAAAAGCCCCCGGCCAAGGACGAAGCGAAGGCCAAGGAGGCCGAGAAGGTCACCATCGACTTTGACGGCCTCGGCCAGCGCATCCTGGCCCTGCCCGTCCCGGCCAGGAATTATCTGGCGCTCGCCGCCGGCAAGGAGGGGATCGTCTTCCTTCTCGAGGGGCCCCCGGTCGCCGGTTCCCTGGGCGGCGGGGGCGGGGCCCAGACGCTCCACAAGTTCGACCTCTCCACCCGCAAGCTCGATAAGTTCCTCGACAACGTCGGGAACTTCGCGCTCTCGGCGACAGGAGAGAAGATCCTCTTCAACCAAGGCCCCCAGTGGACGATCGCGGCGACGTCCGGAACGCCGGAGCCGGGCAAGGGACTCCTGAAGACCGCGGAGATGGAGGTCCTCGCCGATCCCCCGGTCGAGTGGCGGCAGATGTACCATGAAGTCTGGCGGCTCGAGCGCGATTTCTTCTACGACCCCGGTCACCACGGGCTCGACCTCAAGGCCGCCGAGAAGACATATGCCCCGTACCTCGAGGGGTTGGGCAGCCGCCAGGACCTGAACTATCTTTTCGAGGAGATGCTCGGCGAGCTCACCTGCGGACACGTCTTCGTGGGCGGCGGCGATCAGCCCGAGGTCAGTCCGGACAGGGTCGGACTCCTCGGCGCCGACTACCGGATCGAGAACGGCCGCTACCGCTTCGCGCGCGTTTACAGCGGAGAGAACTGGAACCCGCAGCTGCAGGCGCCATTGACCCAGCCCGGCGTGAGTGTCGCCGCCGGCGAATATCTGCTGGCGGTCAACGGCCGCGACGTCCCCGTCTCCGAGGACGTCTCCAAGGCTTTCGAGGCCACCGCAGGAAAGCAGGTCGTGATCAAGGTCGGCCCCAGCCCAGACGGCAAGGGCGCGCGCGAGGTCACGGTCGTCCCGGTGGGCAGCGAGTATCGCCTCCGGAACCTGGCCTGGGTCGAGGACAACAGGCGGAAAGTGGACCGGATGAGCGGGGGCCGGTTGGCCTATGTCTGGCTCCCCGACACGGCCGAAGGCGGCTACACGAACTTCAACCGTTATTACTTCGCCCAGGTCGGGAAGGAAGGCGCGGTCATCGACGAGCGCTTCAACCAGGGCGGGCTCATCGCGGACTACATCATCGACTACATGAGGCGGCCCTTGATGGGCTACTTTGCTGCCCGCGAAGGGGTCGACTATATCACGCCGGTCGGCTCCATCTACGGGCCCAAGGTCATGATCATCAACGAATACGCCGGCTCGGGCGGGGACATGATGCCCTGGCTGTTCCGGGCGGCCGGGATCGGCCCTCTCGTGGGCATGCGGACCTGGGGCGGACTGGTCGGGATGGCCGGCGCGGCGGCCCTGATGGATGGAGGTTTCACGGGCGCGCCGCAGAGTGGGTTCTGGAACCCGAACGGCACTTGGGACGTGGAGAACCACGGCGTCGACCCCGCCTACGAAATCGGGATGGACCCGGCCGCGGTCAAGGCCGGGCACGACCCGCAGCTTGAAAAGGCCGTGGAAGTGGCCCTCGATCTCATCGCCAAGAACCCGGCGCCCAAGCACACGAAGCCGGCCTACCCGGATTATCAAAAGAAACGGTCCTGAATGAACCCATAGCCAACGAAAGAAGGTGCCCCATGACTCTTGGTGTCCGCAAGACGCTCGCCGTCCGTTGGGCGGTCGCGCTTTTCCTGGCCGCCCTCGCGATCCCGCTGGCCGCCCAGCCCAGCAGCCTGACGCCCAAGCCGTCGCCCGCCCCCCGGATCAACGGGCCGATGGTCTACGGCTGCCGTCCGGGGTCGCCGTTCGCCTACACAATCCCCGCGACGGGCCAGCGCCCGATGGAATTCTCGGCGGCGGGGCTTCCCTCCGGGCTGACGCTCGACGCGAAGACCGGCCGGATCACGGGAACCCTCGCCCGGAAGGGCACGCATGCCATGATGCTCCGGGTGAGGAACGCGCTCGGCAAGGCCGAGCGGCCGTTCCGCATCGTCTGCGGTGATACGATCGCCCTGACCCCTCCGATGGGCTGGTCGAGTTGGTACATGGCCTACACGAACATCAGCGACAAGATGGTCCGGGCCCAGGCCAAGGCCATGGTTTCTTCGGGCCTCGTCGACCACGGATATTCCTACATCAACATCGACGACGGCTGGAACATCAAGCCCGATTCGAAAGACCCCGTGATCGGCGGCGCGCCCCGGGACGCGGCGGGCCACCTCCGGCCGAACAGGAATTTCCCCAACATGAAGGCCCTCTGCGACGCGGTCCACAAGCTCGGGCTCAAGATCGGGATCTACATTTCGCCGGGGCCGACGACCTGCGCCGGCTTTGCCGGAAGCTACGGCCACGAAGAGCAGGACGCCAGGCAGTTCGCCTCCTGGGGGTTCGATTTCCTGAAGTACGACTGGTGCTCCTACGGGGACGTCGCCCCCGACAAGAGCCCCGGCTCGCTCAAGAAACCCTATGCCCTGATGCGGTCGGCCCTGGACAAGGTCGGCCGCGACATGGTCTATAACCTTTGCCAGTACGGGATGGGCGACGTCTGGGAGTGGGGGAGGGAGGTCGGGGGAAACTACTGGCGGACGACCGGCGACCTGGGCGTTCCGCCCGAGGACAAAAGCCTCTGGACGTCCATGTCCCGGATCGGCTTCGGCCAGGCCGGCAAGGAGAAATTCGCCGGCCCCGGCGGCTGGAACGACCCGGACAATATCCTCGTCGGGTCCATCCTCTGGGGCGACAAGCTCGTGCCTACTCCCCTCACGCCCGACGAGCAGTACACCTACATGAGCCTCTGGGCGCTCTTGGCCGCCCCACTGATCTTCGGCGGGGATATCACTCAGCTCGACGATTTCACGCTGGGCCTCCTCGGGAACGACGAGGTCATCGAGGTCAACCAGGACGCCCTCGGCAAGCAGGCCGTCCCGGTTTCCCGGGCCAACGATCGCGAAGTCTGGGCCAAAGACATGGAGGACGGCTCCAAGGCGGTCGGGCTCTTCAACCGCGGCGCGTCCGTGACGACGGTCACGGCGCGCTGGGAGGACCTGGGGATCAAGGGAAAGTGGAAGGTCCGCGACGCCTGGCGCCAGTATGACTGGGGCGTGTTCGAAAACTGGTTCACTCAGAAGGTCAACGTCCACGGCGCCGTGCTCCTGCGGCTCAGCCCGGTCAAGGAAACTCCCAATATGAAATAGCAGGCTCCGTGGGGCATGCGCTTCAGCGCCGGGAGGCCGGGGCTGGATCGCGGGCGAAAATCATGGGGGACTGCCAAGGAAAAGCGGGAACATGTCCCTGAGGTGCGTGTCCCTTGAGCGTGCGCTGCCGTTAGAATGCAATTGAGAAGATACCTCTTTCGGGCCGCGGGGCTGCTGGCCATGGCGGCTCTGTCCTTTTTTCTCCTCAGGCCCCCGGCGAAGGTGCAGAACAAGGTCGTCCTGGACGACCGGCGTCCGGCAGCCGCTGCTTTCAGAGAGGAGGCGACCCTCCGGAACGTCACGAAAAAGGACCTGTCCTATACGATCCAACCCAATCCCTACATGCGCCAGCCGAAGACCCGGACGCTCAAGGTCGGCTCCGTGGACAGGATCCCGACCGACGTCCCCCTTGAAATCGCGTTCGATAGCGGGTTGCGGAAGGTCTCCTACGCCGTCTTCCCAGGCAAGCCCTATTCGTTCCGCTACGACGAGAACGGCCTGGTCAAGGTCTATCCCGGCTCCCACGGGCGGGAGGACGCCGCCGACCTGGCCCCTTATGTCCCGACGCCCGCCCCGGTCGTCGAGAGGATGCTCACAATGGCCGGGGTCGGCCGGGACGACGTCGTCTACGACATCGGCTGCGGCGACGGCCGGATGGTCATCGCGGCGGCGAAAACCTACCTGGCCAGGGGCGTCGGCATAGAGATCGATCCGAGGCTCGTCAAGGAATGCAAGGCCAATGCCAGGAGGGATGGGGTGGAGGGGATCACCCGTTTCCTGTGCATGGACGCGACCAAGGCCCACATCGCCGACGCGACGGTCGTCGTCCTCTATCTCCTGCCCGAGTCGCTCGAAACCCTGAAGCCGCTTTTCGAAAAAGAGCTCAGGCCAGGAACGCGCATCGTCTCTCACAATTACCGGATGCCGGGCTGGGACGACCGGATCGTCAAGAGCGAGGTCGTTCCCGTCGAATCCGGCCGGCCGCATAAAATATACCTCTATCGGATCACAGGCGGCCCCCATTGAACGCCATGATCCGCTTCCTGGCGGACTTCTGCCGGGAGCATCGGCTCGACGAGAAGATCTTCATCGTCCCTTCCTTTTCCATCGGGCATCAGATCGGGGAAGCGCTGGCCGGGGCCGGGGAGGGCTGGGTCAACCTGCGCTTCGTGACGCTCCCTTCGCTGGCCCTTGAGGCCGCGGCCGTCGAACTCGCGGCTCTCGGCAAGAGGCAGGCGGGCGAGACCGATCTTCTGGTCCTCGTCGACGGCCTCTTCCGCGAGCTCAAGAGCCGCGGCCGGCTGGAATACTTCGGCACGCTCAATCCCACGCCGGGCGTCGCCAGGGCCCTCTTCCGGGCCATCCAGTCTCTCCGGCTCGCCAAAGTCAGGATCGTCGACGTCAGGCCCGGGGCCTTCCGGAGGGAAGAGAAAGCCAGGGACGTCGCCCTGCTCCTCGGTGCCTACGAAAAAACCCTGGAAGACACGAATATCCTCGACCGGCCGGGGCTGTATCTTTTTGTCCTGGAGAAAATCACGTCCGCGCGTAAAGCCTCCCTTGGACGCCGGGACTCCACGCCGGCGCGGGAAAATACGGAAGCCCGGGCCGGGGAGCGCGTTCGGGAAAGAAAGGTCTGGCACCTCTGTCTCGAGGACCATGGCTTCTGTGGTTTGGAAAGGGAGCTCGTTGAGGCCGTGGCCGGCCCCGCGCTCGTCCTTGTCCCGCGCGGCCCCGTCGCCGGGCTCGACCGGCCTCGGCTCTGGTGGGCGCCCGGGCCGGGGGCCACTCCTCTGCCCGCCTCTCCGTCCTCCGACGTCGAACGTCTGCCTTGGCTCTTCGACCCGGAGGGCGCGCCGCCGCCCCTCGACGACGGCTCGCTCGCGACCTTCCGGGCCGTCGGTCCGGCCAACGAGTGCCGCGAGATCATCCGGCGGATTCTGGCCGGGAAAATCCGCTTCGATGAGGTCGAGGTCATCCATCCCCCCGGCCCCGCCTATCCGACCCTCTTTCACCTTCTGGCCGACCGGACAAAGCTTCCCGTGACGTATTTCGACGGGATCCCCGTATCCTTCACGTCGCCCGGCCGGGTTTTTTTCGGCCTCGCCGACTGGCTTCAAAACGACTATCTTGTGGCCGACCTCTCACGTCTCATCGAGGCCGGAGACCTCGAGCTCGTTCCCGGCGCGGCTAAAGATGCCTCCTTTTCCCTGAGGCTCAGCCTTTATCTGCGGCGGGCCATGATCGGCTGGGGAAGGGAAAGGTACCTCGAATGTTTGGCGAAGTTCCTGGCGGGCCGCGAGGCGGAGCTCGGCCGGCCCCCGCACGGGGATGACGAGGGGCGAAGTCCGGCCGAGATAGCGTCCCTTCGTCAGAGCGTCGAGGAGGTCGGGCGGTTGAGGGAGGCCATCAGGGACGTCCTGGCCCTCTTCCCCGAGGCGTCAGGCGCAGGCAAGACCGTGGATTTTCCCGGGCTTTGCAAGGGACTGATGACGGCCCTCGAAACGACAGCCCGCCTCCGGTCCGACCTAGACCGCCAGGCGCTCGAGGTCATCGTTTCCGAGCTGCGCAAGGCCGCGGGCGAGGGCGACGGCCCGGCCCCTCCCGCGACACTGGAGTCCGCCGATGCCCTGGACCGGCTCCGCACGCTGGTCACGTCCCTGGCCGTCGGCCAGTCCTCGCCGCTCCCCGGCCACCTCCACGTCTCGAGCCTCGGCTCCGGGGGCTTTTCGGGCCGGCCCGTGACATTTGTCGCCGGATTGACGGAAGGGGCGTTCCCCGGTCCCGGGCCTCAGGACCCGGTCCTCCTCGATGCCGAGCGTGAAACCATCTCGCCGTTTCTGGCGACCACGGCCGACGCCCTCAAATCGAACCTCTTTTCGCTGGCCGTTCTCCTCTCTTCGCTCCGCGGCCGGGTGACGCTCAGCTACCCGGCTTACGACATCATGGAAGAACGGACGCTTTATCCATCCTCCGCGCTTCTCCAGGTCCGCCGCCTCTCCAGGGGTGATGCCGGCCTGGACTATTCGGCCCTCGACCAGGCCTTCCGGAGCGAGGCGCGTGCGGCCGGCCGCCTGGATCCCGCCGGCTTCCTCCCGGATGGCGGCGAGAACGCCCTTGACGAGATGGACTGGTGGTTCGGCCGGCTCGCCCGCGATGGCCGGTTCCTCGACGGGCTCGATGCGGTCCTGAAGGCCTTCCCGTCGCTCCGCGGCGGCCTGGAAGCCGCGGCGGCCCGGAACGGCGATCCCCTGACCGAATACGAAGGCCTCGTCCGCCTCGACCGCGGCCGCTTCGACCCCGTCCGGAACCACGACATCATGTTGTCGGCTTCGCGCCTGGAGCTCATGGCCAAATGCCCCTACGGCTATTTCCTCAAGTATATCCTCGGCATCGAGCCCCCCGAAGAGCTCGAGATCGACCGTTCCCGGTGGCTCGACCCGATGCGGCGCGGCAGTCTAATCCACGAGATCCTCTGCGACTTCATGACCGAGGTCGCCCGGAAAGAGGAGAAGGCCGATGTGACGCGCCATGCCCCTCTCATGGATAGAGTGGGCGGCGGCCTCATTCTCAAATGGAAGAAGCTCGTCCCGCCGCCGTCCGAGAGCATTTTCGAGAAGGAGCGCAAGGACATCCTTGACGACCTCAATTTTTTCCTAAAGCTCGAGACGGACAGGGAGGCCGGGATCCAGCCGCTTCTCTTCGAGAAAAAATTCAGCGGCGTCGAAATCGGCCTCGGCGAAGGCAACTCATTTATTCTCCGGGGGACCATCGACCGGATCGACCGGACCGGGCCCGGCACCTACCGGATCCTGGACTACAAAACGGGGAGCACCAGGCCTTACGAGGGCTTCCGCTCGTTCGGCAAAGGCCGCGTCATCCAGCATGCGCTCTATGCCTTGGCCGCCGAGGAGGTCCTCAAGCGGGAAAAAATGGACTCGTGCCCCCGGGTCACGGAAAGCGGTTACTATTTTCCGACGCGGCGCGGCGAGGGGCGGGAGTTCATGGCCCCGGAATTCGACCGGCAGGCGTTCCGGAGGCTTCTCAACGACATCCTCGGCCTCGTTGCGAAAGGATATTTCGTGACGGGGCCCGAGGCCGAGTGTGATTTCTGCGATTTCGCCCCGATCTGCGGCGGGTCGACGGACGAGGCCAAACGGAAAGTCAAGGCCAATCCCGCGATCTTCGAGGCCTTGGACAGGTTGAAACGATATGACTGAACCCAGGACAGTGAGAAAAACGCCGGCTCAGGCCCGACGGGCGCCCAAGCCTATCGACCAGGCCGTCCGCGACCGGATCATCCGGGACCTGGACACGACGTTCCTCGTCGAAGCGGGAGCCGGCTCGGGGAAGACCCGGAGCATGGTCGACCGGATGATCGCCCTTATCGCCACCGGGCGGTCGGCCATCCAGGGCCTGGCGGCCGTGACCTTCACGCGCAAGGCCGCCGCCGAGCTCCGCGGCCGCTTCCAGCTCGCCCTGGAGAGGAGCCTCCGGCCTGATGAGAGCACATTCGGGACGGAAGAGAAAGCCCGCCTCCGGGCCGCCCTCCGGGACCTCGAGCAGGGCTTCATCGGCACCATTCATTCCTTCTCGGCCCGGATCATCCGCGAACGTCCCGTCGAGTGCGGGATCGATCCCGAGTTCGAGGAGATGGAAGACCTCGACGACGCCCTTTTCCGCGAAACATGCTGGCACGATTATCTGATCGAAGCCCGGATCAAGGCCGATGACGTCCTCCGGGCCCTCGAAGACGTCGGCCTTTCCCCCGCGGACCTGAGAGACGCCTTCGAAACCCTCTCGCTCTACCCGGAGGTCGAGCCCGCGGCCGGGCGCGCGGATCCGCCGGACTTCGCGGCCATCCGGTCGCGGCTCGGGGAATTCCTGGATACGGCGGCCGGCGTCGTTCCGGCCGAACGCCCCGAGGCCGGCCGGGACGATCTCCAAAATCTGATGGCTCGCCTCTTCGGGCGGCGTGGCCGTCTGGGGTTCACGGACCCCGTTCTCCTCATGGAAAGCGTCGAACTCCTGGACCGGAGCCCCCGGGTCACCAAGAAATGCTGGCCGGACAAGGCTGCGGCTGAAGCATTTGAAGCCGCGTTCGAGGACTTCCGCCAGGACTTCGTGATTCCCGCCCTGCGGGCCTGGCGCGAGTACCGGCACGACAAGGCCCTGGCCTTCCTCCGGCCGGCCGCACAGTTTTACGAGGCCCGGCGCCGCGAAAAATCCAGGCTCAATTTCCAGGATCAGCTCCTGCTCGCCGCCGGGCTCCTCCGGGACAATCCCGAGGTCCGGGAGTATTTCAAGGACCGCTACCGCCGGATCCTGGTCGACGAATTCCAGGACACGGACCCCATTCAGGCCGAAGTCCTCTTTTACCTCACGGGCGCGGACGCGCGCGAGCGGGATTGGACCAGGCTCGTCCCCGAGCCGGGCCGCCTCTTCCTCGTCGGCGACCCGCGGCAGTCGATTTACAGGTTCCGGCGGGCCGACATAGATATCTATAACCTTGTCAAGCGGCGCATCGAAGCGGGCGGCGGAGAGGTCCTTCCGCTCACCGCGAACTTCCGGTCCCTCCGGTCGATCGCGGCCTGGGTCAACCCGATCTTTGAACGGACGTTCCCGGCGGCGCCGGACACGTACCAGGCCGGCTTCGCTCCGCTCGACGCCGTGCGGCCGGGTTGCTCCGGCGCGGCCCAGGGCGTGTTCAAGCTCCCGGTCCCGAAGGTCGAGCGGAACAAGGGAGAAGTTATCGCCGAGCGCGACGCGGCCCGGATCGCCGGATACGTCGCCTGGGCGTGCGCGGGCAACCTGAAGGTCGAAGACAAAGAGACGGGCCCCCGGCCGGCCAGGCCTGAGGACTTCCTCGTCCTCTTCCGCTACCGGAAACACATGGACGTCTATGCCCGGGCCCTGGCCGCCGCGGGAGTCCCTTACGACGTCTCCGGAAGCGCCGCCTTCTCCGAGAGCGAGGAGATCGGCGAGGTCATCCGCCTGCTCCTGGCCCTGAAGGCGCCGGACAATCCGGTGGCCGCGGCCGCCGTGCTGAGAGGCGTGTTCTTCGGCGTGAGCGACCAGGAACTCCTGGATTTCCGAACGGCGGGCGGGGCGCTCTCGTTCATCGGGGACATCGCGCCGGGCGGAGAAGCGACGGCCAAGGTCCGGCGCTCCCTTGCGGCCCTTCGCGAATGGTGGACGTGGACCAAGCGCTATGCCCCTTCGACCGTTCTGGAGATGATCCTCGAAGCCTCCGGCCTGCTCAACTACCTCGTCTCCTCCGGGGGGAACGGGCCGGGCGAAGCCGGGAACGTTCTCAAGCTGGTCGAGGCCATCCGATCCCTGGAGAGCAAGGGCACGACCTCTTTCGCCGCGGTCGCCGACTTCGTCGCGGAATGGATCGCCCTCGATTCTCTCGGCGAGATGAGCCTCACGCCGGGCCGACGGGATGTCGTCCGCCTCATGAACCTCCACAAAGCCAAGGGGCTCGAGGCGCCCGTCGTGATCCTGGCCAATCCGGTCGGCCAGAAAGAGCACGAGCCGGACAAGCACATCGTGAGGCTTCAGGAGGAAGGTCCGGGGCGTCCTCATCCCTCGCCGGCCGGCCGGCCGGGTCCGCGCGGTCATTTCGTTTTCTCGAAGCCATGGGGGAGGAAGAGGCAGCCCGTTTCGGAGCCGGCCGGCTGGGCCGCCACGGCCGCGGAGGAGAGGTTATACGCCGAGGCCGAAGAGCACAGACTCATGTAC
This sequence comes from Candidatus Aminicenantales bacterium, assembly GCA_050015275.1. Classification (GTDB taxonomy): domain Bacteria; phylum Acidobacteriota; class Aminicenantia; order Aminicenantales; family Saccharicenantaceae; genus DATKJS01. The sequence goes on along the minus strand of JBEKBS010000003.1, from coordinate 91,405 downwards.
GTCGCGGCCAGCCGGGCCGGGGATATTCTCGTCGTCAGCACGTATGAGGGAGACCTCGGAGCGAGGAAAGCTTGGGGACTTCTCGACGCCCACCAGGGCGACGTCCCCGAGCTCGCCTGGACCCCTCCCGGCGGGGAGAAAGCCCGGGCGACCGTAGCCGAACCGCCCGCAAGGCTGGTTCTGAAATCCGCTGAAGTCGCCAAGAGGAGGGAGAGCATCATCCGGAATAGGGGGGCCGCGTCCATGGCCGGCTATCTCCGGGAAAGCGTCACGTCGCTGGCCAAGCTGGAGAGGTCATCGCCGGAATGGCCGGCGAGCGGCTTCGGCATGAAGTGGGGGACCGCGGTCCACATGATGATGAACGTCCTCGGCAAAGCCTGGACGGACGGCCGGGCCAAGGGCATAACGCCAGCGATCCCGGACGAAACGCTCAAGCTCCTGGCCCGGAACGCTTTGGAAGCGTCACGGCTCGTCGCGGGAGAGGAGGAGAAACTGGCGGCGCTCGTCCGCGGCATCATCTCGTCCGGATTCTGGGCGAGGGCCATGGCGGCGGAAACGAAATATTTCGAAATTCCCTTTGCGGTCAGGGTCGGGCCCGGGGACCCCGATTACATTGAGCTCGCCGGCCGGGCCGGCCTGGTTGCCGTCGCCGGCGCGAAGCCCGTGGCGCTGGTCAAGAACGCGCCGCTTTTCCTCTCAGGCGCCATCGACCTGGCGTTCCTCGAGAGCGGCGGCTGGGTCATCGCCGACTACAAGACCGACCGTCTGAACGATACCGCCGCCGGGCGGGGCGTCGAGAGGGCGACGTCCGCCCTGAAAGAGCTCGTGAATTACTATCGCCCGCAGGTCACGCTCTATCGGCGGTTCTGGGAGAGGATCACGGGGAAGCCGGTCAAGGAGTCCGGACTCTATTTCACATCGATCGGGCGCTGGGTCAAACTCGGCTGACGGCCGGGCACCTCGGCGCGGTGCGCCTCCAGGTTGTCATAACCGAAAAATTCCCGGAGCTCTCGGACCTTGTCGGTCCGCTCCCAAGTGAATTCGGGCAGCTCACGCCCGAAGTGACCGTAGGCCGCCGTCTTCTTGTAGATAGGCCGGCGCAGGTCGAGCATCTTGATCATCCCGGCGGGCGTGAGCTCGAAGATCGAGCGCACGGCCTTCTCGATGGCCGTCTCGCTCACCTTGCCGCCGCTGTGGATATTGACCATGACCGAGAAGGGTTCGACAACGCCGATCACGTAGGCCAGCTGGATCGTGCAATGGTCGGCGAGGCCGGCCGCGACGATGTTCTTGGCGATGTAGCGGGCCGTGTACGCCGCCGAGCGGTCGACCTTGGTCGGGTCCTTGCCCGAGAAGGCCCCGCCGCCGTGGGGGCAGCTGCCGCCGTACGTGTCGACGATGATCTTGCGGCCCGTCAGGCCCGTGTCGCCCACGGGGCCGCCGATGACGAAGCGGCCCGTCGGGTTGACAAGGTATTCGACGTTCCCCCGCCGGAGCTCGGCCGGGATGACTTTTTCGATGATCTCGGCGATGACCCCGTCGCGGAGCGTCTTGTCGTTGACCTCTTCCGCGTGCTGGGTCGACAGGACGACCTTCTCGACGGCCACGGGCCGCTTGTCCCGGTAGCGGACCGCGACCTGGGACTTGGCATCGGGCCGAAGCCAGGGGAGGAGGCCGCTTTTGCGGACTTCGGCCTGTCTCTGGACGAGCCGGTGGGCGAGGCGGATGGGCAGGGGCATGAGCTCGGGAGTTTCGGTCGTCGCGTAGCCGAACATCAAGCCCTGGTCTCCGGCCCCGACCTCGCCGTTGGCCTGGTCGACGCCGCGGGCGATGTCGGCCGACTGCTGGCCGAGATAGGTATGGACCTCGCAGGTATCCGAATCGAAGCCGATCAGGGGGTCGTGGTACCCGATCTCCCGGGCGGTTTCACGGACGATGGAGACAGGGTCGAGTTTCGCGGTGGTCCGGAACTCTCCGGCGATCACGGCGACGTTCTTCGTGACCAGGGTTTCGCAGGCGACCTTGCCGTAAGGGTCCCGGGCGAGGACCGCGTCGAGAAACGCGTCGGAGATGAGATCGGCCATCTTGTCGGGATGGCCTTCGGAGACGGACTCCGAAGTGAAAACAAAATCTTTGGCCATCACAGCCTCCTTTCCGGAACGCCCGGGGGCCTCGGAACTCGTTGAGGGGGGATGTGCCGCGGCTTCAGACCGGCCACAAAAAAACCCGCTCCTCCTTCACCAGGAGAGCGGGTCATTGGCCGTTGGACACTTGGTTGCCGCTTTCGCTTTCGCGACCACATCCTCGCCGCTGGCGAGTGAGCACCTCGGGTGTCCGCCCCAGGTTGCCGGGCCCGATCCGTCAGGACCGAGCCTCTCCTGATGTAAAAAAAAATGATACGCCCTCCGGCCGGAAAATTCAAGAGGAGGGCAAATATTCCCGCCGGGGAGCCCGGCCGATTCAGATCCCGTCGGTCGCGACGAGGTTGATCTCGGCCAGGACGGAGAAGGTAAAGGGCCATTCCAACAGCCGCTTGGACCCTTTCTTCACGACGAAGGCGGCGTCCGTCTTGAAATCTAGACGGTATTCGGTGAACCAGCCGTGGTCGACGAGGAAGTTCAGGTAGCCCGTGCCCGTCCCCTTGCCCTCGAAAGAGCCCATCGTATCTCCCAGGTTCTTGACGCCCGAGACGGTGGCCGTATAGACGGCCGAAACGATGGCCTTCCGGCCTTCAGCCGACGGGAGGATATCGTTCAGGGTGTATTCGATGACCAGGTCGACCACGATGTCCAGCCCCTGATACGGGACGGTCAGCCGCCTGCTCTCCTGCCACTGGTCGCCGGGGCTGACAGGTTGAGCGGGAAAGGCCGGGAAATAGTCGCGGAGGATCTGGGGGATGGAGAAGTTCAGCACGTTCTCCTGCTCGAGGGCTTCGGGGTTGCGGATGTCAGTGACCTTGCCCGTGCCGTTGAACACGACCCCGAGGGCCTTCCCCTCGCGCGTCCTCAGGGTTTGGGTCTGGGTCCGGTCGGGGAGCTGGGCCCGGACGTCGATGCCGGGGCTGGTCAAGGCCGCCTGGACCGTGTCGTGAGCAGAATTCATGAAGCTGAAATGGAATTGCCCCTGGGCATCGGCGTCCAGGGCCAGGTCCTTGCCGAGGAGGTCCTTGCCGCTGACGTTGACCTGGCCGCTCACGGAATACGTCAGGCCGGCCCCGGCCGGCGGCCCGAACCGGAGCGCGACCTTTTCGGTTTGGGCCGGCGAAAGGGCCGTCCAGAAAAACAGGGTCAGGATCGGGGCCAGGGCGGCGCGCTTTTTCATCGGCGTCTGCTCCTCAAGAGCGAGAGTCCATTAAAAAATCCATTCTACTCCCTGACTCCCGCCCTGGCAAATGCCCGGACGGCGGCCGACATCCCGGCCCCTGACCGCGCCTAGAAATCAGGGTCCGTGACCTTCTTTTCCTGCCAGGTCCCGTACTTCTGAAGCAGGGGACGGATGTCCGCCGCTTTGCCCACGACGACCAGGACGTAATCATTCCTGGGCAGGAGCGCCGCAGCCGCCGCCTTGGCCGCCTCGGCCGAAACCTTTCCGACCGCGGCCAGGTACTTGTCGTAATAGTCGAAGCCGAGCTTGTAGAAGGCCAGGCGGACGTAAGCCCCGGCCTTGCTGGAATTGGTCTCCAAGGTCGGCGGGAACTGGCCTTGGATGTAGTTGCGGCTGCTTTCGACCTCTTCGGCCCCGAAACCTGCTTTGCCTCCCTTGTCGAGCAGGCCGAAGGTGATGTCGAACATTTCGGCGATCTTGTCGTTCTTGGTGAAGGAGCTGGCCTGGAAAATCCCCCCGGAGACCCAGGTCCGGAACGAGCTCGAGGCGCCGTAGGTCAGGCCGCGCTTGATCCGGAGCTCGGTGTTCAGCCAGGACGTGAAGCGGCCGCCCCAGAGGGTGTTCATGACCGCGGCTTGGGGAGTGATCTTGTCGCCCATGGGGTAGCCGGTCGCGCCCAGGATGAAATAGGCCTGGGTGGCGTCCGGCTTGTCGACGAGAACGAGTTTCTTGCCCCTCGGCTTGGGCAGCGCGGGAATGATATCGGACGGCGCCGGGCCGGCCGGGTTCGCCCAGCGGCCGACGGTCGATTCGAGAAGCGACACGAGCTTCGCCTCTTCGATGTCGCCCACGACCGCGGCGATGGACCGGTCGGGCCGGAAATGCCGCCCGTAGAAATCCTTGATATCCTGGACGGTCATCTTTTTCAGGGAGGATTCCGTGCCCGCGGCCAGGTGGCCGAGCGGGTGGCCGCCGAAATAGGCCTTCTGGAAATAGTAGCGGACCGCCGCCCCGGGATTGTCCTTGGCGGCCTTGAGGCTGTCGATCCTCCTGGCCCGCTCCTTGACGAATTCCTCCTCCTTGAAGGCCGGGCCGGTCAGGCAGTCGGCCGCGATCTCCATGAGGCGGGGGAAATGCTGGGAGAGGGAATCCCCGCTGACTTGGGCGTACTCGTCGGCCGCCGCGACGCTCAGGCTCGCGCCCATGAAGTCGAGGGCCTCGGCGACGGCGTCGGCGTCCATTTTCGCCGTGCCCTTCATCAGCAGGGCCGCGGCCAGGTTGGCCGTTCCGTCGGCCCCGGCCGGCTCGAAGGCCGAGCCGGCGCCCCGGATGACCATCCTGAAAGTGACGATCGGAAGGTCGGAGTTCCTGAGGAAATAGACCGTGACCCCGTTCCGGAGGACGATCTTCTCGGGCGCGGGCAGCTGCTCGGCTGCGGCCACGAACACGGTCGCGGCCAGGGCGGCGACCAATACGAAAGCGAACATTTTCGGGGCGAGCATCTTCACTGGACACCTCCCTCGGGGATGAGCTTCCCGATCGTCTTGTTATTGTCGGTGAAATACTTCCTGGCGACCTCCTGGACCCTGCCGATCTTGACGGCTGCGTAATCGTCCATGATCGTGAAGAGCTTGCTGAAATCGCCGTAGAGGAGCTCGGCCGAGCCGAGCTGGTTGGCCCTGCCGGAGATCGTCTGGAGGCCCATGTAGAAATCGTTCCGGATGATGTTCATGGCCTTCTCGAACTCCTTCGGGGTGATGCCCTCGCTCTTGACCTTGGCCAGCTCCTCCTCGATGACCCGGTCGATCTTGTCGAGGTCGGCCCCGGGCCTGGGCTTGACGTCGATCGTGAAGAGGAAGGGGTCGATCGTCTCCTGGGCCCCGCCTCCGACATCGATCGCGAGCTGCTCCTCGCGGACCAGACGGCGGTAGAGACGGCTGCTCTCCCCCTCGAGGAGCGGCTTGGCCAGGATCGAGAGCGGAAGGAAATCCGCGTCCTTGGCGTTCGGGGCGTGCCAGACGACCATGAACGACGGCGCCTGGGCTTCTTTCCGGATGAGGACGCTCTTGGGACCCATCTGCGGCGGCTCTGTCGTGTTGACCGGCGGCGGAGGGGGCGAGGCCTTGATCGGCCCGTAATATTTCTTGATGAGGTCGAGCGTTCTCGCCGGCTCGAAATCACCGACGACGACGAGGATGGCATTGTTCGGGGCGTAGTAGGTGTGGTAGTAAGCCATGATGTCATCGCGGCGCCAGCTCAGGATGTCGCTCATCCAGCCGATGACGTCCCAGTGGTAGGAGTGGGCCATGATGGCCGTGGCCCGGACGTTCTCGTTGAGGATGGAGTCGTTGTTGTTCTCGACCGACACCCGGCGCTCGGAGGCGACGACGCCCCGCTCGGACTCGAGGACTTCGGGGACAAAGGCCAGGCCCTGCATCCGGTCCGACTCCATTTCGATCATGGCCTCGAGGGCGGCGGCGGGGAACCAGTCCGTGTAGGCCGTCATGTCGTCCGCCGTGTAGGCGTTGTTGGACCCGCCCCGGAACTCCATGCGCCGGTCGAACTCGCCGGGCCCGACCTTCGGCGTCCCGTTGAACATCATGTGCTCGATGAAGTGCGAGACGCCCGTCAGGCCGGCCCGCTCGTTGCGCGACCCGACCCGGAAGAACGTGTAAAGGGCGATGTTGGGGATATTGTGGTCCTCGACGAGCAGGACCTTGAGCCCGTTCTCGAGCTGATGGACCTTGACGTCCTCTTTCTTGAACGACGCCGAGAGCGAGAGCGCGAACGTCGCCACGATGAGGAGCGTGAGACCGGTTCTTTTCCTCATGCCGTCACCTCCGGGAAGAAGTAAAAATCCATTATATCCAGCGGCCCGGCCGGGCTCAAGGAAGGCCTGCCCCCCCGGTGCCGGACGGCCGGCGGGATATCCGTTCACGGCGCGGACCCGGTCGCCCCGGCTTTCCCGAAATCGATGTATCCCCGGTCGACGTCGACCGAGAGCAGCTGGACGCGGACCCGGTCGCCGACATCGACCCCTGTGAATCCGCGGACCAGCCGTCCCTCGACGGGCATGGCGAGGAGCCGGACCCACGTGCCTTTGTCCGAGGCCCCGGTGACGACCGTCTCGAACTGTTCTCCGATCCGGGATTCGAGAAGGAGGGCCGCCGCGGACTTGCCGACCCGCCGCTCGACCTTGTTCGCGACGTCCTCTTCCTCCGTGCAGTGCAGGGCGAGGGCCTCCAATTCGTCGGGCCCGTACGGGACGGCCCGCCCCGCGAGAGCGGCCTTCAGCAGGCGCTGGGTGACGAGGTCGGTGTACCGGCGGTTGGGGGCCGTGGAATGGGAGTAGTCCCTGACGGCCAGGCCGAAGTGTCCCGGCGCGGTCCCGCCGGGGGCTTCCGCGACGTATTCCCCGGCTCCCAGGAGCTTGATGACGGAAAGCGACAGGTCGGGGAATCGGAGCGGGTCAGCGGCCTTGGACTTGGCGAGGAATTCCTCGAGGGCCTTCGGATCCGGGTCCGCCGGAAGCGCGAAGCCGTGTTCCCGGGCGATCTCGACGATGCGCGGCCATCGCTTCGGCACCCGGACGACGCGGCGGATGGACGGGAACCGTTTCGAGGAAAGGTATCTGGCGGTCGTGCCGTTGGCCGCGATCATGAAGTCCTCGATGAGGTCCTTGGCCAGGTTCCTCTGTTCGGTCTCGAGGTCCCGGATTCGGTCGCCCTCGAAGACCGGTTTCGCTTCGATCGTTTCGAGGATCAAGGCTCCGTTGACGTGGCGGAAATTTTTCAGGCGCCCGGCGGCTTGGGCCTGCAGGCGGAGGTTTTCCGGGAGCCCCGCGACACCCGCCGCGGCCTGCGGCACGGGGCTCCGGCCCTCGAGCCAGGCCGCCACGCCGTTATAGGCGAGCTGGGCCCGATTCCGGACAAGGGCCCGGTAAACATCGGAGTCCCCGAGCGACCCCTCCGGTCTTACGACCATTCCGACGACGATGGCCAGGCGGTCCGCCCCGGGATTGAGCGAGGTCAGGTCGGTCGATAACTTCTCGGGAAGCATGGGGAAGACCCGGGCCGCCGTATACACGGACGTGGTGTTGTGGCTGGCGTGCCCGTCGATGGCCGAACCGCTTTGGACGAGCGCGTCCACGTCGGCAACGGCGACCAGGACCCTGACGGCACCCCCCGGCATCGCCTCGGCGACGGTCAGCTGGTCCAGGTCGCGGGAATCATCATTATCGATGGACGACCACAGAAGGTCACGCTGGTCGCGGATGGGCGCGGGGCCGGCCGCGGCGGGAGACCGGATCCCGGCGAGCTCCGCGAGTGTGTCCGCCGAGAAGTCGGGGAGCAGGCCGCTCTCACGCATGGCCCTTGCGGCGATGCTCTCCAGGATCGCCCGGTGTGTTTTCTCTTTTGTGTCCATGGCCTGGATCTCCGTCGTTCAGCGATCTTTTTCGACGCGTCCTTGACGCAGCGGAAGCCGACGTTCGCGCTCCGGTCGAACCCGGGGGGCGACACGAGGAGGCGCCGCTGAGGCTCGTCCAGGGACTTCGCGCCCATTATAGGGATGGGGCCCCTCTTGCGCAATCCTTTTCCTGTCATGGGCCGATTCCCTAATCCCGGACGACCGCCTCGTTGAAATCTTGACGAACCCTTCGGAAAGGCCTATGTTAGCCATCTTTAGGAGAGATAAGGACGACAGATGAGAGGCCATAAAAAACCACTGGCGGCCGTTACCGCAGCGGCCCTTTGGCTGGCTTTTTCCGGCCCGCTCCATGCCGTCGAGGGCTCCGGACCCCCATTTTCGGGGACCGATGAACCCTTCTCCTTCAGCCTCTCGCTCCAGCCGGTGCTCTCCGCGTCCGGCCGGACATTTGGAGCAGGGACATTTTCCCTCGCCGACCCCGGCGAGCAGAAATCTGGTGAACCGTCCGGCCCTAAGCCCGCTCGAACCGGGCCCAAGAAAAAAACCTTGCGGGCCTGGCTGGAGCTCGGCGCCTTCCTGACCTATTCCACCGCCAGCTATTGGATCCGGTCCTCTTTCCCGGAGGATTGGCAGTTCCAGCTCAATTTCGACACCCAGATGAAGAGATTCTTCCTGTTCGAGGGTTGGCGCTTCGATTCGAACGCGTTCGTGACCAACTGGACCCACAGCCCCGCCGGCGCGATCTATTACCAATTCGGCCGGACCAACAACCTGTCCTGGGTCCAGTCCTGGCTCATGTCCGTCATCTCGTCGACGTATTGGGAAGGCTTCGTGGAATGGAAGGAAGTCATCTCCCTCAACGATCAGATCATGACGGGCCTCGGCGGGTATTCCATCGGAGAGCCTTGGTTCCAGCTCGGCCGCTACCTGAACGCCCAGTCCAACGTCATCCTCAACGCTCTCGGGTTCATCAATCCGATCAACAAGCTCAACCAGTGGCTGGACCGCAAGGACCCGGTCACATGGGACTATGCGCAGCCGGGCTGGCACGGCTTCAACCTGTTCACCGGGGTCCGAAGTCTTAGTTCGGCGGGCCAGGCGACCCAGACCGGGGCCTATTTCGGTCTGGACGATCAGATCATGGAGCTCCCGGAGTACGGGAAGCCGGGGCAGCTCAGTGAAACCCTCAAGGATACGTACTTCAGCCAGTTTACCTTCGATTATACGCGGCGCGACGGGCATGCGGACGAGACGAACATCACGGCCGACGCCAGGAGCTGGGGGTACGTCCGCCAGGACATCGACGACAACCTGGAAGGGTTCAGCCTGAGCATCGGTCTCGGCTCGTCCTTCGAGTATTTCAAGAAAAGGCCGCTCGACTATTACGACATCAACTCGGTGCCGGTCGACCAGCCCGTCGAGGTCCTCGATCTTGAGAGGCCGCGGGCCTTCACGGACAAGCTGGCCCTCCTCCATATCGCCGGCCCGGTCCTGGATTGGACGATCTTTCGCCGGGGCTTGAAGCTCAGGTCCGTGACGTCGGCCTACTTCGATTTCGGCCTGATCAATTCCTTCGCCCTGAACGAGTATTCCGCGCTCCACGACATCACCGGTATGAAGACAACGGTTGTTTACTACGGCTACTATTATGGTTTCGGCGGGAGTTTTTCCGAGAAGGCCGACCTTGAGTGCGGGAACTTCCGGGCCCGCGGTCAGGCCAGCTTCGGGGCTTGGGGTTCTGCCGACTTCAGGGACCGGTTCCCGGACCGGGTCACGAATAACGCCCATCTCAGTGACAACAGGACGCGTTGGCTTCTCGGCGCCGGCTGGAAGGTGCCCCACGCTCCTTTGCAAGTCTTCCTCAACGTCGAGGACATTTATAGGTGGGGAAAGATCCAGGAGGTCCGCGTCCACGGCCTCGAGAAAAGGGCCTTCGCCGGCCTGGAATTATCCTTTTAACCGCCTCAGTCAATGATCTCCCAGCCGTGCTGCTGGGCGTGGCGGCGGAGTCCGGCGGTGGGGTGGACGGCCACGGGATGACCGACGAGATCGAGGACGGGAAGGTCCGACAGCCGGTCAGCCAGCGCCCAGCATCCCTTCCAATCGACCTCGGCCGGGATGACCTTCTGGAAAAGGGCCTCGACCTTCTGGCGGGCGTAGGGATAGATCCCGCTGCGGTGTCCGGTGAGCTTTCCTCCGACGACTTCGAGCTCGCGGCCGATGACGATATCGGCCCCCAGTTTCTCCTGGAGCTCGCTGACCAGGACCTGCAGGGAGCCCGAGAGAAGGACGATGAGGCAGCCTTCGTCCTTGAACCGGCGGATCCTCGCCTGAAGTCCCTCCGGGACGGCCTCCCTGAGGTAGGCCCTTCCGTACCTGCGGGCCCAGGCCCTGACCGTCTCCGGCGTTTTTCCCCTGAGATACGTGGCGTTCCAGCCGATGGCCTGGCGCAGCCCGAGCTTCAGCGCGTCCCTGAAGAAGGTCAGCAGGAAGGAGGCCAGACAGAGCGGCCCGACCTTCCCGCGCAGGACAATGAAGCGGAAGAACGAGTGTTCGGAACTCGTCCTCCTGAGGAGAGTGCCGTCGAGGTCGATGATGGCCAAGCGCTGGGCTTCCATGTGACTCTGCGATGTCCTCGCCAAGGGGCTTAATGGAGATATAGCACAAAACGGGCCCGCCGGTAAGGCCCCGGCTCAGCAAGGGAAGAGTTCTGAGGCCAAGAGAGCCCTTACGCCGGGCGGGCGACGTCTCTCACGATCAGGAGCGTTTTCGGGTCGAGCTTCAGGCGCATGTCCTTGGGAGCCAGCCGGTCGTGGTCCTTGACCAGAGTGAAATGGACGTGGTCGCCGTGGTGCTGGAGGGAGATCAGGACGTCGATCGCCCCCAAATGGTCCTGGAGCATGAACGGGATCCCCCGCTCGTCGAAGAGGGGCTCGTCCCCCCGGAGGGAGGCGCTGAACCAAACCTCCAGGCCGAGGCGGCCGGCGAAATCCTTGAACTTCCGGAGGTCTTCCGGCCCGGCTTGGCTGAAATCGAGGCCGTCCACGATGACCGCCTCGGCCCCGAACTGGCCGTGAACGATCATGGCCTCCAGGCTCTTCAGGACCTGTTCGGTCCTCGTCCCTTCCTGCTTGAAGTTCATGATGACCCGGTTGCGGATGAGCTCGTCGTACATCTCGAGGGCGGACTTCATCCCGGGCTTCTTGGCGATCTCTTTGAAGATGTCCTCGTACCAGTTGATGATGTGGTCGACGCGGGTGGCGTAGGAGACGTGGATGATGTGCTTTCCCTGGAGGAGCTTGTCCGCGGCGATGTGGACCAGGCAGGCCGTTTTCCCGACCCCTTTCCGGGAGGCGAGGACGCCGATATGACCGCGCCCGAGCCCGCCCGAGATCGATCGTTCGAGGATCCTCAGGGGGCTCCGCTTGATGAGTTCTTCCTTGACCGTGAGCGTCATGGCATCTCCTCTCGCTCTATTTCTGGGAGGCTTTCCTCTGTTTTTCCAGGTATTGCTCCGTCAGGAGCTCGGCGACGTGCGGCGGCACCTTGCCGTATCTCAGGAATTCCATGGTGAACTCGGCCTTGCCCTGGGTCAGCGACCGCAGGACCGAGGAGTAGCCGAACATCTCGCTGAGCGGGACCTCGGCGTCGACTCGGGCGAACATCCCGTCCTCGACCGAGCTGACGATGATCCCGCGCCTCTGGCTGATCGTGGCGAAGACGTTGCCGGCGAACTCGCTCGGCCCCTCGACGGAGACCTTCATGATGGGCTCGAGGATCTGGGGCTTGGCCTTCATGTAGACCTGCCGGAACGCCCCCTGGGCGGCCGCTTGGAAGGCGATGTCGGAAGAATCCACCGGGTGGTACTGGCCGTCGTTCACGACGATCCTGATCCCCGTCACGGGAAAGCCGATGAGCGGGCCCTTCCGGAGGACGGACTTGAACCCCCTGTCGCAGGAGGGGATGAACTCCCGGGGGATGCGGCCGCCCTTGACCTCGTTCACGAACTCGTAGGTCGCCTTGGCGAGGGGCTCGATGCGACCGATGACCCGGGCATACTGGCCGGCCCCGCCCGTCTGCTTCTTGTGGGTGTAATCGAACTCGACGCGCTGCGTGATGGCTTCGCGGTAGGCGACCTGGGGCATGCCGGTCTGGACCTCGGCCCGATACTCGCGCTTCATGCGCTCGATGTAGATGTCGAGATGGAGCTCGCCCATGCCCTGGATGATGGTCTGGTTGGATTCGGGGTCGACATGGGTCCGGAAGGTGGGGTCTTCCTTGGTGAACCGGTTGAGGGCCTTGGCCACTCGGTCCGCGGCGCTGTTGTCCACGGTCGTGATGGCCAGGGAGATGACCGGGTCGGGGACGAAGATGGGCGTCATGGCCAGGTTCAGGCCCGGGCTGCAGAAGGTGTCGCCCGAGGCGCAGTCGACGCCGAAGAGGGCCACGATGTCGCCGCACTCGGCGCCCTGGATGTCCGCCATGTTGTCGGCGTGCATCCGGACGAGCCGTCCGACCTTGATCTTCTGGCCGGACCGGGTGTTGACGAGCTCCTCGCCCCGGCGGAGGCTTCCCTGATAGATGCGGACATAGGTCAGCTGGCCGTAGGGACCCTCCTCGAGCTTGAAGGCCAGGGCCACGGTCTTGGCATCCGGGTCCGCAGCGAGGACATGCTCGACTCCGTCCTGGTCGAGGTCGATCGCCTTGTTCTCCACTTCGGAAGGATTGGGCAGGTAGCGGACGACGGCGTCGAGGATCGGCTGGATGCCCTTGTTCTTGAAGGCGGACCCGACAAAGACGGGCATGAGCTTGCGAGCGATCGTTCCCCTGCGCACGGCGGCGTGGATCATGGCCTCGGTGGCCCGTCCTTCGAGGGCGGCCTCCATGAGCTCGTCCGAGAACATGGAGACGGCGTCGAGCATCGTCTCCCGCGCTTTTCGGACCTCGGCCTCGAGCTCTGCCGGGATCGGCTCGGCCCGGACGATTTCACCGTCCGGGCCGTCGAAATAGAGCGCCTTCATCGTGACGAGGTCGACGATCCCCCTGAAGCTCTCTTCCAGGCCGATCGGGATCTGCATGAGGACGGCGTTGTGGCCGAGCTTTTCCGTGATCTGGTCCCTGACCTTGGAGGGGTTGGCGCCGACCCGGTCGAGCTTGTTGATGAAGGCGATGAAGGGAACGTTGTAACGCCGGAGCTGGCGGTCGACCGTGATCGTCTGGGACTGGACGCCGCCGACCGAGCAGAGGACGAGGATGGCCGAATCGAGGACCCGGAGGGAGCGCTCGACCTCGATCGTGAAGTCGACGTGACCTGGCGTGTCGATGATGTTGATGGAATGGTCGTCCCAGGTGACGTTGGTCGTGGCCGAGGCGATCGTGATGCCCCGCTCGCGCTCGAGGTCCATGGAGTCCATGGTCGCGCCGACGCCGTCCTTGCCCTTGACCTCGTGGATCTTGTGGATCTTCTTGCAGTAAAAGAGGATCCGCTCCGTCAATGTGGTCTTGCCGGAGTCGATGTGGGCGCTGATGCCGATGTTGCGCATCCTCGCGATTTCAGTGCTCATGGACTTTCGCCTTTACGATGAATCACGTCTGACCGGGAATTCGGGAGTGAGCCGTCTCGGGACGAACGCTGCTATCCGGATCGAACGATGGAAACATAATTATAGCCGAAAGCCGGTCCAGCCTCAAGAGGGGCAGTCCCCTTCCGGGGCGACCGTCCCGCTTTCATGCTTGAGCTTCGAGAGCGGGCGGAGTTATAAAAGGCCAACGGCTGGATCGAATGATAACGGATTTGACGGAAATGGCCGGATGAAGATCTGACCGCGCCTTTTGGATCACTCGCCCGCGAGCGGCAGCTTCCCCGGGGCTTCCAGAAAGCGGATGAGGTCTTTCGTAAACCGCGCCGCCTCCGCCCCGTCGTTGACTCGGTGGTCGAAAGAGAGGCACAGGGGCAGTGTCTTTTTCACGACCACGACGCCGTTCTCGACCCTGGCCCGGTCATCGATCTTCATCGTGGCCAGGATGGCGACCTCCGGGTAGTTGATGATGGGCGTCGCCGCATACCCGCCGATGACGCCGACGTTGGTGATGGAGAAGGTCCCGCCCTTGAGGTCGGCCAGGTCGAGGGCCCGCTCCCGGGCCGCCTTGGCCAGGCTCTGGATCTCCTCGGCGATCTCGAGAACCGACTTCTGGTCGGCCATCTTGAGCACGGGAACGATCAGGCCGTCGGGGACATCGACCGCGATGCCGATGTTGTAGTATTTCCTGACGACGATCTCGCCTTCCTCGTCGTCGAGGACCGCGTTGAGGGTCGGGTGCAGCTTGAGAGCTTCGATGACGGCCTTGACGATGAAGGGAAGATAACTCAGCTTGATCCCCTTGGCGTCGGCCTCCGCCCTCATCTTCTCGCGGAGGGCGGCCAGCTTCGTGACGTCCGCCTCGTCGAAATGCGTCACGTGGGCGGCCTTGTCCAGCGATTCCCGCATGTGCTTGGCCGTGGCCCGGCGGACGCCGCGGAGCGGGATCCGCTCCAGGTTGCCGTAGAGGTCGTATTTCGCCTTGACCTTGATCTCGAGCTTCTTTTCGGCCGGCTTCTCCATGGACGACCGCAGGTCCTCTTCGGTGATCCGGCCGCCGGGGCCCGTGCCCTGGACCGTGGCGAGGTCGAGGCCCAGCTCCTGGGCGAGCTTCCGGACCTTGGGGGTGGCCTGGGCTAGGCCTCCCGGAGGCGTCGCACCGGACGCCGCGGCCGGGGCCGGCGCGGGGCCCGCTCCCGCCTGCGGAGCGGCCGCTTTTTCGGCCGCCGGCGCCCCCGCCTCGGGCACGGCCTCGCCCTTTTCGCCGATCGTCACCAGGACCTGGCCGACCTTAACGATGTCCTTTTCCTTGAAATGGAGCTTGAGGACCGTCCCCGCGTACGGCGAGGGCATTTCGACGATGGCCTTGTCCGTTTCGATCTCGGCCAGCGTCTGGTCCGCCTTGACCCCGTCTCCCTCTTTCACCAGCCAGTGGACGATCTCGCCTTCGGTAATGCCTTCCCCGACGTCGGGGAACCGGAACTGCTTGGCCATGGTCAGAACTCCATGATTTCGTGGATCGCCCGGAGCAGCCGCTCCGGGCTCGGGTAATAATAGTCCTCGCTCTTGGAGAGCGGGACGGTGATGTCCGGCGCCGTGACCCGGAGGATGGGGGCGCTGAGACTGAGGAGGGCCCGCTCGCCGATCAGGGCGGCGATTTCCGCTCCCAAGCCGCATGTTTTCGGCGCCTCGTGGAGGACGATGGCCCGGCCGGTTCTCTTCACCGACGCGACCACCGTCTCCCTGTCCATCGGAGAGAGGGTCCGCAGATCCACGACCTCCGGGCTCACCCCTCCCGCCGCCGCCTTCTCCGCGGCCTTCAGGGCCACCGGGATCATCGTTCCCCAGGCAATGATGGTCAGGTCCTTGCCCCCCCGGACGATCTTGGCCTGCCCGAGGGGCACCTCATATAGCTCTTCAGGGACCTCCTGCTTATCGGCTCGATAGAGCTTCGTCGGCTCGAGGAAGATGACGGGATCTTCGCTCCGGAGCGAAGCGATGAGGAGGCCCTTGGCGTCATAAGGGTTCGACGGGACGACGACCGTCAGCCCGGGGATCTGGCAGAATAGCGCTTCCGTGCTCTCTGAGTGATGCTCGAGGGCCTTGACGCCGGCGCCGTACGGAGTCCGGATCGTCAGCGGCACGGGAAAGCGGCCCCGGGTCCGGTTCCGGAGGCGGGCGACATGCGAGATGATCTGATTGAAGGCCGGGTAGATGAATCCCAAGAACTGGATCTCGACGATGGGCCTCAGCCCCAGGGCCGTCATGCCGACCGCGGCCCCGACCCCGGCCGATTCGGCAAGCGGCGTGTCGAGGACCCGCCCGGGCCCGAACTTATCGACCAGCCCTTCCGTGACCCGGAAGACGCCTCCATCGCGGCCGACATCCTCCCCGAGGATCAAGTACCGGTCGTCCCTTGCCATTTCCTGGGAGAGGGCCTGGTTGATGGCCTGGACCATGGTCATGATCATCGGGCGGCCCCTTTCAGGAAGTCCTTGAGGCCGGCCAGCTGCTCCTTGAGGTTCGGGGTCATTACGGCGTAGGTGAACGCGAAGAGGTCCTCGACGGCGGCGGGCGGCCGCGCTTCGGCCGCCTCAACGGCCTTTTCCACCGTTTCCGAGGCCCGGTCCTGGACCTCTTTTTCGTAGGCCTCGTCCCAGAAGCCCTTCTTTTTCAAATAGAGCTGGAACCGGACGACGGGGTCCCTCTTCTCCCATTCAAGGACCGCGTCTTTGGTCCGATAGCGGGAGGCGTCGTCGGAGGTCGTGTGGTCGCCCATCCGGTAGGTATACGCTTCGATCAGGGTCGGCCCTCCGCCGTTCCTCGCGGTTTCAGCGGCCTCCTTCGTGGCCGCGTATACGGCCAGGACGTCGTTGCCGTCGACCTGAACGCCGCGGAAGCCGTAGGCGGCGGCCTTCTGGGCGATCGTCGCCGAGGCGGTCTGCCGGCTCCGCGGCACCGAGATGGCGAACTGGTTATTGTAGCAGACAAAAACGTTCGGCGTCCTGAAAACGCCGGCGAAATTCAGCCCCTCGTGGAAATCGCCTTCCGAGGTCGCCCCGTCGCCGAATGTCGTGACCACGGCGATCCCGAGCTTCCGGTAGTTGGCGGCCATCCCGGCGCCGACGGCGTGGAGGATCTGCGACGCGACCGGGATGGCGAGGGGATAGACGTTCAGCCCCTCGGGCGTCCGGAGCCCGGCTTCGTTCCCCATCCAGTAATGAAAATAGTCCTGAAGAGGGTAGCCCAGGGTGATGTACATCCCCAGGTCCCGGAAATAGGGGAAGAGCCAGTCCGGGCCTTGCATGGCCGAAGCGACGCCCACCTGGCAGGCCTCGTGACCACGGCTGGAGGCGAAAGTCCCGAGTCGCCCCTGGCGCTGAAGCTTGAGCGCCTTGCCGTCGGCGAGGCGCGAAAGGACCATGTGGACATACATCTTTCGCAGGTCCTCGCCGGACAGGGCGGGCTCGAGGTCCGCCCGGACTCGGCCCGCCTCGTCTAGGATCTGGAGCCGCTCGCCCTTGAGCGGGTCAAAGCGTTCGATCATTTGTTCCCCCGATCCGCCCCGGTTCTTAGAGTCCGCCGGGCGAGGCTCCCGGCGCCGCCGCCCCGGTGGCCGCGCCGGCCACGAGGCTATTTTTTCTCGGCCCAGGCCTTGAGCTTGTCGTAATCGACCTCCCCGCAGATCACGTCGTTCGTCTCGGCGTTGAGAAAGGTCGGGACCTTGAGCTGGCCGCCGCACTTGGGCGCGATGACGGTTCTGTAGGACCGCATCAGGTCGGCGCTCTTCTCGTCGTGCCAGACCTCGTGCTTCTCGAAACTGACGCCGGTCTCCTCTTCGAGCTTCTCAACGACGGGCATCATCTTCTTGCAGTGGGGGCATTCCCGCCCGTGGAACATGAGCAGTTTCGCCATTATGTCCTCCTGACGAACAGTCCGCACCAGCACTCGCCGTTCTTCACTCCCCGGTATGTCTCGTGGATCGTGAAGTTGCAGGGGCAGACGAGCTTCAAGTCCTCGTCCCAGTCTTTCGTCCGCAGGCGGCAGGGGCAATACTTGAAGCCGTGGTTTTTCTCGTTCTCGAAGACCCCCCGGAGCAGGGTCTGGACCTTTTCCTCGTCGGGGTTGACCATGAACTCGTTTCCCGCCGCGAACCGTTCGATGGCCTCCCGGAAATCGACGGGCGCGAAAGCAGTGTCGGGCCCCCCGCCCAGGATCTTCCGCGCTTCCTCGGCGGTGATCTCCACGTAGGCGTTCAGGACCTTGCAGGTCGGGCAGAGCTCGGGCGGGGCGACCCCGTAGTGGATGTCGTTACAGACAAAGCAACGCCAGTATTTCTTTTTCATGAAGACCCCTCCTCGGACCCTGGTCGCTCTGACTTCTCCTGAACTTCATTGTCTCCCATTTTACTGGGAAAGCCGGGCCCGGTCAAACCGGCGAGGGGGGTGATTTCGGTTATTTAAAAATTGATGACGATCGAGGTCGTGAAGATGGTGTCGAGCTTCTTCAACGGCACCTGGACGGTCAGGTCCGTCGAGGTGCCGTCGGGGTTGTAGAGAGGGACGGCCTCGTTCGCGGGCAGGTTGGCGAAGAGGAGACGCAGGCTTGTCTTCAGGGCCAGGGACTTGGAGATCGAGGCGGTCACGGAGTTCGTCCAGTCGTAGCGCCAGTCGACCGCCTTTTCAAGGTTTTCGTCGAAGGTGAATTGGCTCCCGAACGACGATGTTTCGAGTATTTTCTGGCTGAATGAGGCGATGGCGCGGAAACCGGCGAATGACGAGGCGCTCTGACCGAAGTACTTCCGAAAGGTGTAGGAGAAGCCGCCGTCGGTCTTGAATGTCGTCCGCTTCGTCTCGATCCAGGCGTAGCCCGTGCCCACGGTGAAGATGCCCCGGCTGGCGAGGCCCGAGAACCGGTTGCGGTCCCAGCCGAGGCCGAACTGCAACACGACCTTCTTCGACAGTCGATGGTCATACTGCGCGGACAAAATGAAGTTCTCGGCCACCAGGCGGCTGGTCTTCTGCTCGAGGATTGTGTAATCCGTTTCGGTGCCCTGGGCGGTCATCGTGGACGTTGTGGCGTGGCTGCTGAGGGCGAAGGCCTTGATGGTCAGGGCGTCCTCGGCCCAACTCCTCTTGAACGTGTTCCCGAAACTGAAGGTCGACGTGTCCGCGTTGCCCCCCGTCACGACATAGCTCAATTCGGCCGTGTCCTTCCAGCCAATGAAGGGCTTCTGGGCTTCGTCGCCGGCGGCGGGCCGTCCCGGCCATAGGGTCAAGAGAAGAACCGCCGCGGCTGCGGGGACTCTTATCGCGGAATTCTGATGACTTCGGCTCATGACGATGACTCCTGATCTCAACAACGAGCGGATTCATAAGATAGTTGCCGACAGCGGAGCTGTCAAGAGAAAAGACCGAAACAGCCCATGCCGAAGCCTCATTTCGCCAAAGCGTCGTAGGAGAGGGCGGCGGCCCCGAGGATGGCGATGTTTTCGGTCTCCGAAACCTCGACCTTCAGCCGTTCCCTGGTGATGGCATAGGCGAAGCTCTGGAAGGCCTTCCACATCGTCTCGCGGAAGAAGCGGAAGGACTTGCTGACAGACCCGCCCAGGACAATGGCCTCGGGGTCGACCGCGTAGCAGATGGCCTTGAGGGCTTCGCCGAGATGGCCCCCGAATTCCGCGAAGATCTCGAGGGCCCGCTTGTCGCCGCGCTCGGCCCGCCCGGCAAGCTCCCGGCCCGCGACCCCGTGGACGCGCTCGAAGAACTGACCGCTCGCATAGGCCTCGAGGTTCCGGTCGAGGTAGGGGAGCATGCCGAACTCGCCCGCCCCGCAATTCGTCCCGGAATACAACTTTCCGTTGGCGATGACCCCGGCCCCGAGCCCGGTCCCGATGATCAGGCCGACCGCGTGGTCATAAGGCTTCGCCTTGCCGAAATACTTCTCGCCGACGGCGAAGCAGTTGGCGTCGTTATTGACGTAGGCCGGAAGATGATAGCGCTCCTCGAGATAGGCCTTGAGCGGGACCTTCTTCCAGGAGCGGATGTTCTGGACGTCGTAGACGACCCCGCTCTTGAGGTCGATGACCGAGGGGACGCCGGCGCCGATCCCCGCGACATCCTTCCGCAGGATTGGGTCGATGGCGCTGAAGATGTCCTCGAGGACGTCCTGCTCCGAACCCTGACTTCGGACGGCGACGGACCGGACGTCGGTGAGACGGCCGCCGACGACGAGCCCGGCCCGGACGTTCGTCCCTCCGAGGTCGACGCCGATGACCGTGTCCGCGCTCACGCCGCCCCCTTCTGCCTCTTGCGGGCGATCGTCTCGTTCAGGATGATCGGCTTGGCCCAGAGCCCGATGCTCAGGATGTAACCCAGGGTCAGGTAGAGGAAGAACATGCCCTGGCGCAGGCCGAACGCGTCCCCCAGACGGCCGATGACGAGGGGCACGAGCGCCCCTCCGATGATCCCGGTGCAGAGGATCCCGGAGAAGGAGCCGTGGTGGCTCGAGACGGAGTTCAGGGCCAGGGAGAAGATGATGGGCCACATGACCGAGGCAGCGAAGCCCATGAGAGGGAACATCACGAGGGCCAGGGGACCCGGCCCGAAAAGGGCCAGGGTTAAAAAGACGACAGCTGTGACGGCGAACCCGACGAGGACCTTCCGGCTGTCGAAGAGCTTCAGCAGGACGAGACCAAGGACGCCGCCGACCGTCATCAAGCCCCAGAAAAGGGAGACCTTGCTCGCCCCGACGGTCTGAGGATCGTACTTATGGTAGGTCACCAGGAACTGCGAGATCCAGTTGGCGACGCCCTGCTCCGTCCCGACGTAGGCGAAGATCCCGAGAAAGTAGAGGAGGGCGACCCTGTTCTTGAAGAGGGCCTTGTGGGTGGCCCAGGCGCCGGTCCGCTCCTCCTCTTTCTTGACGACGAGCGGGAAGCGGGCGAGGGCGAGGACGGCGATCATCACGACGACGAGGACCGCGAAGACCCAGTAGACGGACACCCAGGGGAGGCGCGGCGGGACGAGCTTGGACATCAGGCCGATGAGCGGCTTGCCCGCGCCTTCGGGCCGGCCCAGGTTCCGGACGAAATAGGTGTAGATGTAAGGGCTGAGGAACGAAGCGCCGCCGAAGACGAGCTGGGCCATGACCGAGTTGAAGGCGAAATGCTCTTCGCCGCCGGAAACCCTGAGGAGGGGGTTAATGGCCACCTGGAGGGCGGCCATGCCGGCCCCGATCAGGAAGAGCGACAGGATGGCCGTCGCGTAGCGGGGGAAGAGGGAAAAGAACATGGCCCCGGTGAAGGCCAGGACGAAGGCGGCGATCATGACCGGCTTCTCCCGGTATCTTTCGAGGAGCATTCCGGCCGGGATGGACATGAAGCCGTAAGCGATGAAGAAGGCGAAGGGGAGGAGGGCGACGAGCGTCAGGCTGAGCTCGAAGCTTTTGATGATGTCGGGGACGAGCGGCCCGATGATGTTGGTCAGGAGCGAGATGACGAAGAAGGTCAGGAAAATGAGAGCGACCATGCCGTAATGACGGACGGGCGCCGCTGCGGGAGCGGGGCCGGATTCTTGATTCATTATTTCAGACTCCCTTTCCTACTATTTATATCAAAGCGTCCGAAAATAATAGTCATTAAGGAGGGTTGAAGCCCACATGATCACCGCCCCTTCTTGTCCCCCGTCTGCTCCTTCTCCTTCTGGAGCTCGATGAGGTCGACGGTCTGGGAGAAGTCACCGAGGAGGTACTTGGCGAAGTAGTCGGCCCGGATCCAGAACCAGTAGTCGTTCATGTCGCCGTAGCCGTGGCGCTGGCCCGGGAAGAGGAAGAAGTCGAACCGCTTGTTGGCCTTGATCAGGGCGTTGGCCAACCGGATCGTATTCCCCGGGTGGACGTTGTTGTCCATGTCCCCGGTCGTCAGCAGGAGATGGCCCTTGAGGTTTTTGGCGATCTCGGAGTTCTTCTCGATGCTGTACTCGAACTTGATGTTCCCTTCCTTGTCCGTGACCTCCTTGACGCCGTGATGCTTCTCGCTCCACCAGCGGTTGTAGATGTTGTTCTCGTGGTTGCCCGACGAGGACACGCCGACCTTGAAGAAGTCGGGGTAGACGAGCAGGGCCGCGGCCGTCATGAAGCCGCCGCCCGAGTGGCCGTAGATGCCGACCCGGTCGACGTCGATATAGGGATATTTGATGGCCAGCTGCTCGATGGCCCGCTTCTTGTCGGCCAGGCCGTAGTCGCGGAGGTTGCCGTAGCCGTAGTTGTGATACCACTTCGAACGCATCGGGTTGCCGCCGCGGTTGCCGACTTCGATGACGATGAAGCCGAGCTGGGCCAGGGCGACGTTGCCGTTCTTCGGTGAGAACGTTTTTGTCACGCTCTCGGTCTGGGGGCCCGGGTAGACGTAGGCGATGATCGGGTACTTCACGGCGGGATCGAAGTCGAAGGGCTTGTACATGACGCCGTAGAGGTCGGTGATCCCGTCGTCGGCCTTGACCTTGAACGGCTCAGGGAACTTGTATCCGGCTTCGACGAGGGCGCTCGTGTCGGTCGTCTCGAGCTTGAGGAGGACGTTCCCCATCATGTCCCGCAGCTCCGATACGGGAGCCGTGTTGACCCGGGAGGAGGTGTCGATGAACACCCGGAGGTTGTCGTCGGCGTCTGCGCCGTGATTGGCGTCGCCGGGATTGAGGAGCCGCAGCCCCGCGCCGTCGAGGTTGACGCGGTAAAGGTGGATATAGTAAGGGTCTTCATTCGGCTCGCGGCCGCAGGCGTTGAAGTAGAGGACCCGCGTCTTCTCGTCGACGCCCTCGATCCCCTGGCAGGTGAACTCGCCTGAGGTGACCTGCGACTTGAGCTTGCCGTCGCCGTCATAGAGATAGTAATGGCCCCAGCCGTCGCGCTCGGACCACCAGACCATTTCTTTGCCGCCGTTGAGGAGCCGGAGGGGCTCGACCTCGACGTAGGTGTTCAGGCGTTCCTCGATGAGGACCTTCGCGTCGCCCGTCGCCGTGTCGGCGACGCAGACGTCGACCTTGTGGAGGTCGCGGCTCTGGCGCCCGAAATAGAGCTTGTCCGAGGTGTCGCTCAGCCACTGCGAGGGCGGCGGGAAGTCTTTCTCGCGCTCCACGTTGCGGCGGGGCGCGGTCTCGACGCTCAGGGCCTGGTCCTTGAAGGCTTCGGCCTTGATCTTGACCTTGCCCTTACTTGCGATGTCGAAGACGAGGAGCTCGGGCTGGGGCTGGCCCTCTTCTCCCGGCATGGCGTACCGATAGGTTTCGAGCGTCGGGCGCGAGTTGGCCAGGACGTTGATGACCCAGAGGTCGCCCACCTTGCGCTCGTCCTCACGGATGCAGGCGAACTTTTTCGAGTCCTTGGACCAGACGATATAGCCGGCCGGGACACGGTAGTCCTTGCGGTCCTTCTCGTCCTTCTGGAGCTCTTTCTTGTCTTCCTCGTTCAGGTCGCGGGCGTAGGAATAATGCTCCTCGCCGTCGGTCGTGATCTGGACCTCCCTGATGTTGGCGTCGTCGGCCTTTTTCTGGGCCAGCTTGAAGTTCTCGGCGTCCATCATAAAGAGGTTATGGCCGCGGGCGAAGACAACGACCTTCTCGTCGGGGGACACGGACGCCCATTTGGGCCGCTTGAGCGGCGCCTCGTAGTCGGGGAGGAGCTTGAGCACTCCGGCGGCGAGCTGATAATCGAAATAGAGGGTGGTCGTCTTCTTCTCGGGCTCCTTCTCCTTGTCCTTGCCGGCGTCCTTCTTGTCCTGCTCTTTTTTATCCTGCTCCTTCTTTTCCAGATCCTTCTTGTCTTGTTCTTTCTTCTCCTGGCCTTTCTTGTCGCCCTGCTTGGCCGCGTCTTCCTTGGCCTTCTTGGCATCCTCCCGCTTTTTCTCGATGTCGCCGGCCTTGACGATCTTGTCGCCGAGGCGGACGTCCGAGTCCTTCTGGACCTCGAGCTCCAGGCGGAGGGCCGTGTCCTTGTCGATGAATTTCACGGTCTTGAAGGGCAGGTGCTGGGAGTCATAGGGCGTCAGGACGATCTCGGTCAGCTGCGCGGCCATCCTGGCGTTGTCGAAGAGCGGGGTCTTCGCGCCGCGCAGGGGGTCGACGATGTAAAACGACCGGCCCCTGCTCGTCTCCCAGCTGTACCAGAACCTGTCGCCTGTTTCCAGCCAGTGAGCCTGGACAGACATGTCGAAGACGAGTTTCCCGACCTTGGCGGCGGTGAAGCGAGCGGCCAACTCGTAGTTGGCCTTGTCGGCCTTCTTCATCTCCGGTCCGGATGCCCGGACGGGGCCGATCGCTAAAAAGGCGAAAATGAGGATAGCGACTGCCGCTACGCCGGCAGCACGACGGGTGGCGATGCGAAGAGACATGGCAAGGACCTCCTTGAGGGATGACTGGGATTTGAGAATCGTTGAGCGCCGCAATCTTGTCCGCTCTCCGCCGAATCGGCGTTTCGTCAGGACGGCGGGACAATCGCGGACGCTCGGGGTCATTGGCAAGGCGCGGATTATAACAAATCCCGAGGTCAAATCAAATCAGCCCCCCTCTTTTCAGAACAGCGCCAGTGAGTATTCCCGCAGCCGCTTCTGGCGCCGGCGGGCGTCGGGACAGTGACGTTCGAGTTCCCGCCAGAATTCGCGGCCGTGGCCCCTGAGGCGGGTGTGGACGAGCTCGTGGAGGATGACATAGTCGGCGAGGTCGGGAGGCAGGACGGTCAGGCGGGCGTTGAGTTGGATGCGGCCGGAGGGCGATGCGCTTCCCCAGAGCGTGCTTTGGGTCCGGACGCTCAGCCCCCGGCAGGTGAAACCGTGTTCCGCGGCCAGCTCGGCCAGCCTTTGGTTCAGCCCGGCCCTGGCCTGCCTGCGGTCGAGACGTTCGGCGGCGGCGATCGCCTCTCGGCAGCGGTCCCGGGCGCGCTCGATCCGTATGAGGGTCCGCCGGACCCATTCCCTCTTGGAGACCGCGGCCCGGCGGGCCTCCTCGAAGGGAACGCGTGCCGGGACGGCAACCCGCACTCCTCGGGAGGCGCGGACCGTCAGTCCGATGCGGCGGGCCCGCCGGCTCTTCATGAAGAGGACGGGCCCGATGCCGTCGAGCACGATCGTGCGGGACAGCCCCGCGGCCGTCGGCCAGCCCGGCCGGGGCACGTCAATCCTCGTAGAAAAATCTCCGCCGCTTGTCCTTCTCGTTGACGGGATTGGCGTCGAGGGCCCACATGCCGCGGCCGTGGGTCGCGATGACGATGACGTTGTCCCGCGAGTGGATGATGAGGTCGTGGACGTAGGCGGTCGGCAGGTTCGCGCCCAGGGCCATCCAGGTCTTGCCGCCGTCGGTCGTGACATAGACGCCCATGTCCGTGCCGACGTAGAGGATGTTCTCGTTCACGGGGTCTTCCCGGATGACGTTGACCGGGCCGACCGGGATGCCCGCGGCGATGTTCGTCCACGTCTTGCCGTAATCCGCAGACTTCCAGACATAGGGCGTGAAATCGTCCTCCCGCTTGCCGTTCTGGGTCAGGTAGACCGTGCCCAGCTTGTACGCCGAAGCGACGACCCGCGACATCCACTTGCCCGGAGCCAGGCCGGCCGTAATCTCCTGCCAGGCTTTGCCGCCGTCCTTCGTGACCCAGAGCCGGCCATCGTCGGTCCCGGCGTAGATGAGGCCGTACCTGAGGGGCGATTCGGAGATGGCGAAGAGGGTGTGGTAGGGGATATCCCCCATTTCAGAGGCCGTGTTCCACGTCAGGTCGGGGCTGATCCTCTCCCAAGTGTCGCCCCGGTCGAGGGACCGGAAGATGAACTGCATGCCGTGGTAGACGATGTTCGGGTTGTGCGGTGAGAGGATGAAAGGGGCGAGCCACTGCCCGCGGAGCCGCGGCTCGTTTTCATACGGCGGAGGGAGCAGCTCCTTGGTGTAGGGATACCCGGGGAATTCGCCCGGCTTGTCGTACTCGCTCCTCATGATCGTCCCGTAAAAGCCGGCCGAATAGACGATGTTGGGATTGGTCGGGTCGATGGCCTGATTCGAGCCCTCACCGCCTGGGGCGTTCTCGAACTTCTGGGCGGGGATCTTGTCCCGGCCCTGGCTTAGGTCGACGGGCGCGCGGAAGCTGCCGTGGTCCTGCATCGAGCCGTAGACCTTGAACGGCGTCCCCATATCGTAGGCGATGTTGAAGAACTGACAGACGGGGATCCCGTCCTGCCAGTAGCGCCAGTTCCGGCCCTTATCGTAGGATACGGCGACGCCCTGGTCGAAGCCCTTGATCAGGTAGTTCGAGTTCTCCGGGTCGATCCACAAGGCGTGGTTGTCGCCGCCGGGGCTCCGGACGTATTTGAAGGTCTTGCCGCCGTCGGCCGAGACGCTGAACGGCACGCCCAGGATGTAGACGGTGTTCTCATCGTTGGGGTCGACGCGGATCTGGCCGAAGACCCAGCCGTAGGTGTTGGAGTGGCGCTCCATGAACGTCTTCTGTTCGGGGGTCAGCCCGCTCACTTGCTTCCAAGAGGCGCCCCCATCGTCGGACCGGAAGACCGTGGCTCCCTTGATGATGCCGCTCGAAGGGACGCCGTAGGCATCCGTCTCCTCATCCGCCGTCGCCTTTCGGGAGATCTCGTAATTGTCGACCAGCGCGTAGAGGACGTTCGGCTTCGTCAGGCAGAGGTCGAGCCCGATCCGGCCGCGGAACTTCGCCTCGGGGAGGCCGGCGTTGACGGGAGTCCACGTCTTGCCCGCGTCGGTGGTCTTATAAATGCCGCTTCCCGTGTAGTCGGGGAAGTTCCGGGGGTCGTTCCATTTCTTCCGCGTCCTCTGCCATGTCGCTGCGTAGAGCGTATTATTGTCCTTGGGATCCATGACGAGGTCGTAGGCCCCGGTCTGGTCGTTGACGAAAAGGACCTTGTCCCAAGTCTTGCCGCCGTCGACCGTCTTGAAGACGCCGCGTTCCGGGTTCGAAGTCCATTCGTGCCCACCGGCCGCGATGTAGACGACGTCCGGGTTTTTTGGGTGGACGACGATCCGGGCGATCGTGTTGGTGTCGGCGAGCCCCATGTGGGACCAGGTCTTGCCGCCGTCGGCGGACTTATAGACGCCGATGCCGGCCTGGGAGCTCCGGAAGATGTTGTGCTCGCCGGTCCCGACCCAGACGATCTGGGAGTTGGAAGGGGCGATGGCGATGTCGCCGATTGCCGCCGTGGCCTCATGCTCGAAGACCGGGGTCCAGGTCGTGCCCTCGTTCTCCGTTTTCCAGACGCCACCGGAAGCCGCGGCGACGTAGATCGTATAATTCCGGCCCTTCGGGGTCACGACGGCGACGTCCGTGACCCGGCCGCTGATGTTCGTCGGGCCTAGGTACTGCCACTTGAGGTCCTTGAATTTCGAGGCCTGCTGCATGGCCTTGTACTGTTCGAACCCTTTGAAACGCAGGTCGGGGTTCGTGGACTGAAGGACCGCCGGCTTCCTGGCCTGCTCCGCGAAGGGGATCAGAGCCAGGGACAGAAGCAGGATGGATAAGAGAGCGATTTTCACCGGGGCTTGTTTCCCGCGGATGGACATCGGACACCTCCCGAATGGAATGAGACTCCACTATAGTGAATCGTCGAGAACCCTGTCAACCGGAAGGTCGAGGCGGGAATTCAATGACAGGCGTTACATGCTGAGACTTATATGAACCAAAAGATCAGCCCTATAAGAAGAGAAACGGCATTGCCGACGGCCGAAATCGCGAGGGCCGACTTCATCGGGAAGGGCTCGGCGGAGTCCCTGTAAAAGCGGATGGCCGATAAAATCTTGATGATAGCGGCCTCGATCAGCACGACGAGAACTTCAAGAAAAAGCATCGATGAAAACCAGAGGACCGTGCCTGAGCGGAGGCCCCAGCGCTCGCCGGCGACGCCGCTGGCCCAAAAAAATAAGCCGAAGGTGACAAGGGTGATGGGAAACCAAGTCCAGGTGATCCGGCCGAATCGGAACTTCCGTTTTGCCAAAAGATAGCCGATGACCAGAGTTTCGCAGATCAAGGCCATGATGACGCCGAGAAAGGGGCCGCCTGGGGGCCCAACGGGATTGGAGAAAGCCGGCGAAGCCGATCCCAACAGGATCACGCCGGCGACGAGAGGCTTTGCTTTAAGCGGGTTGATATGATGGCCCATCGGATCCCCCCTCCGTTGAATTGCAACCTTATCTTATTACGCGCCAGGACAGATAGCGAGAGGAGGCCTCCAGGAGCGGCTGCCCCGTCTTCCGAAAAAAGAGGGAAACTCACCCCCTCGCCCCCTCATTTTGGCCCGAGGCTTAAATGATGGATAACCGACTCGCCTTTCGTGGGCTAGGTCAGGAGCGAACCGAGGGCGATCGAGAAGAACTTGCTATCTTCGGAATCCGAGCGCGAGGTGAGGATGCATGGGCAAGTGGCCCCGGCCACGATGGCCCCCAGTTCCCCTTTAGCCAGGTAGGTGGACGCTTTAAAGAAGATGTTGCCCGCCTCGATGCTGGGAAAGACCAGGATATCGGCGTCTCCGGCCACCGGCGACTTGATGCCCTTGATCTGGGCGCTCTCTTCGCTGAAAGCCACGTCCAGGGCCAGCGGCCCGTCGACCACGGCGCCCTTGATCTGGCCGCGTTCAGCCATCTTGGAGATGATGGCCGATTCCGTCGTCGAGGGCATCTTGAGGTTCACTTTCTCGACCGCCGAGAGGAGGACGGCCTTGGGCTTTTCGATCCCGAGTTTATGGGCAACGTCGATAGCATAGTTTAAGATAGCGATCTTCGCTTCAAGGTCCGGGGCAGGAATGACGGCCACGTCGCCGCAGATGATGAGCTTCTTCCAGGTCGGGACCTGGATGACCGTCACATGGGACAGAAGCTTGCCGGGCGGGAGCAGGCCCTTTTCCTTGTCGATGATCCCGCGGATATAGACGGAAGAATCCAGCAGGCCTTTCATCAGAAAATCAGCCTCGCCCGAGCGGACCTTGGCGATGGCCAGGGACAAAGCCTTGGCCTTGTCAGGCTCGTGGACGATCTCGAAAAGACCGGTGTCGACCTTGTTAGCGTCGGCGACTTTTTTGATGGCGTTCTTATCCCCAGTCAAGACGGCTTGGACCAGTTTCTCCCTGACGGCGCGGCCCACGGCCTCGATGGTATGGGGGTCCTCCCCGCTGGCGACGGCCAGCCGCTTGGGGGGGGTGCCCTTCACTCGATCGACGATCTGTTGGAGGGTGGTGATCATAATGGCTCCCTTCGGTTCTGCCTGAATTAAGACGGATATGTGAGGGCCGTATCCTCGCCCCGGATCACGCGCAGGCCAGCCTGGGCCAGCGCCACCATTTCGTTCTCCCCCGGGAAAACGAAGACCGGTCCGAGGAATTGGATGCACTCTTTGATCCTGGCGATGAACTCGGTCGAGAAGGCCAGCCCGCCGGTCAGGACGATCCCGTCCACTCGGCCCCTGAGGACGGCGGCGCACGCCCCGACCTGCTTGGCCACGGTGACGACCATGGCCGTGAAAACGAGCTCCGCCTGCCTGTCGCCCTGGGCGACGCGCTTGAGCGTCTCTCGCATGTCGTTCGTCTTGAGGTGGGCCACCATCCCGCCCCGGCCCGTCAGCATCTTTTTAAGGTCTCCCTCCGCGTACTTGCCCGAGAAGGCCAGGGCGACCAGATCGCCCGCGGGCAGAGTTCCGGCCCGCTCCGGGGCGATGGGCCCTTCGCCGTTCAGGGCATTGTTGACGTCCACCACCCGGCCCTGTCTGTGGACGCCGATCGAGATGCCCCCGCCGAGATGGCAGACGATGAGGTTCACCGACTCATAGCTCTTGCCGAGCTCGCGGGCGGCCAGGCGGGCCGAATACTTGTGGTTCAGGGCATGAAAGATGCTGCGGCGACGGATCTCCGGGACGCCGCTCAGCCGGGCCCAATCATCGAATTCGTCCACGACGACGGGGTCGACGATGAAGGCGGGGATGCCCAGGGGACGGGCGATCTCGTCCGCGATCAGGCCGCCCAGATTCGAGGCGTGCTCTCCCTGGACCCCATTGTAAAGGTCCTCGAGCATCCTGTCGTTGACCCGGTAAACGCCGCTCGGGATGGGATTGAGGAGGCCTCCCCGACCGATGACCGCCGCCAGATCCGCCGGCTCGAGGCTCTTCTCCTTGAGCGTCTTGAGGATGATGTCCTTTCGAAAACCCTTCTGGTCCACGATCTTGTTGAACGGAGCCAGCTCTTCGGCGGAATGCGAGATGTTCTCGGACAAGATTTCACGCTCGTCCTCGTACACGGCGATCTTGGTCGACGTCGAACCGGGGTTGATGATTAAAAGAAGCATGCTCCGTCCTGGGCGAAGAATTGGCTTTTTTTGGTCGCGAGCGAGGGGCATGATCCGGAACCGTATCCACTGCCCGCAAGCACAGGGAAATATTACTGTCCGGAAGGGGCCATGTCAAGGCGAAGAGGGTGATTCCTTCGGTCGTCTCGCCCGCGGTCCCTTCGAGGTGAGATGCGGGCGTGGTATAATGGATCGCTCATGCGCGTCCGCAAAGCCCTCCCCGAAGACATTCCCCAGGCCGTCAGCTTAGCCGGGTCCCTCGGCCTGGACTATCCCGGCATGGATAAGGACCGGATCTGGGTGGCGGAAGAGGACCGGCGGATCGTCGGCATCGTCGGCCTGAAAAAACACCCCGACTGCCTGGAGCTCTGCGCCCTGGGCATCGAGGCCGCCCACCGGGGGAGAGGCGTCGCGAAGGCCCTCGTCGCGACCCTGATGGCCGAGGCCCCGGGCGACGTCCACCTGGCAACGGTCATCCCCGGATTTTTCGAGACGTGCGGATTCGAAAAAGCCGCGGTGGTTCCCGCGACGTTTCCCGAAAAACGAAGAACCTCCTGGTGCGAGGGCTGCGACGCGCGGCTCTGCACCGTCATGGTGAGAAAGGTATCATGAATCCTCCCCTCTACCCCGATTTCAAACCTCTCGGCTTGGAAGACCAGGACCTCGTCAAGCGTTACCTCGACGCCCACCCGTCCGGGGTCTGTGAGATGAACTTCCCTAACCTCTTGATCTGGAAAGATTCCGAGCGTCCCCGTTACACGATCCTCAACGGGAACCTCTGCCTCCTTGTCGAGCCCACTTTTGAGCCCGCCTATTTTCTGCCTCCCGCCGGCGGGAACGAGGTTGAAAAGACCATCAAGACCTGCCTGACGCATGCGCCACGGCTCTCCCGCGTGCCCGAGGCTTATGTGGAAAAGTACGGGTCCGCTTTCAGGGTCGAGGAGGACCGGGATAATTTCGACTACGTCTACCTGGGGGAGGAGCTGGCCGAGCTCAAGGGCAAGAAGTTCGACGGGAAGAGGAACCGGATCAAGAAATTCGAGTCGAGCTTTGACCATGCCTATGTCGAGCTCCGGAGGGAGCACTCGGACGACTGCCGGCGTCTCCTCCTCCAGTGGTTCGAGGAAAAGGGGAACGGCGACCCTTACATGAAAGCCGAGAAAGACGCCATCCTCGAGGCCCTGGAGGATTTTGAGATGCTCGGCCTCACGGGCCGGGTCGTGACCGTCGCCGGCCGGGTGGAAGCGTTCACGTTCGGGATGCGCCTGACCGACGACACGGCCCTCATCCAGATCGAGATCGCCAACCCGGCTTTCCCCGGCCTGGCCCAGTGGATCAACAGGGAGTTCGTCCGTCGGGAATGGTCCGCCTTCCGCTTCATCAACAGAGAGCAGGACATGGGCGTGCCTGGACTGCGCACGGCCAAGCTTTCCTACCAGCCGGACCACCTGGTTAAGAAATTTAATCTCTACAAGGAATAGAGACGAGCCCTTCTCGAGATCCGTCGTTGACCGTATTCCGCAAAAGAACCTGGGATTCGTTTCGGATATTTATCAGAAGCGCAGAAAGTCCAAGACTTTTTTTAGACATTTCCTAAAAGCGACGCTCCGAGTTACTCCGCGTCGCTTTTATCGGTCTCTGCGAAGACTCCGTTCCCTGCCGATCCGGGCGTCGAGGATCTTGAGCTCTTTCCTTTCTCTCAGACAAGGGCCAAGCGGCTCTTTCGTCGTTGTCCCTTATGCCATCAGGCTGCCCCTCGAAACTCGGGACTGCCTCTAGCTTTTCAAGCCATGAGGCTGCAGATGGCGGCGACGTTGACCATGTCGTCGGGAGAGCAGCCGCGGCTGAGGTCGCAGTAGGGTTTGTTCAGCCCCTGGACGATCGGCCCGACGGCCTCGGCCCCGGCCAGACGCTCGGTCAGCTTGTAGCCGATGTTGCCGGCGTCGAGATCGGGGAAGACGAGGACGTTGGCCCTGCCCGCGACCGGGCTGCCCTTGCACTTCCGCTCGCCCACCGAGGCGACCAGGGCCGCGTCGGCCTGCATCTCGCCGTCGAGGAGGAGCCGGGGCGCCTTCTCCTTGGCGATCTTCGTGGCGCTGGCGACCTTGTCGACATCCGCGTGGGCCGCCGAGCCCTTGGTCGAGAAGGACAGCATGGCGACACGGGGTTCTTCGCCGGTAACGGCCTGGAAGTTTTTGGCCGAGGTGATGGCGATGTCAGCAAGCTGGGCATCCGTCGGGTTGGGGAGGACGGCGCAATCGGCGTAGCAGAGGAGCCGCTCTGGAAAGACCATGATGAAATAGCTCGAGACCGTCGAGATCCCGGGCGCGGTCCCGACCGTATGGATGGCGGCCCGGATGACGTCGCCGGTCGAGGAGATGTTGCCTCCGACCACGGCCCCGACCTTGTCCGTCGTGAGCAGCAGGCCCGCGTAATACAGGGACGTCTTGGCCGCTTCGGCGCTCTGTTCGAGCGTCCACCCCTTGGCTTTTCTCTTCTCGAAGAGCAGCTGGACGAGCCCGTCCCTGTTCCCGTCGGTCAGGGGGTTGACGACCGGGATGCCGTCGAGGGAAAGCCCGTTGTCCTTGGCGATCCTGAGGATCGCGTCGGTGTTGCCGATGAGCAGCGGCTGGGCGATCTTCTGGTCCCTGAGCGTCAGTGCGGCTTTCAGCGTCCTCACGTCCTCGGCGTCAGGGAAGGCGACACGGAGGAATTTTTTCGCGGCTTTATGACGGATGTCCTGGATGAATGTGTTAGCCATGGATGACTCCTTTTTGCGAGGTTTAGAAGGGAAGCAGTATATAGAAAAAGCGGGGGTGAATTCAACTCCGGTCGTCCGCCGCCGGTCCGGTTCCACTATAGGAGGGGGGTTCGGGAGTGTCAAACCGGGCCGGGGCGAAGCGACGTCCGGCCGCCGGTTGACAGGGGTCCGGCCCGGGTGCTATTGTGGACGCTGTAAATCCGATGCTGCCCCGCGCCCTCGTCCAACGCTTCCACGATTTTTCCCTCCGGAGAAAGCTCATCCTGAGCTTCCTCGCCGTGATCCTGATCGGCGGCGTCGTCTCGCTCTTTATCGGCACGCGTCTCGAACACCGGACGATCATTTCCCTCGCCGAAGCCAAAGTCCGGCACGACCTGGCCTCGGCCTGGATGGTCTACCACGAAAAATTGAACAGCATCCGCGACATCGTCCAGCTCAGCGCTCAGCGGAAGTTCCTTGGGGCCGCGCTCCAGTCCGGCCGCTACGAAGGCATTGCCGCCGAGCTCGACGCGACTCGCCGGCAATTCGGCCTGGATATCCTGACTGTCACGGACGGCCGCGGCCGCGTCATCGTCCGGTCTCGCCGTCCCGGGGTTTCCGCGGACGATCAGTCCGGGGACCCCTTTGTCGCCCGGGCCCTGGCCGGCCGGCCGACGGCCGGGACCGAGATCGTCTCGCGCGGCGAGCTCCTCAAGGAGGGGCCGGACCTGGCCGACCGGGCTTTTTTCCGGTTCGTCCCGACTCCCATGGCCGCCGAACGTCTTGAGGACCATGAAGAGAGCGGGATGATGCTCAAATCCGCCGCCGCCGTCACCGACGGCGGGACCGGGATCCTCGGCGTCCTCTACGGCGGCGTGCTCCTCAGCCGCAACTACGAGCTCGTCGACCGGGTCAAAGACATCGTCTACGAGGGGGAGAAGTACAAGGGACAGGACATCGGCACGGCGACCCTGTTCCAACACGACCTCCGGATCTCGACCAACGTCCTCGACGACAAGGGGAACCGGGCCGTCGGCACTCGGGTCTCGCGCGAGGTCAACGAGGCGGTCCTCCGGCAGGGGAGGTCCTATCTCGGCAGGGCCTTCGTCGTCACGGCCTGGTACATCACGGCCTATGAGCCGATCCGGGACGTCGACGGCCGGACGATCGGCATGATCTACGTGGGGATGATGGAGCGGCCGTACATCGACCTGCGCAACCGGGTCATGGCGACCTTCTCCGGGCTCGCGGGCCTATGCACGCTGTTCCTCCTCGCCCTGTTGGCCTATATCGCCCGGCAGATCACCCGGCCTCTCGCCGTCATGGTCGAGGCCACCGACCGGATTGCCCAGGGCGACCTCAGTCATCGCGTCGAAGGCACGGGACGGGACGAGATCGGACAGCTGGCCCATTCTTTTAATAGGATGACCGAGGACCTGTCCGCGGCCCGGGAAGACCTGACCCAATGGGGCCGGACGCTGGAGCGGCGGGTCGAGGAGCGCACGCGCCAGCTCCGCGAGACGCAGGACCAGCTCATCCAGTCCGAAAAGCTGGCGTCCCTTGGTCAGATGGCGGCCGGCGTCGCCCATGAAATCAACAACCCCTTGACTTCTATCCTCATCAATACCCACCTCTTGCTCGAGGATCACCCTGAAGCCGGCGAGGAGCAGGAGTCCCTCAAGCTGATCGCCGACGAGGCGGCCCGGTGCGCCCAGATCGTCAGCGGGCTCCTCGACTTCGCCAAGCAGACACCGGCCCAGGAGGCGCGGGCCGACGTCAACGAGATCATCGACCGCACCGTCCAGCTCCACGAGATGCAGGCTTCGGTCCGGAATATCCGGATCGAAAAGGACCTCGACCGCTCGCTCCCTCCTGTCGACCTCGACAGGAACAAGATCCAACAGGTCTTTTCCAACCTCGTCATGAACGCCCGCGAGGCCATGCCCGAGGGGGGAGCCCTGACCATCACGAGCCGCCTGAGTCGCGACGGCGCGTTCCTGGAAATTGCCTTTGCCGATACCGGGGTGGGGATTCCCCGAGAGAACATCCCCAAACTCTTCGATCCGTTCTTCACGACCAAGAGCTTCGGGACGGGACTGGGTCTGGCCGTCAGCTACGGGATCATCCGGCAGCGGGGCGGGACCATCGAGGTCCAGAGCGAGGTCGGTCGGGGATCGGTCTTTACGGTCCGCATCCCCCTGGTGGACACGGCCGGAGAGACTCCATAAGAGGAGGAGGAATGATGACGGATACGGACAAGAAAAAAATCCTCGTGGTCGACGACGAGGACACGGTCTGCAGGAGCATCAAGAAGGCCCTGGTCCGCGAGGAGTACGACATCGACGTCGCCCTGAGCGGGGAAGAGGCCTTGAAGATGGAGGCGAAGAAGAAATATGACGTTATCATCGTCGACCTGATGATGCCCGGAATCAACGGCATGGACCTGCTCAAATCCCTCAAGGCCGTCAGCCCCGCCGTCCAGGTCGTCATGATCACGGGTTATCCGACGATGAAGAACACGCTTCAGGCCATGCAGATCGGCGCCTTCGACTTCCTGCCCAAGCCGTTCCTGCCGTATGACCTTCGCAACTTGGTAGCCCGGGCCCTGGCCGCCCGGGACAAGGACAAGGGCGAATCAGGCACGTCGGGATAACGCCTCGCGGAGGCTGCTCCCGATCTCGGCCGGGCTGACGGCGACGCGGGCGCCGGCGGCCCGGAGGGCTTCCATCTTTTCCACGGCCGTCCCCTTCCCGCCGGCGATGATGGCCCCGGCGTGCCCCATCCTCCGCCCGGGCGGCGCGGTCTGCCCGGCGATGAAGCCGACGACGGGCTTGTTGAATCCCTTCTTGATATAGGCGGCGGCCTCCTCTTCGGCCGTCCCGCCGATCTCGCCGATGAGGATGACGGCCTCGGTCTCAGGATCGTCCTTGAAAAGCTTCAGCAGATCGACGAATTTCAGCCCGACGATCGGGTCGCCGCCGATGCCCACGGCCGTGGACTGGCCCAGCCCCTGCTGAGTGACCTGCTGGACGGCCTCATAGGTCAGGGTCCCGGATCGGGAGATGATGCCGACCGTCCCCCGCTTGTGGATGGGGCCGGGCATGATCCCGATCTTGGCCTTTCCCGGGGAAATGACACCCGGCGTGTTCGGCCCGATGAGGGCCGCCGGGGTGTCCCGGAGGAACACCTTGACCTTGATCATGTCCAGGGTGGGGATGCCCTCCGTGATGCAGACGACGAGGCGGACCCCCGCCGCGGCCGCTTCCATGATCGCGTCGGCGGCGAAGAAAGGAGGAACGAAGATGGCCGCCGCGTCCGCGCCCTCCGTCCGGACGGCGTCGGCCACGGTGTTGAAGACGGGCCGGTCCAGGTGCGACGTCCCGCCCTTGCCAGGCGTCACGCCGGCGACGACCCGAGTCCCGTATTCCATCATCCGCTGGGCGTGGAAGGTGCCTTCGCTGCCGGTGAAACCCTGGACGACGACCCGCGTTCTTTCATCGATGAGAATGCTCATGACGGTCTCCTCGGACGGCCCTCACCCGACCAGGGCCACGATCTTGGCCGCGGCCTCTTTCATGCTGTCCGCGGGGTGGAAGGCCAGCCCCGAGCTCCGGAGGATGGCTTTGCCCTGGTCGACGTTCGTCCCCTCGAGGCGGATCACGACCGGGATCCTGGTCCCGAGCGCCCGGGCCGACCTGACGACCCCGTTGGCGATGAGATCGCAACGGACGATCCCTCCGAAGATGTTGATGAGGGCCCCCTTGACGTCCGGGTCGGAGACGAGGATCCGGAAAGCGTTGGCCACCGCCTCCTCCGAGACCCCCCCGCCGACGTCTAGGAAGTTGGCTGGCCTGCCGCCCGCGTACTGGACGATGTCCATCGTGGCCATGGCCAGGCCCGCGCCATTGACCATGCACCCAACGTTGCCGTCGAGCTTGATGTAGTTCAGGTTGAACCTCGAGGCCTCGACCTCGAGCGGCGATTCCTCGGCGAGGTCGCGCATGGCCCGGATGTCGGGGTGACGGGCGAGGGCGTTGTCGTCGAAGTTCATCTTGGCATCGAGGGCCAGGACGTCGCCCTGCCGGGTCACGAGCAGGGGGTTGATCTCGGCCAGCGACGCATCCGTCGCCTCGAACGCTCTGGCCAGGGCCGCGATGAAGCTCACGGCCTGCTTGTGGGTCTCGCCTTCGAGGCCGAGACGGAAAGCCAGGGAGCGGGTCTGGAACGCCTGCAGCCCGGTTGCGGGATGGACATATTCCTTGAAGATCGCCTCCGGCTTCTCGGCGGCGACCTTTTCGATCTCGACGCCGCCCTCGGTCGAGGCCATGATCACCGCGGCCTCCGCGGCCCGGTCGATGACCAGGCTGAGATAAAGCTCCCGCCGGATATCCAGGGCCTCCTCGACCAGGAGCCGCTGGACGACCCTGCCTTCAGGGCCCGTCTGGGGCGTGATGAGCGTCATGCCGATCATCTCTCCGGCTAGGCGTTCGGCGTCGGCCGGCGTTTCGGCCAGCCTGATCCCCCCGCCCTTGCCGCGGCCGCCGGCGTGGATCTGGGCCTTGAGGACGACCCGCGGGCCGATCCGCCCGGCGATCTCCCGTGCGTTGGCCGGCGTTTCGGCCAGTTCGCCCCGGGGGATGCGCACGCCGAAGCGGGCCAGGACCTGCTTGGCTTGATACTCGTGGATCTTCATGGCCTTCTTCCTTCAGCCCTTGATGGGGACAGTTAAAATATGAATGAGGACGAGAAAAAAGCCTCTTCTGCCTGTTGATGATGGCCGCGCCCTCGCGGGCGCTCCCCTTATAGCAAAGGATTCCCCGGATGTCAAACCGGCTGCGGGAACCGAGTCGCGCAGGGGAGAGGCCGGGACCGAGGCCCGGGGGCGGCCGGGAGAGGCCTTGACAGGTCCCGGCGAAATATCTATATTTAGGAGCCATTTAGCGTTGAGGAAAGGATCACGGCCATGAAAGTTCTCGTGCTCAACAGCGGCAGCTCGTCCGTCAAGTTCCAGTTCATCCAGATGGAGGACGAAAGCCTTCTGGCCAAGGGGATCGTGGAGAAGATCGGCTCGAGCGACGCCATCGTCACCTACCAGCCCGAGGGCAAGAACAAGATCCGGGAGATCCGTGAAGTCCTCAACCACAGCGTCGCCATCGAGATGGTCCTGGCCCTGCTCCTCCACCCTCAGCACGGGGTCATCCGGGACAAGAACGAGATCGACGGGATCGGCCACCGCGTCGTCCACGGCGGCGAGGATTTTTCCGAATCGGTCCTGATCACGGACAAGGTCAAGTCGACCATCCGCAAGTGCATCCAGTTCGCCCCGCTCCACAACCCGCATAACCTGAAAGGGATCGAGGCGTGCGAAACGCTGCTGCCGAACGTCCCCCAGGTCGCGGTGTTCGACACGGCCTTCCACCAGACCATCCCCGCGAAAGCCTACATCTACGGGCTCCCGTATGCCCTGTACAGAAAGCTGAGCATCCGCCGCTATGGCTTCCATGGGACGTCCCATAGCTATGTCGCCCACAAGGCCGCGGAGATCCTCGGCAAACCCATCGAAAAGCTCAAGCTCGTCACCTGCCACCTGGGCAACGGCGCCAGCATCACGGCCGTGGACGGCGGTAAGTCGATCGACACGACGATGGGCTTCACTCCCCTGGAGGGCCTGGTCATGGGCACCCGCTGCGGCAGCATCGACCCCGCCCTTGTGCCCTACATCATGGAGAGGGAGAAGCTCGGGACCAAGGAGATCGACTCCATCATGAACAAGAACAGCGGCATGCTGGGCCTGACCGAGACGTCCCACGACATGCGCGAGATCGAACAGGAGGCCGCCCGCGGCAGCGAGCGCCACCGACTGGCCCTCGAGATCTATTGCCACGCCGTCAAGAAATACATCGGGGCCTATATGGCCGAGATGGGCGGAGTGGACGCGATCATCTTCACCGGCGGGATCGGAGAGAACTCCCGGCTCGTCCGGCGGCTCGTCAGTGAAGGCCTGGACGTGTTCGGGATCGTCTTCGACGGCCAGAAGAACGAGGCCAACGAGCGCATCATCAGCAACGGCCGGGTCAAGGTCATGGTCGTCCCGACCAACGAGGAGCTGGCCATCGCCCGGGATACGCAGGCGATCCTCCGGTCCACGGACGTGCGTCCTGCGGTTCCGGCGGCCGCCGTGGAGGCCGGACGCCCGGCAGATTTCCGGCCCGAAGAGGTCTCCAAGCTCGTCCTGCTCTGGGCCCAGAACCCCCAGGCGGGCGCCGCGGGCCTGGCCGCGAAGTGGGGCCCTGAGATCGGCCGGACCGTAGCCGCCGAGGCCGTGAAAAAAGAGCTCGAGCGGCTGAACCTTGTGTCGGCCGCCGTCGCCGGGAAACGGCCGGCGAAGAAAAAGTGAACGACAGGACAAAGGATACCACCATGGACAAGATCGATCGCGAAGAGGCGGGCTGGCTGGTCGCTCTCTGCTGGCTGAGCGCGCTCGAGGAAACGGCGCGAGATTTTCATGGCACGCGGCCGAGCGTTTTTGTCGCCAGGGCCTATGAGCATTCCGTCCAGTACTATCTCCATCTTCTGGGGGACGAGTACGGGATGCAGATCAAGAAGTCCGATTCCATCCGGGCCGCCGTCGAGAACTACATCCAGATCGGCATCGCCGGCGGCCTGTTCCGGGACGCCAGCTCGTTCGAGCTGGTCGAGGTGAGCCCCCACCGCCTGGAGATCACCGTCCATGACTGCGTCTACCTCAAGAGCTGCCAGGCCCTGATCGACGAGGGATTCTCGGTCCGCGATCTGACCTGCGCCCGGATCGGCTGTTTCCGGGCGGCGGTCAAGGCCCTGGCCAACATCGACTGCGAGTACCAGGTGACCTCGTTCAACATCGACAGCGACTGCAAGGGCTACATCGAAAGGACCTGAATTGGAAAAAGCGGTTCCTCCTCCGATCGAGACGCTGCTCCGGACCGCCCGGGAGAGCGAGGACGCGTCCGCCGTCCGGGCGGCGATCATGCAGCTCGGCTATGAAAATCGTCCCGAGGTCTATCCTCTCCTCGTCGAAAAGCTCGACGACCCGAACCCCAGCATCCAGCACGCCGCCGTGATCTCTCTTGGCCGCTACGGGCGGGTCGAGGCCATCCGGGAGCTCGTCAAGCCGAAGATCTTCCGCTCCGCCCAGTCCCAGATCCGATGGGCGGCCGTCACCGCCGTCGGGCGACTGGGGGATTACCGGGTCATCGACCATCTCCTGAAGGCCGTCGAGGACCCCGAGTGGATCGTCCGGACCGAGGCCGTCACCGAGCTCATGGGCAAGGTCCAGGAGATCATCTCCCGGAAAAACGTCCGGCTGGCCCGGATCCTGATCCACATGTTCTCGCTGGCGAACGAGGAGATCGTCAACCTGGCCATGAACGGTTTCCTGGAGATCGGCCCGGAGAGCCTCCGCTGGCTCCACGAAGCGCTCGGCAATTCCTCCGCGACCATCCGGTCCAACGCGGCCCGGACCCTGGGAAAGATGAGATCCCGCGGCTCCACCCCCTACCTGATGGACCTCCTCGAGGACGAGGATGGGACGGTCAGGGCCTCGGCCGCCGAGGCCCTGGGCCTGATCGGGGACAAGGTTTGCATCCAGGCCCTGGTCGAAAAGATCCAGGACAACGTGGAGAAAGTCCAGGAACAGGCCGCAGGGGCCATCGTCCTCTTCGGCCGGCAGGCCACGGTCCCCCTGCTCTTCGTCCTCGCCCGGGAACGGGACAAATTCACCCAGCGGGCGCTCCTCAGATGCCTGGGCCGGATCGGGGACCCCAAGTCCGTCCCCGCCCTGATCAGCTATCTCCGGAGCAGCTATTTTATCGTCCGCCAGGCGGCGGTGTCGGCCCTCATCCGCTTTGGCCCGAGCGTGACCGAGCTCCTTCTGCCGGCGCTGTCCTATAACACCTCCGACATCGGGCCGCTCCTCCGGGACGCCCGGGACAAGGAACACCCCGAGCTCCAAATGAGGGCCCTCAAGGCGCTGGCGGGACTGGAAGACCACCGCGCGGTGTCCGGCCTCAAGGAGATCGTCGAGGAAGGCCTTCCTGATGTCCAGGAAGCGGCCTCGCTGGCCCTCTATCTCACCGGCTGTGCCGCCTGGGGAAGGTGCTGCGCCCTGAAGGTCCTGGCCGAGGTGGCCGATGCCTCCGCCGTTCCCGGGATCCTGCCTTCGCTCGAGGACGATTCCGACAACGTCCGTTTCGAGGCCGTCAGGGCCCTCGGCAAGCTCGGAGGAGCCGAAGCCGTCAAATACCTCATTCGGACGATGCGGAAGGACCGGGCCGAGTTCATCCGAAGCGAGGCCATCCGCGTCCTTCGGACGGCCGGCCTCGGCGAGCCCCAGGTCCTCGAGGCCGCCCTCGGCGGCCTCAAAGACGCTTCGCGGGAGGTCCGTTGCCAGTCTGCCCGGATCCTGGGGAGCTTCCTCGATTCGAAATCCATCCTGCCCCTCCTCAAGGCCATGGCCGACCGTCATTGGAGCGTCCGGGAGAGCGCCGAGAACGCCCTCCTCAATTTCGGACGCGATGCCGTCAGACCGCTCATGGAAGCCGTGACCAGCCCGTCCTGGACGACCCGATTCCGCGCCGCCCGGCTGTTGGGGGAGATCGGAGATCCCGCGGCCTTGGCGCCGCTCAAGAAGGCCTTGGCGCGCCGGGGCGAAACGAAAAAAGTCCGGGACGTCATCGAAGCCTCACTTCGGAAGCTCGGGAACCCGGCCGCGGCTTGAGACCTTAATTTTATAGGAGGCTTCATCATGCCGGAGTTTTCCTATCGGCCCCTCTTTCCCCTCGGAGAGGACACGACCGAATTCGAGCCTCTCACCAGGGAGTTCGTTTCGACAACTGTTTTCGACGGGCTTCCCATCGTCAAGGTGGCGCCCGAGGGCTTGTCCTTCCTCTCCGAGAGGGCCTTCCACAACGTTGCCTTCCTCCTCCGCTCGTCCCACGTCCGGCAGCTAGCCGACATCCTGAAGGACCCCGAGAGCTCGGCCAACGACCGGTACGTCGCCCTGGAGCTCCTGAAGAACGCGGTCATCTCGGCCGACGGCGTGCTGCCCATGTGCCAGGACACGGGGACGGCCATCATCAATGCCAAGAAAGGCCAGCAGATCTGGACGGGCGGCGGCGACGAGGCGGCGCTCTCGCGTGGCGTTTTCAACGCTTACACCAAGAACTATTTCCGCTATTCCCAGAACGCGGCGCTGACGGTGTACGATGAAGTCAACACCGGCACGAACCTCCCGGCCCAGATCGACATCACGGCCGTCGACGGCGAGGAGTACAATTTTCTGTTCATCGCCAAGGGCGGCGGCTCGGCCAACAAGACATTTCTCTTCCAGGAGACCAAGGCCGTCCTCAATCCCGACGCCCTGCCGAAATTCCTGATCGGGAAAATGAAGGCGATCGGCACGGCGGCCTGCCCGCCCTACCACCTGTCGGTCGTCGTCGGCGGGACCTCGGCCGAGCTCGTGCTTAAAGCGGTCAAGCTGGCCTCGGCCCGCTATCTCGACGGCCTTCCGACGGCCGGGGGACCCGGCGGCCAAGCTTTCCGGGACCTCGAGCTCGAAATGAAGCTCCTCGACGCCTCGCGCCGGCTCGGGCTGGGGGCCGGCTTCGGCGGCAAGTATTTTTGTCTCGACGTCCGGGTCATCCGCCTGCCTCGGCACGGCGCCTCCTGCCCGATCGGGATAGGCCTGAGCTGCAATGCCGACCGGAACATCAAGGCGAAGATCACGTCAGACGGGATTTTCCTCGAGCGGCTGGAGAAAGACCCGGCCAAGTACCTTCCCCGGCCGGCGGAGACAGAAGGTCCCGCCGTCTCGATCGATCTCAACCGACCGATGAGCGAGATCCGCCGGGTTCTCTCCAAGTACCCCGTGGCGACCCGGCTCTCCCTCAACGGCCCTATCATCGTCGCCCGGGACATCGCCCATGCCAGGCTTAAGGAGCGCGTGGACAGGGGCGAGGACCTCCCGGCCTATTTCAAGGACCACATCATCTATTACGCAGGTCCGGCCAAGACACCGCCCGGGCACGCTTCGGGGTCGTTCGGACCGACGACGGCCGGCCGCATGGACGACTATGTCCCGCTCTTCCAGAAAATGGGCGGGTCGCTGGTCATGCTGGCTAAAGGGAACCGGTCAAGGGTCGTGACGGAATCCTGCCAGGCCCACGGCGGGTTTTACCTCGGCTCGATCGGCGGCCCGGCCGCCCGGTTGGCCAAGGACTGCATCACCAGCCAGGAGGTCGTCGCCTACCCCGAGCTCGGGATGGAGGCCATTTTCAGGATCACGGTCAAGGACTTTCCCGCCTTCATCATCGTCGACGACAAAGGGAACGATTTCTACGAGAAGCTCCTCGCCTGACCGCATCCCCCCTTCTCCTGTTCTCTTTTCCGGCCTTTTTGGTATGATGAGGGGCGGGAGGATGCCCGTGGACAAGGATAAGTTCCTCAAGATCGGGGTCGCCGTCATCGTCGTCTTTCTCCTCGGGGTCTTCCTGAAGCTGGCCAGGCCGGTCCTTGTCCCGTTCTGCCTGGCCCTCTTCCTGTCCCTTGCCTTGATGCCCGCCCTCGATTTCCTGGTCCGCCGGAAGGTCCCGAAATCCGCCGCCATGGCCGCTATCCTGCTCCTGACGTTCATCGTCCTCTATCTCATGGGGGCCCTGTTCTACGCGAGCGGCAAGCAGTTCGCCTCGGAGCTTCCCTCCTACAACGAGATGCTGAAATCGTTCCTGGACGGGGTGAGCCGAACTGTCCAGAGCCCGCGGCTGAAGGCCGAGGCCTTGAGCTGGATCAACAGCCTGAACGCGGGGAAGGTCGGGGGCTTCATCCTGTCCGCGCTCGGCCCGTTCCTCTCCTTCATCTCCGACCTCCTGCTCGTCTTCGTCTTCATGATCTTCATCCTCGGCGGGCGCGGCCGGATGGAAAAGAAGGTCGCCCAGGCCTTTTCGGCGGACCAGGCCTCGACGGTGTCGCGGGCCGTGCGCAAGATCGACCGCCAGGTCCAGAAGTACCTGGCCGTCAAGACCCTCATGTGCATCATCACGGGAGCCCTGACGGCCGCCGTCCTCGCCCTGTTCCATCTTCCTTTCGCCATCGTCTTCGGCGTCCTGGCCTTCCTCCTCAACTATGTCCCGACACTCGGGTCCATCATCGCCACGGCCCTGCCGGTCCTGCTGGCCACGTTCTTCTTCGGCAATATCGGCCCGGCCGTGGGGATCCTGGTCCTCCTGATGGCCGTCAATATCGTTTTGGGGAACGTCGTCGAGCCCCGCCTCCAGGGAAAGGGCCTGGGCCTGAGCCCGCTCCTCGTCTTTTTTTCCCTGTTCTTCGGGTCCTGGCTCTGGGGGATCCCGGGCATGATCCTGGCCGTTCCCATCCTGGCCGTCCTCAAGATCATCATCAGCAACGTCCCGTCGCTCAAGTTCCTTGAGGCGATGATGGATTGACGGGTGGGGAGGGAACGCTTCAGGGTTCGAGCGCCATCTTGGCGGCGAACTGCTCCAGCCGGCGGTCGATCTTGCGGGCCGTCTCCTTGAAAGCATCGTAGCCCCGGCCGAGCGGGTCCTCGATGTCCCAGCCGTATAGCTTTTCGTCGGGGAGGACCTTGAGGCCCTTGAGCCGGGAGTAGATCGGATAATCCATGGCGATGACATAATCAAAAGACCCGAGGTCAAAGTCGGTGATGTTCCTGGCCTCGTGACCCGAGATGTCCGTCTGATAGACGATCTTCATGACCAGGACCGCGTCGTCGGACGCGGGGCCGCCGGCCGCGGCCATGCCGGCGCTGGCGGCATCGACCCGCTCTCCGAACCGCTTCCGGGCAAGCCCTGCCGCCATGGGGCTCCGGCAGATGTTGCCATAGCAGACGAAAAGGACCTTGGGCCTTTTTTTTTCGGGCGCCCGGACGGTTGGGACAGGTCCCGGAGTCTTCCCGGTCACTTCTGCACCGTCAGAGCGCTTTCCTGGGCGACTTCGCCGGCTTTCTC
The DNA here is from genome assembly GCA_050015275.1 of Candidatus Aminicenantales bacterium. Taxonomy (GTDB): domain Bacteria; phylum Acidobacteriota; class Aminicenantia; order Aminicenantales; family Saccharicenantaceae; genus DATKJS01. The sequence goes on along the minus strand of JBEKBS010000003.1, from coordinate 46,986 downwards.
GTAGAGGAACGCGGCCAGGATGAGCCGCTCGGCCGCCTCCGGATGGGCGTTATCCCGGGTGAGTTCGCCGGCGCCGGCCTCCTCTTCCTTGGCCCTGTTATAAAGCCAGGCCTCCTTGGCCGGGGCGCCGGCAGAGTCCGCTTCCATGCGGGCCGCGGCGACCAGGCCGCGGAGGGCCGCCAGGCACTGGTCTTCGTTCCCGCCCCGAAGGCTGAGGACATAGACCCTGTTCAGGATCCCGTAGAGCAACCGGGCGCTGGCGAAGTCGTTTTTCTGGTAACTGTCGAGCGCGTCCTTCTCCTTCTCGGAGGCGATCCAGAAAAGGAGGTTCGGGCCTGTCCCGCGGTCGGCCTCGGCGGCCTTTTTCTTGGAAGCGTCCATTTCCCCCTTGACCTGGTCGGCCTTCTGCTTCTCGTTGACCATCTTCAGGAGCTTCCGCGTCTCGGACTCCCCCTTTGTGTAGCTTTTGCGCGAGGCCTCGACGTTGCCCGCGTCATTCCAGCGCTTTCCCTCCTTCATCTGGGCTTGGATGTCGCTGATCTCGCCGGCGAAGGCGGGAACTTTATCCTTGAGTCCGGTCAGGAACCGGTCGACCTCCTCGGAGCTTTTCCCGTCGAGGAGCTTGGCGGAATCCCCGCCGATGATGGGGGTCAGCAGAGAAATAACCTTGGAGAAATCCAACCCGCCTTGAGGGCCCGGACTCCCGGAAGCTCCCGGGGGGGCCTGAGATTGGACCTTGACAGACGGGAAATTCGGGAGCACCCCCTCCGGCCGGCTCCGGGGATCGGTGACGAGCATCGCGTCCTTTTGACCGGCGCCTTTCCGGGACGCCCAGGGCCTGAAAATGATCAGGCCGGCGGTGACGAGCAGGGCCGCGGCCAGGACCGGGACAAACAGCTTTCTGAGGTTGAGCTTGACCGTGATCTCCCTCGAGGTCCCCGGCTTGCGCGCGGCGGTCACCTGCTGGGTCGGCGCAAGCCCCTGGGAGATGCGGCCCAGGTCCTCCAGGATCTCCTGGGCCTGCTGGTAGCGCCGGGCTTTGTCCTTCTCGAGGCAGCGCAGGATCAGCCGGCTGAGGCCCTGGGAGATCTGGGGGTTCGACGCCTTCGGGTCCGGGGCCGGCTCGCCCTTGTGCTTGAGGACGATGCTCAGGGGCGTTTCCCCCTCGAACGGGACGCGGCCCGTGACCATTTCGTAGAGGATGACACCGAGGGAATAGATATCGCTCCGGCGGTCGACGTCCCGGGCGTCAGCCTGCTCGGGGGACATGTACTCCGGCGTGCCGATGATGACGCCCGCCGCGGTCAGGCCCCGGCTGTGGAGGGATAGGGCGATCCCGAAATCCATGATCTTGGCGTTCCCTTCCCGGTCGATCATGATGTTCTGCGGCTTGAGGTCGCGATGGATGACGCCCAGCCGGTGGGCTTCGGCCAGCCCTTCGGCGATCTGACGGGCGAGGTCCAGGACCTTTTCCTCGTTCAGGCGGCCGGACCTCCGGATGAAGCTCTTGAGGTCCTCGCCCGGCACATACTCCATGGAAATGTAGATGGAGAGGCCCTCTTCGTTCAGGTCGTACATCCGGCAGACGTGGCGGTGGGCGACTTTCCGGGCGAGCTTCATCTCATTCCGGAAACGCTCGATGATTTCCGGATCGGAGGCGATTTCGGGCTTCAGGAGCTTAAGGGCCACGACCTCCCGGATCTTATTGTCGTAGGCCTTGTAGACGGCGCCCATCCCGCCCTGGCCGATCTCCTCGATGATTTCGAAGCGCCGGGCGAACGTCGTCCCCCGCTCGAGCCCCTTGGTCGGGGTCTGGTAGGTCATGGTTACGGGGAATGGGCTCGGCGCGGTCCCTTGAAGGTCCTGGCCGCAATAGCCGCAGAACTGGGTGCCGTCGGGGTTGTCGAACTGGCAGCGGGAGCATTTCATCCGGACAGGACCTCTTCCCTTAACAATAGCAACATGCATGGCAAATTTCAAACCCATTCATTCATACGCTTTTGGATGGACATTGGTTTCCGGAAAAGGCCTGCGAGGGGCTGCCGGTCTCAGGACCCGGGCCGGCGCTTCTGGCTTGCGGCCGCTCTTTTGCGATCGGAGGGGCCGGCCCCGGCCTCGTCTGGATTTATGGCCTTCTCCCCAGGCTTGATCTCAGGTTTCCTGCCAGAGGTCGGCCGGGTAAAGTCCCTGACGGACGCGCTCCAGGATCGCCGCCTGGGCCAGGGCCCGGTCCTGGGGATAAGTTATCCCGAACCAGCGCTCGCGGGTGGGGAGGATCTTCACCCGCGCCTTCTTCGCCCGGACGAGGCTGCCGACGGCCTCCGGGATGAGGAACTCGGCCTTGGTCAGGGACCCCTTGTTCGACCGGAGGAACTCCCTGAACAGGACCTCGAGCTCTCCGAAGAGGCTCGGCTCGAATCCCCAGAAATTCATGGAGACGAGGCTCTCTTCAGGCAGGGGAGCCCAGTCCAGGCCGTCCTCGGTATGCTTGATCCCGTCCGGGAACTTCTGGACCTTGAGGAGTTCGCGGATATTGATCAGATAGCCATCCGGCGTCCCCTCGCAGATGCCCCGGGCCACGTGGCCGTGTTCGGACAGGGTGTTGGCCAGGCGGTATCCGATCATGGCATAATGATCGACCCCATCCGCGCTTTTGACCCTGCGGAGCTCGTCGGCCATGGTCTCGAAGGTGGACCGGCCATAAAAATCGTCCGCGTTGATGACCGTAAATGGCGTCCGGATGGCCTCGCGGCAGGCGAGGACGGCCTGGCCCGTCCCCCAGGGCTTGGTCCGGCCCTCCGGAACGACGAAGCCCGGCGGAACCTGGTCGAGGGATTGGCAAACGTAGACCGTCTCCGCCACCCGCTCGACCTTCTTCCCGACCCTCGACCTGAAGACGTCTTCGAAATCCTTCCGGATGATGAAGACGATCCTGTCGTAGCCGGCCTTCAAGGCGTCATAGACAGAATACTCCATCACGACTTCGCCTCCGGGGCCGAAAGAATCGATCTGTTTCAGCCCGCCGTAACGGCTGCCGACTCCCGCCGCCATCACCACCAGGGTCAGGGAAAACATGGGCCACTCCTTCCGAATTCCGGTCGCAAGTTATCGGTATCTTAATTGAAGTGCGGGACGAGGTCAAACGCCGGTATTCCGCAGTATGGGGCAGAGCTGAGGCCGTCCGAAAGACCCCGTAGCGGAAGGGGGACCGGCAGGGAGCGCATCCTGAGGAGCGACCAGCAGAAGTGCGGCGGAGCGGCTCGGAGCCGCACTTCAGGCAAGTATCTGAAACGGAGCTTAGGTTCTAGGTCCGCGATCCCTTCTCCGGGCCGACGGGACTGGTTCCCCGGGGCCCGGGGGATAAGGGCGGCCTCAGCTCTGCCCCATCGGGCCGATGCCGAGGAGGGGGGGCCATACCTTTACTTATCGGCTCCTATCCATTATGATGAAAAGGACCAAGGAGAGGTGAAGCGATGATCCGATCCACGACCGTCATCTGCGTCCGCCATAAGGGGAAAGTTGCCATGGCCGCCGACGGTCAAGTGACCCTGGGCCAGACCGTGCTCAAGAAGACGGCCCAGAAGATCCGCCGGCTCCACAAGGGCGACGTGCTGGCCGGATTCGCCGGGGCGACGTCGGACGCCTTCGCTCTCTTTGCCCGGTTCGAGATCAAGCTCGAGGAGTACCGCGGCAACCTGTCGCGCGCGGCCATCGAGCTGGCCAAGGACTGGCGGCTGGAAAAGTCCCTCCGCCAGCTCGACGCCCTCCTCGTCGTCGCCGATAAGGAGACGACCTTCCTGATCTCGGGGACGGGGGACGTGGTCGAGCCGGACGACGGCATCATCGCCATCGGCTCCGGCGGGCCGTTCGCCCTGGCCGCCGCCCGGGCCCTCCTCGCCCACACGGACCTCTCGGCCAGGGAGATCGCCTTCGAGGCCTTGAAGATCAGCGCCGACATCTGCGTCTACACCAACCAGCAGATCACCCTCGAGGAGCTGTGAATGGCCATTCCGCTCCCCGAAAGCTTCGAGGGCGCCGCCGGCGAATTCCCGGAGGTCGAGCTCACTCCCCAGGAGATCGTCGCCGAGCTTGACAAGTTCATCATCGGCCAGAAGGCGGCCAAGAAGGCGGTGGCCATCGCCCTCCGGAACCGCTTCCGCCGCCGGAAGCTCCCCGCGGAGCTCGCCGACGAGATTGCCCCCAAGAACATCCTGATGATCGGGCCCACGGGCGTGGGCAAGACCGAGATCTCCCGGCGGCTGGCCAAGCTCACCTCCTCCCCCTTCCTCAAGATCGAGGCCAGCAAGTTCACGGAGGTCGGCTACGTCGGGCGCGACGTGGAATCCATGATCCGGGACCTCGTCCGGATCTCCGTGGATATGGTCAAGCAGGAGAAAGTCGCGGAGATCGAGGAGAAGGCCCTGGGGAGCGTCGAGGAACGGCTCCTGGACATCCTCCTGCCGCCGCTCAAAGGGCCCGACGGCGCCACGGGCGACGAGGAGGCCCAGAGGTCCCACGACACCCGGGATAAGCTGAAGAAACAACTCCGGGACGGCCTCCTTGAGGAACGGCCAGTCGAGCTTGAGGTCAAGGACAAGAGCACGCCGCCCTTCGAGATCTTCTCCAACTCCGGGGTCGAGGAGATCGGATTCCAGATCCAGGAGCTCATCCCCGGGTTCCTGGGCGGCCGGTCGAAACGGAGGAAAGTGAAGATCAGGGAGGCCCGCGAGATCCTGCTCGAAGAAGAAGAGAGGCGTCTCGTGGACATGGACCAGGTTTCCCGGCTGGCCATCGAGAGGGTCGAACAGTCGGGCATCATTTTCCTGGATGAGGTCGACAAGATCGCCGGCCGGGAATCGGGGCACGGGCCGGACGTCAGCCGCGAGGGGGTCCAGCGCGACCTCCTGCCCATCATCGAAGGCACGACCGTCAACACGCGCTACGGGCTCGTCAGGACGGACCACATCCTGTTCATCGGCGCCGGAGCCTTCCATGTCTCGAAGCCGTCGGACCTCATCCCCGAGCTCCAGGGGCGTTTTCCCATCCGGGTGGAGCTCACGTCCCTCGGCAAGGACGATTTCGTCCGGATCCTGACGGAGCCCGAGAACGCCCTGATTAAGCAGTACAGGGCCCTCATGGCCACCGAGGACGTCTCTGTCGAGTTCACCGCCGACGCCGTCGACGAGATCGCCGCGATCGCCGAGAAGGTGAACGCCGATTCGGAGAACATCGGGGCCCGGCGGCTCCACACCGTCATGGAAAAGGTCATGGAGGACATCTCCTTCGAGGCCCCGGACATCGCCAAGAAGTCGATCCGGATCGACCGCGGATATGTCGAGGGCCAGCTGAAAGACATCCTCAAGGACCAGGATTTGCGACGGTTTATTCTCTGATGAAGCGATCTGCAGGAATTATCGCCCTCGGGCTGGCCGTCCTCCTCGGGTCCGCTTGCGGGAAGAAAGGCCCTCTCCAGGTTCCCTTGGCCCGGGAGCCCAAGCCCGCCGAGCGCCTGACCGCCTTCCAGCGCGGCCGCTCGATCATCCTGGAATGGACGGATCCCGGGAAGTACATCGACGGGCATCCGCTCAAGGCCGCCGGCGCGGCCGAGCTCTGGATCCTCGAGCCCGGGCCGGAGGCGGGGGCCAAACCTCCGGCTCTCCGGGATTTCGGAACACGGGCGCGGCTGGCCAGGCGGATCGCCCCGAACGAGCTCCGGCCCGGCCCCGGCGGCGTCAGGTTTGCCTACTCGTTGGCCGGAGACCAGGCGGGGCACCGGAACCTGGCCTTTTCCGTCAGGGTCCTGGACGCGGCCAGACGGCCCTCAAAATTCTGCCTACCGGTCATGGTCGAAATCCAGCTTTGTCCGCTGCCCCCCGAGATCGGCGACGTCAGGGTCCTCAAGGACCGTGTCGAGATCAGCTGGACGCCACCGGCGGCCAACATCGACGGCTCCAAACCGGCAATCGTGGCGGGCTACACGGTTTACCGGTCCGACGGAATGTCGGAGCCGGAAAAGCTGACGCCCTCGCCGACGGCCGGCCTGAGCTTCGAGGACCGGAGCTTTCAATTCGGGGCGTCCTATACCTACACCGTCCGTGCCTGCGCGACCGTCACGAACCCCTGCCTGGAAAGCGACGATTCCGCGGCCCGCAACATCGTGCCCCGCGACATCTTCCCCCCAGACCTGCCCGCCGGGTTGGTCGCTGTCCCCGGGCCTGGCGTCATTTCCCTGAGCTGGGAGCCCGTGCGGGACCAGGGCCTCGCCGGCTACAGGGTCTGGAGAAAGGAAGAGGGGGGAGCGGAATTCGATCCCCTGACGCCGGGGCTACTCCCCGGGAACACCTTCACGGACTCGTCGGCTCTTAAAGGAAAGACGTATGTCTATGCCGTGAGCGCGAAGGGCAAGAACGGGACGGAAAGCGCCAGAACGGAGACCGGGCCCGTGAGCCTGAAAGGGAACTGAACATGAAGATCTACCGGTTCCGCTACAGGAAGAGGATCCTCCGCGGGATCCTCAAGGAGGAGTTCCTTTTTCCGCTGAAAGGGTCCATTTTCCGGGATTTCAAGATCGGCGACAGTCCGATCCCGATGGGAGAGGTCAAGCTCCTTCCTCCGGTCGAACCGTCCAAGATCGTCGCCGTCGGCCGCAACTACCAGGACCATGCCAAGGAATTGGGAAACCCGGTCCCCGAGGAGCCGCTCCTCTTCCTGAAGCCGTCGACGGCCGTCATCGGTCCCAATGACGAGATCCATTATCCGGCCATGTCCTCGCGGGTCGACTACGAAGGCGAGCTGGCCGTGGTCATCAAAAAGAAGGCCTGCCATCTCCGGGAAGAGGACCCCGTCGAAGATTACATCCTGGGCTATACGTGCTTCAACGACATCACGGCCCGCGACCTGCAGGCCAAAGACGTCCAGTTCACGCGGGCCAAGTCCTTCGATACGTTCGCCGCCGTGGGGCCCTGCATCGCCACGGGAATCGACCCGGGGGCCCTGCACCTCAAGACCTTCCTCAACGGCAAGCTCGTCCAGTCCGGCACGACGGCGAACCTGATCTTCCCCGTGCCTTTCCTTGTCCGCTTCATCTCGAGGGTCATGACGCTTCTGCCAGGCGATATCATCGCCACGGGGACGCCATCCGGCATCGGCCCCATGAACCCCGGCGACCGGGTGGACGTCCAGGTCGAAGGGATCGGGGTCCTGTCGAACACGCTCGTCCGAGCCAAGCAAGAAAAGGAGGACGCATGAAATTCTTTCTGGATACGGCCAACCTGGATGAGATCCGCGAGGTCCAGAGCTGGGGCATCCTCGACGGAGTGACCACGAACCCCACCCTCGTATCGAAGGAGAGGGGGACGTTCGAGGACCTCATCAGGGAGATCTGCGCCATCGTCCCCGGCCCCGTCTCCGCGGAGGCCGTCTCGACCAAGGCCGACGAGATCGTCCCCGAAGCCAGGCGGCTGGCCGGGATCGCCTCCAACGTCGTCATCAAGATCCCGGTCGGCCTGGAAGGTCTGAAGGCGACGAAGGCGCTGGCCGCCGAGGGGATCGCGGTCAACATGACCCTCGTCTTCTCGGCCAGTCAGGCCCTGCTCGCCGCCAAGGCCGGGGCCAGGTTCGTCAGCCCGTTCATCGGCCGTCTCGACGATGCCTCGGAGGACGGCATGGCGCTCATCGAGGAGATCGTCACGATCTTCGAGAACTACAGGATCGAGACCGAGGTCATCGTGGCCAGCGTCCGCCACCCGAGGCACGTGGTGGAGGCCGCTCTCCTCGGGGCCGACATCGCCACCATCCCGTACTCGGTCATGACGAAGCTCGTCCGCCACCCCCTCACGGACGCCGGCATCGAGCGGTTCCTCGCCGACTGGAGGAAAGTCCGGACGTGAGAATCCACCCCCATCTCCGGGTCCGCGGTCATGTCCAGAGCCTCATCCGGAGGATCCGGAGGTTCGCGATCACCTTCTTTGTCCTGGCCGTCCTTTTTGGGAGCGTCGTCGTCGGAAAGAACATTTTCTTGGGCCAGCTCCGGAGCGAAGTCCAGAAAGCCTTCCGGTACGGCGAGCTCCGGATGTCCTACTTCCCGCCGGCCATAATCCTGGAGGACGTCCGCTCGATCGCGGGCCCGCCGCTCTTTCGGGCGCGGCGGGTCAGGATCGAGCTTCCCTTCCTCTCGCTCCTGCGGAACGAGAAGTCGGTCAACATCCTGCTTGATGGGCCCCAGATCAGGCTTCGGCCGGAAACGCCTCCGGCCCCGGGCCGGAGGCCGAAACTCCCCCTGTCCCTGCCGTTTACCATCGAACGGGGGCTCATCCAGGACGGCACGTTCTCCTTTGAAAGCGAACAGGCGTTTTTCGAAGCCGGAGGCATCAAGGCCCTGTTCACCCAGCAGGGCGACAGGTTCATTCTGAGGGCGACGGCAGAAAAGAGCACGTTCACGTCGATCCCGGAGAAGCTCGAGTTCGGCGGCAGCCTCAACATCGCCCTCACCGGACGGGGTGAAGAGGTCAGGATCCAGAGGCTGACGATCGAAGGGCCGGACATCGCCGTGAAAGGGGAGGGCCGGCTCAAGAACCTGCGGGACCCGGAGTTCGACATCGACACGCGTTTCGAGGTCGAGATGGCCTACGCCGCCCCCCTCCTCAACCTCCCTTTCCAATGGAAGGGCAAGGCCGGCGGCCAGGGCAGGCTCGTCCGCAAGGCCGGCCGGGTTTCCTTCAATTCCGACGTCGGCGGGGACAGGATCTCCATCAGCGGGCTTCCCATGGGCCGGCTCCGCGGCCGTCTCGACCTCCGTTTCGGAACGGGCGGGACGGTGGACGTCGATATCCAGAAGCCCGGCCTGCCCGCCGAATCGGTTTCGGTCTCGTTCCATGGAGGCCGCGTGGAGGGGAGGGTCAGCGGCGGCCGCCTCGACCCGATCATGAAGGATCTCGGCCTCGCCTGGCCGGTGAAGTCCCCGGCCTGGGGCACGTTCAGCCTGGAGAACGATAAGCTGGATGCCGACGCCGAATTCCGCGACCAGACGCTCGACAGAGAGGGAGACCGGTTTTCCTTCCGGGGGAATGTGAAGGTCCGGGTGAACCTAAAGACCCAAGACCTGGAGATCACGACGCGGGACATCCAATCCAACTTCGCCCGCCTCGAGGCCCGAGCGGCCCTTCGGATCGGCGGCAACGTGGACACCGACATCCGGGGAACGGTGACGGACCTCAAGCAGGCCCGGGAGTTCGTTTCCCTGGCCTTGGGCAAGCCGTTCGTTTTCCCGGAGATCCGAGGGGCCGGGTTTGCCGATGTCCGGCTGACCGGAAGCATGCTCAATCCCAGGGTCGCGATCAAGGGGTCCTTCGAGCCGGGCGGGTTCGACCTCTTCAACGCGGCCTACGTCGAGGGTGAGGCCGTCATCCTCGACGAGGGCTTCCAGGGCAAGTTCCGGGCCGAGGACTCCGACCTCAAGGCGGATATCCAGGTTTCCGTCGATGCCTCCAAGACCGAAGCCGATATCCGGAGCGCGGAGGGTGAGGTGACCAAGATCTTCGCGGCGCTCCAGATTCCCGTCTCCCTCGCGGGCCGGGCCGCAGGCGATTTCCACGTCGTCCAGACCCTGACGAGCCAGACTGTCAGCGGGACGTTCACGAGCCCCGAAGTCCGGGGCTACGGCCAGACGTTCAGCAACGTCACGGGCCGGCTCGAGTGGAAGGACGGGACCCTGTCCTTCCCCGAGATCGGGTTCGACTTCTATGGCGGCCGGGTCCGGGGCCGTGCCCTTTTCGGCACGGCCAACCAGGCCTTCGACGCCGACCTCCACGCGCAGGGTATCGACCTCGCGCGCCTCTCCCCGAAAGTGAATGGCCTTCTTTCGCTGGACGTCGGCGGCAAGGGGTTCTTCGGGAAAGACAGGCTCACGGGCCGGTTCACCGTCAAGGACTTTCTCCTTCCGCCCATCCAGAAAACCGAGGCCGCGGGAGACTTTAACTTGGATTATGTCCGGGACCACATCACCTTGGACCTCAAGAGCGACTTCCTTCCCGGAGATAACGAGATCCGGGCCCGCCTCAGCCTTCCGGTCGGCGAGGATTCCCTGACCGCGAGCATCACGGGGCACTGGACGAACCTCGACCTCCTGCTGCCGTGGACGGGAGCGAAAGGACGCTTGGACTTCACGGCGGACATCAGCGGCGCCAGGCCTTCGCCTCACGTCTCGAGCACGGTCAATATCCAGGGCCCGCTGATGCCGTTCCCCGGTTTCGCCCACGCCGTCACCGATTACTCGGGAGCGGCCCAGATCGAGGATGGGCGGATCACTATCAACGAGGTCAAGGGGAAACTGGGAGGCGGGGACGTCAAGGGGTCCGGTCAGATCGGCCTCGGCCCGTCGGGCGTCGAAACGATCGACGTGGCTATGGATGGCAAGGACATGCTTGTCGCCCCGCTCGAGCGGACGAGGGCCATCGTGGACGGCAGCGCCCATCTCATCAAGGACAGCGGCCAGTTCGTGCTGGACGGCGATTTCCTGATCAAGCGGCTCACCTGGCGCCGGGAGCTCTACGAGAAATTCGGCTTTTCGTCCCAGTCCTACTTCTCGCCGAACCGGGAACCTGGCTTTTTCGACAACCTCTCGCTGAACCTCCACCTGCGGGCGACCGACAATGCCCTGATGGACAATTCCCTCGGCCGCGTCAGCGGCCGCTTCGACCTCTCCGTCACCGGCGGCATCGACGACCCGGTCCTCCTCGGGGACATCGAGGTACTGAAGGGGAACGTCAAATTCCAGGACCAGGACTTCAGGATCATCAAGGGACGTCTGAGCTTTTTCAACCCGGCCAGCGTCGAGCCCTACGTGGAAGTCCGCGCCGAAACGTACGTCAAGGACTACCGGGTGACGATGGCCATCAGCGGAACGGCCAGCCGTCTCAAGCCGGAGTTCACCTCCTCGCCGCCGATGCCGCCGGAGGACGTCCTGTCCCTCCTGGCTCTAGGCGAGGCCTTCCAGGGTAGCTACTCGTATGATCCCGAACGGAGCACGACCCTGAGCACGGCCTCGCTCGTGTCGTTCCAGCTCGCCGACCAGGCCAAGAAAGGGGCCGAGAGCCTCTTCAGCCTGGACCGGTTCAGGATCGACCCCTTTGTCACAAGCACGTCGGCCGCCATGACGGCCCGCCTCACCCTGGGCAAGAAGCTCTCGCGGAACCTGATCTTCATTTATTCCACCAACCTGGCGACGCAACGGGAGGAAATCTACCAGGCCGAATGGGAAGCCAGCAACGATTTTTCGCTCGTGGGAGTCCGCGACGAGCAGGGCCGGGTCAACTTCGAGCTCAAGTTCAGGAAGAGGTTCTGAGATGATCCGGTGCCCGCCCCGCCCGATCCTCCGGACCATCGGAGTCCTTGGGACCTTGGCGCTCCTTGCAGCGCCGCCCAGGGGCCTCTCCCAGGACTCAGCGCTTCCTGTCATATCAAAAGTCATCGTCAGGGTGGACGGCCGGCTCGCGCGGAAAGCCCTCGCCGACCTCGTCCCCTTCAAGCCGGGCGACACGTATTCCCCCGCGGGGATCGACCGGGTGGTCAAGCAGGTCTACAAGACCGGGCTTTTTTCAGATATTCGCGTCACCCGGAGCGGAGAGGAGAAGGTGGAGCTTGTCTTCGACCTCACCCAGGACCTCATCATCCGGGGCCTTCATTTTCAGGGCATCGGGGTCAGGGCTTCCAAGCTGAGGGAAACCGTGGAATCCCTGCAGGCCGGGAGCGACTTCGTCGAAGACCGCCTGCCGAGGGCGGTCGAGGAACTCGAGGAAGGGCTGAGGCGTGAGGGTTATTTCGGCGCCAGCGTCGTGCCCTCGACGCGAAAGGACCAGAACGCCCCGCGGACGGACGTGTATTTCAGGATCAGCGGGTGGAAGAGATACCGGATCGGCTCGCTCGAAATCCAAGGCCCGACGGTCGTCCCTCTCGGGAACCTCATCACCCGGATGAAAAGCCGGAAGGGCGAACTCTACATCCCTTCCCGCCTCGACAAAGACATCCAAGTCCTCGAGGCCTACTACACGTCGCTGGGATACATGCGATCCGAGATCCAGCTCGCCGCCGAGCGCTTCGATGACGGCCGGCGGACCGTCGCCCTTGTCCTCGATGTTCAGCCGCGCGAAAAGATCGCCATTGTCGTCAACGGCGCCCGTGTCCCCTCGAGCCTCCTGGCCCCGATCTGGGAGGAGAGGATTTTCGAGGACTGGGGCCTTGCCGAAGGAGAGGTCCGGGTTTTGAACTACCTCAGGAAAAAAGGCTACGTCTACGCGACCCTGAAGAGCCGGATCGAGAGGACGGAGAACGAGATACGCGTCGTGTATGACGTTGTCCCGGGCAAGAAATACAGCATCAAGAAGATATCGTTCGAAGGCTTGAAGTCGTTCAGCGCCAAGAAGCTCAGGGAGGAACTGCTCGTCAGCGAACGGGCCCTGTTCTTCTCCCTCCTGAGCTATGACCGGCTGTTCGCCTTGCCGCAGGAGATCGAATATTTCTACCGGACGAACGGTTTCCCGGATGTCCGGGCCGAGCTGGAACTGCCCAGGGACGGCCTGAGCGTCAACGCCATCCTGAAGATCGAGGAGGGACCGCACCGGACGATCCAATCCATCACCCTGACGGGGACGCATCTCTTCCCGCCCCAGACGATCCTCAAGGAACTCGTCAGCGTCAAAGGCGGGCCTTTTTTCCCTCCCAACGTCCAGCGGGATGCCGGGATCATCGACAGCTTTTACCTCAACCATGGTATCCGGGGGACGAAGATCACCCCTCGGGTCGAGTCAGCGGGGGCGAACCTCTTCGCCCTGACCTTCGAGATCAATGAGGGCACTCCCGTGACCATCGAGAACATCCTGATCACGGGGAACAGGCTGACCCGCCTGGCGGTCATCGAGAAGGAACTCCGGGTCAGGAAGGGCGGGCCGGCGGATCTGTCCCTCATCCAGGAGAGCAAGAGGCGCCTGGAGCGGCTTGGCGTTTTTTCGGAGGTCAGGACGGACGAGATCCTGACCGAACCCGGAAAGGAAAACCTCGTCGTGACCGTTCAGGAGGGCGAGGCGAACTACGCGGGCGCCGGGCTCGGGTTTGAATCGAGGAACGCCATCCCGTCATCGGAGCCGGTCCAGTTCAGGCCCAGTGCGACCGGCGAATACATCCGGAGCAACGTCTTCGGGATGGCGGCCGCGCTGAGTCTCGTCGGCCAGTACAGCGATGTCGAGCGCCGGGCCATCCTCTCCTGGAACCAGCCCTACCTGTTCGGCGCGGCCCTCCGCCCGGCCCTCCTCGGCTGGATCGAGAAGGAGGACCGGACGAGCTACACTTTCGACCGGCGTGGCGTCAGCTTCAACCTGTCCCGGCCGCTCGCTCCCCACTTCATCCTGATCGGGGCCCTCAGCTGGAGCCGCACGGATCTCTCGGACCTCCAGATCCCCGAATCCGAAATCGATGTCCGGCTCCAGCATTATTCCACGAGCCTCGTCTCGGTCACCGTGGCCCTGGACAAGCGGGATGACTCGTTGAACCCGGAGAAAGGGTATTTCCTGAGTGTCGAGTCCGAACTCGCCAAGCCGCTCCTCGGGACGGAATCGGACTACTGGAAGACCTTTTTCAAGCTCCAGTATTTCAAGCCCGTGATCCCGCAAGTCCACTTCAGCCTGCTCGTCCGCGTCGGCCTCGCCCAGGGCGAGATCTCGGTTCCCGAGAGGTTCTTCGCGGGCGGCAGCAATTCCTTCCGGGGAGAATGGTTCGACTACCTCGGCCCGAAAGATGCGGAGACCGGGTATCCCGATGGAGGCCGGGCGCTTTTCCTGCTGAACGCCGAAATGCGCTTCCCCCTCATTCCGGGCTTCAAGGATCTATCGGGAGCCGTCTTTTTCGACGTCGGCAATGTTTTCAGCTATCTTTCGGACGTCCATATCGGAGACCTGGAGGAGGCTGCCGGGCTGGGGATCCGCTACAAGACCCCGCTCGGCCCGGTGCGGTTCGAGCTCGCATGGAATGTCCATACGCCTCAGGTGGACCTCGTCCCGCCGCAGACGCGGAAGAAGACGCCATACTTTTTCTTCACGATCGGAAATATGTTTTAGCGCCATGAGCAAGAAGACCGCCTGTTTCTTCCTGTTTTGTTTCTTGGTCACGGGCCCCGCCCGCGCCCAAACCGTGGATTGCCTGGTCGCCGTCGTCAGCGGCCAGGCCGTGACTCTCACGGACCTTGAGATCGCCCGGGAATTCGGATTTTTCGACCGGACCATCGAAGGGACAAGCGGGGACCGGAGACTCGCCGTCCTCGACGCCCTGATCGGCCAAAAAGTCGTGCTCGGGGTGACCCGGGAGCCCCTGGCGATCGGAAAGGATGAGGTCTCTCTGGCCCTCGAGGCCCTCCGGGAAAGACTGGGTCCCGCTATCTTCCGGACGAAGCTCGGGAAGTTCGGATTGCGGGAGGAGGACCTGCGCCCGTATCTCGAAGAACAGCTCCGCTACGACAGAGTCGTCTCGATCAGGTTCGGCCCGAAGAGCCCCGTTTCACGCGGCGATGCCGAAAAATACTACCGGGATGTTTATATCCCCGAACAAAAGGCGAAAGGCCTCGAACCCGACACCTTGGAAAGCGTCCTCTCCAGCCTCGAACGGAGGATCCGGGAGAACCTCAAGGCCCGCAAGGTGGCTGACTGGGTCCGGAATCTCCGGAGCCAGGCTGAAGTCCGGATCAACCTGGATTGCCTCAAGTAGGGAAAGGGAGCGAACGCCGTGGCCCGGATCGCGTATCTATTCCCCGGACAGGGGTCGCAAGCTGTCGGCATGGGGCGGGGTTTTTTCGACCGCTCTTCTCTGGCGCGGGAGCTCTACGGAAGGGCGGACGAGGTCCTCGGCGTCCCGATCTCGAGGATCTCCTTCGAGGGGCCGGAAGAGGAGCTCCGGCTCACCGTGAACACCCAGCCGGCCCTGCTCGTCGCGGGCGTCGTTGCGTACCGGCTCCTCGACCGTGAGCCCGCCGTCGCCGCCGGGCACAGCCTCGGCGAATATTGCGCCCTCGTCGCCGCCGGCAGCCTGGGCTTCGAGGACGCCGTCAGCCTCGTCCGGAAGCGAGGACAGTACATGCAGGACGCCGTTCCGGCGGGGATCGGGGCCATGGCGGCGGTCCTCGGCGTCCCCGGCGCCGTAGTCCAGAAGTGGCTCGACCAGGTGCGGGCGGGCGTCGTCGAGATCGCCAACTGGAACAGCGAAGAGCAGACCGTCATCTCCGGCGAGAAAGCGGCCGTCGAGGAGGCTCTGGCCCTGATCAAGCCGCCGCGCTCGGTCATGCTCCCGGTCAGCGCCCCTTTTCATTCCCGCCTCATGAAGCCGGCCGAAGAGAAGCTGGCCTGCGACCTGGACGCTGTCCGGTTCAACGGCTTGAGGTTCCCCGTCATCACCAACGTCGACGCCGGGGTCATCCGGACCGGCGAGGAGGCCCGCCTAGCCCTGAAGCGCCAGGTCAGCCGCGCCGTCCTCTGGACAAAGTCCATGGATGTCCTGAGGGAGATGAACGTCGATGCCTGCGTCGAGTTAGGGCCGGGCAAGGTCCTGTCCGGCCTGCTGAAGCGGGCAAGCCGCAGTTGGCCCAAGGCGCCGGTCTGCCACAACGTGGAGAACTTCGAAGGGCTGGAAAAGACGAGGGCCGCTCTCTCAGGGTTGCTTTGAGAGGACCTGCGGCCCGTAGCGGATGTAATACTCGGCCGCTGAAACAAGGGCTGCGGCGATGACCAGATAGAGGCCGATCTGGGTGAGGAAGTAGAACCTCCCGAAGTAAATGGGGCCGAGGATGAGTGCGCCGATCGCCCAGGACTCGATCCCCATTTTGGCTTTCCCGAGCCCTGACGCGGGGATGTTCAGGCCCCTGGAGGAGGCGATCGCGCGGAACCCCGAAACGGCGAGTTCCCGCCCGATGATGATCACGGCCGCCCAGGCCGGGACCCGGCCGAGCTTCACAAGGCAGATAACGGCCGAGGTGACGAGGAGCTTGTCGGCCGTCGGGTCGAGCAGCTGGCCCATGACCGTGACCAGCGCCTTTTTGCGGGCCAGGTAGCCGTCCAGCCAGTCGGTGATGGTGGCGAAGACGAAGATTGCCGTGCCGATGAGGTCGCGACCAGGGAAGTCCGTGAGGAGAACGGCGACCAGGACCGGAATGGCGAGGATCCTGGCCAGGGTCAGGTAGTTCGGCGCATTCACGACCCGGAGATTACTATAGCTTTCCGCAAGTTGTCAATCGCGGCCTTCTCTTGAAAATCGTCCGGGGCCTCAGTATATTGAGGGGCGAGCCATGGCCAACGACACATCCCTGACGCCGATGATGGAACAGTACTTCCGGATCAAGGCCGAGGTCCGGGACGCCTTCCTCTTTTTCCGGCTGGGCGATTTCTACGAGATGTTCTACGAGGACGCCAAGATCGCCGCCCCTCTCCTGGGACTTGCCTTGACGTCGCGGCAAAAGGTCCCCATGTGCGGCGTCCCCTACCACGCCGTGAATTCCTACCTGACGAAACTCCTCCGCCTCGGGCACAAGGTCGCGATCTGCGACCAGGTCGAGGACCCCAAGTCGGCCAAGGGGGTCGTCAAGCGGGAGGTCATCAAGGTCCTGACGCCCGGCACGGCGGTCGAGATCGAATCGGACGACGCCAAGGAAACGACCTTCATCGCTTCGGTCGACCTCGAGGAGGACGGCTGGGGGCTGGCCCTGGCCGACCTCGTTTCCGGGGAGATGCTGACGGTCGAAGGCGAATGGCCGGACCTGAAGACGCTGGCCGACGAGATGTTCAGGGCCGCTCCCAAAGAGATCCTCTTCCCTGAAGGGGCCGAGGAGCGCCTGGGACGCATCCTCGCGGCGAACGGTCTCCTTTCGGTGCCCAAGAGCCCGGCCGAGCCCTGGCTCTTCGACTATCCCCAGGCGAGCCACGTCCTCCTCGACCATTTCGGGGCCAGGTCCCTGGCCGGTTTCGGCCTCGCGGACAGGAACCGGGCCGTTTCGGCCGCGGGCGCACTCCTTTATTATATGAAGAAGGTCCGGCGGGACTCCCTGGGCCTCATCGACCGGATCTCCTATCTTCATTCCGGGGACCGCCTCAACCTCGACGCCACGACCATCCGGAACCTCGAGCTCGTCCGCAACCTCCGCGACGGCCGGGTCAAGGACTCCCTCCTCGACGTCGTCGACTTCACGGTGACCGCCCCGGGCGGCCGCCTCCTCCGGGCCTGGCTCCTCCAGCCCCTGTTTGACGCCGAGGCGATCCGCGAACGCCTGGACGCCGTCGAGGAGGCCCTGCGGCTGACTATCGGCCGCCGCGAGTTGCGCGACCTTCTCGGGGGCGTCCACGACCTGGAGAGGCTCGTGGGAAAGATCTCGCTCGCCGCCGCTCATCCCCGGGACCTCGTAGCCCTCAAGCGGTCCCTCGCCCCGCTTCCCGGGATCCAGGAAGGGATCCGGACGCTCTCGGCGAAGCTCTTCCGGGATATCCTTAGCCGATGGGACAGCGCGGGCGACGTCGTCGACCTCATCGAGAAGGCGATCCTGGACGAACCGGCCTTCCTGCTGACGGAGGGCGGGATCATCAAGGACGGATATCACGCCGAGCTCGACGACCTGAGGTCCGTCAGCCGTTCGGGAAAGACGCTCATCGCCCAGATCGAGAAGCGGGAGCGCGAGCGGACGGGGATCGGATCCCTGAAGGTCCGCTACAACAAGGTCTTCGGCTATTACATCGAGGTGACGAAGCCGAACCTGCCCCAGGTCCCCCCCGATTACATGCGGAAGCAGACGCTCGTCGGCTCCGAGCGCTTCCTGACCCCCGAGCTCAAGGACTATGAGGAGAAGGTCCTCCACGCCGAGGAGCGGATCGGTGTCCTCGAGAACAGGCTGTTCCTGGAGGTGCGGGAGGCCGTGGCCCGGGAGACCCACAGGCTCCAGAGGATCGCGGCCGACGTCGCCTGCCTCGACGTGCTTCTCTCCATGGCCGAGTGCGCCGCCCGGAGAAATTACGCCCGCCCCGAAGTCGATGACGGCGAGGCCATCGTCATCCGCGAGGGGCGGCACCCCGTGATCGAGGTCAGCCAGGGCGAGCCCTTCATCCCGAACGACACCGATATCGACGGAGGCGACAACCAGATCCTGATCATCACCGGGCCCAACATGGGAGGGAAATCGACCTACCTCCGGCAGGTGGCCCTGATCTCCATCCTCGGCCAGGCGGGCTCGTTCGTCCCCGCGAAATCGGCGAGGCTCGGCCTCGTCGACAAGATCTTCACCCGGATCGGGGCCATGGATTTCCTGAGCGTCGGCCAGTCCACGTTCATGGTCGAGATGCTCGAGACGGCCAGCATCCTCCACAACGCGACGTCCCGGAGCCTGATCCTCCTTGACGAGGTCGGACGGGGGACCAGCACCTTCGACGGGCTGAGCATCGCCTGGGCCGTGGCCGAATACCTGCACGAGCGGGAGGGCCTCCGGGCCAAGACTCTCTTTGCCACGCATTACCACGAGCTGACCGAGCTCGCCCTGACCATGAAAAGGATCAAGAACTACCATGTGGCTGTCAAGGAATGGAAGGACGAGGTCATTTTCCTGCGGAAGATCATCCCCGGGCCCTCGGACCAGAGCTACGGGATCCACGTCGCCAAGTTGGCCGGGATCCCCCGGGACGTCATCGACCGGGCCCGGGAGATCCTGTTCAACCTCGAGAATCAGGAGCTTGACGAGGCCGGCCTGCCGCGTCTCGCCTACCGGACGCGGAAGAACCACGACCGGAACCAGCTCATGCTTTTCGCCGAGGACCGGGAGTTCGCCCTCCTCAAGGACCTGAGAAGCGAGATCGAAGGGCTCGACCTCTCGTCCCTGACCCCCCTGGAGGCCCTGAATATCCTCGGCGGCCTCAAGGACCGCCTCAAGCCGGGGATGAAGCCTCAGTAGGCTTCGGATTCGTCCTCGGCGTCGAATTCCACTCGATCTTCGTCCTCCGCTTCGTCCTCGCCTTCGTCCTCGTCGTAGTCCCTGTCCTCGTCTTCCTCGAAAGGCTTTTCGCCCTCATCCTCTTTCCGCTCTTCCAGTGCGTGTTCGAATTCGCTGCGGTCCTCGTACCGGCGGAGGCAGTTGGCCGCGGAATCACTGTAGCAGAGCTCGAGCAAGTCCTCCTCGATGACACAGAAGACGGACATGTTGTGGTCCCTCTGGAGGTTCCCGACCGACTCGACGACCTCCGCGGCTTTGGACTTCTTGATGGCGTCGAGGGTCAGCCAGCTCGTGATCTCCATCTCTTCCATGAACAGCTCCTAACAAGAATAAATATCGATTTGGCTCCGTTTGTCAAGAGGAAGAGAGAAACACCGCCCGGCGTCTTGACAGCCCCGCGCGGGGACGCTTAAATAGAAAGAAGAAGATCGGCCGGGAGGCGAATCATGAGATGGGACAAGTTCACGGTGATGTCTCAGGAAGCCATCCAGCGGGCCCAGTCCAGGGCTGCGGAGCTGGGGAATCCCGAGGTCCGGCCCGAACACATGCTCTGGAGCTTCCTCGGCCAGGAGGACAACATCGTCAACGCCCTGCTGAACAAGCTCGGGGCCCCGGCGGCGAGGATCAGGGCCGACGTCGAAGTCGCGCTCTCCAGGGTCCCGAAGGTCCAGGGCGGGGGCGAGTCTGCCCTTTCTCCGGCGTTGCGGGACGTCCTCACTCTCGCCGAGAAGGAAGCGGAAACGCTCAAAGATGAGTACGTTTCGACGGAGCACATCTTCCTGGCGATGCTCAAGAACGAGGGATCCAGCGTCGCGCGGATCCTCCGGGCGTCAGGCGTTACGGAAGACGCAGTCCTCAAGGCGCTGGCCTCGGTCCGCGGCTCCCAACGGGTCACCGACCCGGAGCCGGAGGGGAAGTACCAGGTCCTCGAGAAATACGCCCGCGACCTCACGGCCCTGGCCCGCCAAGGAAAGCTCGACCCGGTCATCGGCCGCGAGGACGAGATCCGGCGCGTCATCCAGGTCCTGTCGCGGAGGACCAAGAACAACCCCGTCCTGATCGGTGAGGCGGGCGTGGGGAAGACGGCGGTCGTCGAGGGCCTGGCCCAGCGCATCGCCAACGGCGACGTCCCCCAGTCCCTGAAGAACAAGCGGCTCCTGGCCCTCGACATCGGCGCCCTCGTCGCGGGGACCAAGTTCCGGGGCGAGTTCGAGGACCGGCTCAAGGCGATCCTGAAGGAGATCCGGGAGTCGGGGGGGGACATCGTTCTTTTCATCGACGAGCTCCACACGATCATCGGCGCCGGAGCGGCCGAGGGCGCCGTCGACGCCTCGAACATGCTCAAGCCGGCCCTGGCTCGAGGTGAGCTCAAGTGCGTCGGGGCGACGACCCTCAACGAGTACAAAAAGCACATCGAGAAGGACGCGGCCCTTGAGCGCCGCTTCCAGCAGGTCTACGTGGGCGAGCCGTCCGTCGAGGAGACGATCTCCATCCTCCGCGGGCTCAAAGAGAAGTACGAGGTCCACCACGGCGTCAAGATCAAGGACTCGGCCCTGGTGGCCGCGGCGACGCTCTCCAACCGCTACATCTCGAGCCGCTACCTCCCGGATAAGGCCATCGACCTCATCGATGAGGCGGCCTCGCGGATCCGGATCCAGATCGACAGCATGCCAGAGGAGATCGACGAGTTCGACCGCCGGAAACTCCAGCTCGAGATCGAGCGCCAGGCCCTCCGCAAGGAGAAGGACCCCGCCTCGGCGGAGCGGCTGGAGAAGATCGAGGCCGAGCTGGCCGGCATCAAGGAGCGGGCCAACGCCCTGCGGGCCCGGTGGCAGAACGAAAAGAAGGTCATCGAGGGGATGAGCCGGCTCAAGGAGCAGAGCGATACCCTCAAGGTCGAAGGGCAGAGCGCCGAGAGACGGGGCGACCTCGAGCGGGCGGCCGAGATCCGCTACGGCAAGCTCCCCGAGGCCCAAAAGGAGATGGACCGCCTGGCCGCGGAGCTCGCGCAGCTTCAAGCCAAGGGCAAGATGCTCAAGGAGGAGGTGGACGAGGAGGATGTGGCCCAGGTCGTTTCCAAATGGACAGGGATCCCGGTCGCCAAGATGCTCGAGGGCGACGTCGACCGCCTGATCCGGATGGAGGAGATCTTGGGCCGACGCGTCGTCGGCCAGGAGCCGGCGATCCAGGCCGTGGCGGCGACCATCCGCCGCTCCCGGGCCGGGATCCAGGACGCGGCCCGGCCGATCGGGTCATTCATCTTCCTTGGGCCGACCGGCGTCGGGAAGACCGAGTTGGCCCGGGCCCTGGCCGGATTCCTGTTCAGCGACGAAAAGGCCCTGGTCCGGCTCGACATGTCCGAGTACATGGAGAAACATACCGTATCGCGGCTGATCGGCGCCCCGCCGGGCTACGTCGGCTACGAGGAGGGCGGCCAGCTCACGGAAGCCGTCAAGCGGCGCCCCTATTCGCTCGTCCTCCTCGACGAGATCGAGAAGGCTCACGCCGACGTCTTCAACGTCCTCCTCCAGATCCTCGACGACGGCCGCCTGACGGACGGCCAGGGCCGCACCGTGGATTTCAAGAATACCGTCATCATCATGACCTCGAACCTCGGCAGCCAGGTCATCAAGGAGCTCAGCGGCGACTACGGAAAGATGGAACAGGCGGTCCGGGGGATCCTTGAAGGCCATTTCAAGCCGGAATTCCTCAACCGCGTCGACGAGGTCATCATCTTCAAGTCCCTCTCCAAGGCCGACATCCTGCGCATCGTCGACCTCCAGCTGGAACTCCTCCGAAAGCGGCTCGAAGAGAAGAAGATCGGGCTCACCGCGTCGCCCGAGGCCGAGGCGCTCCTGGCCGAGCGCGGCTACGACCCGGTCTACGGCGCCCGGCCCCTCAAACGCGTCATCCAGCGCGACGTTCAGAACCCTCTGGCGATGAAGATCCTTGCCGGGGAGTTCGGGGAAGGGGATGCCGTGGCCCTCGGGACCGGCAAGAAAGGCGATCTCGTTTTCCGGAAGAAGCCCGGCGGGGAGAAGAAAGACGGCGAAAAAGCAAGAAATGGCTAGGGACGGAATCGAACCGCCGACGCAAGGATTTTCAGTCCTTCGCTCTACCGACTGAGCTACCTAGCCATGACGTCCGGTGTTCGCCGGACGGCCAAACTAGTATATAAATCCGCCCCCGAGAAGTCAATGATTCCCCGGGCCGCTCCCCCCAAATTGAAATGGCCCGGTCGATGTGTTATTCTGGGCCGTGGAGAACAAAGCGGATGAACGAACAGGAACTGAAAGAGATCCTCATCAGGGAGAATGGCGAATTCCGGAAGGCCCTCGAAGATCACCGGACCTGCGAGACCGAACTTGATAAGATCCGGCTGAAGACGCACGTCACAGAGGCCGACGCCCTCCTCGAGCGCGACCTCAAGAAAAGGAAGCTGGCCCTCAAGGACCGGATGTACCAGATCATGCTGGAGTGCGAGAAAAGCCGGTAAGGGATCACCGTGGCCGCTCCCCGAAAGACAAAATTCCGCTGCGCCATCGTCGGCTCCGAGACCCTGAGGGGACGGGAGATCAAGAGCGTCCTGAGCGTGAAGAAGTTCCCCCTCCAATCCCTCGAGTTCTACGACCCCGACGTCGGTGAGGAATACAGCAAGCTGACCCAGTTCAGGGACGAGCCCAAGGTCATCCACCACCTGGACCGTGCAGCCCTCGAGGGGTTGGACCTCGTCCTGCTGGCGGCGGATGCCCGGACGAACGCCGCATACGGCGAATGCGCGGCCGACCTGCATTACCGCGCCATCGACCTCACCGAGACGTTCAACGCCCGGGACGACGTCCCCCTCGTCGTGGCCGGCGTCAACGACGCTTCCATCCGAGGCAAGAAGATCCCTCTGATCGCCAATCCCAACCCGGTCACGATCATCCTCTCTCACCTCTTCCACGTTCTCGACCCGACGTTCGGGATCGCCAAAGCCCTGGCCTTCGTCCTCGAGCCCGCTTCGGCCTTCGAGGAGCAAGGCATCCAGGAGCTCGCTGACCAAAGTTTCGCCCTCCTCAACAGCTCGCCCATGCCCAAGAAGGTCTTCCACGACCAGGTCGCTTTCAACCTTCTCTCACGGACGGAAAAGCCGGACCGCAGCGGTTTCTCCAAGCGGGAAGCGCGCGTCCTGGCCGAGATCCGGCGGGTCCTGGCCCCGGCGGACTTCCCCCTGTCCCTCTCCATGGTCCTGGCCCCGGTCTTCCACACCTATTCGATCATGACCTACATCGAGCTGCGGAAGGAGGCCGGGATCGCCGACCTCGACTCCACGTTCCGCCGGTCGGACGCGATCCGGCTCGCTCCCGCCGAAGGGACGGGCCTCATTTCCTCCGTGAACGTGGCCGGGAAGGACAAGGTCTTCGTCGGGCAGATCAAGAAGGCGGAGGCGATCCCCGGGGGCTTTTGGATCTGGGCCGTGGCCGACAACCTGACCCTGGGTTCAGCCCTCAACGCTTACGAGATCGCCCGGTCGTTGTTCAAAATATCCTGAAGACGAGGAGCTCATCCGATGATCCATGGCATGACGGGTTTCGCCGAAAAGAGCTTCGCCTCGAGGTCGCTCCGGCTGAGGATCAGCATCAAGACGCTGAACCACCGCTTTTTTGATTGGTCCTACAAGGGCGCGCCCATCGGCGAGGCGGAAAACCGGGTCCGGGCCCTCTGCCAGAGAAAGATCCGGCGGGGCCGGGTGGAGGTCTTCCTGGAGATGGTCTCCCTCCGCCCGGCGAGCTGGAACTTTTCCATCAACGAGGGGCTCCTCGAAAAGATCCTGATCTCGCTCGACCGCGTCTCCCGGAAAACCGGGCGGCGCCTGGAGATCTCCCTGGACAGCATTTTCCGCGTCCCCCAGCTCATGGAGCTCAGCCGGAAGGGGCTCAGCGTCGAGGAGGTCCGGTTTCTCGAGCGGAGCTTCCTCCGGACGGTGGAGGAAGTCGTCCGGCTCAGGCGGAAAGAGGGACGGGAAACGGCCCGGGAGATCCGCGGTCACGTCCGGAGGATCCGGGGCGCCATCGCCAGGATCGAGGCCCGGTTCCGGAGACAGCCGGCCCGCCTCGAGGCGAAGCTCAAGCACCGGCTTCGCGACCTCAACCACGATTCCGCCGTTTCCGCGGGGCGGCTGGCCGAGGAGGCGTCGTTCCTCACCCAGCGCTACGACCTGGCCGAGGAGATCGCCCGGTTGAAGACACACCTGGATACCCTGAGGGGACTGGCTTCGCCCCGCGGGACGGAGCCGGTCGGGAAGAAGCTGGACTTCCTGGCCCAGGAGCTCTACCGGGAGGCGAACACCTTGAGCTCCAAGTCGCAGGACATCCGGATCACCAAGGAAAGCCTGGGGATCAAGAACGAGCTCGAGACGATCCGGCAGCACATCCAGAACATCGAATGACCTTGCATCGGGCCCCGGTCCGAGTATGATAAAGAAGAGGTTGTCACGAACATGATTTTCGTCGTGAGCGGGCCTTCGGGCTGCGGCAAGTCGACCCTCATCGCGAAGGCGCGGCAGGACCTGGCCGACGTGGCGTTCTCGGTCTCCCACACGACGCGGGTTCCGCGGCCGTCCGAGGCGGATGGCCGCGATTACCACTTCGTCACCGAGAGAGCGTTCGAACGAATGGCCCGGGCGGGCCGGTTCATCGAATGGGCCCGGGTCCATGGGCACCTTTACGGGACGTCGAAGGCGGAGGTCGAGCGGAAGAGCCGGGGCCATGACCTCATCCTGGACATCGACGTCCAAGGAGCCAGGCAGGTCCGGAAGAAGATCCCTTCGGCCGTGTTCGTTTTCATCATGCCGCCCGTCCAGGCGGAGCTCCGCCGCAGGCTGGAGCGGAGGAAAGAGGACGGCCCTGAGGACATCGCCCGGCGGCTCCGGGACGCGGGGGGCGAGGTCCGCGCCTTTGCCGAGTTCGATTACGTCGTTGTCAACGACGATCTCGAAAGGGCCGTGGGGGACCTCAAGTCCATCATCGTCGCGGCCCGCTGCCGCACCGCGGTCCGGGCCGGGGCTCTCAGACCCATCCTGCGGAGCTTCGACTCCCGGGCCCGGTCCCTACGGATGAAGGGGAATCCATGAAAAAGATCGCCCTGGGAGTATCGTCCTCGATCGGCGTCTACAAGGCCTGCGAAGTCCTCCGCGGCTTCCAGAAGAACGGCCTCCAGGTCCAGGTCGTCATGACGGCGAACGCGACGCGCCTCATCTCGCCTCTCCTCTTCAGCAGCCTATCGGGCCTCGAAACGATCGTCGGGCTCTTCGACGAGCCGTCGGCCCGGACGATCGGCCATGTTTCCCTGGCCAAGGAGATCTCGCTTTACTGCATCGCCCCGGCCACAGCCAACGTCATCGGCAAGCTCGCGGCCGGCGTCGCCGACGATTTCCTGGCCACCCTGTTCCTGGCCGTCCGCTGTCCCGTTCTCGTCGCCCCGGCCATGAACGAGGCCATGTATCTCCACCCCCGGACGCAGGCCAATATCGCGTCCCTCAAGGCCAACGGCGTCGATTTCGTGGAGCCCGGCAAGGGCTACCTGGCCTGCGGGGACGAGGGCTGGGGTCGGCTCGCGGAGCCGGAGGAGATCGTTGAGGCGGGGACGGCCCTCATCGGCGGAGCCGAAAGCCTGAAGGGCAAGAGGGTCCTGGTCACGGCGGGGCCGACCCGGGAATTCATGGACCCGGTCCGCTTCCTCTCCAACCCCTCGTCCGGGAAAATGGGGTATGAGCTCGCGAAAGAGGCCCTCCGCCGGGGGGCCGAGGTCACGCTGGTGTCCGGGCCAACGTCCCTTCTCCCGCCTGCCGGGGCGAAGATCGAAAACGTGACGACCGCGGAGGAGATGAAGGCCGCCGTCCTCCGGGCCTTCCCGCGGGCGGACGCCGTCGTCATGGCCGCCGCCGTGTCCGACTTCCGCTTCAAGGACGTCCTCCCGGAGAAGGCGAAAAAGCGGGACCTTGCCGGGGCCGTCGAGATCGAACAAACCGAGGACATCCTCGCCCTCCTGGGGAAGAGAAAGAAAAACCAGGTCCTTGTCGGATTTGCCGCGGAAACCGGGGATATGATCGCCAACGCCCGCAAGAAGATGGCCGGGAAGCGAGCGGACCTCATGGTCGCCAACCCGGTCGGAGAGGGGAGGGGATTCGGGACGGACGACAACGAAATCCACATCCTCCATCCGTCCGGCAAGGTCCGCTCGATGCCCCGCCTGGGCAAGCGGGAGATCAGCCGGGCGATCTTCGACGAGATCGAGGGGGTTCTTGAAAAAAAACGCCGCTGAGATCCTGGCCTGCCTCCGGGACCACGTTGATTTTCTGGACGAGGCGGGGGCCGGATTCTGCCTGGTAGGGCCGAGGCGGAAACGGTCGCCGGACGCAGGTCGCACGGCGTCGGAGACCCTTGAGCCTCTATCTCTGCCCTCGAGCCGGGCTGTCCCGAAAGCTTCGCTCCCCCCGCCCGATCCCCCGGCCAGGCCGGCCGCGCCGGCGGCCGACGCCCGGGACCTCGGCGAGATCGAGCGCCAGGTCCTCGCCTGCCGTCTCTGTCCTCTCCACGAGCTCCGGACGCGGGCCGTGCCCGGGGAAGGGAATCCTGCCGCCGAACTGATCTTCATCGGCGAGGCCCCCGGCCGCGACGAAGATCTCCAGGGCCGCCCTTTCGTCGGCCGCGCAGGTCAGCTCCTCCGGAAGATCATCGGGGCCATGAAATTCAGGGAGGACGAGGTCTATATCGCCAACGTGGTGAAATGCAGGCCTCCCGAAAACCGGGTCCCTCATCGGGACGAGGTCGAAACCTGCTGGCCTTACCTCGTCCGCCAGATCGAGCTCATCAAGCCCAAAGTCATCGTCACCCTGGGCAGAACGCCGACGGAATATTTCGTCCCCGGCCGGGCCGCGATGGGTGAGCTCCGGGGGAAATTCGGGGATTATCATGGGATTCCTGTCATGCCCACGTTCCACCCTTCATATTTGATCCGGAACGAGGGCAACCGGGAGATCCGCCGCATGGTCTGGGAGGATATGCAGCAAGTGATGGCCCTCCTGGGCAGGAAATGAGCCTCTTCGTCCGAGTCGTCTTTCCCCTGCCGCTCGACCGGCCCTTCGTTTACGGCGTTCCCGAGCGCCTCCGGGAGAGGGCGCGGCCGGGATGCCGGGTTTTCGCGCCCCTCGGGAAGAAAATCCAGAGCGGATTCATCGTTGCCGCGAGCCTCGAGCCCCCTCCGCCGGAGATGCGGGTCAAGGACATCGCCGAGGTCCTCGACGACAAACCCTTTTGGAACGAGCGCTACCTCTCCTTCACCGGGGCCCTCAGCGCGGAATACCATTCATCCTGGGGGGAGATCCTCCAGGCCTCCCTCCCGCCGTCCCTGGCCCTCAAGACCAAGGTGTCGGTCAGGCTGACGGATGCCGGCCGGGAGGCCCTGGAAGAGAAAAACCTCGGTCCCAGGGAGCGGACCCTTGCCGGCCTGTTGCTGGAGGTTGCGAAGGGCCGCAGCCCGCTTTCTTTGCAAAGAAAGGCCGGCCTCAAGAACGTCTCGGCCCTCATCTCGAGGATGGCCAAGAAGGGCCTCGTGGCCGTTTTGGAAATGCCGGTTCCGCCCCCACGCGTCAGGAAGGAGAGCCCCGAGGAAAGGACCTCCCAGCTCCGGCTGGATTTCCCCGGGGCCAAGCGTCCCGAAGGCGCCCTCTCTCCCGTCGAAAAGGCGCTGGACGAGGGCCTCCCCGGGGCCTTTTATCTCTACGGTCCAAGGCCGACGCTCGAGGCGGCTTATCGCGGCCTCGTCCAAAGGGCCATGGGCGGCGCCGGAAGGGCGTTGTTCCTCGTCCCGGAAGTCGCTCTGACAGGGGAGCTCATCGCCGATTTCGAGGCTGGCTTCGGCCGTAAGGCCGCGGTTTTCCACGGCCGGATGACCCAGAAACAGAAGGATTCGGCCTGGCGGGGCCTCAGGAGCGGGAGAACGGCCCTCGTCGTGGGGACGCGCTCCGCGCTCTTCCTCGACCCGGGTCCGCTCCAGTTGATCGTCGTCGCCGACGAACACGAGGAGTCCTACTTCCAGTCCGAGAGTCCATCCTACGACGCCCGTCGCGGCGCCTGGCTGAGGGCCCGCTCGGAGAACGCTGTTGTCGCTTTCGGCTCGCCGCGGCCGTCCGTCGAGGCTTTTTACGGGGCCGAGCAGGCCGGCTCTCTCATCGAGCTCGGCGGCCCGGACGAAAAAACGCCGGTTTCCTGGGTCGATCACCACGCGGAGACGCCTCTCGTGTCCGGAGATCTCGAGCGCAAGATCCGGGCTTGCATGAAACGGGAGGAACCGGCCGTCCTCTTCCTCAACCGCCGGGGCTACGCGTCCTCCCTGGCCTGCGAGTCGTGCGGCCGCGTTCCCCGCTGCCGGCGGTGCGACATCCCGCTCGTCTATCACAAAAAGGAGGAGGAGCTCATCTGCCACTACTGCAACGCCTCCCTCCGGGCCGTGGCGGGGTGCCATGACTGCGGAGGACGCCTGGTCCTCAGGAGAGGAGCGGGGACCCAGGCCCTGGAAGAAGAGCTCAGGAGCCTCTTTCCGGGCGTCGCCGTCGCCCGCTTCGACTCGGATACGGTCGCGAGCCGGGAAGAGAGAGAAGCGATGATCCGTCGGTTCGCTCAGGGCCGGATCCCCCTTCTCGTCGGGACCCAGCTCCTGGCCTATCAGCCGGGCGTACCCCGGGTCCGGCTCGTCGGAGTGCTCTCGCCCGAAACGCTCCTCGGCTTTTCCGACTACAGGGCGGGCCAGAAGACATTCCAGGCCGTGGCCCGGATGACCGAGCTCTGCGAAACCAGCCCCGGGTCCGAGGTCGTCATCCAGACCCCGGCGCCCGTCCACTACTGCATCCGGGCAGCCGCGTCGCGGGACTTCAAGGCCTTTTATGAGCCGGAGATCGATTTTCGGCGGATCATGAATTATCCCCCCCTGACCTCCCTGGCCGAGGTGACGCTGCAGGGACGCGACGTCCGCTCTCTCGGGACCCGGTCCAGGGAATTCCGGGCGCTCCTCCGAAAATTCGAGCCGGAGCTCGAAGTCCTCGGCCCGGCTTTCGCCGCCGTCGTGCGCGTCAAGGACGTCTCCCGGGTCCAGGTCATCCTCAAGGCCCGGAAAAGGGAGACGATCGACCGGGCCCTCAATGAGGCCCTGCCCCGCCTGCGGCTGAGGAAATCCGTCGTCTTTTCCTTTTCCCCCTTCGGGCCATGATCCCGCCCAAAAAAAAGAAGCTCCCCGAAAGGGGAGCTTCTCGCCGGATGCTTTTGAAGCGGGGAACTATCGGCGGATCGTCGCCTTGGAACTCGGCGAGGTCGCATAGTCGCCGAAAATGATCGACAGCTGGCCCGTGGCCTGGAGGGCGTGGTTGGTCCCGTCTTGGCCTTTGAAAGTGATGCGGGCGAGGACCTGGAGCCGGTTGGCCGTGCCCATCAGGGCGGCCAGGGGTGCGACCAGCTTGGCGCTGTTCAGGACCGCGACGAAGGTGAGGGTCGAACTTGCGCCGATGGTGATGAGGAGCGTGGAGCACGTGCCGTCGAGGGACGCCGGCACCGTAACTCCGGCCACGCCCGTGCCGTCCGGGAGGAAATAGTCGATCGTGTAGCCCGTCAGCGTGACGTTGTTGTACTGGGACGGGCCGGAGACCCCGCCGCTCGGGTCCTTCAGGCTGGCCGTGAGGGTGGCCGTGGCCGTGTCGGACGTCGTTTTCGAAACGTCCGATTCGAGGTAGCTGGCGGTCGTGGTACCATCAGAGAGCGTCCCCGTGATGCTCTCCACGATGAGCATGCTGCTGCTCTTGTCAGCTTTCTCGATGGGGTTGCAGGCGGCGATAACGAGGAATCCCGCGAGGACGGCCAGTATCTTGAGAGTCGATGCTGTGTGTTTCATGGTTCTCTCCTCTCGTATCCGAGTTATTTAATGATCCTAGGTGTGATGAAGATGAGGAGCTCGCGGCTCGTCTTGGTCCGGGCGAAGTTCTTGAAGAGCCCCCCCAGAATCGGGATCTGGTTCAGGAAGGGCACGTTATTCCGGGTGACCGAGTCCTCTGTCCTGTAGATGCCGCCGATGACCGTCGTCCCTCCGTCGGGGACCATGACCGTCGTCTTGGCGCTCTCGGTCGTGATGGGCGGGATGCCGTTAACGAGGTTGGCGAAATCGGCCGCGTTGTTCTGGATCTCGACGGTCATGATGATCGTCCCTTCGGCCGTGATCTGCGGCGTGGCTTTGAGCTCCAGGGCGGCGTTGACATACCGGGTCGTCACGGTGAAGTTGGCCACGGTTTGGACCGGGATCTGGCGTCCCTGGATGATATCGGCTTCCATATTATTCTGGGTCGTGACTTGCGGGTGGGAGATGACTTTGCCTTCGCCCGTTGATTCGAGGGCCGACAGCGCGACGTCCAGCCGGAACGTGTCGAGGACGTTGGCGAACGAAAGCCCCAGGGCCGAGTTGAACGACGGGGCCGGGAGGTTGATGGCGTAGCCGCCGAGGGGGCCCCCGATGCCTTCGGTCGTCGTGCCCGTGGGGATCAAGGCGCCGTTGACATTGACCGAATTCGGGAACTGGAGAGAGGTCGTGTTCCCGTTGTAGGAGTCGGCGTTGACCTTGAATCCCCATTGGATGCCCAGGTTCCGGGTGAAGGTGGTCGACGCCTCCACGACCCGGGCCTCGATCGAGACCTGGGGTGTCGGCGTGTCGACGACGGTGATGAGCTTCTCAAGGGTTTCCATCTTGTCCCTGACGTCGGTGATGAGGAGCGTGTTCGTCCGTTCGTCGATGATCATCTCGCCGCGGCTGGAGAGCTTGGACTTGAGGAGCCCGGCCACGTCCTTGGCCTTGGAGTAGGACAGGGTGATCGTCTTGATCTGGACGGGGCCGGCCAGCTCTTTGCTCTCCTTCATTTTCCGCTCGTCCTCCTCCTCGCGGGTCAGGATGCCGATCGGCGCGATCCGGAGGACGTTGCCCTCGATCGTTTTCCCCATCTTGTTCTGCTTGAGGACGATGTCGAGGGCCTGGTCCCAGGGGACGTCCTGGAGGTTGCAGGTGACGACGCCCCGGACGTCCGAGTCGAAGACGACGTTCAGGCTGGCGAAATCGGCCAGGTAGAGGACGACGTCACGGAGGTCCGCGTCCTTGAACTTCAGGCTGAGGACCTCGCCGGAATACTTGTCTTCTTCGGCGGCGATGGTCTTGGGTTTGAATTTTTCCTGTTGGGCGTCCGCGGCCTTCTTCTCCTGGACAGCGGCTGCCGAAGGTTGCGGCGGGGGAGGAGTTTCCTTCAGGACCGGCCTGAGGGCCGGCCGCTGTTCGACCCTGGCCTCAACGACCGCCGGATTGTCGACCTTGACGGGCGCGGGGACCTGGGTTTCCGGCTTGGCCAAAGACACCGGGGCCGGGGCAACCTTCGGGGCCTCGTCCTTGAGGGCGGGCGTCTGGACAGGCGCCGTCTGGACCGGAGCGGCCTTCGCGGCGTCCGCGGCCTGGTTCTTGAAGAAGGACACGACCAGGCCCGACTTGTCCGACTCGAGCGAGTACAGTCCGGGCTCCTTGAGATCGAATACGAGGCGGGTGATCGGCCGGGGATCGGATTGCTGGAACTGGCCGACCCTGACCCTTGAGACCGAGGTCTGGCCGTTCTCGACCGACCAGGCGTTGGCCTTGGCCGTGAGGACCGTGTCATAAAGGTCGACGACCAGGCGCGACGGGTTTTCCAGGGCGAAGACCTGGGCGACGGCCTCGTCGGTCAACTGGGCCCGGAACGAGACCCGGTCGGCGGCCTGGGAATAATCGATCTTCTCCAGGAAGATCTCGCCTTTGGGCCTCCGGTCGAGTTGGGCCTGGGTCTCGGCGTCGATGAGGTAGCTTCCCTGGCCCCTCTGGATCTTGGCCAGTTCGACGACCATCCGGCCCTGTTCGGTCCGGACCCGGATGGGGACGCGCTCGTTGAGCCGGACGAGGAACCGGAGGTCCTGAAGGCCTGATTTCTGGACCTGGATATCACGGATGAACTGGGTTTCGGAGGCGGGCACGAGAGGAGCTTCCGTCGTCTTGGCCTTGTTCAGGTCCAGGACGAACGTCTGGGGGGAGTCGGGCAGGTAATAGGCTTTCGGTGCGGAAAGCTGGCCATCGGCCTGGAGGACGAGCTTGGTCGCCAGGGGGCCCGGCTGGACCTGGATCTTGCTGATGTTGACGGCGAGGTCCGGGCTCTCGGCGTGCAGAACGACGAGCACGAGGACACACACAGAGGCGAAAACGGCTGGCACGATTTTCTTTTTCATGTTAACGCTCCTCAGGATTGATTTCCTTGATGATATCCCGCGGCCTCATAAGGGGCATCCCCCGCTCATGGGTTTTACGGAACACAACCTGGGTCGGGCTGATGCTCAGGATATAGCCGTCGGCGACCTTGTCCCCGACGCCCAGAAAACGGGGAAACCCCTGGGTTGTCCCCACGATCGCGGTGTATCCCTTCTTGGCCTTGATGATCCCGATCAGGATCAGGTCCTCCACGGCGCCCTTGACGTCGCCGGTGACCGTCTTGTCACGGACGTCGCCCCCTCCGAGGAGGTCCCGGAAGGGGTCCCTCCGGCCTTCGGGGTGGTAGAGGACCGGGCCCGAGCTCTTGAGCTCCGGTTTTTCTTGAGGCGTGGGGCCCGCCGGGTTCTCCTGGGAGAACAGGGGAACCAGGCCGAGCAGACTTAAAATCAGGATGCTGGTGAGTGCTTTTTTCATCGTCCGGGCCTCTTGGCTTTGGGTTTGGGCGCGGGAGCCGTCGGCTCCTCGAGGAAGATATATGTCTTGGCCGTCCAGTTGGCCGAGACCGTCGAAAGGTCCGTCTGCCGGGTCAGGGCCTTGATCGAGAACTTGTCGACGCTGAACAGGCGCGAGTACTGGCTGAGACGGTCGAAATAGGTGCCGAGGTTGTGGTAGGTCCCGTTGATCTGGACGGTGATCGGCCATTCCGCGTAGAACTCCCGGTCGACCTCTTTCTGCTGGGTGAAGTTCGTGACGTCGAGCCGGGCGTCGTAGGCCAGCTGCTGGATCTGCCGCAGGATGTCGGCCTGCTCCTTCCGCCGGGGGATGATCGCTTCGAGCCCCTTGAGCTGGGCCGTCATCACGAGCAGCTCGGCCTCGATCTTGTCCAGCTCTTTTTTCTTCTGCTTCAGGTCCCTGACCTCGTTCTCGACCTTGACCCGGTCCGCCCTCAGGGCCTGGAGCTGGGTGTTCTGGGGGCTGAAATAGAAGAGATGGGCCAGGGCGAAAATGAGGACCGCAACGATCGCCGATCCGTACCAGGGCATGTTTTTCATGTCGTTCCCCTTTGCTTGCCGGCGGGTTTTTCAGCGGGTTCGGGCTTGACGGCCGCCGGCGCCGGTCCCGGCTTCTGTTTGAGTGCAGCGCTGAGCGAGAAGTCCAGGTACTCGTTCCTTTGGGTATTCTTCTGGGTCGAGGTGATCAGGCTGACGTTCGCGAAGACGGGGCTGTTCTCGAGGCTGGTCATGTAGTCCGCGATGAGGTTGTTCGAGAGGGCCTTCCCCTTGATCTGGAGGGCCTTGTTGTCATAGCTGACCTCGGTCAGCCAGACCCAATCCGGCAGGCTCCGGCTGAGCTGGTCCATGATCCGGACGGCCGAGTCCTGCTGGGACCGGAGGTCGTTGATGAGGTTGATCTTTCGCTCCAGGGACTCCTTCAGCTTCTTCTGCTCCTCGAGCTTGGCCGTGACGTACTGGAGCTTGGCCTTCTCCGTCCGGGCCGTCGCCAGGAGCTCTTCCTCGCGGTTGAAGGCCTGGCGCTGGACGTAGAGATAGGCCCCGAGAGCGATGATGAGCAACAGGAAGATCAGGCTGCCGATCTTCGGCGATTTCTTGACCGTGACTTCCGGCGCCCCCGGCGTGACGGCCGTTTCCTTGATGTCCTTTGTTTCCGGCTTTAAGAGGT
Organism: Candidatus Aminicenantales bacterium; assembly: GCA_050015275.1. Lineage (GTDB taxonomy): Bacteria > Acidobacteriota > Aminicenantia > Aminicenantales > Saccharicenantaceae > DATKJS01. The sequence continues at coordinate 13,016 of JBEKBS010000003.1, read as the reverse complement.
TGATCCGTATCATGGTTACTTCTCCGCCTTTCGGGTCGCCAGTCCGACGGCGACACCAAAGATGGGTGCCATTTCGTTGAAATACATCGAATCGAATTTGTTGTCATCCACTTGGACGTTGCGGAAAGGGTTGAGGATCTCGGTCTTGATCCGGAACTTCTGCTCGAAGGCGCCGACCATGTTCGGGACGTTGGCCAGGCCGCCGCTGAGGAAGATCTGCTCGATCTTCCGCTCCCTTTTTTCGGAGGCCTCGTAGAAGGAGAAGGTCTTCTCGATCTCGTCGAGGAGGTCCCGGACGTTCATCGACAGGACGGTCGCGAACTGATCGGCCGTGACCGCCTTCCCGGGGATCCCCTTGAGGAGCTTCTCAGCCTCCTCGAAGCTGATGTTGAGCTCCTTGCGCATGTTCTCCGTGAAGAAAAAGCCGCCGAGGGCGAGGTCGCGGAACAGCTGCGGCGTCCCCCGCTCGACAATGACGACGTTGGTGATGTTGGCGCCGATGTTGATCAAGGCCAGCGTTTTTTCGCCGAAGGTCTCCGGATAGTTGATCTCGAGGACGTTCTGGAGGGCGAAGACGTCGACCTCGATGCTCTGGAGGTTCTTCCGGGCCTGGTTGACGACGTTGCTGTAGTTGGCGATCTTGTCCTTTTTCGCGGCCACGAGGAGGATGTCCAGGTTCTTGTCCTCCGAGCCCCGGGACGGCTTCAGGATCGCGTAGTCGACGTTCGTCTCCTCGTAGGGATACGGGATGTTGTGCTTCGCCTCCCAGATGATGGACTCGGCGAGCTCCTGCTTCTCCATGACGGGGAGGGAGATCTTCTTGATGATGACGGAATTGCCCGAGATGGAGATGCCGACGTCCTTGCCGGCGATCTTGTTCTCGTCGAACACCATTTTGATGGTCTCAACGACGGCGGCCGAGTCGATGATGGTCCCCTCGACGATCGCGTCGTGCGGGAGGGCCTCATAGCCGATCTTCTGGAGCTCATAGGCCGTGAGGTCTCCTTTCCTTTTCGCCCGGAGCTCGACGGCCTTGACGGAGTAGGAGCCGATGTCCAGCCCGACCAAACCTTTTTCCCGAGAGATTCCGAACATGTTTGCCTGCCTTATTTGGAATTAGATTTTCTTGGCCCCGTGATCTTATCTCGAAGTCTCCGGGCCACTGGCTCGGGGACGAAATCATCGACGGAACCGCCCAGGGTGACGATCTCCTTGACCAGGTTCGAGCTGAGGAAGGAGTACTTGACGTTCGGCATCATGAAGAACGTCTCGATGTCGGGGGCCAGGTTCCGGTTCATGAGGGCCATCTGGAGCTCGTATTCGAAGTCCGAGATGGCCCGGAGGCCCCGGATGACCACGCGGACCTTCTGCTTCCGGGCGAAGTCCACCAGCAGGCCGCGGAACGACCGGACGCTGATGTTCTCCTGCCCGGCGAAAAGATCCCTGATCATAATGACCCTCTCTTTAGTCGAGAAGAGGGGGGCTTTTTTGGGGTTTTCCAGGACGGCCACGACGATCTCGTCGAAAACCCTGAGTCCCCGCTCGATGATGTCCACGTGCCCGTTGGTGACCGGGTCGAACGATCCCGGATATATGGCTCGTCTCTCCATCATCTGGGCTCGTCGTCAATTCCTCATCAGAACTTATAATCCAAATATCAAAATTTATTCACCTTGTCAACGAAAATTCTTGATGGCGGACAGAGAAAGAACCGATTCGGCCTCCTTTGTTTGACAAAAATTGGCAGGCCGGCGGGACCCGGCCTTTCGGACCGTTGGGAAATCCCTTTTGGTCGCTCATCCGCGCGCTTTCAAGTCCCGGCTTTATCCTTCCGTTCCCTATTTTTCATCACCTCCGCCACGGGTCAATCACCTCTAGAGATGATTGGCTGGATGATATCCACCCCTCCCTGGAGAGCCCGGCGTCGACGGAGGTCGGGAGCGCCGTCCGCCTCGCGAAGCGGCGGGGGCTGGGCCCGCGCGCCGTTATATGTGATAATGATGACGATCGGCGCGGCGGAGAGAGGGTATGAGGCGATGGTTTCATCCAGGGCAGCGGGTCGTAGCGCCGCATCGATTTCCAGGGAGAGCGGGGGTCACGTTCGCGGTCCTGGCGGCGGCTTTCATCTTCCCGGGCGGCCCTGCCCAAGCCCGGGGCCAGGACGACGCGGCGTTCTCCCGGAAACGGCTGGCGATGGTCGAAGAGCAGGTCGCGGCCCGGGGGGTGCGGGACGCCGCAGTCCTGGAGGCCCTGAGGACGGTCCCTCGGCATCTCTTCGTCCCGCCGGAGCTCAGGGACGAAGCCTACGGCGACTATCCGCTGCCGATCGGCGGGGGCCAGACCATCTCCCAGCCGTACATCGTCGGTCTCATGACCCAGAGCCTCGGCCTCGGGAAAGGGGAGAAGGTCCTCGAAGTGGGGACCGGGTCCGGCTACCAGGCGGCCGTCCTGGCCCGCCTCGCGGGCGCGGTTTTTTCCATCGAGATCAACGGAACGCTTGCCCGCCTGGCCGGCGCGACGCTCAAGCGCCTGGGATTCACGAACGTCAACGTCAAGGAAGGCGACGGCTTTTTCGGCTGGCCTGAGGAGGCCCCCTTCGACGCGATCATCGTCACCTGCGCGGTCGACCGAGTCCCGCCCCGGCTCATGGGACAGCTCAAGGAAGGCGGCCGGCTGATCCTGCCTCTGGGCGACTCGCGGTTCTTTCAGAGGCTGACGCTCGTCACGAAAAAGAACGGGAAAGCCCTCGTCCGCGAGATCATCGACGTCCGATTCGTCCCCATGACCGGCGAAGCCCTGGAAAAGGAACGCGACCATTAAATTATTCGGACGGGTGGCCCGGCCCCTCTTTATCCATCGGGCCACGCGGTCACTTTTAGTGGGTGCAGAGGCGACGGCTGAAACGATAGAAAGAAAGAGCGAAAGGGGTGTTCCCGAGGGATCCCCGAGCTCATCCTCATCTGAGAGCGGAAGTTCCCCCCGGAGCCTTAGTTCCAGGGGGAAAAGTTGCATTTCCGGGCGGCGTGTGGTAATTTTCCCTCAAATGATGATCCGATTCGGCACCTCCGGGTGGCGCGGCCTCATGGGAGCGGAGTTCACCTTCCACAATGTCAGGGTCGTCGTCCAGGCGGTGGCCAACTATCTCAAAGAGAAGTATGCCGGACGGCCGATCTCCCTGGCTGTCGGCTACGACACGCGCTTCCTTTCGGAACGATACGCCATGGAAGCCGCCAAGCTCCTGTCGAAAAATATGATCACGGTCTATCTGGCCGAGCGCGACGCGCCGTCCCAAGCCCTGGCTCTCCAGGTCATCAAGCGGCAGTGCCAGGGGGCCATCAACTTCACGGCCTCCTTCAACGCACCGTGGTACAACGGCCTCAAGTTCAACGTCGAGACCGGGGCCCCGGCCCTTCCCGAAGTGACGGACAGGATAGAGGAGGAAGTCCGCAGGCTGATGCCCGGCCTCTCGCGCGTCGCGTATTATTCCCCCAAGGAGAACGTCACCCGGATCGACCTCCAGGCCGATTACCTGGGGTTCATCCAGGACAAGATCGACTTCGCGGCCATGCGGGACGCGGGACTCCGGGTGGGGGTTGACCTCCTCTACGGCACGAGCCGCGAATACCTGGACGAGGTCCTGGAGGAGAATGGAGTCTCCGTGGAGGGCATCCACGGATATATCGACCCCTATTTCGGGGGAGTGATCCCGTCCTGCACGGAAGACAACCTGGCCGAGCTCAAGTCCCTCGTCCTCGAAAAGGAGTGCCGCCTCGGGATCGCGACGGACGCCGATGGCGACCGGTTCGGCATCATCGACGAAGAAGGGACCTTCATCCACCAGAACTTCATCCTGGCCATGCTCCTGGATTACCTCGTCAAGGTCAAGGGTTGGAGGGGAGGCGTCGCCAGGTCCATCACCACGACGACCCTCCTTGACCGCATCGCCGCGAAATACGGCCTGCCCCTTTATCAGACCAAGGTCGGATTCAAGTACATGGCCGACTTGTTCCTCAAGGGACACATCATCTTCGGAGGAGAAGAGAGCGCCTGCATTGCCGTCAAGGACCATCTGCCCGAGAAAGACGGGATCTTTGCCGGCCTTCTCGTGGCCGAGATGGTCGCGGCCACGGGGAAGAGCCTGAGGAGCCTGCGGGACGGCCTGTTCGAGGAATACGGAACGACGGCCGGAGGCCAGCGCACCGCTCCCCTGACCCCCGAAAGGGCCAAGAGGTTGAAGGCCCTTGTCCAGAACCCGCCCGCCCGGGTCGGCCGGCGCAAGGTGGTCCGCGTCGAGACGATCGACGGCATCAAGATCGAACTCGAGGGGGGCGACTGGTTCCTCCTGAGGTTGTCGGGCACGGAGCCCGTGATCCGCTGCTACGCCGAGGCCGCCACCAAGAAAGGCGTCGACGGCCTTCTCCGCAAGGGGATGGAGGCGGTCCTATGAACGGGGACTCGCATCCCGCGAACCCGGCTTTCCGCAAGAAAGTCTTCATCCTCGGGATCGCCTGCCTGTTCCTGGTCATGGTCGTGACCTCGGTCTTCGGGAAAAAGGGGGTCATGGACATCCACCGGGCCCGGCTGAAGTTGGCCGATCTCGATCGCGACGTCCGGCGGCTCGCGTGGGAGAAGTCCAGGCTCGAAGCGGAGATCCGCGAGCTCGAACGGAACCCGAAGGCCGTCGAAAAGGAGGCCCGCGACAAGCTATGGCTGATCAAGCCCGGCGAGAAGGTCATCGTCGTCCCCAAGGACCCGAAAAGATAGGTCCGGCCGCCGTCCTCATCGCATGCCCCGTTCCAGCGCGATCCAAGGAAATCCGGAGGAAAAAGACCTCCTCAAGTCCCTCAACCCCGCCCAGAGGCGGGCCGTGGTCCACGGGACGGGACCCCTCCTGATCATCGCCGGCGCGGGGACGGGCAAGACCAAGGTCATCACTCACCGGATCGCGCACCTCATCGCCTCGAAGCGGGCCCGGCCCGAGGAGATCCTGGCGGTCACGTTCACAGAAAAGGCGGCGAGCGAGATGGAGGCCCGGGTGGACGTCCTGGTGCCCTACACCTACTCGTTCGTCGAGATCAGCACCTTCAACTCCTTCGGGGAAAGGGTCCTCCGGGACTACGCCCTCGACGTCGGCTGCCCGCCGGACTTCAAGCTTCTCGACGACGTCGAGCAGGCCATTTTTTTCCGGGAGAACCTGTTCCGCTTTTCCCTGGAATACTACAGGCCCTTGAGCTATCCGACCCGGCACATCCAGGAGCTCCTGGACGCCATCAGCCGGCTGAAACAGGAGGACGTCCGTCCGGAGGATTACCAACGGCACGCCCGGGACTTGATGGAGGGCGCGGCCGGGGAAGGGGAGAAGGAAGCGGCCCGGAAGCACCGGGAGGTCGCCCGGGTCTTCGGCGAGTACCAGGCTCTCCTCCGGAAGGAAGGCTTGATCGATTTCGAGGACCAGGTGACGCTCGTCGTCGACCTTTTCCGGTCCCGGCCCTCCGTCCTCGAGGAGTTCCGGAAGAAATACAAATACATCCTCGTCGACGAGTTCCAGGACACGAATTACATCCAGTTCGAACTCCTCAAAATGCTGGCCGCCGGGCACCGCAACCTGACCGTCGTCGGCGACGACGACCAGAGCATCTTCCGGTTCCGGGGGGCGTCCCTCAGCAACATCCTCGGGTTCGAGGAGGTCTACCCCGAGGCCAAGAGGGTCGTGCTGACCAGGAACTACCGGTCGACCCAGGCCATCCTTGACGCCTCCTACCAGCTGATCCAGCACAACAATCCCGGTCGGCTCGAAGCCAAGGACAAGGTGGACAAACGCCTGCGAGCCGCCAGGTCCGGATCCGGGAAGAGCATCTTCATGCTCCAGTTCGACAGCCTCTCGCACGAAGCCGACCGGATCGCCGACCTGATCCTGGAGAAACATGGCGAGGGCCGTCCGTGGAGCGACATCGCCGTCCTCGTCCGGCGGAACGCCGACGCCGACCCCTACCTGCGGGCCTTCAACATGAAACAGGTCCCGTTCCGGTTCTCGGGCAGCCGGGGACTCTATCAGCAGGAGGAGATCAAGGTCCTGACCGCCTTCATCAAGTGCCTGACGGACTTCGAGAACAGCCGCGATCTCTTCTATCTGGCCCTCTCCGACGTCTACCGGGCGAATTCCTATGACATGACGCGGATCGCCGGCTACGCCCAGAAAACGAACCTGCCCCTCCACCGGGTGTTCAAGCTCATCGCCGAGGGATCCGGTCCCGTCGAGGTCTCCCCGGAGACCGAGGAAACCGTCAAGAGGATCTTTTCCGACCTCCTTTTCTTCGTCGAGCTCGCGAGCTCCAGGAACGCCGGGGCCGTCGTCTACGCGTTCCTCGAAAAAAGCGGCACTCTCAAGTCCCTGGTCGAAAAGATGTCCGTCGAATCCGAGGTCAAGATCAAGAATATCCGGCTCTTTTTCGACAAGATCAAGGGCTTCTCCGACCTTGCCGACAACGACTCCATCCATGCGTTCGCCCGCTATCTCGACCTCCTCCGCGAGGTCGGAGACAACCCCGCCACTTCCGAAGCCGACCTCGACGAGGACGCCGTCAATGTCCTGACCGTGCACAAGGCGAAGGGCCTTGAGTTCGGGAGCGTGTTCCTGGTCGGCCTCATCGAGGACCGGTTCCCCGGCCGCGAGCAGCGGGAGAAAATCCCCGTCCCCGACGCGATCCTCAAGGAGACGCTGCCTGGAAAAGAGAATTACCTGCAGGAGGAGCGGCGGCTCTTCTACGTGGCGATGACGCGGGCCAAATCATCCTTTTATATGACCTGGGCCCGGGATTACGGCCTCAAGCGGCTCAAGAAAGTCAGCCCTTTCGTCCTCGAGGCCCTCGACATCCCCGGGATGCCCGACGAGGTCCTCCGGGCCTCGGCCGTCGAAGAGCTCCGCCGCTATGCCCTGGCCGAAGACCGGCCGCGGCCCGCCGCCAGGGCGCGGCCGCCCGCGGTCCTCCCGCTGAGCCACGTCCAGGTCGAGGACTATCTGGTCTGTCCGCTCAAGCACAGGTTTCGCCACGTGATGCGGGTCCCGGTCATGCCCCACCACACGCTCGTCTTCGGCCGCGTCCTCCATTCGGCGATCCACTTCTACCTCCGGAACAGGATGAGGGGGAAGGCCGTCAGCGAAGACGAATTCCTAGGGGAGTACGCGAAGGGCTGGGTCAACGAGGGGTTCCTCAGCCGGGAGCATGAAGAGCTGCGGAAGACGGCCGGGGAGCGGGCGCTCCGCCTCTTCTACCGGCGGGAAGAGGAGTCGGGGCGGGTGCCGGCCTTCCTCGAGAAGACCTTCCGCTGGCAGGAGGCGGGCGTCCGGTTCTCGGGCCGCTTCGACCGGGTGGATTTCGAGGAGGAGGGGCCCGTCATCATTGATTTCAAGACGAGCGAGGCGTCGTCCCAGAAGGAAGCCGACCGGCGGACAGCCGACAGCCTGCAGATGGATATCTACGCCCTCTCGTTCCTGAAGACGCAAGGGTTGCTGCCCGCGGAAACGAGGCTCTATTTCCTCGAGTCCGGCCTCATCGGGCATGCCCGCAAGGGCGAAAGGGAATTCCGGCGGGCCGCCGAGAAGATCCGCCAGGCCGCCGACGGCATCCGGGCCGGGAACTTCGAGGCCACCCCCGACTGGCACTCCTGCAACTTTTGCGATTTCAAGACCATCTGCCCCTCGTCCTACGCGTATTAACTCGGTTTGACCCAAAAGGGCATGACGGCCCAGATCCTCGTTTTCTCCATCAGCCGGGCCGTCCGGAGGGCCTTCTCCAGGCCGGCCATCGACTTCAGATCGATCCCGAAGTCCGGGACCCCGAAGAACGACTGCCAGAACGACAGCTTCTTCGGCCAGACCACGAGCTTGACCTCTTCCTCAGTGGCGATCCCAGCCAGCTTCTTGGCCATCCCGACAGCGGTCGAGAGCCCGCCGAGCTCGTCCACGAGCTTCAGGTCCTTGGCCTGCCGGCCGGTCCAGACGCGGCCCCGCCCGACCTTGTCGACCTCTGCCTTTGTCATGCTCCGGCCATCCGCGACCTTGGTCAGGAACTGGTCGTAGGTCCAGAGGATCTGGTCCTTGAGGAGTTTCCTCTCTTCCGGGGTGAACGGCCGGAAGGGCGAGAAAACGTCCGCCTTTTCACCGAAGGTCAGCTTCTCGGCCGTGATGCCCAGCTTGTCCAGGAGCCCGGCCACGCTGAACTTGCCGGCCAGGACCCCGATCGACCCGGTGAGAGTCTGCGGCTCCGCGACGATCTTGGTCGCGGCCATGGATATCCAGTAGCCTCCCGACCCGGCCACGTCGGACATGGAGACGACGACGGGCTTCACCTTCTTCGCCAGGGAGACCTCGCGCCAGACGACGTCCGATCCCACCGACGACCCTCCGGGGCTGTCGACCCGCAGGACGATGGCGGCGATCGACCCGTCCTCGCGGGCGGCCCGGATCCAGCGGGCCACCGTCGAGCCGCCCATGACCCGGGGGAGGCTTTCTCCCGTCATGATCGTCCCCACCGCGTAGATGAGAGCCATCTTCCGTCCGGTCTCAAGGCCGACGGAGGCCGGGGGCACCCGCGTGTAATCATCGAACCTGACCCGTTCCAGGCCCGGCCCCCGGTCCCGGAGGAGGAGCTGGAGCTCGTCCTCGAAAAGGCAGGCGTCGACGAGGCCGGCCTTGAGGGCCTGCTCGCCCTGGAAAAATCCCCGGTCGATGAGGGCCCGGACCTCCTCCTCCGTTTTTCCCCGGGCCTTGGCCACGGTCTTCACGTATTGGGCGAAGATGTCCGCATACAGGGACTCCATCTCCTCCCGATGGGCGGGGGTGAAGCCCTTTTCGGTGAAGGTGTTGTAGGCGGTCTTGTATTCCTCGACATGCTCGAATTCGGCCCGGATGCCCAGCTTGTCCAGGGCGTTCTTGAAGAAGGGCACGTATCCCCCGATCCCCTTGATCCCCAGCCAGCCCAGCGGGTGGAGGACGATCTTGTCGCAGGCTGTCGCGATGTAGTACTCCATGTCGAAATCGGGGGCCTCCTCGATGTAGGCGTAGGCCTTCTTGCCCGACCGCCGGAACTGGAGGACGGCCTCCCTCATCTCGGTCGCCTTGGCCCAGTCGCATTGGAGGGCGTCGAGCCGAAGGAGGACGGCTTGGACGCGGCCGTCCGCCGCCGCTTTCCGCAGGTCCATCCAGAGATCGTAGATCGTGAGGGGTTTCGCCCGGAGGAGGATCGCCGAAAGAAAGTCCGGGGGAGCGATCTCTTCCACGGACCCGGACAGGCCGATCTCAAGGTACGCGCGGGCGGGGACGTCCACCGAAGCCTGGCCGAACTCGCCCACAAAAAAGAACAGGAAGCCGGCCACGGCGAGGAGGAAGAAGAAAAGGAAGATGATCAGGACATAGGTTCCCTTTTTCATGCTCATGTCGGCTCCTCCAGGCCCAACGAGAGGACGTGGGCCCGTTCCGGACCTCCCCAATATACCAGAATGCCCGGGGCGGCGGAAGAACGGATTTTCCGCCGCGGGTCTTGATTTGTCCTTCCGAATTATGGAAAATGAGCTCTCTTCTCATCACGTCCGACCCCGGCCCGCCGGGCGTGACAGCGGTGAGAAGGAGAGGAGGTAATTTTTAATGTCTTTTCAAAAGCTTTATGTGGGTAACCTCAACTACAAGACCACGGACGAGACGCTGAAAGGCCTGTTCGCCCAGTTCGGCGAGGTTACCTCGGTCAACATCCTCCAGGGCCGCGGCTTCGGGTTCGTCGAGATGGCCACCCCGGAAGCAGCCCAGGAAGCCAAGGGCAAGCTGAATGGCACCGATTTCGACGGCCGGAAGCTCATCGTCAACGATGCCCGCCCCCGCGCCGAAAGACCCGGGACCGAGAGACGCCCCGGCGGCGGAGAAAGAAAAGGATTCTCGAGGTTCTAACTCCATAGATCGGTTTTCCTTCTAACCTCTTCCTGTCCCCTCCAGGGATCTCACGGAGACTTCCCGTGTCCGGCGAGGCCTCTCTCGAGCGGGACGGCGACTCCCGGAGCGCCGGCCGGCCAGGCCTTGACGCCCCTGCGGACGCTTCCCGTTTTCTCCCTTAAGATCCGCCGGCGGGGGGTGAACCTTTCGCCCAAACCCTCCGTAGTAACTTGTGAAGGTTCGGTGAGAGGAGATACGCAGTTGACGACGCGGAACAAGGCTCAGCTCGCCCTGCTTGGGGCGATCGCCGTCGCCTTGACGGCCTGCGTGTCGGTCCGGGTCGAGCGGGACGGCGGCCGGGCCGACGCATATTTCGACAAAGCTCACCGGGAGATCGCCCGGCTGGAACAGAACGACCCTCGGCGCGAACATCATCCCCACCGTCTCTGCGTCCTTATTCATGACGCCGACGAGGGGAAGATCATCCGGATCTCGGTTCCGCTCTGGCTCGTCAACCTGGGGATGGACCTGGCGATGAAGGACGACGCGGGCGGGCATGACTTCGACGCCCGAAAACGCTATGATTTCGACTGGAAGGCCGTCAAGGACCTGGACCGGTTCGGGCAGGGGCTTCTGGTGGCCCTGGACGAGGAACACGACCGGGTTCTGGTCTGGCTCAGATAGCCGGCGGAGAAGTAGCGAGAGCGAGGGACACTTGGACGAGATGCAAGAGGGGAGCCCGGCGATGGAACGGCCCGACATCTCGGCCCTCCTCGAACGCATCCGGAACGGGGACCGGGAGGCATTCGTGGCCTTGGTCAGGCTCTACCAGCAGAAGGTGTTCGTGATGGCCTTTTCCATCCTCCGGAACAAGGAGGATGCCCTCGACGCCGTCCAGGAGACGTTCCTCCGGGTCTACCAGAAATCAGATACGTTCCGGCCCGGCCACAATTTCCAGGGCTGGATCCTCGAGGTCGCCAAGAACATCAGCATCGATTATTACCGGAAACACCGGCAGAAACGGCAAGAATGGGAAACCTTCCGGCCGGTCGACGAGATCCCGGTGGCGGTCGAGGACAGATCCACGGATTCCCGCGACTCCGACCTGAGGAGCGCGTTTTCCCGCTGCGTGGAGAAGCTGGCGGCCAAGCAGAAGATGGTTTTCGTCATGAGGCACTACAACGAGCTCCAGTTCAACGAGATCTCGGACGCCCTCCGGATCTCCGTCGGGACCGCCAAGTCCCTCCATTTCAAGGCCGTCCAAAATTTAAAGAAGTGGCTGACGCCGCATTTGGGGTTGGACCAATGAACGCTTGCCCGATGAAAAAAACGGATTGGCTGGCCTACCTCTCGGGAGACCTGGAGGGAGGAAGGAGAACGCCCGTGGCCGAACATCTCAAGGAATGTCCGGAGTGTCAAAAGGAAGAGACGGAATTCCGCAGGGTCCTCGAAGAGGCGGACGCCGTCAAGGGTGAGATCCGGGAAACCCTCCGCTCGGTGGACTGGGATGCTCTCCCGGCCCGGATCACGGATTATGTCTTCGCCAAGGCCCAGAAACCGGAGAAGTTCTCTGCCGGCAAACACATCCGGCTGTGGTTCCTCCAGGCCGGCTTGCGGCCCGTGGCCGCCGGGGTCGCCCTGGGCGTCCTGCTCGGCTCCCTCGGCATGTATCTCGTGTTGAGACGGCCTGTCCCGGGCCCGAACGGGGGGAAGAGCTACTACGCCTCCGGGGAATTCCTGGACAAGGCCGAGCTCGAAATGGCCCGGCGCGAGACTGTGGACTACCTCGAACAAAGCCAGTACGTCCTGCTGGATTTCCTCGGGACCCCCGCGGGCCAGGACGCGGCCGGTCCGGGCTTGAGCATGGCCCAGGCCCGCGAGCTCCTTTCGAAAAAGAAATATCTCAACAGGGAGCTCGATAAATTCCAGATGGCCAAGGCCAAGGCGGTCTGTGACCAGATCGAGATGCTCTTCCTCGAGCTGGCCCAGATCAGCGGCAACCTGCCGGAGGCCGAGCTGGCCAAAATCCGGGACCTGGTCGAGGAGCGCCAGCTGTTCCTCAAGATCAACCTGGTCAAGAAAGAACTGCAAAATGGGGTTTAGCATGAGAAAAATCATTTCCGCAATCTGTCTCGTCCTGGCCCTGGGGTTCGCGGCCCCCGGCCGGGCCTTTCCCCAGGCCTCGCCGGACGAAAAACTCTTCCAGGAGGCCAAGGTCCTGATTTTCGACAAGAAGTGGGAAGCGGCCCTGGACAAGCTCCAGGAGATCATGGATTCGGGCGCCAAGAGTCCCTATTACAGCCAGGCCGTCTTTTACAAAGGGGAATGCCTGAGCTCGATCAAGGGCCGGGAGAAAGACGCGCTCCTGGCCTATGAAGATTATATCCAACTCCACGACGCCAACCCGAGCCTCGTCGAGAAGTCCGAGGGCTCGATCATCGACCTGGCCTTTGCCCTTTATGGCCAAGGAGAGAGATCGGCCCTGAAGGAGATCGAAGGGCGGCTCGAACATCCGAACCGGGCGGTCCGGTACTACGCCGCCTACAAGCTCAGCCTGGTCCCGGATAAAGCCATAGCGTCCAAGGCGGTGCCGGTCCTCGAGAAGATCATCAGGACGGAGAAGGATCCCGAGCTCACGGACCGGGCCCGGATCGCCCTCCTCCGTGTCTCGCCCGAAAGCCTCAAATCCGTCGAGGAAAGGAAACCTTCGTCCGGATCTCCCCGGATGCTGAGGATCCGGGTCTCGAAGAAAGGCCAGAGAGATCCCGTGGTTTCGCTCAACATCCCCTGGGCCCTGGCCGACCTCGCCCTGAACGCCATGGACGAGGAGGACAAAGCGGCCATCCGCAAAAAGGGGTACGACCTCAACAAAATCATGGACGAGCTGGCCAAGTCCAAAGAGAAAATCCTCCGGATCGAAGCCGAGGACGGCTCGATTATCGAGATCTGGATCGAATAAATACTCAACCCAATGAATCCAAGGAAGAAAGGAGAACCCATCATGAAAAAGACAGCCCTCGCCCTCCTGGCCGCCGTGGCCGTGACGTTCCTCGCGGTCCCGGCCCTGAGAGCCGGAGGGGCCAATGATTTCCAA
>JBEKBS010000002.1:0-160210 GCA_050015275.1 Candidatus Aminicenantales bacterium | reverse complement strand
TTGCCGATGAGGACCCTGTCGCCTTTCTTGACAACGAGAGGGATCGTCTTCCCGTCATCGTTGACCCGCCCCTTACCGACCTCGATGACCTCGGCCTCCTGGGGCTTTTCCTTGGCCGTGTCCGGGATGATGATCCCGCCTCTCTTGACTTCCTGTTCCTCAATCCGCTTGAGGAGCACTCTGTCATGCAAGGGATGAACCTTCATTTAAACCTCCTGTTATTTAATTAGCAATCAGAAACACAGAGTGCTAATAGTATACAAGAATTGGGAGATTTGTCAAGAGGCGGAGAGCCTGAAATTAGCAGTCATCTTCTTAGACTGCTAATACCTTTTTTTGATCTTCAGGGCCTTGGCCCGGTTTTGGAGGGTGTTCCTGTGGATTCCGAGGGCCTTGGCCATCTTGGTCTTGTTCCCCTCATACTTCTTCGCCGTCTGCTCGAAGAAGATCTTCTCGAATTCGCGGAGGACGTCCTTGAGGCTGAGCTCCTTCTCGACCATCTCCCGGATGACGAGCTCGAGCTTCTGGTGGATGTTGAGGTCGCTAAATTTTTTCTCCATATTTTCCTCCGCTCCTGCGGATCTCCTGGTACGACTGGTTGAACTTGGCCCGCAGGTCCTGGGGGATGAGGTTGACCGCCGCCCGGGTGATCCCGAGGCAAATGGGGGCCAGCCGCGATGTCTCGAGGGCCGGGCGGGCGATGCCGAACGCCGTCAGGGCGAACACGATGATGCCGCAGATAAGGACGGCCTTGAGGAGCCCGAAGACCCCGCCGAAAAAGCGGTTGACGAAGGCCAGGGGGCCCTTCATGGCCTTGGAGACGAGGTGGCTGATCAGGGCGCCCATGGCCAGGACGCAGAAAAAGATGACCAGGAAGCCCAGAAAATTGCTGATCAGCTGGTCGTGGACGAGCTTCTGGATGATCTCGGCTGCCCCCTCGTAATAAAGGCCGGCCAGGACCAGGCCGAGGATGACGGCCGCGAGGCCGATGACCTGCCTGACGAGCCCCTTCACGATCCCGATGATGAGCGTCGCGAGAAGGATGACGATGAAAACGACATCGAGCCAGTTCATGCGGCCCTCCCCTTCCGTTCTTTCAGCCGCTCGACCATCCAATAACGGCCTTCCCGGAGCGCTCCGAAGGCCACGTGGGGCTTGATCCGGCCGTGGAAGTCCGACCCGGCCGTGGGCACGAGGTCGAGCTCCTCGGCCAGGCCGCGGTAGAACCCGACCTGCTCGGGCGTATGATAGAAGGTGTAAACCTCAAGCCCGGCCAGACCGTGCTCCTTGAGAGTTCGGGCGTCTTCCCGCGTCGTCTGCTGGAAATAGGCCCCGGGGTGGGACAGGACCGGGACTCCTCCCGTCGCGGCGGTCTCGGCCAGGACGTCAAAAAGGCTGACGAATCTCTTGGGGACGCAGGCGTGCTTCCCCTCGGCGAAGAACTCCTTGTAGAACATGTACGGGGCGTAGGGCCGGTTCTCCTTCCGGTAGAAGAACTCCAGGACCGGGTTCTTTTCGTTCTCCGGGTTGTCGAGGAGGATCTGGGCGATCTTGACGCCCAGGGGGGGCGTCCCGTTGACCTTCTCGCGGACCTCGTCCCAGGTGATGGCGAAGCCGAGCTTGCGGACCTTGTCGACCCGTTCGATGGCCTCCTCGGTCCGGCAGCGGGTCTGGCTCTCGATGATCGCCGCGATCGCCGCGCTCTCCCAGTCGACGAACGGGAGGAGGAGGTGGAACTCCCGCCCGGCGTAGAGCGTCGTCACCTCGATGCTGGGGATGACCTCGACCGCGGCTTCCCGCCCGAGGTCCACGGCCTCGGGATAGGCGGCCACGGTATCGTGGTCGGCGATGGAAATGGCCCGGAAACCCTTCTCCCGGGCGAAGCCGATGAGCTCGGCCGGCGAAAAATCGCCGTCACAGCTCCGGTTGGAATGGACGTGGAAATCGACCAGTTCGCTCATCCGAGGTCATTTTGGCCTGTCAGGAGCCGGTAGATCTCCAGGTATTTCTCGGACGTCTTGGCGACGATGTCCGCGGGGAGGACGGGCGGCGGGGAGTTCTTGTCCCAGCCCGTGGTCTCCAGATAGTCCCGGACGAACTGCTTGTCCAGGCTGGGCTGGGATATCCCCGGCGCGTAGGTCGCGAGCGGCCAGAACCGGGAAGAGTCCGGGGTGAAGATCTCGTCGATGAGGACGAGCTCGTCGCCGACGAGCCCGAACTCGAACTTCGTGTCGGCGATGATGATCCCCCTGGATAGGGCGTAGAGGGCGGCCTTCTGGTAGACCTCGAGGCTGACCTTCCGGATCTTCTTGGCCAGGTCGGCCCCGATGAGCTTCTGGACCTCTTTGAAAGAGATATTCTCGTCGTGGCCCTGGTCCGCTTTGGTGGAGGGCGTGAAGATCGGCTTCTCGAGCCTGTCGGATTCCTTCAGGCCCTTGGGGATCTTGATCCCGCAGATCTTGCCCGCCGTTCGGTATTCCTTCCAGCCGGAGCCGGAGAGGTATCCCCGGACGACGCACTCGACCGGGACGACGCGGGTCTTGCGGACGAGCATGGAGCGCTTGTCGAGGACGCTCCTGAACGGCTGAAGGGCGGCCGGGAAATCGCCGGCCTCGGTCGAGATCAGGTGGTTGGGGCAGGCCAGGGCGACGAAATCGAACCAGAATTTCGAGAGCTGGGTCAGGACCTTTCCCTTGAAGGGGATGAGCGACGGGAGGACCCAGTCGAACGCCGAGATGCGGTCCGTGGCGACGATCAGGAGCTTGTCGTCGATCGCGAAGACATTGCGGACCTTCCCCTTCTTGAAAAGAGGAATGCCGGCCAGGTCGATATCGCCGATCGTGCGTTCCATGGATTTCTCCTATGACCCGCTTAGGATAGCGAAATCACCCCGAAAAAGCAACCCGGCGGGCTCCGGGGATGGCCTCCGGCAGGGAGCGGATTCCGAGAAGCGACTAGCAGAAGTGTGGCGGAGCGGCTCGGAGCTGCACTTCTGGTAAATATCTGAAACGGGTCTTTACGCATTGCTCCAGGGATTGTCCCTCTTTTCCTTCGTGCCCGCTCGGCCCTCCACACGCCCTCCTCCGGGAACACCCCCTGCGCATTGTTCCTCTATTGCTTCGGCCATCCTCCTCCGTCCTCTCTATTCATCTGGGCCTCCTTTGCCTTATCCCTTACCAGAACCGATGATCCCAATGAAGTTGTACATGCGGCGGTGTTCGCTCTTGTCGCGGCGATAGGAAAGAAGGCCGGAATCGCAGTGCGTGCAGGCCCCGGAGGTCCAGATGTTCGCCTTTTTCACGCCGAGGCCGTGGAGAAGCCAGGCATTGGCCTTCCGCAGGTCCAGGAGGGACTTTCCGGGCCTGCCCGCGACGGGCTTGAACACGTCCGCAGGAAATCCGGCGGCGCCGAAGCTCTCCTTGATTTCCGGGCCGACCTCGTAGCAGGACGGGCCGATGCACGGGCCAAGGGCGGCGACGAGGCGGGCTGGTTCGGTCCCGTAGGCCCGCCCCATCTCCCGGACGGCTCGCTCGAGGACCCTGGCCTGGGTCCCGCGCCAGCCGCAATGGACCGAGGCGACGGCCCGGTTTTTTTCATCCGCGAGAAGAACGGGAAGGCAATCGGCGGTCCTGACGATGAGAAGAAGCCCGGCGGCGTCCGTGATCAGGGCGTCGCCGCTCAGCCGGGACGGGGGCGCCGCGTCCACCCGGTGGACGATATCGGAGTGGACCTGGCGCATGATGACGAGCCGGAAACGCCCGAGCTCCCCGGGCCGGGAGAGATCCTCCTCCCGCCAGGCCCCGGTCCCGAACCCATGGACGAGCCAGGGGATCCGGTCCAAGCGCGGGACCGTGAGGTAAGGTTTCCCGGCTTCTGCCATGAGCCTATGTATTACCAGAAAAGCCGGCCGAAAAAAAGCGTCCCCGCCGCCGGTCCCCCTTGCCCTTCAGGGAATGGAGGGATATCATAGGGTGAAAATGGGAATGAAAGCCGCCCGGAAGACGAAGCTCAAGACCATCGGGGTCCTGGGCGGCATGGGCCCGGAAGCGACGGCCTATTTCTTCGGCCTCGTCACCAGGAACACGCGGGTCTCCCGGGACCAGGACCATATCCCCGTCGTTGTCTGCAGCCTGCCCCAGGTCCCGGACCGGACCGAGGCCATCCTCCGCGGCGGGCCGAGCCCCCTGCCTTTTCTCCTCCGCGGCGTCGAGGCCTTGCGCCGGGCCGGAGCGGACTTCGCCGTTATGCCCTGCATCACGGCCCATTATTTCTACCCCGCCCTCGCGGCCCGGTCGCCCCTCCCGGTCGTCAACCTCCTCGACGAAACGGTCAGCGAGGTCCGGGGGCGTCATCCTGGGATCAAAAGGATCGGCCTCATCGCCACGGCCGGAACCGTCCGGTCGCGGGTCTTCCATGACGCCTTCGAGGCGGCCGGCATCGAGGTCCTCGTCCCCGACGCCCGCGCCCAGAAGAGGATCATGAGCGCGATCTACGGCCGGAGGGGGATCAAGGCCGGCGCCACGGCGGGCACGCCCCGGAACGCGATCCTGGATGTCGCCGCGGGCCTGGTCCGAAGAGGGGCCGGTGGCATCGTGGCCGGCTGCACCGAGATCCCGCTCGTCCTCGGAGATGAGGACCTGCCCGTGCCGCTCATCGAGCCGATGCGCGTCGGCGCCCTGGCCTGCATCCGGCGGGCCGGCGGGGAGGCGCGTCGGAGCGTCTCCCGGAAGACGCGGCCACGTCCGGGCGGAGCGGGTCGAAGGGTTCGGCCGGCGGCTTGACTTTCGGGGCCCGCTCCTGTATAAAAATCAGTGTTTTTCCGAGATTGGAGGTGAGTTTTTTTGGCATTTGTCATTCTTGAGGAAGGCGAAAATTTAGAATCCGCACTCCGCCGGTTCAAGCGCCGGGTCCAGCAGGAAGCGATCATCAAGGAGATCAAGAAGCACTCCGTGTACTTCAAGCCCGGGGAACGGCGGCGGATGAAAGAAGCCCAAGCTCGGAAACGGATGCGCCGGCGCATCAAGAGGGAGCGCGACGTCGAGTATTGAGAGCGTTCCGCTCTTCATCGGACCTGATCTCTCGTTCGGCAGTTCAGCGGGAGGACCGTTTGGAACGAGGAGGGTCCAGCCAGCGAACGAGGGAGCCCCAGCGACGCGAAAACCTGATTGGCTGAAAGTCCGACTGCCGTCGCACGGGGATTTCTTCCGTGTCTCGGACCTCCTCGAATCGCGGCACCTCCACACGATCTGCCGCAGCGCCCGCTGCCCGAATATCGGGCACTGCTGGGAGAGGAAGACGGCGACGTTCCTGATCCTGGGAGACACGTGCACGCGGGACTGCGGTTTCTGTGCCGTCGCCAAGGGCGTGCCGTCAGCCCCCGACGCCGACGAGCCTGGCCGCGTGGCCGAGGCGGCCTGCGCCCTGGGCCTCCGTTACGTCGTCCTCACTTCGGTGACGCGTGACGATCTTCCGGACGGGGGGGCCTCCCACTTTGCCCGGACGGTCCGGGCGGTCCGGGAGGCCAGCCCGGGAACGAAGGTCGAGGCCCTCATCCCGGACTTCGGCGGGGATGAACAGGCCCTGGAAACCGTGCTCGAGGCCGGGCCGGACGTCCTCAACCATAACCTGGAGACCGTGGAATCGTTGTACCCGAAGATCCGCCGGCCCCGGGAAGGCTACCGGCGGTCCCTGGGCGTCCTGGAGGCGGCGAAGAGGAGAGGCGCCCGGACGAAATCGGGCCTGATGATCGGACTGGGAGAAGCCGAGGAGGATATCCTCGGGGCCTTCGCCGACCTCCGGCGGGCCGGATGCGACCTGCTGACCCTGGGCCAGTATCTCCAGCCGGCCGCGGTCAACCCTCCGGTCGAAAGGTATTACGCTCCGGGCGAATTCGAGGCGCTCCGGACGAAGGCCCTCGAGCTCGGATTCTGGGAGGTCGTGGCCGGGCCCCTGGTCCGGAGCTCGTTCGAGGCCGAACACCTGTACGAGACCGTTCAAGAAAGGTGAGGGAGGCCATGCGGTACCTGATCTTCACGGACATCCACGGGAACCTGGAAGCGCTCCACGCGGTGCTCAAGGTCATCCAGAAGAAGCGGATCGACCACTATATCTTCCTCGGGGACCTTGTCGGCTACGGCGCCTCCCCCAACGAGGTCATCCAGAGGATCCTGACCCTCCGGCCCCTGACCATCATCCGCGGCAACCACGACAAGGCGGTCTCGGGTCTGGATTCGATCCAGACCTTCAACCCGATCGCGGCCGCGGCCATCTTCTGGACCAAGAAGACCATCACCCGGAAAAACCTGGACTACCTCTCCCGGCTCAGGCAAAGCCCGGAAATCATCCATGACACCATCACGATCTGCCATGGCGCGCCCTTCGACGAGGACTATTACATCTTCAGCGACGGCGATGCCGCCGACGCCTTCGACATCCTCCAGACGCCCCTCTGCTTTTTCGGCCACACCCATTTCCCCTTCGTTTACGCCGAAAAGGACGGGAGCGTCGAGGGGACGTTCCTCGAGGGGAACGCCAACGAGGTCAGGCTCGAAAAGGGCGTCCGCTACCTCATCAACCCCGGCTCCGTGGGACAACCCCGGGACAGGAACCCGCGCGCGGCCTTCGCGATCTACGACTCCGAGACGCGTGTCGTCAAGTTCGCGCGTGTTGACTACGACATCGAGAGCGCCAAGAAGAGGATCCTCGACGAAAAACTCCCCCCTGCCCTGGCCGAACGGCTCAGCCTGGGCATCTGACCCGGCCGGCGGAAGGGTCCCGGCTATTCCCGTTCCTTGAACAGTCTGTCGCCCAGCGTCTCGCCCAGGAAGAACTTGAAAAGGAAGAAGTAGATCAGGACGAAGACACCGTACAGGAGGAAAACGGACCCGGACGTGACGGACAGGAGCTCGAACAGGGTCGCGCCCATGGACCGGGCGGCCACCCAGAGGGCCACGAGCCAGAAGATGCCGATGAACAGGACGTCGAAAGCCTTGGCCTTCAGGAAAACGGAGAGGTGAAAAGGAGGCCGGGGCTCTTCTTCCTCCGTTTCTTTTTCGAGATCGGCCTCGGCCCCCGCTTCCTCGTGGGCTGAAGGACGGAGCCCTTCCTTTTCCGGAAAGCCGGCTTCGGCGGGCGCTGGGGCCGGCTGGAAAGCCTCTTCCTCCGCAGCCGCTTCGTCTTCCTCTTCCTCGCGGGCCGTCGCTTCGAAGGGCAGGGCCACCTGCGTCACGCGCTCGGGAAGGCCGATGCCTGAATCCGAGGGCTTGCGCCGGGGGAAGATCTCCTCTTCCGCGGCCTCCCCGGGTTTTTCCCCGGGGCCGGCCTCCTCCTTCATGAATCCATGTTCGAGGTCCCGGGTGTCCTCCCGTTCGACGACCGAGGCAGAGCTCCTGATCCTGTCCGCCCACGGGGGGAGGGTACCGGTCTTTTTTTCCGGCCCCGGCTTCGGGGCTTCCTCCCGCGGCTCCTCCTCCTTCTGCTTCTCCGCCATGCCTTCCACGAGCTTCTCGAGCCGCTCCTTGCTGAGCTCGACGGTCTTTCCGATGCCCTCGAGCTCCTGCGTGTCGAAGGTCATGGGTTTCGGGGCCGTCGCGGGCGCCGGCTCTTCCGTTCCGCCCTTCTCGACCCCCCCCGCGCGGACTTCTTCCGTATCTGGCTTTTCCTTTATCGCCGGCTCCCCTTCCGTCCCGGGCTCAATGACCCGGACCTTCTCCGCGGGCGCCGGGGGGACGATCGGCCCGGCGGTTTCATCGTCGGGGCCTTTCTTTTCGACGGGTTCGGCCGGGTAGGCCCTGGTTTCTTCTTCTTTTTTCGCGACGGCTTCCTGCGCCGCGGTCTCGCCGACCAGGATCACTTCCTGGGTCTTGTCGTCATCGCCCTCGAGCTCTGAGTCCCGGACGCCCCCGGGCTCCTCTTCCTCGAGCAGCTCCCCGATGTCCTTTGTTTCGGTCTCCCCTTTCGGCCCCTCGGCCAGCTCCCCGGTCCCCTCGTCCGCCTCGTCGTCCGCATCAACGAGCTTGGCCGTTTCCTTTCCGGGTTCCGCGATCTCGTAGTCTTTTTCTTCCTCATCCGGCTCGGCATCAATGATCTTCTCGCCCGGGATCTCCTCTTCGACGGATTCGTCCTCGGAGAACAGAAGCTGGGTCCCGCAATTGTTGCAGTACTTGTCGTTTTCGTCGATGATGGAATGGCAGTAAGGACACCGGATGATGGCCATTACCTTATTTATAAGGGGATTAGCCGGCAATGTCAACCGGAGTTTCGGGAGATTCCAAGGGCCCCGTCTGGCCGTTTTCGATCTGTCCGCGGACCAGGGCCGGGCCCGGGAATGCCCGGCCTGTGGGGCCAAATTGACAACCCCGGGAAATTGGCTAAAATGGGGTGGCGTGGGCGATTAACTCAGTGGCAGAGTGCTACCTTCACACGGTAGAAGTCAGAGGTTCAAATCCTCTATCGCCCACCACTCCTCTGTCAAAGACGCGGTCCTTTTATGTCCCCCTTAATGGTGTAAGGGGGATAAGGGGGATTAGAAGGTTATGATGACCTTCCCCCGAGCATGTCCTTCTTCCAGATACCGGATAGCCTCTGGGACCTCGCTCAGCGTATAACACCTGTCGATGACCGGTATGACCTTTCCGGCCTTCATGAGCTCCTGCATGATGGTCAGGTCCTCTTTGCTCGATCTCGCCATAAACGTGACGAACTTCCGTCTCACGAGCCGTGACAATACAAGCGCTGTGATCCAACTGGCCAGAATACCGATCGACGACCCGACCGGTCCTCCGACCGAGATGTGTATCCCCTTGGAATTCAAGACGCGCCCGCATGCGGACAACGAATGGTTCGCAAAGCAGTCGAAAAAGAGGTCGTAACGTTGCCCCGTTTTGGTGAAATCCTCTTGGGTGTAATCCATGACGTGATCTGCGCCGATTGATCGGACCATGTCCATATTCCTCGTGCTGCATACGCCGGTGACCTCTGCGCCGAACGACTTGGCGATCTGCACAGCGAACGTACCCACTCCTCCCGCCGCACCGTTGATCAAGACCTTCTGCCCCGGCTGAATCCGTCCCTTGTCGCGAAGACCTTGCAATGCGGTGAGTGCCGCCACCTGGACAGAAGCCCCTTGCTCAAACGTTACGTTATCTGGCTTCATGACCAATGCCGACTCGGAAGCACACACGTACTCGGCAAAGGCCCCACGGCACGCGCCGAACACCTCGTCGCCTGGTTTGAACTGGGTGACGTTCCTGCCAACCGCTTCAACCTGGCCGGCCACATCAACACCCAATCGTGTGACCTTTGGTTTGCGCAGCCCGGCCATGATGCGAACGATATACGGCGTGCCTCTCATGAAGTGCCAGTCAAGGGGATTCACCGAAGCCGCGCGGACTTTTATCAAAACTTCATCGTCCCCAGCGGTCGGCTTTTCAATCTCTTCACACTTGAGGACATCGGGCGAGCCATAGTTGGAATAGACGATCGCTTTCATGTGGACGTCCTTTCCCCTCCCAAAATAAGGATATTCCGGCCCCTGGATAGGTGTCAAGAACTCAAGATCCAGCGGGCCGGCGCATCAGTCGGCGGATTGTCAGTCCGGACGGCCGGGAAACCTTCCAAAACGACGCGAGGCCCCTGGGTTTCATGGGCCTGCAGCCGAGGCTCAGGACGTTGAACAATGCGCCGCGCGAGATTAAGAGAGGGGGGGGCTTGAGGAAGGTATGAGCCAGGAGGAGAAGGGAGATGTTCAGAACAGGACGGCGTTTTCGCCCGCTATTTCGACCCGCTTCCTGATCATCCCGAGGATCAAGCCCGCCCGCGCATGAAGGGCCCGCGTCTCCTCCCCGTTCAGGTACGGACCCAGGAGAACGTTGACCTGGTCCTGGTTCCAGTCCAGGAGTTTCTGATAAATGCTCCGGGAACACCGCAGGATGTCGCATCCCGGGACCGTTCCGTTCTTCGGATCGAAGGCCTGGGAGAAGTCGACGGCGAAGATCTTTCCGGTTCCCCTCTGGATCAGGATGTCGCGGTCCCGCTCGGCGTCGCAGCGGTCATGGACGAGATTGATGAAGACCATCAAGTCTGCCATGGCCTCGTCAAAGGCCTTCGGATCGTCGACCTTCCGGAGGTACTTTTCGGTCTCGCCGGGATTTCCCGGGCCTTCCCCGGTCCGGGGGCCCTTCGGGCTTGGCCGGCTCCGGCTCTCCCGACTCGGCATAATGATCGAACTCGCCGTCCTTGATGATCAAGGCGTAGAGCCGGCCCCCGTAGAGCGTGTAGCCGATGCCCGTGTCGATCATCCAGAGCCGGCCCCCGAAGCGCGGGACGACATCTCCCGCGGGCGCGGTGGGGCTTCGGCTCTCCCCGGACGTGAGGAAGTTATGCCCGATGACCATGCGGTTGGCCTTGAGATTGGCGAGGATCCTGTCCATTTGTTCCTGGCTGGTGTTCTGCTCATCCTCCCGGAGCCTCAGCGGGCTTTCCGAGTTATAAACCAGCTTGGCCTGGAAGGCCCCGCCGAAGGGCTGCGGGTTGAAGGGATGCAGGGCAAAGACCTCCAGCTCGAACCGGAACGCGTCGTTGAGGTCCTTGAGCTTCCAGGTCGAATATTGGAGGTTGATGCCGGCGTGGGCAAAAATGACGTCGTTGATCTTGATGACGACGTTCTTCTTCAACAGCCATTTGCCATAGGTCGCGTTGAAGTTCTCGGTATAGGCTCGCCCGGCTTCGTCCAGGCCCTTCGATCGTTTGGATGTTTCCAGGGTTTTTTCCCAGAAATTGCGCCAGCCGGCGTCCTTTTGGAGGTTGAGCCCCTGGGCCTTGATCCGGGCCTGCTCCTCGGGAGATTGCTGCACAACGTACTCCTTCTCTCCGGCTTTCTTGAAGGACTCCGGGAGGAAGGCGAGGAACTGGTCCACGGACACGTATTCCGGATAGCTCAGGGCGATCCCGGTGAGGGTCGCTTCTTCGTGGTTCCCGAGGAGGACGTGGACCATCCCTCCCGCGGCCGCGGCCTCTTTTTCGAGGCGCATCAGCAGGTCGAAAATGTCCTTGGCCTTGTCCCCCCGGTCCAGCATGTCGCCGATCTGGACGAGGTACGTTTTGCCCCCGATCCAGTGCAGGTTCGCGTCGAGTAGCCCGACCTTCGGTTTCTTGAGGATGCTGACGAAATTGTCGTAATCCCCGTGGAGGTCGCCCACGGCCACGATCCTTTCAACGCCGGACCAGACACAGGGGATATCTGCCGCGGGGGAGAAGCGGGCGAAGGCGAGGAGCGCCGCCGCGAGGAAGAGGAGATGTCTCTGCGGCCAGCGGACCCCCAGGGTATCCTGAGCCTTACCGGGAAAAAACATCATGCCCTTGGTCTATAAATTATTTCCCGCCCGGAATCAACCTCGGAGTGTCGACGTTTGAATCTTTCCATGACGGCCGCCGAATAATATCAAAATCTGGAAGGCCTTGAAAAAAGGGTGCTGAGAGAGTCACAAGGGAGAAGTTATTGGACGCCCGCCCCCGGCCGGAACGTTCCGGTCCCCGGTCACTCGTAATGCAGGGCCAGGATAGGGTCGAGGAGCGACGCCTTGTAGGCCGGATAATAGCCGAAGAAGATCCCCACGATCGCGGAAAAACTGAAGGCCAGAATGATCGAGAAAGGAGAGATCACCGTCGACCAGCCCGCCAGAGCCTGGATGATCTTCGAGACGGCGACGCCGGCGATGATCCCCGTGATGCCTCCGATCATGGAGAGCGTGAGCGCCTCGGCGATGAACTGCGTCCGGATCGCCCTCGTTTTGGCGCCCACGGCCATGCGGATCCCGATCTCCCTCGTCCTCTCCGTCACGGAGACGAGCATGATGTTCATGATGCCGATGCCACCGACGAGGAGCGATACGGAGGCGATGGCGCCGAGCAGGAGGGTCATGACCCGGGCGGACTGCTCGGCGGCTTCCATGAACTGGGTGAGGTTCCTGATGGAGAAGTCGGAGTCCTGCTTCTGGCCGAGGTGATGCCTCTGCCTGAGAAGCAAAGTGATCTGACGCTGGGCGGCGTCCATCTCCTCAAGGCTCCTGGCCTCGACCATGATGGTCCGGACCATCCCGGGAAACAACGTCCCGAACAGCCTTTTCTGGGCGGTCGTCACGGGGATGAAGACGGTATCATCCTGGTCCTGGCCGACAGCCGACTGCCCTTTTGTAGCCAGCACGCCCAAGACCTTGAACGGGATGTTCTTGATCCTGACCGACTGCCCCACCGGGTCCTCGCTTCCGAACAGGTTGTCGACGACCGTTTGCCCGAGCAGGCAGACCTTGGTCGCGCTCTTGATGTCTTGTTGCGTGAACGCCCGCCCGCTCGCCATGGGCCAGTTCCGCAACGCCAGCATGTCCGTTGTCGTGCCCTGGACGCTCGTCGACCAGTTCGTGTGGGCGTAGATGACCTGGGCCACTCCCGAGAGAACGGGCCCGACATAGGTGACGGTGGAGCATTCCTTTTTGATGGCGTCCGCGTCGCCCAGAGTCAGCGTGGGCTGAGTGCCGGCTCCCATCCGGACGCCGCCCGATGTCGTCGAGCCGGGCATGACGATCAACAAGTTGCTGCCGATGCTTGCGATCTGCGCGGAGATCCGCTGGCTGGCCCCGGTGCCGACGGCCAGCATGGCGATCACGGAGCCGACACCGATGATGATGCCGAGCATGGTCAGGGCCGAGCGCATCTTATTCGACTGGAGGGCCTTGACGGCGATCTTCAGCGTCCAGAGCACGTTAATCATCGGGAGACCTCTTTCGCCCAGGCTGCCGTGGTCCGCTCGGTTCTCGTCCCGGCCGCCTTCTCATCGCTGACCATCCGGCCGTCGCGGAACCTGATGACCCGGCCGGCGAAGGCCGCGATGTCCAGCTCGTGAGTGACGAGGATGATGGTAATATGCGATTCCTCGTTGAGCTTGACGAAGAGATCCATGATCTCGACGCTCGTCTTGGTGTCAAGATTGCCGGTGGGCTCGTCGGCTAGGATGATCGGCGCCCCCTTGACGAGGGCCCGGGCGATGGCGACGCGCTGCTGCTCGCCGCCGGAGAGCTGGTTGGGATGGTGCGAATCACGGCCCACGAGCCCGACATTCTTGAGGGCCGCGGCGGCCAACGGAGCCCTCTGTCTCGGCTGCACGCCGTCATAGAGCAGCGGCAGCTCCACGTTTTCAAGGGCGGTGGCCCGGGACAGCAGATTGAAGCCCTGGAAGACAAAACCGATTTTGCGGTTCCGGATCTCGGCCAGGGCGTCCCGGCCGAGGCCGCCGATATCCTGGCCGTCCAGGACATAGCGGCCGGCTGTCGGCTTGTCGAGGCAGCCGAGAAGGTTCATGAACGTGGATTTCCCCGATCCCGAGGGGCCCATGATGGCGACGAACTCGTTCTTCTCTATGGAGACGGACACCCCGTCGAGCGCCTTCACCTTGATGTCGCCGACGTCGTAAATCTTGACCATCTCGTGAACGTCGATAAGAGCCATTTCAGAACATCCTGAATCCGGCCGCCTGACTGTTCGGCTTGGACAGGGACTCGACGATGATAATCTCGCCTTCCTTGACATCGCCAGAAACGAGCTCGGTATAGGTCCCGTCGCTGAAGCCGATCTTGACGGGGATGCGCTTGGGCTGGTTGTTTTCGAGGGTCCAGACCGCGGGTCCCCGCCCCGCGGCGACCGGTTTTCCTTTTTCCATGGGCCGGAACCTCAGGGCCCCGTTCGGGATCCGCACGACGTTCCGGACGACGGAGGTGATGATGGAGACTTGGGCCGTCATGCCCGGCATGAGTTTCAGGTCCTTGTTGTCCACCTGCACGACCACGTCGTAAGTGACGACGTTCTGGAGGATAGCGGAGGCTTTCCGGACCTGTAACACCTTGCCTTTGAACGTCACATCGGGGTAGGCGTCGACCGTGAAGTCCACGTCCTGCCCGACCTTCACGTTGCTGACGTCGGCTTCGTCGACGCTGGTGTCGATCTGCATTTTGGTGAGGTCCGCGGCGATCACGAACAGCGTCGGTGTCTGAAAGCTGGCCGCGACCGTCTGGCCGACATCGACGTTCCGGGAGATGACGGTGCCGTCCACCGGGGAGATGATCTTCGTATACAAGAGATTCGTTTCCGCGAGACTGAGGGCTCCCGCCGTCTGGTCGACCTGGGTCTTGGCGGCGACGGTCGAGGCGGCGGCCGTCAGGTAGGCGGTCTCGGCCGCGTCCATCTGGCTTTTGGCGACCAGATCCCGTCCGAAGAGGTTCTTGTTTCGGTCCCACGTCCTCTTGGCATCGACCTCTGTGGCGATCGCCTTAGCCACGTTGGCCTTGGCGTTGGCCAGGTTGGCGTTGGCCTGGTCAACCGCAGCCTGGAAAAGGGCAGGATCGATCAGGGCGATGAGGGCGCCTTTCTTGACCTGGGAGTTGAAATCGACGAAGAGCTTCGTGATCCGCCCCGAAGCCTGCGTTCCCACGTTGACGCTCGTGACCGCGTTGACTGTGCCGGTCGCCGTGACGGCCGTGATGATGTCGCCGCGAGTGATCTTCTCGGTCACGTACTGGGACGCGCCGCTCTTACAGGCAGCGGAGAAGAATCCGATGAGGACCAATAACGATACGGGAATGATTACGGTGTTTCTTTTTCTCATCTTAACCCCATGGCCTGCTCGAGTGTCGCTCGAGTAACCTTGCATTGGTAGAGTGCGTCGATATAGGCGATCTTGGCGGTGATCAGGGCGGCGCTGGCGTCCGCGACCTGGATCGGGTCGCCGACGCCTTCCTTGTAGCTGCCGTTGGCGATATCGAAATTCTCCTGGGCCGCGGTCACGTTGAGCTCGTCCACGGGGACCAGTTCTTCCGCTTCCTTGAGGTTGATGTAGGCCTGCTCCACGGCGAGGTAGACCGACTGCCTCAGGGATTCTTCGTTGGCCCGGATGACGTTCAGGTTCGCCCGCGCCTGGGCCACCTGGGCCGTCGTCAGGAACCCGTTAAAGACGGGAACGTCGAGGCTCACTCCGAGGCTCCAGCCTCTCCCGAGGGGGAAGGCGTTTCCGGCGTAGTCGTAGGACGCGGAGCCGCTGAGCACTGGGAAGAACCCTTTCTTGGCCAGGGTGATAGAGCTCTCCGCCGCCTGCCGTTTGGCGACAAGGGATGTCAGGTCAGGCCTGTTCTTATACGCTTCGGCCAGCGCGTCCTCGAAGGAAACGCCGTAGGCCTCGAAGGCCATGTTGTCCTGGACGTCGTATTCGAGCGTCCCGGTGACGCCCATGGCGTTGTTCAACGTGGCCAGGGCCAGCTTCACGGCGTTACGGGCCTTGATCAGGTTCACTTTGGCGTTGCCCAGGTCCACCTGGGCCTTCGTCACGTCATACTTGGGCGCCAGGCCCACTTCATATTGGCCATTGGCCTGATCGAGGTGCAGTTGGTACTGCTTGACCGCGTCCTCCACGACATCGGTGTTGCGTTTGGCCTGGAGGACGCCGTAATAATCCTGTTTGACATTGAAGACGGCTTGCTGGATCGCGGTCTCGATGTCGGAAACGGAGGAATTATAGGTCAGCCTCTGTATTCTGACCTGGGTCGGCGTCTTGCCGAAATCGAAGATGTCCTGGCTGAGGTTGAGCCCGGTCGAATAATAATTGTATGTGACGGAACTCGTCTTGAAGCCGTAGGACGACCGCGGGCCGACGGAGGTCCGATTGAAGGCAGAAGACCAGTCGATCTGAGGATAATAGTTGGCTTCGGCCTGCCGGATCAGGCTTTTGTCGGCTTCCGAAGTGGCCCGCACCGCCAGGATGGCCGGCAGGCGCTCGAGTGTGATAGCGATGCACTGTTCAAGATTGAGCGTCTGGCCCTTCTGGATGACCTCGGCCGTCTGCCCGCCATAAGACGCGGTGAGGGCTGAAAGTACAAGGAAAATCGCGCCCCAGCGGACGCGCGCTCTCGCTCTTTGAACTCGGGTACGCAATCTCATTCTCCTTTGATCACCGATGCTCCGTGGGCAGCGGCCACCGCCTCGTCAAACTCCTCACAGGCGGAGAATAAAGGTAATTCTAGTCCATTCAATTTAATCATTCAAGAAACATGCCAAGTTATTTTCTTCTCCCCCATGCACCGTGACGCAAGCGGCCCTCCCCATATGCAGGAGTCGTTTTTAGGAAATCGAAGCGCCGAGGGCCGAAAAGGCTTAAGAGTCCTATCCGGCAGGACTCGGGACAGAAAAATCCTTTATCGCCCATCACCGCCCCCCGGTGGCCGGGTTTTTCCGGGCCGGGCGCTCCCTTTTCTCAAGATACGCCTTCAGCGCCGTAGCGTTATTGTGGATCTCGTCGGCAGAGCCATAAAGGAATGTCACGTCTCCCTCACGGATCCTGTCCTCGACAAGGGCGACGAGGTCCCTTTTCGCCGCCAGCTCCCGGTGATATCTTTTTATGAACTCGGGCCACTTCCGTGGATCATGACTGAACCATCTCCTCAGGGCATCGCTGGGGGAGATGTCTTTCAACCACAGATCCACGTCGGCGTTCGCCATGCTGATCCCCCTGGGCCAGAGCCTGTCCACGAGGATCCTGTATCCATCCTCCCGGGCGGGCCTTTCATAAATCCGTTTCAATTGGGGTCTGCGTCCGCCTTGGCTCATCGTAGCAGCCTTTCAAGCTTGGCTGCGGCCCTGCAGAGAAAAACATCCTTTTGCCGGGTCGCTATTTTTCGGATCGCAGAATCAACTCCAGGAGATAGCGCGTCAGAAAGCCCGTCCAGCGGATCCCTTCCACGGTCTTGCGGTCCACGGTGAAATTCACGAAAGGCTTCCAGAGCGGCGGAGGCGAGGCGCTGTTCGTCGTTACCCGGAAATGAATATTGTCCAAGGACGGGTATTTCTTGTAGAGCGCCTGGATCTTGGGAGCGATTTCCGAGGCAAAATCCGTTTCATAGTTCTCGAGGTCCGCGTCATAATACCGGTAATTGATGACGAGTTCGTCGGCGCCTTTGGTCAAATCCCGGACACCCGAGGCATAGTCGTTGGCCGTCCCGAGAACGGCCCTCACTCCCTCGAGAGTGATCATCTCGGCCGCCTGCGAGGGCCGGGCTCTACCGGCCCCCGCGCCTTGGCCGACGGCTAGGCCCGCCAAGGCCGCGAGGAGCAGACAGGCTAAGCTCAAAGCGCCCGGCTTGCCCGTCCTCGATGCCTTCGCAACGTTTTCTTTGATACCCATGGTTAGACCTCCTCTAGCTTTCATGGAATGACCTCTTTTTTCCGAAGGCGTGCCCGCCGCGCTTGGGCTCGATGTCCACGGCGGACCAGTTTTCCCGGAGAGAGTTGACTCTGGTCTGATACGTCAGGCGGAGGGCCTTCCGGAGCCTCCTCTGGTCATCATGACTGAGTTTCATGTTCATTCTCCCTGCCCTCTTCATCCAAAAATCGTGCCAACCCGGGATTGGGAGGGTTCGCCCAGATCCGGGGAGCGGCAGGCCGCCCGCGACCGTTGGGGGGCGTTGCAGAGCGCGCGGATATCCGCCCGGCAGGAAAGAATCCTGTCCGCGAGGAAAAAGCGCTCTGCCGGGGATCAGGAGGGGGACGGGAGGAGGCGGCGGATCGTTTCGGCGATCTCTTTCACCGAGAAGGGCTTCATCACGAAGGCCCGGATGCCCATCGCCAGCGCCTCTTCCTCGTTGATGCTCTCGCTGAAGCCCGTGCAGAGGATCACGGGGAGGTCGGGCCTGATCCGCAGGATCTCCCGGGCCAGCTCGCCGCCGGACAGGCGCGGCATGGTCTGGTCCATGATCGCCAGGTCGAACGCTCCGGGTTGGCGGCGGAAGAGTTCGAGCGCTTCTGCGGCGTCGGCCAGGCCGACCACGCGGTAGCCGAGATGCTCCAGGAGCTTGTTCATCGCCCGGACCTGGATGCCTTCATCGTCCACGAACAGGATCCTCTCCGAGCCCCTCGGCAACGGCTCTTGGGTTTCCTTGGCGGCCGCTACGCGTCCCGTGACCCGGGGCAGGTAGATGGTGAACGCCGCCCCTTTCCCGAGCTCGCTCGAAACGCTGATGGCCCCGCCGTGACTCTTGACGATGCCGTGGACGACGGCCAAACCCATGCCTGCCCCCTCGCCCTGTTTCTTTGTCGTGAAGAACGGCTCGAAAACCCGGCCCATGACCTCTGGCGGCATCCCGTGCCCGGTGTCCTTCACCGTCAGACGGAGGTAAGGCCCCGGTTTGAGGTCGATAAAGCGGGCGGCCGCTTTCGCATCGATCGAGATCTCGGAAAGCTCGATCTCGAGGACGCCACCCTTGTCGCGCATGGCATGGGCGGCGTTGCTGCCCAGGTTCATCAGGACCTGCTGGATCTGGGTGGGATCGGCGACGGCCACGGCCGATGCGGCTTTGATCTTCTCGGCGATCTCGATGTTTTTCGGCAGCGAGATCCGGAGGAGATTCAGGGATTCCGCGATGATGGGGGAGAGCTCGACGGGTTTCCGTTCCTGTTCCCTCTGCTGGGAAAACGCAATGATCTGCCGGACCATGTCCTTGCCGCGCCGGGCCGCCTCCAAGACCTGGCTCAAGCGGCGGGTCAGGGGGCTCTCCTCCTTCTCCTCGTTCAGCGTCAACTCGGTATTGATCAGGATGGGGAGGAGGATGTTGTTGAAATCGTGGGCGATCCCCCCGGCCAGCGTCCCCAGGGCCTCCATCTTCTGCCACTGGCGGATCCGCTCCTGGAGCTGGGCTTCCTGCGTCACGTCCCGCTCCACGGCGATCGAATTGATGAGGCGGCCCGTTCCGTCGCGGATGGGTGAGACCGACAGTTCGAACTCGCAGATCTGGCCGTCCGGCGTCCGCCGGGCGAGGTGCCAGTGCCACAGCGTTCCCGACTCGAGGGCCTCGCGAAGCCTGATGATGGTCTCCCTGTTCTTGGGGTCGACTTGAAGGATCTCGAGAAAGGGCCGGCCGCGGACATCCCGCCGCCGGAGGCCGTGCTGCCTCTCGAAGGCGGGGTTGGCATAAAGGATCCGGCCCTCCAGGTCCAGGATCGAGATCCCCTCGGCGATCTGCTCGACGGCGGTCGCGAGCCTCAGACGCTCCTGCTCGGCGATCAGCCGATCGGTGATGTCGCGGGCGGCCGCGAAAACTCCCTCGACCTCTCCATCCTCGTTCCGGTAGACCGTTGCGTTGTAGAGGACGTCCGTCACCCTGCCGGAGACGTGGCGGATGGCCAGGGGATAATCCCTGACCGACCCTTTCAGGAACACCTCCTGATAGCCTTCTCTGGCTTTCGAGGGGTCCGTGAAGTAGTCTGAGAAATCGCTTCCGACGAGCTTCTCGCGACGGACCCCGGTCGCCAGCTCCGTGGCCCTGTTCACATCGCTGATCTTCCCTTCGGGGCTGATCGTCACCAGGGGGTCCAGGCTGGCCTCGATGAGACGCCGCGCATGGGAGGACGCCCGCTTCAGGGCCTCTTCGGCGCTCTTGCGCTCGGTGATGTCGCGGTTGATCTTAAGCACCGCGGCGGGCTTCCCGCCTTTTCCCACGATGAGTGCCCACCGGCTTTCGACGACGATGGACCGCATGTCCTTCCGGATATGGACAAGCTCTCCTTCCCAATGCCCCTTTTCCGAGAGGCGCTCCCGGATCAGCTTCAAGGGCTCCGGGAACCGGGTGTGCAAGAGGGTGTTGATCGGTTGGCCCGACGCCTCTTCGCGTGTCCAGCCATACATGTCCCTGGCCCCGTTGTTCCAGAAGACGACCCGGTCCTTGGTATCACAGACGAGGATCGCCTCGTGGGCCAGGTCCAGGAGGGCGGCTTGCTCCTCTCTTTTCTTCTCCCCTTCCCGCCGTCGCGTGATGTCCTGATTGATGAGGATCGCCCCGCTGATGTTGTTCCCCTCATCGCGGATAGGGATCGCCGAGTTGAGGATGAACTTGTGCGTCCCGTCGGAGCATTCGATCTCGACCTCCTCGTTGAGGGACGTCTCCCCCTTATTCAAAGCCCGGGCGGCGGCCCATTCTTCCGGCCGGATCCGCTTTCCGGAATCCGCCCACCAGCCTCTGTAATCCCCATATCGACCGCCCCCCGCGTGGCGGGCGCGGGACCAGATATTCCGGCCGGCCGGATTGCCGAGGATGACGTGGCCTTCGCGGTCCGTGAGCCAGACGCCGATCGGCAGGGTGTCGAGGACTTTGCGCAGAAGGGATTCGTTCAGCTGAAGCTTCTCGACCACCCGGGTGAGTTCCCGGCTTCTCTCGGTGGCCTTTTTTCTCGCCGAGCTCTCGACCAGCGTCCATTTTCCGGCCCTCCGGACGAGCGTCCGCTGGTGATTGTTGAGGACATCGATGACTTCCTGGACGCCGCATTGGTCCAGGGAATAGCTGTAGAGGGCCATCATCGGATATCGGGAGATCACATCGTCGATTTCTTGCTCATAATCCGTGAATGCCTGCCAATCCTTTTTCTCCAGCCAGAACGTGTTGCCGGAGAGGCGAAGACCGTCGAACCCCCGGGCCAGGGCCCCGTTCATCTTGACGAGCAAGCTCAGCAAAACGCGACGGGGCCTGAATTTGCCGCTCCTGAGATACCACTCCGAGTAAGGCAGGATCTCGATCTGACCCCTCCGGATGAACCGGCTGAGGTCGGGCACGGCCTTCCGGAGAGCTTTTCTGGCTTCGGGCACGCCGAGGGGCTCCGAGCAGACCCACAGGCAAAATTCGTTGTTCCTCAGGCCCGCTTTGAAATAGGGCACGAGGACGTCCAGGAGGTCCTCGCGGGTCTGGTAAAATTGGCACAGATGGGTTCCCCAGGTGACCGGCCCGACGGCCCGGATCCCCGACTCCCTCATAGCGTTGTGCATGGCGGTGCCTCCCCGGTCAAGGGTGCGACCCACGTGGTTCTGATGCCGTTTCGCGGGGCGCCGGCACGTCAACAAGCAGGCTTATGGCCCTCGTCCGCGGCCCTCCCCAACTTCTCACAGGATCTTATCATCCAAGAAACATGCCAAGTTTCCCAGGCCTGAAGCCGGCCTTTTCTCCTCGGTATCGGGCCCGAAAGGCCCTCGTGGCGGCGGGAAAGATAACGTCGGGTGGAGGTCCCGTTCTGCCCGGCAGGACAGGACGGCCGGAAAGCCCAGGTCTCGTCCAGCTGCCGAAGACGGTCACCGCAGTTCAGCCGGAGGGCGAGAGCCCGTATTTCTTCAGCAGGGTGTAAAGGCGGGACCGGGAAAGCCCGGAGACCCGGCAGGCCTCACCGACGTTCCCGTTGGTCCTCTCCATCAGCGACCTCAGGTAATCTTTTTCCACCCTGGCCAAGCTTGCTTCTCTATGGTCCTTCAGGTTGACGGGCACTTCCGCCGCGTCGGGAACCGCTCCGAGGCTCGGCCCGGGGGTCCTCCGTTGAAGGACCGCCGCCCGGGCCAGATGGATCCGGATATGTTCGGGAAGGTGCTTGGGAAAAAGGATGGGCTCGTCTTTGGCGCTCACGACGGCCTTTTCGAGCGCCTGGATCAGCTCCCTGACGTTCCCGGGCCAGTTATAAGCCATCAGGACATCATGGAATTCCGGCGAGAAGGTCTTCATGGGGACGCCGTATTGCTCGCAGAACTTGACCACGTAGAACAGGGCCAGGTCCTTGATGTCCTCCTTCATGTCGCGCAAGGGAGGCAGGTCAAGGACGAGCGTCCGGATCCTGAAGAGGAGGTCTTCGCGGAAGGCGCCGGACCTGATCTCCGTCTCGAGGCGGCGGTTCGTGGCGGCGATGAGCCGGAAGTCGCTCGTGACCTCCTGGCCCCCGCCGACGGGCCGGAACCGCCGTTCCTGGAGAACGCGCAGGAAAGCCTTCTGGATGGAGACCGGAAGTTCGCCGATCTCGTCCAGGAACAGGGTCCCGCCGTCGGCCTGCTTGACCAGGCCCTCCTTGGGTTTGTCGGCACCCGTGAAGGCCCCGCGGACATGGCCGAAGAGCGTGCTTTCCACCAGGGTTTCCGGAAGGGCGGCGCAGTCCACGACCACGAAGCTCTGGCCGGCCCGGGCGCTGTTCCTGTGGATGGCCCAGGCGAAAAGCTCTTTGCCGGTCCCGGTTTCTCCCGTGATGAGCACGTTGGCGTCGCTCGAGGCCGCCTGGGCGAGCGTGTCCAGGCAAGGCTGGAGCTTCGGGCTGCGGCCGACGATCCCTTCTGTTTTCAGGGCCACAGACGTCACGGCCGCCTGTTTCTTGTCCCGGTACTGAAGGGCCCGGTCGATGGAGAGCATGACGTCTTTGACGGAGAGGGGCTTTTCGACATAGTCCCAAGCCCCCTTCTTGATGGCCAGTTCGGCCCCGTCGGGATCCCCGTAACCCGTGATGATGATGACCTCTGGGGCGGGAGAGCCGGCCCGGATCTCCGGCAGGAGGTCGAGGCCGGACCCGTCCGGCATCCGGACATCGCAAAAGACGATATCGAAGACATCCGAACGGATCTTCTTGCGGGCTTCGCTGACGGTCGAGGCGGCTGAAGCCGCGTGGCCCATTTTCTGCATGACCTGGCGGAGGGAGTCCTGGACCAGGCGATCGTCGTCGATGATCAGGATGTTGGCCATATCGAAGATTGCCGGCAGGGGAATCGAGCCCTTCCCCTCCTCGCGGCAAGATTATAACCAAGGCTTTTCGGCGATGTCAACGGGACTCCCAAATGGGGAAGAACGACATTAATTTCCTTTCTCCTCCACTAGCTGAGACCTTCCGGGACCCTGCCTATTCCTTTGCCGAATATTTTTCAAAAAAGCTTGACTCTGACGTTACGTCATAGTTGATAATGGTGCCGAGGACAGGGCCATGAAGAAGAATTACCTCGTCAAGGAGTTCGCCGAGCTGACGAAAGTCACCGTCCGGACGCTCCACTACTACGACCAGATCGGCCTGCTCAAGCCCACCTTCGAGAAGGCCAACGGCTACCGGGTCTACACCGACGCCGACCTGCTGAAGCTCCAGCAGATCGTGACCCTGAAGTTCATGGGTTTCTCGCTCGGCCAGATCCACGAGCTCATCGACCGGAAGGGCTACGAGGTCGTGAAATCGCTGAAGATTCAGGCCGAAGCGGTCAGGGACGAGATCGACCGGCTCAAGCAGGCCTCCCGGGCCATCGGACAGGTCCTCTCCTTGCTCGAGACCAAGGGCCGGATCCACAGGCAAAAGCTCATCAAGATCATGGAGGTTATCCAAATGGGTGAAGACGTCAAGAAGACGTGGCACGAGAAGTTTTTCACGGAGGCGGAGCTCAAGGAGTTCCAGGAGGTCGGAAAGAAGTACACTCCCGAGATGATGGAGGCCTATCAGCGCCGCTGGGCCAAGCTCATCGAGGAAGTCAAGAAGAACCTTACGGCCGACCCCGCGGGCGAGGTGGCCCAGTCCCTGGCGAAGCGCTGGAAGGGCCTGCTCGACGAAGCCTACGGAAGCCATCCGCAGCTCAAGGCCAGGATCGGCCAGGCGTACACCGCAGGCGCGGTCCCGGCCGACTACAAGATGTTCGGGCCCGAGGTCTGGGACTTCATCAAGAAGGCCCAGG
Source organism: Candidatus Aminicenantales bacterium (assembly GCA_050015275.1). Taxonomy (GTDB): domain Bacteria; phylum Acidobacteriota; class Aminicenantia; order Aminicenantales; family Saccharicenantaceae; genus DATKJS01. The sequence continues at coordinate 136,680 of JBEKBS010000002.1, read as the reverse complement.
CCGCCGCCAAGAAAAAGTGAGGCCGGGCTCTCCTCAATTCCCAAAAGGGCTCGCCGGTCCCCGGGCCTTCCTGATCCTCGCCCGGAGCTGGGTTTCCCATTTCAAGTTTTCCTCGAGAGCGTATCTGGCCGCAAAGCCCGGCTCTCCGGTCATCCTCGAGGCGACCTCCGCAGCCACGCCGCCGCCGGGCGAAGGCCGGATCTCGTAGCGGCTGACGGTTCGCACGAAGACCGATCTTGTCAAGCCCGGCTTGAGCGCGGAGGGGAAGTAGGTCAACTCGACCTTGTCGGCCGGGCTCGGAACGTCGAGGTACCGGCCGTCGACCCTCGCCAGCGCGCCGAGCACCGTCTCGCTCGAGAGCCCCGGAACCGCGGCGCTCTCCGGGGCGACCTCCCTCACTTCGATGGGAAGGTCCTTGCCGTAATCCACCGCCAAGCGGTCAATCATCCAGAAATTCGCCGGCGGCATGAGCTTGATCTTGAGCGTGGGGCCGGAGGCATCGCCGATGTCGATGAGGGAGATCTTGTCCCGGGGAACGAACGGCCCGCCGCCGTAGATCGTCTGGCGCGGTTGCCATCCGTTCTTGGTCTCCACCCAGACCCTGAGCTTGTAGAATTCCTCCTCCCGGTACCAGTCTCTGGCCCGCCCGCCGGACATGCCGGTTTTCGCCGGCTCGGACGTCTTGATCGGGGACACGCCCGGGATCCCCAGGAACTGGCCGGCGAAGTGCGAGGCCCACATCGTATTCGTGGCGTTGACGATGAGCTTGGCCTGTTTGGCGCCCTTCCCCTTCGGCTTGGGGAACTCGAACACGAGCTCGTCCCTCAGATCCTCTTTTTTCTTCGGATTTCTCTCGTCTTCGGAGCTCATCCAGAAAAGCCCGTCATTCTTCTCGACGAGCGGCAGGATGTCCCTCCCGAGCTGGTCGTGGGCCTTTTGCGGCCTGACCGGCAAGGCCACTGTGTGCATCGTCCCCTCGAGATCCGGGATGACTATCGACACGTCGGGATGGTCAACGACCACGACCATCAGCTCATCGATGGACTTCGGCTCGGTGAGCTCGTTGCCGATCAGGAACTTTTCCCGGCCGCCGGATACAGCAGCGAACTCGACAGCCGTCCATTCCGTGATCGAGAACCCCTGGCCGGGCGCCGCGCCGTGGAGCTCGGCGTCGATGAAATAGCTTTCCCAGAAATCCTTGTAGACGGGAGGAGGGACGGCGCCCGACTCCGGCCCGGACTCGGCCAGAGAGCCGAAGAAGTCCGTGCCGGCCTCTTCGTCAACGGCCAATATGGCGATCACCAGGCCGATGACGAGCACGACGGCCACGCCCTGCAGGATCGTTTTCCCCGTGTTGAGGGTCTTGACCCAGGCCAGCTGGATTTCCGAAACGGGGATGGAAACAGGCACGTAGGCCTGACAGATGAGCTGATCGCCATCACGCCTTGAGGTGAGAACGCGGTAATCTTTCCCGTCTTTGGTCTGGATCTCGCCGGGAGCCGTCGGGGTCGGCGCGACTTCCAGAGCGATGTCTTCGCGGTTGAACGCGACGGTCGTCAGGCCTTCCCCCACGATGGTATTATGAGCGAGCCGGGCCGGGCGTTTCTCGCCGAACTCGATGTATTCCCGTGCCTTCGTCTGGACCGCCAGGATCTTGGTCCCCGACCCGCTATCGGCCACATAGGCGATCTTCTTCTGCTGGATATGATAGGCGCAGGACGTCGTGAACACGGAAAAAACCAGCAGCTCGATCAGAGCCGTGATCTTCCTCGCCATCGGCCCCCTCCTTCCGGGAGATGTCCGACGGATATGCCCGCGTCCCGTCGTCCGCCCTGAATATCGGCCAACGGGGCAGGAAAGTTGTCAGCTTTCCGTCAAGAAGTTGTCAAGAGAGCGTCAAGATACCGGGCCGCCCCCCGTCCCGGTCGTAACGGGATCTGCCCCTGGTTACAGCCGGATGACCCTCAGGTACTTTTCGACGTACTCCTCGGGGAGCTTGCAGTCCCTCGCCCCGTCGACGACGACCCTCTCGTAGTCGGGATGGGGCTTGCCGAGGGCCCGGCCGGTCCGGAAATAGGCCATCGCCCGGAAGAGCTTCCCTTCCGCGTCCTTCACTTCGATGTCCGTCCGGCCGTAGGCGGCGGGATAGCCTTCGAACGAGTCCAAGGACAGCTTGTCTTTCTCGGTGATCTCGAAGAGGCCCCCCCGGACGGCCTCGGTCCCGGATGTCACGAAATTGGCCGTCGCTCCCTGTCGTGTTTCGGAATATCCGTCATAGACGAACCGATGGCCTTCGAAAATGGCAGGCTTCAGGAAACGGCCGCCGGGGCACCTCTCCTTCATCTGGGCATGGTTCATGTTCGAACCGTAAGCGAAATAAAGCATCGCGCACCCCCGTGCCCGGCATTCGTTCACGCTCCGGCCGGAATGGGAAAGGTCCATCGATCCCCGGTCGCCGGTGGCCGGGCAGCAGCCGGCGCCGGGACTTCCTCCCCGGCGTTAATTCATCCCCCTCATCCCCTTGACTTTGGTATATCCCGCGGGCACCTCGTAACTCCCGGCCGGGGCCGTCTTGTTGTCGCATTCAAGGAGCTCCATGGTCGTCACGACGCTCGAGCCCATCACGTTGGCGGTCGTCGTCTGATAGGCGACGACGCCCTTGATCTTCTGCATCTCCTTGATGATGTCCTTAAAGCCCGGCTGGCGGGCCATCATCGCGTTGGCGGCCGTGAGGTAGAGCTTGGTGTCGATCTTGAGGTCCTCGGTCGCCCAGGCCTCGGAGGTCGTCTCCCCCATGGGCATCTTCATGTCGATGAGGTACTTGCGGCAGCTCCAGCTCCCGAGCTTTTTCGTTTCGTCGGTCTCGGTCACCTTCACGGTGATCCCGCCCATCATCCCTTTCATGAAGCCCGGGACGTTCTTACCCTCTAGGCCCTGAGCGGCGGGCGATTCGTCCATCGCCTTGCCGATGTCCAAGGGCATTTCCGCGTACGTCCTCTTGTTGTGGTCGATCATGTACAGGAAGCCCTTGTCGGCGAGGAAAAGGGTCGATCTCCCGCCGTCGTGGGCCACCAGGACCCTGTTCTCTCCGAGCCAATAGACAACGTTCTCATCCTTCTCCGGTTGGCTCTTTCCCATGGCCGTGAAGGACCCTGTGTGGGTTTTCTGCTTCATGTAAACATCGGCCCGGGCGGGAACGGCCCCCAGGGCAAAACAGAAGACGGCCAGGACGGCAAGAACACTCAAGGATTTTTTCATGCGCACGCGAATCCTCCTTTTCGGATTGGGATGCTTTCATTCGCCCCCGCGCGGGAGGGCCTCGAAGAGCCGCGGCCGACGGACAAGAATCCTGCCTAGCAAACGGCAACCTCCTGCGGGTTGGTTTTTTTATATCTCGACCAGGGTCGAAAGTCAAGCCGCGCTCCCGGCGGGCGGCGGGGACCTCCCGAGAGAGCCGGCGGCCGGAGCCTCCTGTCATGGTCGCCAACCGGCCCGGCCCGGCCTTGACAGCCCGGCGGATGGACGATATAAGTCGTTCCATGTGCCACGTCAGTGATCACCGCGGCTCCAGGGTTTTTCTGTTCCTCGTTTTGGCGACGGTCGCGGCCACGGCGGCCGCCCCCCTCGCTTGGGCCGGGCCGGTCAAGCGCCCGATCTCGCTCGACGACCTCGCCAAGATCCGCAGCGTCGGGGACCCCCAACGTTCGCCCGACGGGAAATGGGTCGCCTACACCGTCGGTACGACGGACATCGACAAGGACGGGCGCGATAGCGACCTTTGGATGGCGAGCTGGGACGGCGCCGAGCAGGTCCGCCTGACTTCCAGCCCGGACAGCGAAAGTGCGCCCCGCTGGAGCCCGGACGGGCGCTTCCTGGCCTTTCTCGCCTCGCGCGGGACCGAGGAGGAGAAAAAGCTGGGCGCCCAGGTCTGGCTGCTCGACAGGAGGGGCGGTGAGGCCCAGAAGCTCACGGACATCAAGGGTGGCGTCAACGACTATGCCTGGTCGCCGGACGGCCGGCGCCTGGTCATCGTCTCGAGCGACCAGGACCCGGCCGACGAGCCTGAGAAAATGGAGGGCTGGAAGCGGAAAACGAAGCCGCCCATCGTCATCGACCGCTATCATTTCAAGCAGGACCGGTCCGGCTATCTCATGAGGCTCTACTCGCACTTGTGGCTTTTCGACGTAACCTCCCGGAAGGCCGAGCCGCTCACGACCGGGCCCTTCGACGATACATCGCCGGCTTGGTCACCCGACGGCGGCCGGATCGCGTTCCTCAGCGAGAGGGGGCCCGACCCGGACCGCGCCCCCGACTCCAAAATCTTCGTGGTCGAAGCGAAGCCCGGCGCCGAGCCGCGACGTCTGACGACCTACGAAGGGCCTGACGGCGGGCACCCCGCCTGGAGCCCGGACGGTCAGTGGATCGCCTTCCTCCGCGGCGACGAGCCCCGCTTTTCGGCCTACAACCTCAACAGACTGGTCGTCGTCCCGGCGGCGGGCGGACCTCCGAAGATCCTGACGGAGGCGCTTGACCGCAGTGTCTCGGGCCCGATTCTCTGGACGCCGGACGGGAAAAGCCTGCTCTTCCTGGTTGCCGACGACCGCGTCGTCTATGTGGGCCGGACCGCGGCCTCGGGGGGCTCTGTCGAGAAGCTGACCTCGGGCCGCCGCACCGTCTCGAACATCTCGCTCGGTCCCGACGGCGCGATCACCCTGCTCGCCGGGACCGCGACGGAGATGCCCGAGGTCAATGTTCTCGAAGGCGGCGCGCGCCGGCGGCTGACCCATCAGAATGACGGTCTATTGGCGGAGCTCGAGCTCGCGACGACGGAGGATTTCACCTCGAAGAGCAAGGATGGGACGGTCGTCAACGGCCTCATCGTCAAGCCGGCGTCCCTCACGCCCGGCCGGCGCTATCCGACGCTTCTCCGCATCCACGGCGGGCCTAACGGCCAGGACGAACACAGCTTCAGTTTCGAGCGCGAAATCTTCGCCGCGAACGGCTACGTCGTGCTGGTGGTCAACTATCGAGGCAGCTCGGGCCGGGGGGCCGCGTTCCAGAAGGCCATCTTCGCCGATTGGGGCCACAGGGAGGTCATCGACCTCCTCGGGGCCGTCGACGCGGCGGTAGCCGCGGGGATCGCCGACCCCGGCCGGCTCGGCATCGGCGGCTGGAGCTACGGCGGGATCCTGACCGACTACACGATCGCCACCGACGGCCGCTTCAAGGCCGCGATCAGCGGGGCGGGAAGCGCCCTGCAGCTCTCGATGTACGGGAACGACCAGTACATCCGCCAGTACGAACAGGAGATCGGCGTTCCCTGGAAGGCCACGGATCTCTGGCTGAAAATATCTTATCCCTTTTTCCATGCCAATCGCATCAAGACCCCGACCCTCTTCATGGGCGGCGATAAGGACTTCAACGTCCCGATCATCGGCGGGGAACAGATGTACCAGGCCCTGAAAAGCCTCGGCGTCGAGACCCAGCTGGTCGTTTACCCGGGCCAGTTCCACGGCATCTCGATGCCGAGCTACGCGCGCGACCGGTACGAGCGCTATCTCGCCTGGTACGGAAAGTTCCTGAAAACGGGGAAATAGCGCCTCCGGGCCCCCAACGCTCAACGCCGGCGGGAAGTCGCTTTTGAGTCCGGCCGGTCGGGTCGGGACGAGGATCTTTCTCCCTAAAAACGCCCAAGTCTTGGGCAATCCGCCAGGAGCACAATTGAATCAGCGAATTAACGCCACGGGAAGGCGACTTTTCAACAAGGTTATGCACAGAAGCTGTGGAAATCGCGGCGTGACGGCGCTCAAGATATGCGGTTCGGCGCGGAGTTCACCAAGCTGGCTTTCCATAAGCGGGAGATCGGCTGACGCCGGCCTGAAGATCTGTTCAGTTGAAAAGATGCCCGCTTTGGAGATAATAATTCGTTGAGGACCATGCCTCCGGTCCGCAGACGGTCCGGAGCTCCGGGAAGGGAAGGCATGTTCGTGAAGGCGAGTTCGTTGATCAAGATCGTCGGGCTGGCCGCGGGCCTGGCCATGGCGGCCTCCTGCGTCCGCTATCACCCCGAGCCGGTCGTGCCGGCCAAGGCCGTGGAGGACTTCGAAGCGAGAAGGCTCGACGCTCCGGAGCTCAAGGATTTTCTTCTCCAGAACCAGGACATCAAGGACTGGCCACCTGCCGCCTGGGACCTCAAGGCCTTGACGCTCGCGGCGCTCTACTATCACCCCGACATGGACATCGCCCGCGCGGAGTGGGGGGTCGCCCGGGCCGGCCGGATCACCGCCGGCGAGCGGCCCAATCCGACCCTGAATCCGCTGATGGGCTACAACTCCACGACGCCGAGGAGCGAGATCACGCCCTGGATCCCCGAGATCAATCTCGAGATCCCGATCGAGACAGCCGGCAAGCGGGGTTTCCGGGTCGACGAAGCCCGGCATCTTTCCGAAGCGGCCCGCTGGAATATCCTGTCCGCGGCCTGGGAAGTGCGCAGCCGCCTGCGGGGCGCCCTGCTCGATGTTTACGCCGCCGGCGAGAAGGCCTCCCTCCTTCGAGACCAGGAGAGGCTCCAGGCGGAGACCGTCCGGATCATCGAGGCCCAAAAGGAAGCCGGCGAGGTCTCGACGTACGACCTCACCCAGGCCCGCGTGGCTCTCGACAACGGCCGGCTGGCCGCGATCGAGGCCGACCGGGTCAAAGAAGACGCCCTGGCCCGCCTGGCCGCGGCCCTCGGCCTGCCGCGCCGGGCGCTCGACGGCGTCAACCTCTCCTTTGATGGCTTCCGCCGCCCCGAGCCCGACATCCCCGCGGGAGAGGTCCGTCTCCATGCCGTCCTCAACCGATCGGACATCCTGGCCTTCCTCTCCGAATACGCGGCCAGCGAGTCCGCCCTCCGGCTCGAGATCGCCAAGCAATATCCCGATATCCGCCTCGGCCCGAACTACCAGCTCGACCAGACGGACAGCAAATGGACCCTCGGCCTGGCCCTCGAACTCCCCATCCTCAACCGCAACCGCGGTCCCATCGCGGAGGCCGAAGCGAAGCGCGCGGAGAGCGCCGCGCGCTTCCTGGCCATCCAGTCCCAGGTCATCAGCGAGCTCGATGCCGCCGTCGAGGATTGTCGTTCGGCCCTCCTGAAATCCAAGGCGGCCAACGATCTTCTGGCCAACCTGGCCGGGCAGGAACGGGTGGCCAGGGCCAGGCACGAGCTCGGGGAGATCTCGAAGCTCGAGCTCCTGGGCATTGAGCTCGAGCTCAACGCGGGCGCGCAGGCCCGGCTGGAGGCCGTGGTTCAGGCCCAGGAAGCTGTCGGCCGGCTGGAGAACGCGGCCCAGAGCCCTCTCGACGTCCAGGATTGGATCTATCTGAAGCCCGAGGGGGGATCCGGGCCCGTGAAGGAGCGCAAGGATGACTAAACGCCAGGTCCTCACCGGGTTGATCATTCTCGTGGTCGCGGCCGCGGCCGCCCTCCTCCTGATCAAGGGGCTCGGGCATAAAGCCGTGGCCGAGGAAGAAGGCGTCGTCACGGACGTCGCCGTCCATGTGGGGAAGATCGTCCGGGCGACGCTCCACCGCTACGTCACGGCCTACGGGACCGTGGAGCCGGAGCCTCCCGGTGATGGGAAGCCCGCGGCCGGGGCCTTCGTCTCGGCCCCCGTGAGCGGCATCCTGACCGAGATCCGGTGCACGGAAGGCCGCCCCGTCGAGCGCGGCGCCGTCCTTTTCCGGCTTGATACGCGGCTGGCGGAGGTCGCTGCGGCTAAGGCCCGGAAGGACGTGGAGTCCGCCGCCAGGACCTATGAACGCCAGAAAAAACTTCTCGCGGCCGACGGGACGTCCCAGAAAGCTTTTCAGGAGGCCGAACTTCAGCTCAACACCGCTCGCAGCGAGCTGGCCGCGGCCGAGACGGAATTGTCCCTCCTCGTGATCAAGGCGCCTCTGGCCGGGACGGTGGTCAGGATCAACGCCCGGCTCGGCCAATCGGTTGAGACGAACGCGGTCCTGGCCGAGGTCATCGCCCTCGGGCGTCTCGTCGTAATCGCCCAGGTCCCCAGCCGCGAAGCCGGCCTGCTCAAGGCGGGCCAGACAGTCGATCTCGGCACCGGGAGCGCGGCCGACGGGAAGCTGACCGTCGTCGGCAGGGACATCGACCCCAAGACCGACACGGTGCTGGTCCGGGCGTCCATCCCTCCGGGCGCGGGATTCCAGCCCGGCCAATTTTTGAGCATCCGGATCGTCTCGGAAGAGAGGCGCGACGTCCTGGCCGTCCCTGAAGAGAGCATTGTCGCCGGGCCGGACGGCTCATCGGTCCTGATCATGGTCGAAGGCGGCAAGGCCGTCCCGAAGCCGGTCAAGGCTGGGCTTCATGACGGAGGCCTGGCCGAGGTCGAAGGCGAGGGGCTCAAGGAAGGCCAGGTCATCGTCACGGCGGACGCCTACAACATCACGAAAGAAACGAAGGTCCATATCATCGAGAACAAATAGGGCCCATGAGCAAAGATACAGCCCTCGGCCGGTTTGCCACCCGTCATGCCCTTCCGATCGTCTTCGTCAGCATGGCTTTATGTTCGGCCGGCGTCTACGCGGCGCTGACCCTGCCGTCATCCGTCTTCCCGCAGACGAACTTCCCGCGGGTCGTCATCCTGGTGGACAACGGGGTCATGCCGTCCGACGAGATGATGGCCACCATCACCCGGCCCATCGAAGAGGTCATGAAGGACATCCCCGGCGCGGTCACGATCCGCTCGGCCACGGGCCGCGGCTCGGCCGAGGTCAACGTCTTTTTCAACTGGAAGGTCTCCATGGTCCAGTCCGAGCTCTACGTCCTGGGCCGGCTGTCCCAGATCCGGGCCTCCCTCCCCTCGACCGCCGAAACCAAGGTCTACCGGGTGACCTTCTCGAACTTCCCCATCATCGGCATCAGCTTGACGAGTCCCAAACGGGACTTGACCCAGCTCTGGGAGATCGCCCGTTACGAGCTCAAGCCGCGGTTCCTCCAGATCCCCGGGGTCGCCCGGGCGGAGTTGGTGGGCGGCCGCACCCCCGAATACCACGTGGTGGTCGACCCCGTCCGGCTGCAGGCGGCCGGCCTCAGCCTGACCCAGGTCACGGAGGCGCTGAACAAGAACAACCTGGTGACTTCGACGGGCCTCCACGAGGAAAACAGGATGCTCTACCTGGCCGTGGTCGACGGCCGCGTCCACTCCATCAAAGAGATCGAGGACTTTTCGGTGACAGTCGCGGGCAAGCATCCGGTCCTCGTCCGTGATTTCGCCCGGGTCGTGCGGGGCCCCGAGCCGGTCTTCAACATTGTCACCGCGGACGGCCACGAGGCCGTTCTCATCAATATCTACAGCCAGCCGGACGGCAGCACTCTGGACATCGCCAAGCGGCTCACGGAGGACCTCAGGGTCCTGAAGGGCGAGCTCCCGGCCGACCTGAGGCTGGCGTTCTTCTACGACCAGTCTCTCCTCGTCCGGGCCTCGGTCCGGAGCGTCTGGGAGGCCATCATCTTCGGCCTCGTTCTGTCCGTCCTCATCCTCTACTTTTTCCTGAAGAATTGGCGGACGACGTTCGTCGCCATCCTGGTCATCCCGGTCACGGTCCTCGTCACGCTCATCTCGATCAAGGCCGCTGGGCTCTCGTTCAACCTGATGACCTTGGGAGGGATCGCAGCCGCCATCGGCCTCGTCATCGACGACGCGATCGTCGTCGTCGAGGCGATCCACACCAAGCGGATGTCCGGCCGGGACCGTGTGACCGCCATCCGCGAGGCCATCAGCGAGATCTTCCGGCCCCTCGTCGGCTCGACTCTGACGCCCGTCGTCGTGTTCATTCCTCTCGCGTTCCTGAGCGGGATCACTGGCGTTTTCTTCCGAGCCCTGGCCCTGACCATGGTGGTCGCCCTGCTGACGTCCCTTGTCCTGGCGGTGACCCTGACCCCGTCGCTCGCCGCCTGGTTGCTCCGCTCCCGGAAAGAGGAGCCGGAAGGGCTCCGCGAGGAGCATGGCGGTCCCCTCCTTCAGCGCGTCGTCGGGGTTTACCAAACGGGGGTACGGGCCTCGCTCAAGCGTCCATGGCTGACCATCGCTTTCTGCGCGGCCGTCCTGGTCTTGGCCATCATCCTCTACCAGGGGCTCGAGAGCGAGTTCCTGCCGCCGATGGACGAGGGCGGTTTCGTCATCGACTACCTCACCCCGCCGGGGACGAGCCTAGCCGAAACCCACCGCCAGCTTCAGTACGCGGAGGACATCATCCGCTCCGTGCCCGAGCTCGAGAGCTACTCCCGCCGCACCGGGGCCCAGCTGGGGCTGTTCATCACCGAGCCGAACAACGGCGATTTCCTTCTCAAATTGCGCCCCGACCGCAAGCGGCCGACCGAGGAGGTTCTTTCCGAGCTGAGGCATAAGCTCAACGCCGCGTTGCCCGACATCATCTGGGAATTCCCCGGGATCCTGGGCGACCTCATCGGCGACCTCATGTATGCGCCCCAGCCGATCGAGGTGAAGCTCTTCTCGATCGACACGGCCTATTTGAAGGAGAAGGCGCCGCAGATCGCCGAGCAGCTCGGCAAGATCAGGGGCGTCGTCGACGTCTTCAACGGCCTCGTGTACTGCGGTCCGGCCGTGAGCTTCCGGGTCCGCACCGTCGACGCCGAGCGGTTCGGGCTGACGGCCGACGACATCGCCGCGGCCGTCAACACGGCCATGATCGGGCAGACCGCCTCGACCGTCCTCGAAGGGGACCGGGTCATTGCGATCAGGGTGAAGGCCGAGCCCTCGGTCATCAGCCGGGTCGAGAAGCTCCGGAATCTGCCGCTCCGGACATCGGACGGGAACCTGATCAAGCTGTCTCAGGTCGTGGACGTCGTCGAGGAGCCGGGCCAGCTCGAGCTCCGGCGCGACGATTTCCGCCAGGACGTGGCCGTCAAAGCCCGCCTCGAAGGCCGCGACCTGGGCAGCGCCATGGCCGAGATCCGCGATACGCTCGGAAAGGACAGGACCCTGCCTCCCGGGTCCATCGAGTATGGCGGCATTTACCAGCAGCAGCAGGAATCCTTCCGCAACCTGATGATCGTCCTGGCCATGGCCATCTTCCTCGTCTTCACCGTCCTGCTCCTCGAATTCGGCTCGTTCTTCGAGCCCCTGGCCATCGTCTCAGGAGCAGTGATGGCGATGTTCGGGACGATCCTCGCCCTGTGGGTCACGGGGACATCGCTCAACGTCGTCTCGCTGCTGGGCGCCATCATCGGGGTCGGCATCGTCGCCAAGAACGGGATCCTGATGCTCGACTTCGTCAAGGAGCTCCGGGCCCAGGGGCTCGACCTGGCCGAAGCGCTGGTGCGCTCGGGGAGGCGGAGGCTGAGGCCCGTCCTGATGACGTCGATGGCCGCGGCCCTGGGGATGCTGCCCCTGGCCTACGGAGTCGGCTCGGGCGCCGACATGCTGAAACCCCTGGCCATCGCGGTCATCGGGGCCCTCTGCATCTCGGTCCTTCTTTCCCTGATCGCGACGCCGACGATCTACTACCTCATGGTCTGCCGGCGCAAGGCGGACTGACCTGGACGGCTTTCACCCCTTGGACCGGGTCAGCGGTCTTTTGATCTTCAGGAGCGATCGCGACTTATTTCCCGAACTCGAGCACTACGAACGAGCCGGGGACAATGGTCGGCCTGGGGCGCGGCTGTTCTTTCGTGGGAGCCGGGGCCGGGCCGAATTCCGCCGTCACCAGGAAAACGTGGTGGGTCCTGGGATCCAGCTCCATGGTCCGGGCGCGCGGGGCCGTGGCCACGGTTTCCAGAACGCTGTAGCTGTCGGCCGATTCCTGCTTGACGATGGTCAGCGTCCCGTCGCCGTTGGAGGAGAAGACCAGGCCGGTCCCGGGGTCAAAGCGGACCGCGTCCGGGCCGTTCCCGATCGGGACCGTCGTCACGACTCTCCCGCTCTCGTAATCCGAAACGACCATCAGCTTGTCGCAGACGCTGAACAGACGCTTTCCCTTGGGGTCGATGGCCAGGCCGCTCGGCCCGTCGCCCGGCGCGATCGACCATCTCTTCTTGACCTGGAGAGATCTGGCATCAAAAGCGACGATCTCGTTCTTGTCCTCGCTGTTGACGAAGATCATGCCCCGGCCGTCCGTGGCGGCGAATTCGGGCTTCCCGCCGATGTCGACGGTCCCGACGACTTTGTCCGAGGCGGCGTCGATGGCCGTCGCGTTCGCGGACCGGCCGTTGAAGGTGAAGACCCGGCCCGAGAAGGCGTCGTAGATGATGGCGTCGGGATTTTGCCCGGAGGAAGGGACTTCCTCCAGAACCTTGTGCGTTTTGAGATCGAAGACGGAGACGCTGTTGCCCCGTCCGTTAGAGATGTATCCCCGGCCCTTATCCTGGGCGAAAGCCACGCCGTGAACGCCCTGGAGATTGGTGATCGCCTCACCCTTGACGCCGGTGTCGACGTTGAGGATCTCGACCGCGTTGCCGTGCGTCACGTAAAGCAGGCGCGCCTTGGCGTCAAGGGCCAAGTAATCCCAGCCGCCCTCGCCGCCGAGCATGTGCTTCTTAAGCAGGTGATAACCGGCCGGCTTCTGCGCCTGCGCGGCCGCGAAGCCCGCGATGGTTACCGCCAAAACTACGACCAGACCGACCCGCAAGAATTTCATGTCTTGTTGACCTTTTTTCATATTTTACTCCTCATGATCCGTTTCGCGCCATAACCCGAAAAAGGGGCTGACGACCTTCATGGCTGAGCATTTTTCAACGTGGCCATTCAGCCCATCCATGTTTTCCCTGCCGCTAGGGGATTATTGGATGATCTTCCCGTCGGGGTCGATCGTCACGCTCTTCTTCTTGTCCTTGACCTGGATCCGCAGTTCGAACAGTTTCTGACCGTCCTTTGTCATCGCTTCGGCCTTGAGGACCTTATAGCCGGGGAATTTCCCGGCGAGTGCCTCCTGGACGGCGGCGGGCAGGTCTTCAGGCGGGATGGTTTCCTCGATCTCGACGGCCTTACCTTCGGCCGTGTAAAGGAGGTCGCGGTTCATCTTTCCGTCGACACTCTCGACTTCGTAATACGTCACGCCTTTTTCGGTTTCCTTGCTTGTCCCCCTGATCACGGCGTGGGGATAGGCCGTTCTGAAGGCGTTGAGGACGGCCGGGGGGAGGATCTTGAGATCGACCGCGGCTTGGGCCTTTTGGCCTGCCTGAACGGGAGACGCGGTCAGAGCAAGGACGAGGAAGATAGCGCTCATCATCATGAGCACGAGCCGAAAATGCTTCATCGAAGCCTCCTGTCTTGAATATGATTCATCCAGAGGAAAACAGGTCAGGGCATTTTCCGGCAGTGGAGCAGGAAACAGGGCATGATGTTCCGCGGTTCGAACAGGACCCTGACCCGGGGAAAGCTCTCCCTCGCCAGGGAGCGCATCATGGGGCTAAACTGGTGGAAGATCACGAAGTCGCCGTCGGCGGCGAGCAGCGACTCGACGGCGCGGACCAGCCTCGCGCGTTGGTCCTTCTTCAGGAACGAAAAAGGGATGCTGGCGATGACCGCGTCTACGGACGCGACCCCCTCCGACGCGAGGATCTCCCGGACCGAGCACGCATCGCCCTCGACCACGCGCAGGCGGGGGTCGGAGATCGACGACTTCAGGGCAGCCAGGAAGCCGGGGTTCTTTTCGATGGCGATGTAGCGGGCCTCCGGGGAGAGAGCGTCGAGGAGGGGACGCGTCACGACCCCCGGGCCGGGGCCGAATTCGACGATCGTCCTGATGGATCCGGGGCGCAGGCAGCGGATGAGCCGCCGGACAAGGAAGCGGGAGCTCGGGTGCAGCGCGCCGACGTTCTTGTCGGCGATATACTCCCTGACATAGCTCGCTCTGGGGGAAGCCATGGTCCTCCGGCCCGCTATCTCTTTTTCGCCTGGAGCGCGTTGACCACGCTGACCGACGGCAGGTTGGAGCGGACGAGCTGCTCGTAGGCGTCGATGTCCGATTCCTTGTCGACCGTCCCGCCCAGGGTCACAACGGTGTTGAAGACGATGATGTGGACGGGACCGTTCATCCGGGCGAAGCCCAGAGCGGTCGGGCGGGCGTAGATCAGGCGGGCGATGCGAAGACGAAGCGAGCTGTCGATGTCCGTCGTCAGGATGGACTTGATCTCGTTCTCGACCTTCGTGACACCCGGTTGAGCCGAGGCGATCTTGACGAATTCGGCGGCGTGCCAGGGATAGTAAACCCAGCCCTGGAGCGTGGCCACTCCCTCGACGGAGACCGAAACGCCGACAAGATCGAAGATGACGTACGAGCTGCTCTTTTCGATCCCCGACATGACCGCCTCGCCGATCTGCTCGGGAGAACGGCCCGCGTCGGCCAGGGCGATGCTGTTCACGATCTTGTATCCTTTGGCCGCGGAAAGGGCGTCCCGGCCAGCCTGATCCTTCTGGGCCAGGGTCCGGACCGTCCCGCTCAGGGTGACGGCCCTGTCCCCGACGGACACCTGGATGTCGTTGCCGACGAGCAGGCCATGCTGCTTGAGCTTCCCTTCGATCCGCCCCTGGACGGCGGCGTCGGAGTTCTTGTCCTGTCCGGCGGCGAGGAACGTGCTCCCGCACAGGGTGATTAGGGCCAGGAATGAGACCATGGCCGATATTTTCAGGAACAGCCTGTTTTTCATCTGCCCCTCCTTTATGAAGACGGGTCCGTTGAAAATCGAGCGAATCTATCAATATTATATTCTAGAGGAAGGGATTTCGCCACTTAGCGGGGTTTTCTCCGGATCGCGGACGGGACGGCGCACGCGGCGACGACGAAAACCCGCGGCTCAGGCCAGGGCCTTCCGGACGGCCGCCTGCCAGCCCTGATAGAGCCTTTGAGCCCGGTCCTCTTTCATGGAGGGCGCGAACTTCCGGTCGAGGGACCAGAACCGCCGGATATCGTCCGGGCCGCTCCAAAAGCCCGAGCCGAGGCCGGCGAGGCAGGCGGCGCCGAGCGCGGTCGTTTCGACCGTCCGGGGCCTGAGGACGGGGATGCCGAGGATATCGGCCTGGAAGCGGCAGAGGAAATCGTTGGCGGCCGCTCCCCCGTCGACCCGGAGCTCCCTGACCTCGAGCCCCGAGTCAAGCTTCATGGTCTCCAGGACGTCGCGCGTCGAATAGGCCATGGCCTCCAGGCCCGCCCGGACCAGGTGGTTCTTTCCGGCGCCGCGGGTCAGCCCGACGATCGTCCCCCGCGCCTCCGCGTCCCAGTAGGGGGCGCCGAGCCCGACGAAGGCCGGGACAAAATAGACACCGGCGTTGTCCCCCGCCGCTTGGGCCATGGCCTCCGATTCGTCGGAGGTCCGAAGCAGGCCGAGCTCATCGCGGAGCCACTGGATGGCCGCCCCGGCGATGAAGACGGAGCCCTCCAGGGCATAGGCGACCTTTCCCTCCGGGCCGCAGGCGAGCGTCGTGAGCAGGCCGTGTCGAGAATCGACCCGCTGACGGCCGGTGTTGAGGATGATGAAGGAGCCCGTACCGTACGTGTTCTTGGTCATCCCCGGCTCGAAGCAGGCCTGGCCGAAGAGGGCGGCCTGCTGGTCGCCGGCGATGCCGGTGACGGGGATCCCTGCCGGGAGCCGGCCGATCTTCACCGTCCGGCCGAACTCGCCCGTCGAAGGCAGGGCTTCGGGCAGGATGGCCCCGGGGATGCCGAAGAGATAGAGAAGGTCGTCGTCCCACCGCAATCTGTCGATGTCGAAGAGCATGGTCCGCGAGGCGTTGGTGTAATCGGTGGCATGGCTCCGGCCGCCGGTGAGCTTCCACAGGACCCAGGCGTCCGTGTTGCCGAACGCGAGACGGCCGCTTCTCGCCTTGGCCTTCAGGCGCTCGCGCCCGAGGATCCACTCCGCCTTGGTCGCCGAAAAATAGGCATCGACCGGGAGTCCCGTCTTTTTCCGGATCAGGGCGACCGTCTCGGGGTCTTTATTGAGCTCGCGGCAGCGGTCGGCCGTCCTCCGGCATTGCCAAACGATCGCGTTGTGGACGGGCCGGCCCGATTTCCTGTCCCAGATGACGGCCGTTTCTCTCTGGTTGGTGACACCGATGGCCGCGATCGAAGATCCGGGGACCAGGGCGAGGACCTTCTGGATCGTCCGGTCGACGCTCCGCCAGATCTCCTCGGGGTCGTGCTCGACCCAGCCGGGCCGGGGGAAATACTGGGGGAACTCCTCGTAAGCGGCCGCGACCTCCCGGCCCCGCCGGTCGTAGACGATCGCCCGGCTGCCCGTCGTTCCCTGGTCGATGGCCAGGACGTGGCCCATCTCAAGCCCTCTTCTCGGTCCAGGCGAGGATGTCCCGGAACACCTGCTCCCGGCCGAGATCGATGGACAGGGCATGGAGCATCTCCGGGTATTCGAGGATCGTTTTGTCCTTGAGCGCGAGCTTATGGAAAAGCTTCCGGCCGGCCCGCTCGTCGACCAGGAGGTCGGTCCCGGAGATCAGGAAGAGGGAGGGAACGCAGAACCCTCCCGCCAGCCGCTTGGATCTTCCCTGCTCGGCCAGGATGCTCATCAGGCATTTCAGGCTGGCGGCACGCAATTCGTCGGGATTCCGGTCCATGACGGCCTGATAAGCGGTGTCGCGGGTGCACATGGCCGAAGTGAAGGGGACCGCGATGGTCGTCCGCGGCTTGAACGGGATCATAGCGCCTATCTTCAGATAGGCAGAGAGGGGGAACTTCAGGCCGTTCTTGAAATCCGGGGAGATGAGGACCAGACCTGCAAAGGCGTCGGGATAGCGGCAGGCCAGGTTGAAGGCGACGAGCCCTCCGACGCTCTCGCCGAGGACGAAGATCCGGCGCCCCGGATTCTCCGCGGCCGCGGTCTCGCCGAGCTTCAGGATGTCCCGCTCCCAGACGCGGAGGGAGTCGACGTGCCCCCGGGGCCTCTCGGGCGTCCGGCCGAACCCCCGGAGCTCGAGGCCGTAAGAGGAGAACCCGTTCCGGGCCAGGAAGCCGGCTAGGAAATCCCAGCGGGCGGTGTGGGCGCCGAGGCCGTGGACCAGCAGGAAGACGGCCTTTGGGGACGCGGCCGGAGGCAGCACGTCCCATTTCCGGTAAAGGACGTCCGTTCCAATGAGCTCGGTCATGGCGGGATTATAGCAAACAAGGGGGCGCTGCTCCAAGGTGCGTCTTCGAAGTCGTTCCTGCGGGTTCGGGTCCGGGGGACCTCTCCGGAAAACACCCCCCCTTCGGTCAGGCCCCGGCCCACTTTCTGAGAAGCCCGATCCCGCCGGCAGGATCGCTTTTGAGGTCCACCCGGAGGACCCGCCGCCCCCGCTGCCTGAGGGCCTGATAATCCCCGAGGGCCTGGGCCCTGATCAGGGCGCCGAACGTGAAGTCCGTTTCGGGAACGGCCAGGTCTCCGCGCGGCTCGTCGACGAGCTGGAGGACCAGGACCTCGTCGGGGCCGCCCTTGTGGAGCTGCCCCGTCGAATGGAGGAACCGCGGCCCGTAGCCAAAAGTGGTCGCCAGCCCCGTCTTTTTCAGCAGGCCGAAGCGGAGGTCCTCGAGCGCCCGGCCCGTTTCAGCCTCAGGAGCGAGGTAGGCTTGGAGGGCGATATAATCCTCGGGCCTGGCCTGGGCCAGCCACCGGTCGAAAGCCGCCTGGAGCGCGGCCGGGCCGTCCGTCGACGCGGCATCCCCGGGCTCCGATGACTTCGGGTCTTGCCCACCGCTCCGGGCCATCGCCTTCCTCGCGAGGTCCTTGGCCAGCTCCACATCCGGCTGGTCGAAGGGCTGGATCCCGAGGGCGGCTCCCGCGGCGGCGACGGCGATCTCCCAGCGAAAGATCTCCCGGCCGAGCGAGTAGGCGTCATCGAGCCGGATCCGGATGACAGGATGGCCCGCCCGGGCCAAAGACTCCTCGAGTTCTTCGGTTCCCCGGGCCTGGTCGCCGTCAAGGGCGAGCGAAACAAAGGTCCTGTCCCGGCCATAGAGCCCGGCCGGGAGGACTGGTTCGCCGGTGACGGGCACGATCCCCTTGCCGTCCTTGCCCGTGCTCTCGGCGACGAGCTGTTCGAGCCAATCGGGGAAGCTCCCGAGCGAAGGCGAGGTCAGGACCGTCAGCTTGTTCCTGAGGCCGGCGGTTTCCCCCAAGGCGGCGCCGAGAAGGAGGCCCGGCGCTTCCCTTTCGGGGACTCGAGGCCCATTGTCTCCGGCCTCGGCCCAGGCCCTCGCGAGGAGCCGGCGAACGTCCAGGCCGATGAGGGCCGCGGGGACCAATCCGAATTCGGTCAGCGCCGAGAAACGGCCTCCGACATCGGGGTCGGCCTCGAAGACGCGGCGGAAATTCCTGTCCCTGGCCAGGGCCGCTAGGGGCGTCCCCGGGTCGGTGATGGCTATGAAATGGCGCCCCGGCGGGTCCGTGACCTGGCTCATCCGATGCCAGAAATAGCGGAAGAAAGAGAGCGGCTCGACCGTCGTCCCCGACTTGCTCGAGACAATGAAAAGCGTCCGCGGGAGGTCGGCCTTCCGTTCGACGGCGGCAACCGCCGCTGGGTGGGTACTGTCGAGGACGACGAGTTCCGGATATCCGGGCGCGCTGCCGAACGTCTTCTGGAAGACCTCGGGAGCCAGGCTCGAACCGCCCATCCCCAGCAGGACGGCGTGGGTGAACCCTTCGGCCTTGATCTCTTCGGCGAATCCGCTGAACGCGGCGATCCGGGTCCCCATAATCTCGGGCAGGTCCAGCCATCCCAAACGATGGATGATCTCCGTCGCCGGGCCGGGCGTCCAGAGGGACGCGTCCTTGGCCCAAAGGCGGCGTCCGAAGCGGGATTTTTCCCAGGCCCGGATCCGTTCCTCCAGGCGCTCCTGGAGCGGTCCGAGGCTGAGAGTTTGTGCGGAGAGGCTGCCGGGCGGCGTCGCCCGGTCAGGTTTTCCCCGGCGCCGGATCAGATTCATGACCGATCTCCCGTCCCAGCCCTACTCTAACAGGTTTCCCGGTCCCGGACAAAGTGAGAAAGCCCGCACATCTCAGCGGGGCCGGGGGCCGGGCGGGAGGTTCTCAGCAAGAAACCGGGTCAAGAGCGCATAGAGGTGCATCGTCGTCCCCTTGCCCTCGTAGATCCCGTGCGAGCGGTTCGGGTAGGCCATCATCGTGAATTTCTTGTTGTTGGCCACGAGCTCGTTGACGAGCGCCTCGAATCCCTGGTAATGGACGTTGTCGTCGCCGGTGCCATGGACGATGAGAAGGTTCCCCTTCAGGTCTTTGGCGAAGGTGATGGGCGAGCCGTTCTTGAACCCCTCCTCGTTGTCCTTGGGCAGGCCCATGTACCGCTCCTGGTAGATCGTGTCGTAGAAGCGCTGGTTGGGGACCGAGGCGACCGAGATGCCCGTCTTGTACAGGTCGGGGTAACGGAACATGGCGTTCAGGGTCATCGATCCGCCGCCGCTCCAGCCCCAGATCCCGACCCGGTCGGGGTCGGCGTAAGGCCAGGCGGCGAGGGCGGCCTTGGCCGCTGCGGCCTGGTCGGCCGAGGCCAGGATGCCGATCTGCCGGTAGATGCTCTTCCGCCAGGCCCGGCCGCGCGGCGCCGGGGTGCCGTGGTTGTCGAAGCTCGCGACGATGTAGCCCCGCTGGGCAAGCATCAGGTGCCAGAGGTAGCCGGTCCCGCCCCAGCTGTCCTGGACGGTCTGGCCCGCGGGCTCGCCGTAGACGTAGATGAACAGCGGATATTTCTTGGCCGGGTCGAAATCCGGCGGCAGGATCCGCCAGCCGTCGGCCTGGACCCCGCCTCCGATCGCGAGCTTGAAGAATTCCACGGGTCTGCGCTTGAGGGCCTTGACCTTGGCCTTGAGGGCTTCGTTGGCCGCCAGGATCCGTACGACCTCGCCTTTGGGGAGGCGAACGAGCTCGGTCACGGGCGGCGTGTCGAGCCCGGAATGACTGTGGAACGCCCACTGCGCTGACGGGGATGCATCGAGCCGGTGGACGCCGCCTTGATCCGCCGGGCCGACGAGCTCGGGCTTGCTCTTGCCGTCCATCCGGACGCGGTAGATGAACCGCTTGGTCGGGTCTTCCGGAGACGCCGTGATGTAGAGCCAGCCGCCCTTTTCATCGACCGCGTCGATGCTCATGACATCATAATCGCCCGGCGTCAGGAGCCTGACCCCCGGGCCGTTGCGCGAAACCTCGTAGGCGTGCTTCCAGCCGTCGCGCTCGCTCAGCCAGAGCAGTCCCTGGCCGCCCCGGAGCCAGACGAAGTCGGTCATGATCTCGACCCACGTCTCGTCGCTGTCCGTGAAGATCGTCCGGAGCTCCCCGGTTGCGGCGTCGCCGATGATGACCTCGTTCCTGTTCTGCCGCCGGTTGAGGTATTCGAAAACGACCTCCTTCGGGTTTCCGGCCCATTCGAGTCGCGGGATGTACCACTCCCGCGGGTCGCCGGGGGCCTTCATCCAGACGGGGTAACCGCCGGAGACAGGAACGACGCCGACGCGGACGGCCGAGTTTATCTCGCCCGGCTTAGGGTGTTTGAAACTGATGACCCGGGGATAGAGGGCGTCCGTGTTGTTGATCATCGAGAAGACAGGAACGCCGCGCGTGTCGAATTGCCAGAAGGCGATGGCCCGGCCGTCGGGGCTCCAGCGGAAGCCGTCGCGGATGTCGAACTCCTCCTCGTTGACCCAGTCCGAGGTCCCGTTGATGGTCTCGTCATTGCCGTCGAACGTCAATTGCCGGACATTTCCCGTGGACAGGTCCTCGGCGTAGATATTGTTATGCATGACGTAAGCGGCCAGGCGGCCGTCGGGCGAGAGCTTGGCGAACATCAGCGTCGAAGGCTCGAAGACGGCGCCGAGCTTATGGAGGCAGCCTGAGGGGAGGTCATACGTCCAGAAATCACCCCGTGTATTCTGCCTCCATACACGCTGGGAATTCGTGAAGATGATGAGGACCTTCCCGTCGGGCGACCAGTCGTAGTTCTCGATGGCGAGGGGCTCGGACGCGCCGGGCGGCACGAGTTTGGCCGCCGGAACGAGGACCTCACGCTTCCCCGTCTCGGCCTTGTAGAGCACGAGATCGCGGCTCCCCTTGATTTCGGCGCTCGGCTCCAGGGTCGTGTAAGATTCGCCGTCCCGCATCCAGCGGGCCGGGCCGAATCTCTCGGCGGTAAACTCGCGGGAGCCGAAGATGCGTTCGAGGGTCAGAACAGGGTCCGCGGGCTTTTCCTGGGCGGTGGAAACCGCGGGCACGGACAGGACGATCGCCAGGATGATCCAAACGACCAGCGTCAAACGGGTTTTCATCGGAATCGGCCTCCTTCTCTTTGATCTTCAGGCCGCCCGCCGGGACATCCCGGATGGGCGGTTCGCCGTCTCGAAAATGCCATCCCCAATGCCGTCATCCAACGGGGGGGGACCGGCCGCTTCAGGGATTCTCAACGAGCCCTCAGGATATAGGTCTGCCCGGGCTCGGTCCTGAACTCGACCACCCCGGTCTCGGGCGTCGAGCTCCGGACGTCCTTCACGCCCGCAAGGACGGTGACAGGGACGTTCGTCCTTACCCGGCAGGGCCCCCCGAGCTTTGAAAAGATCCTTGCCTCGACAAGCCTGCCCGCCTCCCACCGGAGGCCGACTTCGAACCCGCCGCGGGCGCAAAGGCTATTGACCTTTCCGTCCGTCCAGGATCCCGGCAAAGCCGGGAGTAAATCGAGCTCGTGCTCGCTCGACTGAAGGAGCATCTCGGCGACGGCCGCTGCCATGCCGAAAGAGCCGTCCACCTGCATGGCCCCGGAGCAGATCGAGAACAGGCTCTGGGTCGTGTAATGGCGCATGGCGAAAGCGAAGTTCTCCATGGCCTTGGCACCGTTCCCGAGCCGGGCCCAGCAGGCCGCCTTCCAGGCCGAGGACCAGCCGTTCCCGGGAAGGCCGCGCTGTTCCAGGACCACCCGGCTCCCCTCGGCGAACCTCGGCGTCCGCCGGACGGAAATCTGGTGGCCGGGGAAAAGGCCCCAGAGGCCGGAGATATGGCGATGGCTCTTTTCCGTCTCGTCCCAGTCCTCGAGCCACTCTTGGAGGTTCCCCTTCCGGCCGATCTGCATCGGGGCCAGTCTGGCCTTCGCCGCCAGGACCTTCGCCCTGAAATCACGGTCCACGCCGAGGACATCGGCCGCCCGGGCCACATCCCCGAACAGATCGTTCAGGATCTGCATATCGATCGTCGAGCCGGCGCAAATGGTCGTCGTCGTCTTGAACATCGTGATCTCGTCGAAAAACGGGACCTGGCCGGGGACGGCCGGGAAATTCTCGGGAGAGGTCGACGGGTTGGTCACCAGCCAGCCGTATTTCGGATGGGGGACCAGGAAATCGAGAAAGAACTCGGCGCTCCCCTTCATGACCGGGTAAGACTCTCTCAAGAATTCCTTATCGCCGGTGAACAGGTAATGCTCCCAGAGGTGAGTGCAAAGCCAGGCCCCGCCCGTCGTGAAGGTGCCCCAGCTTGGGCCGTCCATCGGCGCGGCCACGCGCCAGATGTCCGTGTTCTGATGGAAGACCCAGCCGCGGGCCCCGTAGTGCTCGCGGGCCACCTGGCTTCCCTGGTCGGTGAGCTCCCGGATCATCCTGAACAGGGGTTCGGCGCATTCGCTCAGGTTGCCGACCTCGGCCGGCCAGTAGTTCATCTCCGCGTTGATGTTCGTCGTGTACTTGGAATCCCACATGGGATTCTGGTCCTTGTTCCAGATGCCCTGGAGGTTGGCCGGCTGGGTGCCGGGACGCGACGAGGAGATGAGGAGGTAGCGGCCGAACTGAAAGACCAGGGCCGCGAGCGCCGGGTCGTTCGTCCCATCAAAGTTTTTCAGTCGTTCGTCCGTCGGAAGGGCCGAATTCGGGGTCGCCGTCAGGCTTAACGTCGCCCGGCGGAAAAGTCTTTGATGCTCTTTGACGTGGGCCGCCTTGAGCGCACCGAATGTCTTGCCGTCGACCGCCTTCATCACCGCATCCACTCGCGCCGCGGGGTCGCCGCCGACGTCCTTGTAGTCGACGAAGTTCGTGGCCGCCGCGATGAGCAGGGTCACGGCATCGGCGTTCTTCACAACGAGCTCGTCCCAGACAACGCTCACAGCTCCACCCTCGACGACGGCCTTCAGCCGCGCTTCGTAGCGGAGTTTCCCCTCGACCCCCATATAGTCCGCGGACTTCCCGCGGAGGACGAGCCCGTCGGGCCCGTCCCCGTCCATCCGGAAATAATCGGTCGCGTAGTTGGAATGGGTCTCGTTCCGGAAGCCCCGGAGTTGAGCAGCGAAGGAGATCGAGCCGGGCCGGTCGGCCGTGAGCCGGACGGCGATGACCTGGTCAACGGGGCTCGCAAAGACCTCCCGGACGAACCCGACGCCGTTCCGATCATAACTTGTGGTCACGACCGCCGTGTCCAGGTCGAGCTCGTGGCGATAATTCGCCGCCGGACTCGTGTTGCCGAAGTTCATGACCAGATTCGCCAGAGCCTGATACTTCATCTGCTCGACCGGGTAGCCCATGAGGTTCCGGCCGAACAGGATGTGGGCCATCTTGTAATTCCCCTCGAAGACGAGCTTCTGGATCTCGGGCAAAACCCCGGCCCCCGACTTGACCACCGTGGAATAGGGGCCGCCGGACCAATAGGTGTCCTCGTTGATCTGGACCTGCTCCTCATCGGTCTTCCCGAAGACCATGGCTCCGAGGCGGCCGTTGCCGACGGGGTAGGCGTTCTCCCACTTGTCCGCCGGGTGCGTGGACCAGAGAATGGCCGCCGGGTCCTGGGCGCCCCGGGCCTCTTCCGGCGCCGAAGCGAGCAGGGCCGCGCCGAGCAGCGCTGCGGCGGCGGTGAAGGCGAAACACCGTTTCAATGGATGGACTCTGAAGGCGTGGGCAGCCACTGTCCGGTCTCCTTTCACGGGCATCCCGCACCTCCGGTAACGTTCAGGATAGTCCGTCTCACGTCCAGCCGTGTTCGTAGCCGGTCTCATACATGGCAACGATGTTCTCGGGCGGGGTCAGCGCCTGGATGTTATGGCAGGGAGCCAGGATATAACCGCCGTCGCGGCCCAGGATCCCGAGGTTGTCGAGGACCTCCCGTCTGACTTCGTCGACCGTGCCGAACGGCAGGGTCTGCTGGTTGTCCATCCCCCCATGGAATATCACCCGGGCCCCGAAATCCCTTTTCAGCCCTTCCCGGTCCATGCCGCCGCAGCGCCACTGGATGGGATTGAGGAGATCGATGCCGGCCGAGATCATGTCCGGCAGGATCCGCCGGATGCCGCCGTCGTTGTGATGGAAAACGTAGGCCCCTCCCTCGTGGGACAGGTCGATGATCCGTTTCATCCCGGGAAGCAGGAACTCGCGGATGTGGGCGACCGAGAGCATCAGGTCATTCTGGGCGCCCATGTCTTCGGCCACGTAGGCGAACAGGACCCGGCCGGGAATGGCTTCAAAGGTCCGCCGCGTGTCCTCGTAGGCGAGGGCGAAGAGCTTGTCCAGGCAGTAATGGACGATCTCCGGGTTCTCGACGAGGTCGATGAAGGCCTGCTCCGGGCCGCGGAGGTCCTTGTAGATGAGGAACGGCTCCGAACCGCCGCCCTGGACCGGGTACATCTCCAGCCCCCTGAGCTCGGTCGCGATGGGCCCATAGTCCCACCAGTCGGGATCGGGCCAGGTGTAGTTCCTCTCGATCTCGGCGACGGAACGGCAAGCCGCCAGCGGGCTCGAGACGCACTCGTCATAGACGCCCGTATCGTAGCGTATTTTCCGGTAGGCCCGGCCGAAGGCGTCAAGCCCGGCCGGAAGAGCGGGGCCGACGTAGCGGGGAGCCGCCTTGGCGACAAAGTCCACGTGGAGCTTCTCGAGGGCTTCCCTCCGGCCCGCGCAGCCGATGTGCCTGATGAGACCGGCCATGGTCTCGTCGGTCCCCCAGAAATCCATAGGGACCCGGTCGGGCTTTTTCCTCTGGAAAACCGCCAGCCACCGCTCCCGGGGCGACATCGTCTCGTTGGGCATGGGGTTCCCGTTCAGCCAAGGCGGGGGACCGTCGGTCTCATCCCGTTTCCCGGGCGACGTGGGCGTAGTACCTGTGGATGAACGGCTCCTGGACCCTGAAGGACCAATGGACGTCGCGCATGTGCTTGGCCGCCTCTTCCCGCTGGCCCTGACGGACGAAGTCGATGAGGGCCTGGTGCTCGCCGATGCTGGCCTGCTCCCATTCCTTGACGAAGCCCTTGGACCGCGGGAAATCATAGAGCCGTTTCTTCAGGGTGATGACGATCCTGATCAGGTTCTCGTTGCCGCAGCGGCTGAGGAACGTGTCATGAAGGGCGAGGTTCTTCTCGTAATAGAGGTCGAAGTTGTTGTCGTCGATGGCCTTGGCCATGGCATCGTTCAGGGCCTGCATGGCGTCGATGTCCGCCGGCCGGAGGCGGTCGAAGGCCCTGAGCAGGGCAATGCTCTCCAGGGCGCCGATGATGTCGTAATAGTTCCGGATGTCCTCGGTGGACAGGACGTTGACGACGACCTTGCGCCGCGGCAGGATGGAAACGAAGCCTTCCATCTCGAGCTGGAGGAGAGCGTCCCGGAGGGGGGTCTTGCTGACGCCGAGCTTCTTCGACGTCTCTTCCATGTCGATCACCGAACCCGGCCGGATCTCTCCCGTCCGCATCTGCTCCCGGAGATACTCGTAGACCTGCTCTTTCAGGGATTTGATATTGAGAATGGGTTTTCCATCCATGGGGACGGCCTCCGTCTCCTCCTTGACATAGAAAAATTTAGGATATGCAATTGCGCCGGCCGAGTCAATAGAATGCGGGCTCCGGGAACGCATCCCCGCCCATCCCCGGGGCCGGCATTCTATTTCTTGACCGGAGGCCCGGGGCGGGCGGGAGCCCTCGGCAGGGGCGCCGCGATTTGTGTCGTGGACTCCGTCTCGACATTCTCGAAAAAAACGCCCAGGAAGCGGCCCGGCGCGATCTCGGGGACCGTGATTTCAAGAGCGTACGGGGTGTCCGGCTTGAGCCAGGACACGTCGGCGTAACGGCCGATGAACGTCCTCTCGGGCGAGTGCGGATAGACGCTGTTGTAGGCCTTCCCGAGCTCGATCGGCTTGCCGTTGATGGTCATCGCGATGTCCGTGGAATCCTTTCCGTCAGCGACCGGCACGTAGAGAAGAAGACGCCAGGGTCCGAGCCAGGGGGCCCGGAGGTCGTCTTCACTGGTGCTGACCGGCCATTTGTTTTTCCGTTCCGCCAATTGCTTGAAGACCCTGGCCGGGACCGAGAACTGGGCCTGGAATTTTCCGCCCGCGAAATCCGGGTCCTCCTTCCCCAGCCGCTGGCTGCGGACGAACGCTTTTCCCGGGAAGCGGACCGTGGCCGTGACCCGGTCCTTGTCCTGCCGGAACGGGAAGGAGAGCCCGTTGACGCTCAGGGCCCGGACGCGCTTGTCCTTGGGCAGAAGGACCAGGAGGTCCCTTTCCGTCCCGACTTCTCCAGAGACCTGGCTCAGGACAAGGGCGGCTCCCTTCAGGACCGCGCTCCCCGTCGCGTTGAACAGGGCCGGCTCCTGGATCTCGGCGGGGGCCGGGAAGACCTCGAGGACCAGGGCCTCCCTCCCGGCCATCGGCAGGGCCACCTCACTTCCGGCCTTCCAGAACGCGTCGGGGCCGGCCGCGATGAGCCGGCCCTCCTCGGGATGGATCTCCCGGAGGACGAACGCCTCGCCCTTGACGAGCCCGATCGAGGCGTCCAGCTTGAAACGGGCCTCCAGCCGGCCGGGGTTGGGATTGAAGAGGAAGACGAAGCCGCGGTCCTCGACGATGGCCGCCGTCCCGTCCGGCCGGCCGACCATGGGCGGGCCGATGATCGGCCGCAGGGCGTGCAGGTACCGGGCGTTCTCGTCCGTCCAGTCGAGCCAGCGCCGGAACCAGGCCTTGTCCTCGTCGGAAAAGGCCTTGAACTCCTCGGGGTCGCGGGCCGGGATGAAGTTGATCACGTGGTTGAAAGGGGCGGTGGCGATCGAGGAGAGGAGCGAATATTTCCAGCCGAGAACATCCCAGTCCTTTGGCCGGAACCGGTCGCGCCGCATGACATCCTTCTCGTCCGACCGCTCCGACTGGTGGGTAATGAACCCCGGCACGATCTCGGGCGGGGCGAACCGCTCCACCCGGTATTTCCAGGCGGCGAAGCGCTGCCGGTCGGCCGAGACCCGGTCGGTGTGGAGGTCGGGGAAAGCCGTGAAGCTCTCGGGCTGCTCGTCGGTCAGTGTCGGGTGGGGATAGGACCCCGCGAGCCAAGTCCAGGGGCCGAAGTTCTGGTACTGCTGGCGGCCGTCGATGACGATCTCGGGGAGCTCCCGGCGGATCGTTTCCAGGATGCGCCGGCAGCCGTACCACTGGGCGTACCTGCTCGAGGCGTTGTCGTAGGCGATCCACCAGTGGTCGAAGGAGAATCCGGCCGCGCCCGTCTTCCGGACGAAGGCCAGGAGCTTCGCGATCCACCAGTCCTGGAAGCTGCGGAGCCCCGTGTCGGCCCCGGCGTAGCCGCCGACCTTGGCCCCGGCCCACTTGGTCCATACGGGCTCCTGGAGGAACGGGAGCGAGGGATAGGCATAGGCCATGAGCTTCAGCTTCTTGGAAGCAGCGTAATCCAGCATCGCCTGGAGCGCCGTCGGGACGTCGTCGCGCGCCGGGTCCCACTCCCCCTTCCGGATCTTCTGACCCAGGCCGAACCAGAGGACGTTCTCCCAGCCCCAGGCGTCGGCGTTGTCTTCGAGGCGGGAGAGCTCCCTGTTGGCGGGTGTGTAGAGGAGATGGGTCGCGCCGAGCTCGGCGGCCCGGTCCATGATCCGCTTGTACTCTTCGACGCCGTCCGGCGTCCCGACGTCGACCTGGTAGTCGTTCTCGCACCAGGGGATGTGGACCCGGACCCGGCCGGGATAATAAAG
This sequence comes from Candidatus Aminicenantales bacterium, assembly GCA_050015275.1. GTDB lineage: Bacteria > Acidobacteriota > Aminicenantia > Aminicenantales > Saccharicenantaceae > DATKJS01. Next base: position 108,744 of record JBEKBS010000002.1, on the reverse strand, counting down.
GAGGAAGGACCGGACGCAGTCCGTCAGGGCGTTGACCTCGTTGGTGTCGATCGTCGGGACTTCGGCGAGGAGCTTTCCGTAATCCGCGACGAATTTCCATTCGGGGACCGCCTGAGCAGGAAAGCGGACCCCGCTGAGCTCGTACAGCCCGATGCAGAGGCGGTCCGAGGCGAACGGGCCGTCGTCGGGCTTCCAGTCCATCTCGGGGGCATAGGAGGCGCTGGCGCTCCGGCCGTCCCGCTTCCAGGCCATGAAGGGGTTCTGGACCACGAAGAACAGGCCCCAAGACGGCATGTCCGAAGCGGCCTCGCCGCCCCCGAAGCGGCAGAACGAGCCCCACCGGCCGTCGGCGATCTTGAGTTCCTCAAGGACGGGCAGGCTCAGCGACGAGGCCAGGGGCGAGACCTCGTTGACGTGGAAGGGAGCGCTCACGGCCGAGGTCAGGATGACCTGCTTGCTCAGGAACCCCCAGCCGGGGCGGAGCTCGTAGACGACCTCGATGGTATAAGGGTCCTGAGTGTAGCGATAGGTCAGCCGGGCCGGTTTCATCTCGAGCTCAGCCTGGCCGAAGGACTCGACGGATATCTTCGCGCCGTCTACGGTCAGCGATGACGGATCCGCGGAAAAGACGATCTTCCTGTTCGCCCGGATTCCGGTGAGGGAGACGAGGCCGCGGTCGTTGAACTCGGCCTTGATCAGCTCGTTCTCGAGGATGAGAGTATTGTCCTGAGTCGCGAGAGCGGTCAAGGGAACCGGGCTGACGGCCAGCGGGACGATAAACGCGAGAATGCCGAGGATTACGAACGCGGAGGATTTCCGATCTAAGGCCTTCACCGGGATTCTCCTTTGCATCGATGGGCCGATGGCCGCTTTCACCGCCAGAGGGAAGATTAGCCCGAAGGCCCCGGAAAATCAACAGCCGGCTCCTCGCGTCCGGCGCCTGTTGACGGAAATCCGCGATTTAGCATAAACTGGCTTCACCGAAAAAGGGGAAAGCTTATGCGGTGCCCCGGCTGCCGGACAGAGAATCCCGCGGACTCCAAGTTCTGCCGGGAGTGCGCGACCCCGCTTCCTCAAGAGACCGGGCAGGCCTCGTCCCCCAGAACGCTTGATAAGGCCGCGGATGAGCCGGCGAAGGTCTTGGCCAGAGGCAGCCTCGTCGCGGGAAAGTACAGGATTGCGGAGCTTGTCGGGAGAGGCGGGATGGGCGTCGTCTACAGGGCTGAAGACATCAAGCTCCAGCGCCCCGTCGCGCTCAAGTTCCTGCCCGAAGAGCTGGCCCACGATCGCCAGGCTGTGGAGCGTTTCCAGCGGGAAGCCCGCTCCGCTTCGGCCCTGAATCATCCCAACATCTGCACGATCTATGATATCGGCGAACAAGAAGGACAGCACTTCATCGCCCTTGAATTTCTCGAAGGCAAGACGCTCCGCGAATATCTGCTGGGCAAGCGGCTGGACGTGGATCAGATTATCGACCTCGCGATTCAGGTTTCGAGCGGTCTGGACGCCGCCCATGCCAGAGGGATCATCCACCGGGACATCAAGCCGGGCAACATCTTCGTGACGGAGACGGGACAGGCCAAGATCCTGGATTTCGGGCTGGCGAAGCTCCTGCCGGAACGCGAGCCGAAACCGGAGGGGAAAGCCGTCCCAGGCATGGCGACGATGACAGCCGAAGACTATCTGACGAGTCCCGGTGTCGCCATCGGGACCGTCGCCTATATGTCGCCGGAGCAGGCGCTGGGCAAGGACCTCGACACGAGGACCGACCTGTTTTCCCTGGGTGTCGTTTTGTACGAGATGGCAACGGGGATCCTCCCGTTCCGGGGAGACACGTCCGCGGCGCTTTTCGACGGCATCTTGCACAGCACGCCGACCCAGCCGGTGCGGCTGAACCCCGACCTGCCGGAGGAGATGGAGCGGATCATCGACAAGGCGCTCGAAAAGGACCGCGATGTGCGCTACCAGTCGGCCAAAGAGGTCCTTGTCGACCTGAAACGCCTGAGGCGCGCGGCGGAATCAGGCAAGGTGGCGCCAGCGGCCAGCGGGTCCGTCGGCAAGCCGCGGATTCCGAAGCGGGCGGCGGCGGGCCGTCAGCGCCCGCTTGCGGTTGCCGGTGTGGTCCTGATGCTCCTGGCCGCCGCGGCTGCGCTCCTTCTTAAGCCCTGGCGCAGGGGCGCGGCTCCCGTGACAGAGGCCAACAGCATCGTCGTCCTGCCATGCAAGGTTTATGGAGCCAAGGACGCAGAGTATCTGACCGAGGCCATCCCCGGCTCGCTTTCCACTTTGCTCGGGAAGATCGAAGGGCTGGACACGAGAGCTCCGATCACCAACTCCGAATTCGAATCCATCAAGGGCGACCTCGCCAAAGTCGCCGCTCTCTATCAAGTCCAGCGTTTCGTCCAGCCTTTCGTCACGGTCGAGTCGGATCAAATGACGCTCAACATCCAGCTGCTCGATGCAAAGACCCGCACGATTCTGTGGAGCAAGGAATATCCCGGCCGCCGCAGCGATTATATCGAACTCGTCCATGGAACGGCCGAGGACCTCCGTCAGAAGCTTCAGCCGGACTCTAAAGCTGTAGGCCCCGCGTCGGGGCTCGCGGCGAATTCGGAGGCCGAGCTCCTTTTCCGGCAGGCCAAGTATTCCTCAAACCAGTATAACAATCTCCACCGGCAAACCGACTTCGACCGGGCCTACGCCGACCTGAAACACGCCCTGGAACTGGACCCGAAACTGGCGGATGCCGCGGCCGAAATCGCCTGCCTCTTCATCTACAAAACGGAAGGAGGAGAATCGGCCCAAGCGGCAAATGCAGAAACCGGATCCTGGGCCCGCCGGGCCATCGACATCGATCCACGTTGCGGCCTCGGCTGGCACACCTTGGGTTTCAGTGAATCATATGCTCCGCATCCCGACAAGCACAAAGTCCTTGAGTGCGCTCTGAAAGCCGTCAATTTCGCCCCCCAGGACGCACGCGTATACAGTTTATTGGGTGAGGCGCCGATAGGAATGGTTTTGGGCCTGGATGCGGTGCTCGAAAGCTATCGGCGGGATGCCCTTTACTTGTACGGCGGGGCTAATGTAGCGTGGGCATTATTCTGCCTGGGCCGTTCGGCGGAAGGCCTGCCATACCTCGATCAAGCCTTGAGGATCGAGCCCGAGTTTGCCGCCGGTTTGCTGATGAAGTCTTTCATTCTCGCCGACCTGGGTCGCCCTGCGGAGGCGTCCGACGCGTTCAAAAAAGCGCAGTCCCAGTTTTCCGAGGGCAGCTTATTGGCCTGGGAGGTCCTTTGCGCGCGATATGTGCTGGCTCTCCAGGGCGGGGATTCCCGGCCGGCCGAAGTCCTGCTGAAGAAAATACTCGAGAGAGTGAATGATCCCAAGATATTGCCCTCCGAAATGGACGATGCAGCCGAGTTCCTCTTGCCGTTTCTCGCGCGTCACGGCCAAACGGACGCGGCCCGGCGCGTTCTTGAACGCGACCTGGAAGCGGGGTATTTCCCGATATACGATATGCTCGTTCTCAACCCGAGCCTGGGACCTTTGGGCAAGGACGAGCGCTTCAAGCCGATTTTCGAAAAATTCCGCAGGGAATTCGAAGTCTGGATGCGAGTGTTGGCCGAAGTCAAGTCCCGCGGCGAACTCCCCCGTTTTCTCGAAGCCCCCTTCATCGACCTGATGAAAAAACTGGATATCAAGCCATAGATCGACATTTTGATCGTCTCCAACTCAAGGGTCGAACCCAGAAACGCGATTCTCAAGCCTTCGGGTCTCTCTCGCCTTCGATTGACGCTTGCGGTCCCGGGTGCTAAGTTATTTCTGACTTCGTATGAAGAAGGAGAATCTGTGAGAAAAAGAAACTCCATGCTCATCATGGCGACAATCATTCTCACCGTGATGCCGCCGGTCATGGCCGTCGCCGCAGCGCCGACGGCCCAAGAGAAGGCGGGACTGAGCGATACGATGTTCCCCAAGACCGCGGTGGCCCCGAAGGTCGAGATCCGCGCTTACCCCTTCGACCTCAGGGACGTCCGGCTGCTCGACGGCCCGTTCCGGCAGGCCATGGAGCGCGACCTCCACTACATGCTGAGTCTCGACGGCGACCGGCTCCTCCATATGTTCCGGGTCACGGCCGGACTCCCCTCGGCGGCCCAGCCGTACGGCGGCTGGGAGAAGCCGGACGTGGAGCTGCGCGGCCATACGATCGGCCATTTCCTTTCGGCCTCGGCCCTGATGTACGCGGCGACCGGCGATGAGCGAATCAAGGCCAAGGCCGACGCCATCGTCTCCGGTCTCGCCGAGTGCCAGAAAGCCCTCGGCCGGAGCGGCTATCTGAGCGCCTTCCCGGAAACGTTCTTCGACCGCGTCGAGTCCGTCCGCCAGGTCTGGGCCCCCTACTACACGATCCACAAGATCATGGCCGGGCTCGTGGACATGTTCGAATTCTGCGGCAACGGCCAAGCCCTGGATGTCGTCGAAGGGATGGCCCGCTGGGTCAAATCGCGGACCGACAAGTCCGACCCCATCCACATGGAGCGGGTCCTGAATTTCACCGAGCAGGGCGGGATGAACGAGGTCCTGGCGAACCTCTACTCGATCACGGGCAAGGCCGAAGACCTGGCCACCGCCCGCCGCTTCGACGAGCGGCACTACACCGAGCCCCTCTCCCGGTCCGAGGACAGGATGAAGGGCGAGCATGTCAATTCGTTCATCCCCAACATCATCGGGTCGGCCCGCGAATACGAAATGACGGGTGACCCGGCGCTCTATGGGATCGCGGCCTTTTTCTGGAACCAGGTCACCGGCGCCCGCTCGTTCGTGACGGGCGGGACGAGCGACAACGAGGCCTGGGAGACCGATCCCTACCAGATCTACGACGAGCTCGGCAGGAACAGTCACGAGTCCTGCTGCACATACAACATGCTCAAGCTCACCCGCCACCTCTTCAGCTGGGAGGCGGACGCGAAGTACGCCGACTACTATGAGCGGGCCCTCTGGAACGGGATCCTCCCCACCCAGAACCCGGACGACGGCATGATGATGTATTACGTCCCGATGATGCCCGGGATGTTCAAGACGTTCATGAAGCCGTACGACTCCTTCTGGTGCTGCACGGGGACGGGAATGGAGAACCACGCCAAGTACGGCGACAGCATTTATTTCCATGACGGCGCGGGGCTCTTCATCAACCTGTTCATCGCCTCCGAGGTCACCTGGGCCGAAAAGGGCCTCAAGGTCCGTCAGGAGACGCGCTTCCCCGAGGAGCCGAAGACGACCCTGCTCGTCTCCACGGCCAAGCCGGTCGAGATCGCCCTCCATATCCGGGTCCCCGGATGGATCGCGGACGGCAGCTCCGTCAAGGTCAACGGGCGGAAGCTTGCGGACTATTCGAGCCCGGCGAGCTACCTGACGGTCAGCCGGGTCTGGAAGGACGGCGACAGGGTCGAGATCGCTTTGCCCATGGATCTCCGGCTCGAGAGGCTCCCGGACCGGCGTGACATCGCGGCCATTCTCTACGGGCCGATCGTGCTCGCGGGCGCGCTGGGAGGCGCAGAAGGGCTGACCCCCGAAAAGGTCTCCGGCCTTTACGGCCCCGAAGGCGACCCCGTCGCGGTCCCCACGTTCGAGGGCAAGAACGGAGCGCCGCTCAAGAGCTGGATCAAGCCCGTGGCCGGCAAGCCCCTGACCTTCGAGACCGTGAATGCCGGCAAGCCGAAAGATGTCATCCTGATCCCATTTTACAAGCTGTTCGGCCAGCGCTATTCGATCTACTGGGAGCTGGCCAAGCCGCCCTGGCGACCTAGATAATGGGAATAGCTTTCTTCAGCAGGATGCGGGCTACGTAGCCCCAGCCGTCCGGCTTCCTTTCGGCCACGGCCATTTCTTTCGGCCGGATCCGGATGACCAGGAAAGATCCCGGCAGCGGGTCGGCCTGGGAAGAACCGGCGCAAAAGGTCGGGATCCCGTCGACGTCCAGCCGCTGCACGACGTGGGAGTGCCCCCAGAAGACGGCGATGATATTGTACCCTTTGATGGCGGCGGAAAGGGCCTGGCGCTCGCGGTCGGACCACCAGCCCAACCCCCAGACGTCCCAGCCGTAATGTTGCAGAAGGATGACGGGCCGGCCGCTCCGGCCGACATTCCTGGCCAGGTCGTCCTTGAGGAACTCCAGGCTGTGCCCGGGCAGCCGCCACGGGCCATCGAAATGCCGTCCCCACGGGCTGACGATAACGTCCCCTTCGGAGCCGGCGAAGAGCCCCAGGCTCACGAAGTGGACCGCGGCCCAGTCCCAGGAATAATTGATCCCGTTGGCCGAAACGTTTCTCAGGCCCGGGCGGGTCCTGTTGCGCTCCCGGATGCCCTGCCGGACGAGATCATTTTCGCCGCCGTCGTGATTGCCGGGGAGCTCATAGACCGGGAACCTGAGCCGGCCCTCGCCGTTGACGCCGAAGTCCGCGGTGAATTGCCGCCAGGAAAATTGCTGTCCGGGCGTCGCCGCGTCATTCGTCAGGTCGCCCAGGACGGCGACGCCGAGGGGGATCCCGACGACCCCGCCGATCGCCGCCGGGAAACTCGCCCTGGGAAGGGCGTTCATGGCGTCGATGGTCTTTTCGTTGGCGGCCGCGACCGTCGGGCTCAATCCGTAGTGCGTGTCCGAGGTGACGAAAAATGTGATCTCGTAGGCCGGGCGCTTGGGGAGCAAGAGAAGAACGGCCGCCGCGACCGCGGCGAAGATCCAGGGCAGAAGAATGATGCGACGGAGCTTCTTATTCACGCGATCTCCAGTCCTCCTCTTCCCGACGGCACCCGCGGCCCTGAGTTTTCAAAGGCTCCAGATCGGGGGACTTCCCCGGCAACTCATTCCGTGGCCGTTTCAGAGCACAGGATCGACCTTGCCGCGGCCCTGGCGGGGCTTGATGGCCTCCCTAGTCCGCGGCAGCCAGACGGACATTTCGCCGCCGCCGCGGTTGGCCCAGGCGTAATACGGGACGGCCTGGAATTCGAGCTTTTTCGCCTCGGCCTTCCCGTCCTTGGCCGTGACATAGACGGTCGCCGGACCCGTGATGACCTGGACGCCGCCGAGGAGGTCCGGCCGGAAGAGGGACCGGAGCTTGGCGGAGTCCGGGACGACCATGTCGAGGACGTCACCGCCGTTGTCGACCCCTTCCGCGCAAAAGACGATCGGGCCGCGCTCGAGAGCCACCAGGCCGGCATCGGCCGCGACGAGGTCGTTCGCCACCACCCGCCGGATGGGCATGGGCAGGGAAAGTTCGATGACGTCGCCGACCTTCCAGGTGCGCCGGATCCTGGCGTAACCGGCCGAGAGGTCGATCCCGGCCGACTTTCCGTTGACCCTGAGACTCGGCTTCTCGTCATTCCGGTCCAGGAAGCGGAAGGGCCCTCCCGGCACGGCCTCGTTCCGGGCCCAGCCGGGGATGCGGACCGCCACTTCGAAATCGGCGATCCCCCCCTCAGGGTTGACCGTGATCTTGACCGTCCCGTCCCATGGATAGCTGGTATCCTGGATCAGCATGACTTTTTCCCCGTTGATGTCGATCCGGCTCCCGCTCGCGACAAAGAGGTTCACGAAGACCGTATCCTCTTTTTTTGCATAGATATAGCCAGAGATGGACGGCAGGAACCGGGTGATGTTCGGCGGGCAGCAGGCCACCTCGAACCAGGGGCTGCGGGCATATCCCCCGGCGGATTCGAGCGGGTTCTGGTAGAAAAAGCGGTCCCCGGAGAGCGACACGCCGGACAACAGGCCGTTATACATGACCCGTTCCATGACGTCGACATATTTCGAGTCGCCGTGGAGGAGGAAGAGCCTCTCGTTCCAGAGGGCGTTCCCGATGGCGGCGCACGTCTCGGCGTAGGCGTTGTTCGGCAGGTCGTAGTTCTCGCCGAACCCCTCCACGATGCCGCGGGAGCCCACCCCGCCGGTCAGGTACATCTTCTTGCCGACGACGCTCTCCCAGAGCCGGTCGATGGCCTTCGTGTACTCCGGATAGCCGCCGAGGGCGGCCACGTCCGCCATGCCCGCGTACATATACATGGCCCGGACGGCGTGACCGACCGCCTCGTCCTGCTCGAGGACGGGCTTGTGGTTCTGCATGTACTCGTCCGAGTCGTAGACGGCGAAGGGATCGTTCGGGGCGTGCTTTTCGCCGCCGAAGTAGTGTCCGCGCTCATCGAGGAAGAACTTGGCCAGGTCGAGATAGGCGCGTCGTCCCGTAACCCGGAAGAGCTTGGCCAGGCCGATCTCGACCTCCTGGTGTCCGGGGAAGCCGCGGCGCTGCCCGGGGCCGAGGCCGAAGGTCCGGACAAGGAGGTCGGCGTTCTTCACGGCGACATCCAAGAAGGAGCGCTCGCCGGTCGCCAGATAATGGGCGACGGCGGCCTCGTACATGTGGCCCACGTTGTAGAGCTCATGGCTGACGCGGAGGTTCGACCAGCGCTCCGGACCGGCGCCGGGAGCGGGGTTCCCGGGATCGATGGTCCTCGTCGTGTACAAGTAGCCGTCCGGCTCCTGGGCCTTGCCGATGATCGCGACAAGGTCGTCCAGCCGCTTCCGGAGGGCCGGGTCGGGATGGAGCATCAGCGTGTAGGCGGCGCCCTCCATGGCCTTATAGACGTCGGAATCGTTGTATCGCTTGCCTTTGTAGGGGCCGGTCATCAGGTGGGCGGCCTTGCGGAAGTTGTCGACGCGGCCCGTCTCCTCGTTCATCTTCAAGGCGGCGGGGATCGAAACGGTCCGATTCGTCTCGAGGCGCGGGGCCCAGAAGGCGTCGGTGATCTTGACGTCCGTAAAGGCCACCGGCCGGACGGGATAGTCCCTCGGGAGGGTCCGGTACGAGTCCTGGGGCTCGCGGGCGGGGACGGTCGCCGGCGAGAGCGCCAGGAGAACGAGGCTGATGATGGCGAGGGCGACGCGGGTGAACCCGGTCAGTCTCTTCAAGAGCGGCATGAATTTCCTCCGGTCATGAGGTCCAACGGTCTATTATACAATAACTGAACCACCCGGCGGCCCGTCGCGATTCATCGCCTTTCTCCTGAGCCTCCCTTTTTCGGGCTTTCAAGCGACGGCGGAACGATGGATTGAGGCCCGGGTCGGATTTCTATATAATCCAGGGATCCATGAAAGAGAACGTCAGGCCGTCCGCGGGGGCTCTGAGGTCATGACAGGACCGTGGCTCATCCTGGTCGGCGCCGCCGCCGGAGTGTTTGCTGGGCTGTTCGGCATCGGCGGCGGCATCATCATCGTCCCGGCCCTCATCCTCCTCGCCGGGTTTCCCCTCGTCAAGGCGACGGGGACATCCCTCGCCGCGATCCTTCTCCCGGTTGGCATTCTCGGGGTCATCGCCTATTACCGGGCGAAGGTCGTCGACCTCCGGGCGTCCCTCTTCATCGCCCTGGGACTCCTGACATCGGTCGCCGCGGGGGCGTGGCTCGCCAATACGCTTCCCGTCGAGGTCATGCGGAAGGTCTTCGCGGTCTTTTGCCTCTACGTCAGCTGGAATTTCATCGACCCGGTCCGCCGCGGCCGTCGCCTCCTCGGCCAGGTCGTCCCGGCCAGCCCCGAGCCGGAAACGAACCCGCGGCCGCCCGTTCCCGCGCTCCTCGCGATCGGACTGCTGGCCGGCCTGATGGCGGGGATGTTCGGGATCGGGGGCGGCAACATCATCGTCCCCCTGCTCATCCTCGCCCTGGGCTACCCCGCCAAGCGGGCCATCGCCACCTCGCTCGGGGCCATCCTCCTTCCCTTCGGCCTGCCGGGCATCCTCGTTTATTATCACAGCGGGACGCTCGACCTCGCCGCGGCGGCCTGGATCGCCCTCGGACTTTTCGTCGGGACCGTCTTCGGCGCCCTGATCACCATCCGCCTTCCCTCGGCGACGGTCAAGCTCCTCTACGGCCTTTTTCTCGTCTTTGTCGCCTGCCGCTTCTTGTTCTAGGGCCTCAGACCGCGACCTTGAACAGCTTCCCGGAGGCCCGGGCGACGGCTTCTCCGTCGCCGCCGATGATCTCGCTCTCGGCGAAGGTGAGCTTCCCTTTTTCCCCCGTCACCCGCCCCTTGAGGCGATAGGTCTCGTTGGGCCTCGCCGGCTTGACATAGCGGACCGTGATCTCGCCGGTGACGCATTTGAGGCCTTTCGCCCCCGCGGCGTAGATCATTGCCTCATCGAGGACCGTGGCCAGAAGCCCGCCGTGGACGATCTTTTCCCATCCCTGAAAGCGCTCCGGGAAGCTGACGTCCGCCTCCGCCTCCCCCCGCGCGGGGTCCATCCGGAACTCGATCTTCAGGCCGTCCGGGTTCTCCCCGCCGCAGACGAAACAGCGCTTGTTGTCATTGAATCGCATGGTCATGCCGGTCCCCTCTCGACGTCATGTACCACGTTTCCCATCCCCTCGCAAGAGCGGAACTTCGTCGCGGGGAGGACCCTTGCTCCCCATGCCCCTGTCCGGGCCTCTCGCGGCCCCGAACGCTCCCAAGGCCGGGCGTCCCCTTGTCCACGGCCGCCGATCCGGTTATAATCGGCCCTCCGGGATCCGATATCCGGCAGAGGAGGGAAAGGATGGCCGAAAATCCCCACGATCAACTGGTCCTCAGCCTCTTCAAGGAATGCGACGCCCTGCTCCAGGGCCATTTCAAGCTGACCTCGGGCAAACACTCCGAGTGGTACTTCGAGAAAATCCGGCTCATCGAAAAGCCGGCGGCTCTCGAGAAGATCGTCGACCTCCTGGTCGAGAAGATCGAGGCCGATCTTCCCGCTTTCGACTACGTCGTCTCGCCGGCTTACGGAGCGATCGCGATCGGTTTCCTGGTGGCCCTCAAGCTCGGCAAGAAATTCGCCTTCACCCAGCGGGCCGACGAGAAGATGACCATCCGCTCGGGCTTCTCCGGGCTCGACGGCTCCCGGGCCGTCATCGTCGAGGACATCCTGACCACGGGCGGCTCGATCCAGGAAGTCGTTGCCTGCCTGAAAGAGCGCCAGGTCTCAGTCAGCGGGATCTACGTTCTCGTCGATCGCAGCGGCGGGGCGATCCCGGTCGCGGGGAAGGCCGTCGGCAGCCTGCTCGCCCTCAAGGTCGAGGCCTTCGAACCGGGCGCCTGTCCCTTCTGCAAGAAGGGCCTGCCCATCACCAAGCCCGGCGCATCGGATAAAAAAATCTGAGCACCGATGACGGGCGGCCTCGGGCGTGCGGCGACCGTTGTCAATATCCGGGCGGCCCTGAGGATCCTTTTGGGACGGCGTTCATGGCCGTCCTTTTCCCCCGGGCCCCCATGAGGGATCCGTGGCCGCGTCCCCTCGATCCTCACCTCAGGGGTTTGACGGCCCTGACGCTGAGGCTGACGACGGACGAGACGTGTTCCATCAGCTCTTCGCGCGGGATCTTCAGTTTCGCGATGATCTCGGGCGCCAGGGAGTCTTCAAGCACGAGCTCGGCCGGGAAGGTCGTCTCGCTCACGACTTCAATCCTCTCGAACCCGGCTTTTCTGACCGCGCCGAGATAGTCGTCCTTGACCAGCGCCCCGGCAATGCAGGCAACGTAGGCTTCGACGGATTCCCTGATGGCCCGGGGAAGCGGCTTCTTCAAAGCCAGGTCGGAAACCATCATCCGTCCGCCGGGGCGGAGGATCCGGAAGGCCTCGCGGAAAACCCGCGCTTTGTCCGTTGACAGGTTGATGACGCAGTTCGAAATGACCGCGTCGACGGAGGCGTCGGCCGCCGGGAGGTTCTCGATCTCCCCCAGCCGGAATTCGACGTTCTTGATGCCGCCTTTCCGGGCGTTTTCCCGGGCCCGGTCGAGCATCTCAGGCGTCATGTCCACCCCGATGACCTGGCCGGACGGGCCGACCTTGGCGGCGGCAAGAAAGCAATCGATCCCGGCCCCGGAGCCGAGGTCGAGGACGGTCTCCCCTTTCTTCAGGCCGGCCAGAGCCGCCGGGTTCCCGCAGCCCAGGCCGAGGTTGGCCTCTTCGGGGATGCTCTTCAACTCCCCGGACGAATAGCCGATCAACCGGCTGGCTTTCTCCTCGCTCGAGCCGGCCTGTCCGCAGCCGCGGGGAGAGGCCGCCGGGGCGCAGCAGGGCGTTCCAGGCTTTGCGGCCCGGGCGTATCGCTCCCGGACCTGCTTTTTGATTTCGTCGTCTTTCTTCGTCATGTCCGATCCCCTTCAGGAAACGATATCTTTCATCAACGGCCCGAGACGGCTCTTCACGATCCCCGTGAGCTCGTCGGCCTTGACCAACGTCATGCAGCACACCTGTCCGCTCTTCCTCCACAGGATGAGGGCCAATTTATCCCCGGGGCGGATCCCGGCGGCGGCGCGGACCTCCTTGGGGAGGACCATCTGACCCCGCTCGTCCACGCCGATGAGGGCTTCCACCCGGCAGCAGGCGTCCGGGTCGTCTTTCGGTTTTCCTGCCATGAGCTCTCTCCTTCCATTCTTCGATATCTGATTTATCTGAATATTACTCCTAATCAGAAATCGCGTCAAGTCGTTTCTTTCCGGGTCGCGGCCCTGGACGGCCATCGGTGCCGGGCCCGCCCCTTCCGGTCCCCGCCCCGTGTTTCTTGTCCACACCGCCCCGGATGTGTTACGATAGCGGCGGAAAAGAACGAGAAGGAGGGCATTTGGTAAAGAGCAACAGAGCCTACAAGAGTTCCAAGAGGAGCCGGGAGCTGGCGCGCCAGAAGAAGCAAGAGGAAAAAAGATTGAGGCGCCTGGCCAGGCACTTGAATCCGTCGGCCGACGACGCGGCGCCGGTGGAGGGGCAGGAGCAGGAGCCCGAGCCGGGCGTTGAAACGCCCGAAAAAGAGACTCCGGAGACCGATTAGGCGCCCCGCCGGAACCGACGATAGCTGATATCAGATCATCCCCCCTATCCCATCTGCCCCTTCCCCTTTCCAATGACCCCAAGGATGGCGCTCTCTTGTCGAACGCGCTGGCCGGATCCATCTTATCCCTCATTTTCTTGTGGCCCGATCCGACCGCTTTAAGGCTCGCGTGGGCCGATACCAGGGTCAAACAGCCCTTGACAAATCCCCGCCCATCAAATATATTCACGTACGTATATGAATATGACATTAAGTATTAATCTATACGCATAGGTATACCATGAGCCAAGACCTCTTCGCCGCCGAGGACCTGGCCCGTAAAACGGGCGTTTCCGAGGAGGCCATCGCCGAATGGGTCAAGGCCAAGCTTCTCCGGCCGGCCGGCTTCGCCGACGACCGGACGCCTCTCTTCCCGGCCGGCATCCTCGACCGGGTCGCCCGCGTCCGGAAGCTGGCCGAGATCGGCTACGGGCTCGAAGAGATCCAGAAGATCATCAAGAAGGTCGGCCTCCCCCAGGACGGGCGCGGCCGGAAAGAGATCCTGGAGAAGGACCGCTTCCTCACGGTCGGGAACCTCGCCGAGCAGTCCGGCGTGAGCCCGCGGACGATCAAGCACTGGGAGGACAAGGGCATCATCGAGCCCGACATGCGGACCGAGGGCGGCTTCCGGCTCTACTCGGGCTCCTACATTTTCATCTGCGAACTCGTCCGCGACCTCCAGCTCTTCGGCTACACGCTCAAGGAGATCAAGGGCGTCTCGGACGACGTCCGCGCCCTGCTGGCCATCCAGGACGACCTCGACGCTTTTCCCGAGGCTGAGGTGGAGGCCAAGCTGGGGGCCATGCTCAGGGCCATTCAGACGTTTTTCGACAAGATGGCCCTGCTCAAGGGCGGCATCGGGCGTTGGGAGGACATCCTCAAGAAAAAGAGAAAAGATATCTACGCCCTCCAGGAGAAGAACCGGAAGCGGGAGAAGGCGGCCAAGGCCGCCAAGGGGAGCGGCGATGCCTAGGATCGTCTTCATCGAGCCCCAGGCGCCGAACCTCCATATCTTTTCCCAGTTCCCCCTGCCCCGCCTGGGGACCCTCATCCTGGGGACGATGATGCGGCGGCGCGGCTGGGAGGTCGAGGTTTTCGTCGAAGACCTCCGGCGGGTCGACTACGAGCTCGTCGCCACCTCCGACATCGTCGGGATCTCCACGATCACCTCGACGGCGCCCCGGGCCTATGCCATCGCCGACCGGGTCCGGGCCATGGGCGTCCCCGTCCTCATGGGCGGGCCGCATGTGACCTACCTGACCGACGAAGCCCTGGAACACGCCGATTTCATCATCCGGGGAGAGGGGGAATCGGCCTTGACGGCCTTCATCGACGCCTGGGAAGGCGGCCGGGACTTCTCCGCCGTCCCCAACCTCTCCCTGAAGGTGGACGGCCGCGTCGTCCACCACCCGATGCTGCCCATGCAGAAAAACCTGGACGCGATCCCCTATCCGGACTTCTCGCTCCTCAAACCTGACCCCGGGCGCCGCAAATTCACCCCGCCGATCCCCGTCCTGACGTCGCGCGGCTGCCCCTTCGATTGTTCGTTCTGTTCCGTGACCGGCATGTTCGGGAAAAAATACCGCTTCCGCTCGACGGAGAACATCATCGAGGAGCTCCGCCGCTATGACCGCCGGGGCAACGCCGTTTTCTTTTATGACGACAATTTCACGGCCAACCGGGAGCGGACCAAGGAACTCCTCCAGGCCATGATCCGCGAGCGTTTCAAGTTCGCCTGGACGACCCAGGTCCGGGCCGACGTCGCCCGCGACATCGAGCTCGTCCGGCTGATGAAGAAGGCCGGCTGCCACACCGTCTATATCGGCTTCGAATCGGTCAACCCCGAGAGCCTGGACGCCATGAACAAAAAGCAGACCGTGGCCGACCTCATCCAGGCCGTCCGGGTCCTGCGCCGGCACCGGATCCACATCCATGGCATGTTCGTCCTGGGGTTCGACGAGGACGACTGGAAGACCGTCAAGAAGACCGTCCGGTTCGCCAAGAAGGCCCGGCTGTCCACGTCCCAGTTCCTCATCCTGACCCCCCTGCCCGGCTCGGAGTTCTACAACCGGATGAAAGCCGAAGACCGGCTCCGCTTCCGGGACTGGGCCCTCTACGACGCCCATCACGCCGTGTTCGAACCGGCCCGGTTTTCTCTCCCGGACCTGCAGAAAGCCCAACTTTTCTGCCACAAGAAGTTCTATTCCCTGAAACAGACGGCCCTGAAGCTCGCCGCCGGGGAATGGCTCAGCGTGGCTATCGCCCATTACGCCCGCCGCCTCAACCGGACGTGGAAGCGGCGCAACAAGACCTTTCTCCGCGCCCTGAAACTGCTCAGGCCACGCCCGGGCGGCGCCAAGATCTCGATTGACTACCGGGAGAATATCCGCCTCGAAAAGTGAGAGGCGGGGCGGGCCCCGGAAAATACCCTTTGAATTTCAGTCCCGGATGTGGTTAAGTAGTGCTCCTTCGTTCGTAAGGAGACAGACATGAAGAAGATCCTCGTTCTCATGATCGCCGGGGCGCTCACGGCCGCCGGCTGCTCGGCCAAGAAGGAGGCCCCGATGAAGATCGCCGCGGGGACGCCCGCCTACCAGCTGGCCAAGGACCTCACGGCGACCCTGCCGGCCCTCGACCCCGAGAAGAACCTGGTGGTGGTCACATCCAGGAAGTTCGATGTCACGGCCGGGGAGGTCCTCCAGATGCTCCTCGATTCGATGGGCAGCCAGGCCCAGGGGCTCAAGAGCCTAGACGCCCAGCGGATGAAGGCCGTCATCGAGCGGGCCGGGGTCCAGATCGGAGAGCGCAAGCTCCTGCTCGAGGCGGCGACCCAGGCCAAGAAGTCCGTGACTCCCGAGGAGATCAAGAAAGCCCTCGAAGCCCAATATGCCCGGGCCGGCAGCGAGGCCCGGTACGCGGAGATGCTCAAGACGAACGGAGTCAGCCTCGACTACGTCAAGAAAAGCATCGCGGACGACCTGACGATCGGGAAGTACCTGGACGCCGCCATGGCGGACAGCGTCAAGGTGCCGGAGGCCGAGGTCCTGAAGGCCTATACCGAGGACAAGACCGCCACCGTCCGCCATATCCTTCTCCTGACCCAGGGGAAGAGCGCGGCCGAGAAGGCGGAGATCCGGAAGAAGATGGAAGACATCCTGGCCCGCGCGAAAAAGGGCGAGGACTTCGCCGCCCTGGCCAAGCAGTACTCGGAGGACCCCGGGTCCAAGGACAACGGGGGGCTGTACGAGGACTTCGGCCGCGGCAAGATGGTGAAGCCCTTCGAGGACGCCGCCTTCTCGGTGCCGGTCGGCCAGGTCAGCGGCATCGTCGAGACGACCTACGGCTACCACATCCTCAAGATCGAGAACCGGAAGAAGGAGACCCAGCCGCTCGACCAGGTCAAGGCCCAGATCGAGGCCCAGCTCAAGCAGCAGAAGCAGAACACGGCTTTCGACGCCATCCTGACGAAGCTCAAGGCGAAAGCCGGTTTTCAGGTCGTCGGAATCAAATAGAATAGATCCGGCGGGCGTTCTCTCCCAGGATCAGGTTCTTTTCCCCGGCCGAGATGTCGAGCCCGCGGACGCGGGCGATGGCCGCCGCTAGGTTGTTCCTGCCGTAAGGCGTGTCCGACCCCAAAAGAAGCCGTCCCGCGCCGAAGATCTCGAGGGCCCTTTCGACCAAGCCCAGCGGCGTCAGGTTGGGGGGAGACGTATCGAAGTAAACGTTCCGAAGGGCATCCCGGTCGGCCGCGGAAGAGAAAACCCCGAGCCCCATCACGTGAGCGATGACGAAGATCGTCTCCGGATGAGCGGCGATGAGATCCAGGAGGTCGAGGGCGTCCCGCCTCGAAAAGAGGTGGACGAAGACCGGGATCTTCATCGCGCCAGCGAACCGGGCCAGATCGTGCATTCCCGGGGAATTGGCCTTAACCCGTTGGAAACACTGGTGGACCTTGAGGGCTTTGAACTTCCATTCGGCCTGGCGCGCCTCGAGCCAGTCCGTCAGCCCTGTGTTCGCCGGGTCCACCCAGCAGGCCTGGACGATCCTCCCGGGATGCCGACGGGCGAGCGCAGCCACGTAGGCATTGCTGACGTCGAGGTCGAACCGCCGGCTGACGTAGCCGGACGTCAGCCGGAGGAGCCTGTTCCCGACCATCCCCAGGCCGCGCTTCCTGATGACCCTGGCCAGGTTGGGCACCGGCCATTTTTTCGGCTCGTTGAGGGGCCCGGGGCACAGGACGACCTGGTCCACGCCGAGCCCGTCCATGGTCCGGACGATGTCCTCCCCCCTGGAGAACTCGCCTGCGGAATGGGCGTGGCCGTCAACGATAGAAGGACGTTTGTTCGCCGGCATCTCGATCGCGGGGCCTGATTCTTCTAGCACTGGCCGGGGGGCCGGGACGGGTTTCTTCTTCAGGACATTGATCATCTGGGCCCCGCCGTTGAAATAGAAGAAATAATTGAGGCCCTCCTCGATGGCGCCGCGGCCGGGAGGCCCATCACGCTCAACGTCGCGGGCAGGAAATCATCCCCCATGGTGCCTTCTTCAGGTCCGGGGTCCGCATCAAATCGATCATGCGATAATTAGGTCGATTTCCGGGCTGCTTTTTAGCCTTGAGTCCTCGCTTTTGACCCCATTTTCCTTTACTTGACCGCCACCTCATACAGCGAGACGCTGATCGCAGGGACCGTCACCCTTTTCCCGAACGGCACGCCCTCCTTCTCCTGGATAACGACGGCCGGGGGCTTCCCCGGTTCGTTGTAGAGCTGAGGGTCGCTGCCCGCGATCAAGTAAAGCTCCGCCGTGTCCGCAAGCCCCAGCGCCCCGAAGTCGAGCCTGACCGTCTGTTCCGTTCTCGTCGGGTTGACGATCGAGACCGTCATGACCTTTTTCGCGGCGTCCTTCCAGCAGGCCATGACGTCGAGCGGCTCGGCCGCGCCCGTGACCTCGACCGGGATCGTCCCGAAATGGCTCCGGTAGAGCTTGAGGACCAGGCCGGTCGTGTCGAACGCGGCGGCGGTCTTCGTCGTCTTGATGGCCCCGATGACGTTCACGGTCTGGGCGTAGTTGGCCATGATGTAGATATCGCTCTGACGGGCGTACTCGTTGAGCCCGGCCGCGATCCCCAGGGCGTCCTTCAAGAAGTAGCGGACCCCGATCTCGCCGTAGAGGTCGGGCCCGTACCAGTAGTTCCACTCATCGAGGGCGACGGGCACCGTCTTCAGTTTCAGCGACGGGATGGTCTGTCTGTACCTCCTGTGGGCCTCGGCGATCCTCCGGACCTCGCGCGGGACCTGGCTGACATGGCTCAGCAAGCCCGGCTTCTCGCCGACATAGAAATGCTCGCTCAGGTCATCCATGTGGTTCGAGGCCTCGGCGAGCATGGTCTCATCCCATCGTCCCACCGCGCCCACGGCCACGACCTTGATCGCCGGGTCCACGGCCTTCATGGCCACCTCGAACTGGATATGCTTCCGGACGTAGTCGGCGAGAGGGATGTGGCCGAGCTGCCAGCCGCCGTACATTTCGTTCCCGACCGACCAGAGCTTGACGCTCCACGGCTCGGGGTGACCGTTCGCCGCCCGGAGCTTGCCCAGCGGGGAATCGGGCGGGCCGTTCGCGTACCGGACCTCGTCGACGGCCATCTTCACGTCGCCCAGGCCGCTGTTGACCGTGATGTAGGGGTCGGCGCCCAGGATGCGCATGAGGTCCATGTACTCGTGGATGCCCACGTCGTTGTGCTCGACGCCCTGCCAGGCCGGGTTCTTGCGGGGCGGCCTCTTATCGCGGTCGCCGATCCCGTCCCGCCAGTCGTAGCCGCTGGCGAAATTCCCGCCGGGCCAGCGGTAGACGGGCGCATCGAGCTCCTTGAGCAGGGCCAAGACCTCGGGGCGGAAGCCGTCGATGTTCGACGCCGGCATGACCGAGACCGCGCCGACCTGGAACGAGCCGCGGCCCGACGACACGATCTCGAGCCGGGCGTTTCCGGTCGAGGCGCCGGCCGTGAATATGAACGGGAAGGTTCTATAATCGCGGTCCAGGCCCTTGACCTCGACCGTCTGCCTCATCGCCGGTCCGGGGCCCCAGGCGAGGCTGACCGTAACGGGCGCCGTGCCCGGGGAGCCGGCCAGGATTACCCGGCCGACATAGTCCTTCCCCTGGACGAGGGCCAGGGAGTCCTGGTAGAGCCCGCCCGCCTGGTTCCCGTTGAGGGTGATCCGGGGCGCGTGCTCGCCCGTGAACGGCCGGACCTTGTCCATCTTGACCAGGGCCGCGTCGCCGACGATCTTCCAAGGCGATTCGCCCTGTCCCACGGGCCAGAAGAACTTGCGGTCCTCGAGCATCTCCGCCCATATGCCCTGGTAAATGCAGCGGCCGAGGTGTTCGATGAACTGGCCATAGATGTATTTTGAGACGGGGGTGCCCATTTTTTCAGCGTTGATCCTGACGGCCGGCGGGGCCAGCTTCCCCCCCGAGAGCCAGGTCAGCTCGACGTCGTCGAACCAGGCCTTGCCCATGGCCTTGCCCCAGCCGCCGAAGAGGCAGGTCACCTCGAGGGCATCGTTGGCGCCGGCGTCGAACTCGACCTCGACGCGGGTCCAATCTGCCGTCCCCTTGACCGCCGGGGTTTGCCAGGCCTCGTCGCCGTTGACATTAATCAGGGCGCCCTTAGCCTTACCGGGGACGAGGTTTTCGGTCCGGATCCAGCCGCTGAGCCTGTAGCGCGAGTAGGGCCGGATGGGGACGGCGGTGACCCAGGACGCGTCGGCGCCCTTTTCGGAGCTGATCATGACCGAGCGGTTCCCCGTTCGGCCGGCAAGCCCGACCTTGAAGACAGCTTCCGGCTCCCACGTTCGGGGCTCCCAGCCTTTCGGATGATCACCGGCCATCTCTTCGAAGGACGGATTGGCGATGAACTGCGTTTTGCCGCCGAACTCGTCCGCCACCCTGGAAGGGCCGGACTTGCAGGCCATGAAAGGAACGAGAAGCCCGAAGACGATAAAAAACGTCGTTGCCAGCCGAAGGGGTTTGCGAGGCATGCTCATCACTCCTCCTTTACGATGGGGCCGGATCGGCCTCCGGCGATGCGGTTCGCCGTCGAGGACGGGGTGGTCGGGGCCGACGGGAGGGACTCTACACCGCCGCCGGGCCTCTGTCAACGCTCACTGGGCCCGGGTTTTTTCCCATGAATCGCCGGGCCGTCGCCTGGAGTGACCGTCCTTCGAGTTGCTTAGATCGGAGAGCTAGAGGCGGCCCCGGGGGATGGGCGGGGCCTCGTTTTCGGGACCGCTGCCCTTCAGCTCTTCCCGGATGACCCGGCGCAGCACCGACTCGAGGGGTTCTCCGCCCTGGTGAATATAATCTCTGAGGGCGTTGTTGATCATGGTCTGATAATTGCCGCTGCCCTTGGCTTCAACCTGGGAGCGGAACCAGTCGATGATCTCGCTGTCCAGCCGGATTGTGATCCGGGTTTTTCCGGCTGACGCCGCGTTATTGGACTCTTCCAGTCCCTGCCCGGTGTTTTTCTTGTGCTTCATCTGGAAAACGCCCTCCTTCTAACCCTTTTCCTTATCCCCGTAGGAGCAACGCTCTCGCATCGGCATCTCTATATAAATGTATGCATATATGTACATACTGTCAAGTTTTTTTATATCCCCGCTCGATAACGGTCAACAATGCCGGTGGCCAATAATGGCAACCCCTACTAAATACACTAAATATGGGTTTGGGCCTATTTTGGTAATTAGTTGTGTGTCACCGAAATGACTACTTGATTTTCCACTCGAGGACGCCGGCGGACCATTTTCCCTGCATCTGGACTTCGAGCCGCAGGGCCGTTATCCGGACCGGCGCGAACTTCACCGTGTTCCAAACGTCTTTCGCCACGCCGTAGGGTCCCGGGCCGGCCACCGGCAGCCACTTGTCCCCCGCCTTGTAGACGATCCGCCACGATGCGGGGACGCGGCACTCGCCGCCGCCCGTGTCGTCGAACCAGTACACGGACGCCTCAGAAACCCGGACCGGCCCCTTGAACGCGTACTCGACCCACTCGGCCGTCCCTTTTTTCGGCCACCAGTGCATGTAGCCCGCGGCGTCGTCGGAACTTTCGGGGGCATACTGGTCATTGATGGCCTTCAGACCTTTCGCCCCTTCCGAGGCCGTCACGGTCGCGCTGGCCGAGAGCCCGGGCTCAGCGGCGATCCTGGCCTTCCCCGGTTCGCGGGCGATCCAGACTTCCATCTCGCCCCGGCCCCGGTTGGCCCAGGCGAAGTACGGGATCAGGGTGATCGCCTTCTTTTCGATGACGGCCTTTCCGCCCTTTTCGCTCACGGCCTCCGCCTCGCCCTGGACGGTCACGACCCCATCGAGGAGGTCCGGCCGCTTCTCGGCCGCCAAGGTGGCGCCGTCCGGGAGGACGAAGTTCGACACCCGGCCGTCATTGTCCGCCCATTCGACGCAATAAACGAGCGGCCCGCGCTCGACCGCGACCCGGCCCAGGTCGGCTTCGACCTTGTCGTTGGCAACGACCCGCCGGACGGGCATGGGGAACTTGACCTCGACGACGTCGCCCGCCTGCCAGGTCCTGTTGATCAGGAGGTAGCCTTTTTTGAGGACTAGATCGACCGGCTGCCCGTTGACTTCGACCTCGGGGAGCTCGACGTCCTTCACGAGGGGCAGGGACACGACCTCGGCCCCCGCGCCTTTCGCGTCCGCCGCGGGCGTCCCGGCCGGGCCGTCCGTGTACCTGTAAAGGTCGGAGGGAATGGGCCTGCCGAGCGCCCACCCGGGGATCCGGACGTACAGGGTGAGCGCCGCCGGCCTCGCCGGTCTGACCTCGATCCTGACATCGCCCTTCCAGGGGTATTCCGTCGTCTGGACGATCTCGAGCTTCGCCTTTCCGGCCGTGACCGTTCCCGTCCCCTGGGCATAAAGATTCACGTAGACCTTGTCGCCGTCGGCCGCGTAAACGTACCCGGGGATGGAGGCCAGGACCCGGGCCACGTTCGGCGGGCAGCAGGCGCAGCTGAACCAGGGCACGCGCTCATGCTGGCCGAAGGACGCCAGCGGGTTGGGGTAGAAGAAGCGGTCGCCGGAGAGCGAGATCCCGGAGAGGACGCCGTTATAGAGGATGCGCTCCATGACATCGACGTACTTGGCATCCTCCTCGAGGCGGAACATCCGCGAGTTCCAGAGGAACGTGGCGATGTTGGCGCACGTCTCGGCGTAGGCGCTGGCGTTCGGCAGCCGGTAGGCCGGGCCGTAGCCTTCCCAGCCGCCGGCCGCTCCGATGCCGCCGGTGAGATAGATCTTCGTCCCGGCGACGTCGGCCCAGATCTTGTCGAGGGCCGCGACGTAGGCCTTGTCCCCGGTGAGGGCGGCGACGTCGGCCGCGCCCGCGTAGAGATATCCGGCCCTGACGGCGTGCCCCACGGCCTCCGTCTGCTCGATAAAGGGCTTGTGGTCCTGGGAGTATTCGCCGTAGAGGAGCATTTCCCCGGACGCGCCGCGGTAAGGGACGCGCCCTTCGGTCTTGCCGCGGGCGTCGACGAAGAACTTGGCCAGGTCGAGGTATTTCATCTTGCCCGTGGCCCGGTAGAGCTTGACCAGGCCGATCTCGATCTCCTCGTGGCCGGGCGGGTTCGTCCGCTTGCCGGGGCCGAACTCCCTGGCGACGAGATCGGCGCTTTTCATGGCGATGTTCAGGAGGCTCGTTTTCCCGGTGGCCTGGTGGTGGGCGACCGCGGCCTCATAGAGATGCCCGAGGTTGTAGAGTTCATGACTCATATCGAGATTAGACCAGCGTTCTTTTCCCAACCAGTCGACGGGCGGCGGGCCGCCGATCGTCCGGACCGTGTAGAGGTAGCCGTCCGGCTCCTGGGCCGCAGCGATCCTGTCGATGACCCCGTCGACGCTCTTGTCGAGCTCCGGGTCGGGGTGCGTGGCCAAAGCGTACGAAGCCGCCTCGATGGTCTTATAGACATCGGAGTCGTCGAAGGGGTACAGGGTGCAGAACTTGAGGTCCGTGGCGCCGGCGAGCGCGTCCTTGGCCGTGTCGAAATTCTTGAGGCGGCCCGTCTCCTCGTCCTCCTTGAGGATGTGAGGGATGGTCACGGCCCGGTTGGTCTCGAGGCGCGGCGCCCAAAAAACGTCCGTGAGGTGGACGTCCGTGAAGGGCACCGGTTTCACGGGGTAATCGGCCTTTGGGGCCTGCTTGGCGCAGGTCAGGGAAAAGCTCAGGGCAAGGGCCAGGAGCAGGACCCTGGCCGGGATTCCGTTTCTCATCGCCAGCCTCCTTTGATTCGGGGAAACAATACTCAATTCCGAAATTCTCTTCACTCCAGCAAGACGTATCGACCGGCATACTATACCGAATTCCCCCGGACTTCGGCAATCGCTGCCACGCGGCCGATGAAGAAATTCGGAAATGAGTGTTGTGTCCCCAATTTATTTTCGGGGCAGCCAGACCGCCATTTCCCCGGGCCCGCGGTGGGCCCAGGCGTAATACGGGATGGCCATGAAACGGCGGCCGCGGAGGGAGGCGCGGCCGCCCGGGTCGCCGGAGAGGTCCGCCGCGTCCCCGTTGACAACGACCACACCGCTGAGAAGGTCCGGCCGGAACTCAGCCCGGAGCGGCCGGTCGTCCGGCAGGGCCAGGTCGAGGACGCGTCCGCCGTTGTCGGGCCACTCGGCGCAGTAGACGAGCGGTCCCCTGACGAGCGCGACCTTGCCGGCATCGTCCTTGACGGCGTCGTTCGCGACCACCCGCCGGACCGGCATGGGCAGGGCGAGCTCGATGACGTCGCCCATCTTCCACTCGCGGCGGATCCTGGCGAAACCTCGGTCGAGGGTGATTGCGACGGTTTTCCCGTTGACCCTGAGCGACGGCTTGCCCTTGGGGTCATCGATGAAGCGATAGAGATCGCCCGGCACGGCCTCGCCCCGGGCCCAGCCCGGGATGCGGACGAGGAGTGTCCAGGCCGCCTTGCCGTCGGGCTCGACCGTGATCTTGACAGTACCGTCCCAGGGGTAACGGGTCTCCTGTCTGACCCTGACCTTCCGGCCCCCGACGTCGGCCGTGCCCTCGCCCTGGACGAAAAGGTTGACGTAGAGCGAGTCGTTTTTCACGGCGTACACATACCCCGGGAACGAGGGGATGAACCGGCTGATGTTGCCCGGGCAGCAGGCCGTCTCAAAGAACGGCGCCCGGCCGAGCAGGCCCTGGTTGAACCTGAACTTTCCGTCGGATTCGAGGGGATTGGCGTAAAAAAAGGCCCGGCCGTCGAGCGAGACGCCCGAAAGGACCCCGTTGTAAACGACCTTCTCCATGACGTCGACATACCGGGCGTCCCCCGTAAGGAGGAACATCCGCTGGTTCCAGAAGGCCATCCCGATCGAGGCGCAGGTCTCGAGATACCCCGTCAGGTTGGGAAGCTCATAGTTTTCCCCGAAGCGCTCGCGGTCGTGGCGGGAACCGACCCCGCCAGTGAGATACATCTTCTTCTCGACGACATTTCTCCAGAGCCGACAGACGGCCCCGAGATAGGCCTTGTCGCCGGAGATCGCGGCGATGTCGGCCATGCCCGCGGCCATGTACGTGAGGCGCACGGCGTGGCCGACGGCCTCGTCCTGTTCGAGGACGGGCTTGTGGGCCTGGATCTGTTCCGGCTGGTTGTAGATGGAGAAGCGGCTGCCCGGAGGGTACTGGGTCAGCGTGACCTCGCGGCCGCGCTGGTCGAGGAAATACCGGGCCAGGGCGAGGTACTTTTCATCGCCCGTCACGCGGTAGAGCTTGACGAGGGCCAGCTCGATCTCCTGGTGCCCGGGAAAGCCGTGGCGCTTGTCGGGCCCGAACGTCGCCGCGACGAGGTCGGCATTCTTAATGGCCACATCGAGGAGGGAGCGCTTCCCCGTCGCGAGGTAATGGGCGACGGCCGCTTCGTAGAGGTGGCCGGCATTGTAGAGCTCGTGGCTGACCGTCTCCTCCACCCAGCGCTCGGGTCCGATCCCGGGCTGCGGGTGGGACGGGTCGCACGTCCGGGCCGTGAAAAGGTACCCGTCGGGCTCCTGGGCCGCGGCGATCTTGACGATCATGGCGTCCAGGGCCCGTCCGAGCTCCGGGTCGGGATGGACCATGAGCGAATATGACGCGCCCTCGATGGGCTTGTAAACGTCCGTGTCGTTGTATCGCTCCCCTCTGTAGCGGCCTTTCATCAGCCCGCCGGCGATGGCGAAATTGTCCAAGCGGCCCGTCTCCTCGTTCTTCTTGAACAGGAAGGGCAGGGTCACGGCCCGGTTCGTCTCGATCCGCGGAAGCCAGAATGCGTCGGCCACCCGGACTTGCGTGAACGGCACCGGAGTGATGGGATAGTCCTTTTTCTCGGTCGAGATGCTCAGGGCTGGAGTGACGAGGAAAAATAGAGAGGCCAGCAACACGCCAGTCAGCGGGTTATCCATGCTCATCGTCCGTTGGCCATTTCACGGGGTGCGGGCGGGATCCATGAGGACCCCGGAGATGTTCTCCGCCCCCTCCTACTTGATCTCGACCGGGACGGGGCCGACGGTCCAGCCCTGCCGTCCCCGGATGGCGGCCTTTTTCACGAGCTTCCGGCCGCCGGCCTCGAGGGTCACCACGTATTCTCCAGGGTCGACAAGCCGCCCGCCAAAATACCCCTCATAGCCCTCCTGGCGCTGGCCGGGCCGCTCGACCCGCATGGACCAAGCCACGCTGTTGAGCCCGGCCTCGCCCTTGCCCGTGAGCTCGGCCAGGAGCTTGCCATAGGGGTCGGTCACCGTGACCTTGACCGGCCCCGCCGCCTTCTCCTTCAGATAATAGCTGATCATGACCTCGTTGGGTTCGTTCGGCGTCGAGAGGTGGCTGTCGCCGAGGAGCTGGTAATTCTCGCCGACGGCGCCGTAAATCCGCTGCGTCCGCGGCTTGATGTCGAAGAGATGGACGTCCTCGGCGAGCGTCGCCGCGCCCAGCTCCTGGAGCGGCGAGATGTCCGTGACCCACAGGCTGCGGCCGAAGGTCGCCACGACGAGGTCGTTCTCCCGCGGATGGATGAGGAGGTCCGTGACCTTGAGCCAGGGCATGTTGGACTTGAACGGGGCCCAAGTCTTCCCGCCGTCGAGCGTCGCGTACACGCCCTGCTCGGTCCCGGCGAAGAGAAGCTCGGCGTTTTTCCGGTCCTGGATGACGACGTTGATCGGCTTCCCGGCCGGGAGGTCGCCCGCGATGTTCGTCCAGGTTTCACCGTAGTCGATGGTCTTGCAGAGCACGGGCTGGAAGAGGTCGAAACGCAGGCCCGTCTTGGCGACGAAACACGTCCCGGCGTCATGGGGCGAGGGAAAGACGCGGCTGACCCAGAAGTTCTCGGGCGCGCCGGCCGCAGCGAGCTTCGCCGTCCGGTCGAGCCAGGTCGCGCCGCCGTCGAGCGTCACCTGGACCTTGCCGTCGTCGGAGCCGACCCAGATGAGGCCTGGCTTGACCGGCGACTCGCCGATCGTCGTGAGAGTGCAGTAGGAGATGTTGCCCTCGCCGTGTTCCTTCGAATCGTCATCGGTCGTCAGGTCGGGGCTGACCTCCTGCCAGTAGTCGCCGCGGTCGAGCGACCGGAAGAGGACCTGGGCGCCGGCGTAGATAATCGACGGATTGTGCGGCGACATGGCGAGCGGTGCCGTCCAGTTGAAACGTAGGGGCTTTTGTCCTGCGGTCCGCTTCGGCAGGATATCCGTCGGAACGCCGGTCTTCTGGTCGAGGCGCCACATGGCCCCGAACTCGCGGCTGTTGTAGACCCAGCGGCTGTCCGTCGGGTCAACCAGATTGTACTGGCCGTCGCCGGGGCCGACCGTCACCCAGTCGGAGAGGGCGATTTCGCCGGCCCAGCCGTTCGACGGGCCTTTCCAGGAGTCGTGGTCCTGCAGCCCGCCGTAAATGTTGTACGGGTCTTCCATGTCAACCCCGATGGCGTAGAACTCTCCGCCCGGGACATTGTCGAAATGCCGGCAGGTCCGGCCACGGTCATAGGAGATATAAACGCCGCCGTCGCTGCCGAAGATCAGGCGGCTCGAGTCGGCGGGGTCGACCCAAAGCGTCCGCCAATCGCCGAAGCCCCGCTCGAAAACGCCGTTCGACGGCCAGCTCAAACCCTTCCACGTCCTGCCGCCGTCGTTGGTGCTCGCCAGCGACTGGCCGGTGACGTAGACCGTGTCCGGGTCCTGCTGGTCCATCCGGAGCATGTTGAAAGAATAGGGCGCTTTGTCAAGCGCCGCTTCGTAGCCTTTGTTCGCCTTGCGCCAGGATTTTCCGCCATCATCCGACCGGTAGACTTCGTTCCCGGCCGTCCGCGTCCGGGGAGCCCCCCCGCGGCGCTTGTCCTGCTCGACCTCCTGGGCGGTGGCGGGCCGTGGGTTGCCGTTTTCGACGATGGCGTAGAGGATATCCGGTTTTTTTTGAAAGGCGTCAAGGCCGATCCGTCCGATCCTCCCGGCCGGGAGTCCGCCGCCGAGGCGAGACCAGGTCCTGCCGCCGTCGGTCGTCTTGTAGATCCCGCTCTCGGGCCCGCCCATCTCGTAATTCCAGGGCAGGCGGACCTTGTCGTACATCGCGGCGTAGAGCGTGTCGGGGGCCGACCGGACGAGCATCAGGTCCACGGCGCCGATCCTGTCATTGACGTACAGGATCTTTTGCCAGGTCCTGCCGCCGTCGGTCGTCTTGAAGACACCACGCTCGGGGTTGGTCGAGAAGAGGTGGCCCATCGCGGCGACATAGACGATATCGGGGTTCTCCGGGTGGACCATGATCCGGGCGATGTGGTGCGAATCGCGGAGGCCCATGTTCGTCCAGGTCTTGCCGGCATCGACGGACTTGTAGATCCCGTCGCCGGACGTCGACATCCGGGTGCAAAAGGCGTCCCCGGTCCCGACCCAGACGATGTTCGCGTTCGAGGGCGCGACGGCGATGTCGCCCATGGAGAGCTTTTCCTGGGCGTCGAAGACAGGCTCGAAGGTGACGCCGTTGTTCGTCGTCTTCCAGACGCCGCCGTTCCGCATGCCGACGTAGATCGTGTAGAGGTGCTCCCGCGCCGGAGCCGCAGGGACGGCGATCGTCGAGACCCACGAGCCGGCCCGGAAGGGGCCGAGGTTGCGATAGGTGAAGCTCTTGAGAAGGTCCCCCGCGGGCCGCTCCGCCGCGAAGGCTGCGGGGCCGGCCGCCAGGAGAGCGATCAAGGTCAAAAGGCATGTTTTTCCGGGCAGACGGATTTTCATGAGTCCTCCCTTGGTGACGCAATTCTTTCCGGCGAGAGACAAAGGCTTCATTGGCCCTCTGGGCTGATATATTATATATTATCGGCGCGAGCGAAGATATTTTTCCCCCCGAAATTTTGTCCCCGGAGGTTGCCCCGTCCCCCGGAGTGGATATAATAAGATGGTGGCGGGAAAAGCGGCGGAGCCGAAAGGAGAGGAAGTTGGCTGACAAAGAAAAGCCCAGATACGCGATAGGCCTCGACTTCGGGACCAACTCCGTCCGGACCCTCATCGTTGACGTCCGGAACGGGAACGAGGTCGGGACCGCGATCTTCAACTACCCGACCGGCGACGCCGGCATCATCCTCGACCCCAAGGATCCCAACCTGGCCCGGCAGAACCCGGCCGACTGGATCGAGGGGATCGAGGTGACGGTCAGGGAGGCTGTCGCCGCGGCGGGAAAAAAGGACAGGGAATTCGTCCCGGAAGGCGTCATCGGGATCGGCGTCGACACGACCGGCTCGACCCCGCTTCCCGTGGACCGGGCCGGCAAGCCCCTGGCCTTCTATAAGGAATTCCGGAAGGACCCGAACGCCCACGCCTGGCTTTGGAAGGACCACACCGGCCACCGCGAGGCCGCGGAGATCACGGCCCTGGCCGCGGGCGAGCACCCGGAATACCTGGCCAAGTGCGGCGGGACCTATTCCTCCGAGTGGTTCTGGAGCAAGATCCTCCACGCCCTGAGGGTGGACCCGAAGGTCTCGGCCGCCGCCTTCTCCTGGGTCGAGTGCGCCGACTACATCCCGGCCGCGCTCACGGGCACGAGCGACCCGCTGACGATGAAACGGAGCCGGTGCGCGGCCGGCCACAAGGCGATGTTCAACGATGCCTGGGGGGGCCTGCCGGCCAGGGATTTCCTGGCCAAGCTCGACCCGCGGCTCGGCGAGCTCCGCGACCGCCTCTACAAGAAAACCTACACCGCGGACATCGCCGCGGGGACGCTCACGAAGGATTGGGCCAAGAAGCTCGGGCTGAGGCCGGGCATCCAGGTCGCGGTCGGGGCGTTCGACGCCCACTTGGGCGCCGTCGGCGCCGGCGTGGACACGGGGCGCTTCGTCAAGATCATCGGCACGAGCACCTGCGACATCTGCGTCTGGCCGGCCGCAAAAAGGCTTCCGGACATCCCAGGCCTCTGCGGCATCGTCGATGGTTCGGTCCTGCCGGGCTACCTGGGGCTCGAGGCCGGGCAGTCGGCGGTCGGCGATATCTTCAACTGGCTCGTGAGCGAGCTGGAGCCGGGCGGGCCGAAGAAAGGTTCCCACGAAGCCCTGACCCGGAAGGCCGCTGCCCTCAAGCCCGGGGAGTCGGGCCTCCTCGCCCTCGACTGGCACAACGGCAACCGGACGATCCTCGTGGACCAGCGGCTGACCGGTCTCATCGTCGGCCTGACCCTCCACACGAAACCCGGGGAGATCTATCGGGCCCTCATCGAGGCCACGGCCTTCGGGGCCCTGACCATCATCAAGCGCTTCCGGGAGTTCGGGATCGACATCAACGAGGTCGTCAACTGCGGCGGGATCGCCGAGAAGAACCCGCTGGTCATGCAGATCTACGCCGACGTTATCGGCCTCGAGATGAAGGTCGCCCGCTCCGCCCAGGCCTGCGCCCTCGGCTCGGCCATGGCCGGGGCCGTGGTCGCCGGGAAGAGGGGGGGCGGCCACGCGACCTTCGCCGCGGCCCAGGCCGCGATGTCGGGGGTCAAGAAAAAAGCCTTCAAACCGGACCGGGAAAATCATAGAATCTACGTGGAGCTCTACCGGCTTTACCGCGAGCTCCACGACGCCTTCGGCACCGGGGAGTGGACGGGAAACCTTTTCCCCGTCATGAAGGAGCTTCTCGCGATCAGGGACCGCCAGCTGAGGCCGTAGCCATGATGACCGAGCTCAAGGAACTCGTCTGGAAGGCCAACCTGGACCTCTCGAAGTCCGGGCTCGTCCTCCTGACCTTCGGCAACGTCAGCGGCATCGACCGGCGGCGCGGGATCCTGGCCATCAAACCGAGCGGCGTCCCCTACGAGGAGCTCAAAGCCGAGGACATCGTCTTGGTGGACCTCGAGGGTCGGGTCGTCGAGGGCGGCCTCAACCCGTCCTCGGACACGCCGACCCACATCGAGCTCTACCGGGCCTTCCCGGACATCGGCGGCATCGCCCACGCCCACAGCGAGTACGCGACGGCCTTCGCCCAGGCCCGGCGGGAGATCCCGTGCTTCGGGACGACCCACGCCGATCTTGTCCACGGCCCGGTCCCCGTGACGCGGCCGCTCGCCGAGGCCGAGGTCGTCCGCAACTACGAGGTCAACACGGGCAAGGTCATCGTCGAACGTTTCGCCGTGCTCAGCCCTCTCGTGATCCCGGCCGTGCTCGTCGCCGGCCACGGGCCTTTCGCCTGGGGCCGGTCCCCGGAGGAGGCGGTCCGCGTCAGCATGATCCTCGAGCAGGTGGCCAAGACCGCCTTCGTCACGATGACCCTCAACCCCGGACAGGCGCCCCTAGAGGATTTCCTGCTGGAAAAGCATTTCCAGAGAAAGCATGGCCCCCACGCAACGTACGGCCAGAAAAAAGGAGAACCCCGATGAAGAACATCCCGAAAGTCAGCCTCGGAATCGTCGCCGTCAGCCGCGACTGCTTCCCGGTCGAGCTGTCACGGAGGCGCCGTGTCCAGGTCGTCGCCGAATGCCGCAAGGCCGGACTCCCGGTCGCGGAGATCAAGACGACGGTCGAGAACGAGAAGGACGTCCTGGCGGCCCTCGAGGAGGTCCGGTCGAAGCGCGTCAACGCCCTCGTCATCTACCTCGGCAACTTCGGCCCCGAGGGACCGACCACGATCCTGGCCCAGAAGTTCGGCGGGCCGGTGATGTTCGTCGCGGCGGCCGAGGAGACGGGCAAGAACCTGGTCAACGGCCGGGGGGACGCCTATTGCGGGATGCTCAACGCGTCCTACAATATCGGATTGCGGGAGCTCCGGCCTCACGTCCCCGAATATCCCGTGG
Source organism: Candidatus Aminicenantales bacterium (assembly GCA_050015275.1). Taxonomy (GTDB): domain Bacteria; phylum Acidobacteriota; class Aminicenantia; order Aminicenantales; family Saccharicenantaceae; genus DATKJS01. The sequence goes on along the minus strand of JBEKBS010000002.1, from coordinate 77,559 downwards.
GAACGCCGGCCGAAGTGGTCGGGATGATGCGGGAGTTCGTCCCCGTGGCCCGGATCATCCTGGGCCTCCGGAAGCTCAAGATCTTCGCCTTCGGGCCGAGGCCACAGGATTTCCTGGCCTGCAACGCGCCCATCAAGCCGCTCTACGACCTCGGCGTCGAGATCATGGAGAACAGCGAGCTCGATCTCTACGACATCTTCCTCAAGGCCAAGGACGAGCGGCGCATCAAGGCCGTGGCCAAAGACATGGCCGGGGAGCTCGGCGCCGGCAACAAGTTCCCTGATGCCCTGGCCAAGCTGGCCCAGTTCGAGGTGGCCCTCCTCAAGTTCATGGAGGCGAACCTCGGCGCCTCCGAGTATGGGGTCTTCGCCGACAAGTGCTGGCCGGCCTTCGAATCGTATTTCGGGTTCGTCCCTTGTTACGTGAACTCGCGGCTGGCCGCGCGCGGCATCCCGGTCTCATGCGAGGTCGATATCTACGGCGCGCTGAGCGAGTACATCTGCGCCGCGGCGACCGAGCTTCCGGCGACCCTGCTCGACATCAACAACACCGTGCCCTACGACATGATCAAGGCCGCGAAGAAGGCCGTCGGCGACTACAGGGCGACGGACCTGTTCATGGGCTTCCACTGCGGCAACACGCCGGCGCCGTGCCTGATGATGCCCGAGATGCGCTACCAGTTCATCATGCACCGGCTCATGGAGCCCGGGAAGGACCCGGACATCACCCGGGGCACCCTCGAGGGCCGGATCCGGACGGGCGAGGTCACGATCTTCCGGCTCCAGTCGACGGCCGACGCGGTCCTGCGGTCCTATATGGCCGAGGGCGAGGTCCTTGATGTCGACCCGAAGTCGTTCGGCGGGATCGGCGTCATCGGCATCAAGGAGATGGGGCGGTTCTACCGGCACGTCCTGATCGAGAAGCGCTTCCCCCACCACACCGCCGTGGCCTTCCGCCACGCCGGGAAAACGTTCTGGGCGGCGATGCGGATGCTCGGGATCGAGGACATCTCGTTCAACCGGCCGGCCGGGACGCCGTATCCGACGGAAAACCCGTTCTAATTCGGTGACACACAACTAATTACCGAAACTCAACCCTCTCTGGAATTAAGTGATTGAGTTGTGTGTCACCGAATTATTAAAAGGGCCCAGATCAAGAGGCGAAGGACTCGAACAGACGGGTGAACGCCGCCCGGCGCCGGAGGAGCTTGCGCCGCTGCCTGTTGTTGAAGGAAAAGCGGAAAGGCGAATGGGCCTCGAGCGCCTTCAGGTAAGAGCGGGTGTAAAGCCGCTTGAACCTGCCGGCGGTCGTGACGACGCCCTGGCTGAGGCTCGTCCGGACGAGCTCCCGGAGCGGCTCGGCGTCGGGCACGCCGAACCCGTCCAGGCGCTCGAGGACCCTAGCGCCGAAACGGAACAGGCGGTCGGTGACCGCGTCCAACGGCTCCCGCCCGGCCGACCGGGAAAAAATCGTCCTTAAGCCCGCGTCTCCATCCTCGATGACATCCTCCAAGTCGTCCATGAGCTGGAGGTACGCTCCGAAGCCGAATAGGAATTCCACCTGGCCGGGAGCGAGGGAGCCGGAGACGAGGCAGCCGTCGGCCAGGACCGAAGCGCCCCCCTTCTCCAGGCCGATGGCCGCGATCTCCTCTTCGGTCCGCAGTTCCTCCGAACGGAGCAGCCGCAGGCTTTTCGTCTGGGCCTCGTGGATCGCGATCAGGCTCTCGAACACCTGGGGGTGCTCGGACCGGGCGAAATCCCCTTCGATCATGGAAACGAGGTCGAAGATCGTTCTCTCCCGGGGGTTGGCGGGCGTGACGTCATGGCCCTCCAGGCGTGACCGGAGCCGGCTGTTAAAGGCTTGCTTGGTCTCGTCGGTCGCCGCCGGGTCGTCGAGATAATTGTCGGTAAACGGATAAAGCAGGCTGTAGGCGAAGATCGCCGGCGTCAGCCGGACGGGCAAGCCGAGGAGCCGCTGGAGCCCGTTCGCCACCCAGACGTTCCGGCAGGCCTGGAAGACGTCGCCGGAGCTCGTCCCGGGAGCGAATTCCCTCGCCATCCGCACGAATTCCGTCGACCCGCGATCGAATCCCCCGCCGATCAGGATATCGATGTGCCGGTCCTGCCAGTCCAGGGCTTGCCTGGCGAAGTGATCGAAGGCGCCGAAGATGCGTTTCTGGGCAGCTTCGCGGTCAGCTGTGGACATAGGCGGGCGGTTCGTTTCAGACCGAAGGGCGTCGACGAACCGGGCCAGCGCTCTCTCTTTGCCGGACCGCTCCCGCCGGGTGAACGTCCGCCCCAGGTCCGGGCGGCCGTCCCCGCCTTCTCTCCAGAGGGCCGTGAACCCGGCGACGAGTTCCGGAATCCCGGGGACAAGGCTCGGCGGACGGATGGAGGCCGGACGAAGGTGAGTGGATTCTTCACCCATGGATTCTATTGATTATCATAATCTTTCTGAAATTCAAAACCTTCCTGGAGGGAGTCTCCGGGGGGACGTTTCTGTCACCTTCCAACCGGGCTTAAGAAGGCCAATCCTCGGGCCTGAAAGAAAGCGCGGCTTTTATGGGATATAGGTAACATCTTACGTGAGTCGATACTCGGCCTTCCGAACCCGGGTCCGATGTCTTATAATAGGAAAATCATGAGAGCCGCCGTTTTGACCGGGCCCGGAAAGATCGTCGCCGGCGACTGGCCCGTGCCCCTGATCAAGGACAGGACCGACGTCCTCCTCCGGGTCAAGACCGTCGGCATCTGCGGGAGCGACCTCCACTACTTCAGCGAGGAGCGGGTCGGCGATACGGTCATGCGCTACCCGGTCGTCCTCGGTCACGAGTGCGCCGCCGTCGTCGAGGAGACGGGGCCCGGCGTCAGGAAGATCAAACCGGGAGACCGGGTCGCGGTCGAGCCGGCCGTTTCCTGCGGCGTTTGCGATCAATGCCGGGGCGGGCGGCCGAACACCTGTCGGACGCTCTCCTTCGTCGGCCACCCGAAAGAGCGGACCGGGGCGCTGGCCGAGCTCATCGTCGTGCCCCAGGAAAATTGCTATCCGCTGTCCGATCGCCTGACCTTCGCCCAGGCGACCCTGGCCGAGCCCCTGTCGATCGGCCTCCATGCCATGAACCTGGCCGGGAACCTGAAGGGCAGGACGGTCGCGATCCTCGGGTCCGGGCCGATCGGGCTGAGCGTCGGGCTGGCCGCCCTGCACGCGGGCGCGGCCGCGACGTTCATGACGGACAAGGTCGAGACGAGGCTCAGGGTCGCGGCCCGGGAGGCCGGCGCCCGGTGGACCGGGAACCCGCTCGAGACGGACATCGTTGCCGAGATTCTGGGGCTCGCGCCCGGCGGCCTCGATGTCGTTTTCGAATGCTGCGGCCAACAGGAGGCGCTCGACCAGGCCGTCGAGCTCCTGAAGCCCGGCGGGACGCTCCTTCTCGTCGGCATCCCGCTCGAGGCGCGCGTCTCGTTCGACGTCGGCCGGTTGAGGCGCCGCGAGCTCCGTCTGCAGAACGTCCGCCGGCAGAACCGGTGCATCGGCCCGGCCCTCCGGATGATCGGGGACGGCCGGATCAGCGTCGACTTCATGGCCACCCACACGTTCCGGCTCGAGGACGCGCAGAAGGCCTTCGACACCGCCCTCCACTACCGCGACGGGGTTATCAAAGCCCTGGTCACGCCCTGAGCGTTCGGGCCGTCAGTCGGGGACAACATGGTACTTCGCTGCGATGGGGACGCTTGCCTTGAGCATGACCCAGACGGGGCAGAACCGGCCCTCCGACAGGGCAAATGCCTTCTCGACCGAGGCGCCGTCAACCCGGCCGCCCTTGAATTCGAAGTCGAGCTCGATCGACGTGAACACGGTGGGATGGATCTCCCGCTTCGCGCCCAGGGCCCGCACGGTGAGCCCCTGGACCTCCTGGCCCATCCTCTTCAAAAGCCCGACGACGACCTGGCCGCTGCAGCCGACGAGACTCGTCAGGAGCAGCTCGAGGGGGGTAAAGCCGGCCACCGGTTCACCTTCCGGAGCGAAATCTATGTCCGCGGTCTTCCCGGACCGGTCCGCCTTCGCCTCGAGCCGCATCCCGCCCTTGAAGATGGCTTCCGTTTTGACTTCGATGGACATGCCCGGCCTCCTCTCGGTTCGAGATCCGCGACCGTCCTCAGGTAGTATCCAACATGGGAACGGTCGCGTCAATGAGCGGCCGGGGACAGGCGGGAGCCGGACGAGGATGCGTTGACTGCTAGGGTCCGGCCGGGATATCATTCCTTCAGATTGAGCGATCGGGAGTCCCCATGAGAAGTCCTTTTCCGAAAACAAGAACGGTCCTCTTCGGCTTGGCGCTTGTCGCTGCCCTGGCGGCTTTCGCCCGGCTGGGACCGCCCGGCCAAGTCCCCTTCCCGACGCCCGAGTTCACGGCAACGCGGGCGATGATCCCGATGCGCGACGGGGTGAAGCTTCACACGGCCATCTTCACACCGAAGAAGGCCCAGGCGCCGCTACCTTTCCTGCTCATGCGCACGCCCTACGGCGCGCCGTCATCTCCACTGCCCCTGGCGTTCGAGCCTTACAAGGAGCTCGTTGAAGAAGGCTACATTTTCGTCTTCCAGGATATCCGCGGCCGCTACCAGTCCGAAGGCCGGTTCGTGATGCAGAGGCCGCCGCGCGACAGGAGCGACCCCCGGGCAATCGACGAGAGCACCGACGCCTACGACACCGTCGAATGGCTGCTCAAGAACGTCCCGGGGAACAACGGCCGCGTGGGCCTGGCAGGGATCTCCTACGGCGGGTGGCTGACCGCGATGGCCATGCTCGATCCCCATCCGGCCGTCAAGGCGGTATCTCCGCAGGCCTCTCCGGCAGACATGTACTTGGGGGACGACTTCCATCACAACGGCGCTTTCCGCCTGAGCTACGGCTTCGAGTATGCCGCGATGATGGAGACGTCCAAAGAGAACGCCGCCTTCCGCTTCGACACCTTCGACACGTACGAATGGTATCTCCGCCTCGGACCCCTGGCCACGGTGAACGAAAAATACCTCCTCGGAAAGATCCCGAGCTGGAACGACTTCGTCGCCCACCCGAACTATGACGCCTTCTGGCAGAAGCAGGCGATGGCCTCCTATCTGACGCGGGTGACGGTCCCGACGCTGACTGTCGCCGGATGGTGGGACCAGGAGGATTTCTACGGGCCGCAGAAGATCTACGAGACGCTCGAGCCCCACGACAGCGGGAAGATGAACTTTTTCGTCGCCGGCCCGTGGAACCACGGCGGCTGGATGAGGAGCGACGGGAGCGCCCTGGGGAGGATCAAGTTCGGGAGCAATACCTCGAAATATTTCCGGGAGAAGATCCAGGCTCCGTTTTTCGCTCACTTTCTGAAGGGCAAGGGAGGCTGGGAGGTGAAGGAGGCGGTCACGTTCGAGACGGGGACCAACGCCTGGCAGCTCTACGACGAATGGCCGCCCCGCAAACTCACCGCGGACCGCAGCCTCTACTTCAGGGAAGGTCGGGGACTTTCATTCGAGGCTCCCACCCTGGCGGATGCCGCGGCCTTCGACAGCTACGTTTCCGACCCGTCCCGCCCGGTGCCCTACCGGCCCCGGCCGGTCGAGGCGACCTACGACCCGCACGGTTCGGGTTGGGGGGCCTGGCTCGTCGGCGACCAGCGGTTCGTCGACCTGCGCCCCGACGTCCTGAGCTGGGAGACGGCGCCGCTCGCCGAGGACGTCACGGTCACGGGCCGCATCTCGGCCCGCCTGTTCGCGTCGACGACGGGCACGGACACCGACTGGATCGTCAAGCTGATCGACGTCTATCCCGGGGATTTTCCGGCTGAGCCGACGATGGGTGGCTACGAGCTGATGATCGCCGACGAGGTCTTCCGCGGACGGTTCCGGGCGAGCTTCGAGAAGCCCGGGCCGCTCGTCCCCGGCCGCGTCACGGACTTCACGATCGACCTCCACGCGGCGGACCACCGTTTTCTCAAGGGCCACCGGATCATGGTCCAGGTCCAGAGCACCTGGTTCCCCCTGATCGACCGCAACCCGCAGACCTACGTCGAGAACATCTTCCTGGCGAAGGCCTCGGATTACCGGCCGGCCACCCAGCGCGTTTTTCGCTCCCGGGCGCATCCGTCGCACATCACGCTGCCGGTCCGGGTGCGCTGAATGGCGTCGGCCTCTCTCAGCGCAAGAAGCGCTGCCAGAGGTAAAGCACGATGATGGCCCCGATGAGGGACAGGATGAATCCCGCCCGATGGAACCTTTGGCCTTCCTTGCGCCTCGAGACGAGAACGCCGAAGACCCCGCCGAGCAACGACCCGACGATTCCCAGCAATGTCGTCCGGATGAATCCCATGTGCTGGACGCCGGGCAGGACCGCGCGGGCGATCAGTCCGACGACGAAGCCTGAGATGATCCACCAGATGATGTTGAACATTTTCCCCTCCCGTTACCCTTGGCCGGCCGGCCCGGCCGCAGGCTTATGAGATCAAATTAGACTTCATGGCCCTGCGTGATTTTCCGCTGCCGTCAGGCTCAGGACAAAAGTTCCGTCACACGATGATGATATTGTCGGAGGAGGATGGATGTCAAGAAAGCCGCAGCCGGGTCTCAGATCTCCTGGTGCTCGGTGCGGCGGATGATCTCGTTCTGGAGCTCCGTGCTGCAGTCGACGAAGTAGTCGCTGAATCCCGCCACCCGCACGATGAGGTCCCGGTATTTTTCGGGGAACTTCTGCGCCTCCCGGAGCGTGTCGGCCGTAACGACGTTGAACTGGATGTGGTGGCCCATCAGCCGGAAGTAGGACCGGACCAGGTCCTTGATCCCGGCCAATCCTGCGTCGCCGCTCAAAAGCTGCGGTGTGAACTTCTGGTTGAGGAGCGTGCCGCCGGTCCGGATATGGTCCATCTTGCCGAGCGACTTGATGACCGCGGTCGGACCCTTACGGTCGGCGCCCTGGACGGGTGACACGCCTTCGGAAACCGCGTCGCCGGCCAGCCGCCCGTCCGCCGTCGCGCCCGTGACCTTGCCGAAATAGACGTGGACCGTCGTCGGCAGAAGGTTGATCCTGTACTTCCCTCCCCTCGGCGTGGGCCGGCCGTCGACGGCCTCGAAATAGGCCTCGAAGACCCGCCGCATGAGGTTGTCGGCGTAGTCGTCGTCGTTCCCGAACTTGGGCGTCCGGTTGAGGACGCGCTGGCGCAGGCTTTCATATCCCGAGAAATTCGCGCCGAGGGCGGCGAGAAGCTCCTTCATCGTGAAGTGGCGCTGGTCGTAGACGTTGTAATTGATCGCGCTCAGGACGTCGGTGATCGTCCCCATGCCGACCCCCTGGATGTAGTTCGTGTTGTAGCGGGCGCCGCCGGCGTGGTAATCCTTCCCATTCTTGACGCAGTCATCGACGAGGATGGACAGGAACGGGGCGGGCAGGTAGGTCGCGTAGAGCCTCTCGATGACGTTGCTTCCCCGCACTTTGATGTCCACAAAGTGCCGGATCTGTTTCCGGAAGGCCTCGAAGAGCTCATCGAAGGTCTTGAACCCCAGGGGGTCGCCGGTTTCGAGGCCGATCCTTTTTCCCGTCCTGGGGTCGAGGCCGTTGTTGAGGGTGATCTCGAAGACCTTGGGCAGGTTGAAATACCCCGTCAGGATATAGGCCTCCTTGCCGAAGGCCCCGGACTCGACACAGCCGCTGGCCCCGCCGTTGCGGGCGTCCTGGACGCTTTTCCCCTGGCGGACGAGCTCCTGGACGATGGCGTCCGTGTTGAAGATCGAGGGCTGGCCGAACCCGGTCTTGACGATCCGCAGGGCCCGGAGCAGGAACGAATCCGGCCCCTTGGCGCTGATCTGGACCATGGAGCTCGGCTGGAGGATGCGCATCTCCTCGATGACGTCGAGGATGAGGTAGGACAGCTCGTTGACGCCGTCGGACCCGTCTTCCCTGAGCCCTCCGACATTGATCAGGGCGAAATCGGTGTAGGTGCCGCTCTCCTCGGCCGTGACGCCGACCTTGGGAGGGGCGGGCTGGTTGTTGAACTTGACCCAGAAGGCCTGGAGGAGCTCCCGGGCGCTTTCCTTCGTCAGCGTGCCCTCGGCCAGGCCCTTCTGGTAGAAGGGCCAGAGGTGCTGGTCGAGCCGCCCCGGGTTGAACGAGTCCCAGGTGTTGTATTCGGTGATGACGCCCAGGTGGACGAACCAGTAATACTGGAGGGCCTCCCAGAAGTCGCGCGGCGCGTTGGCCGGCACCCATTCGCAGACATCGGCGATCCGCTCGAGCTCTTTCTTGCGGGCCGGGTCCTTCTCCGCGGCCGCGAGCTCCCTCGCTTTCGTGGCGTGCCTCCCGGCGAAAGCGATGATCGCGTCCGCGCTGACGAGCATGGCTCTGAGCTCCTCCTGCTTGTCATAGGCCTCGGGGTCGTTCATGAAATCGAGGCCGCTCAGGGCGGCTTCGATGTCCTTCTTGAAGTCGAGCATGCCTTTCCGGTAGATCTTGCCGTCGAGGACGGTGTGGCCCGGCGCCCGCTGCTCCATGAACTCGGTGAAGACGCCGGCCTCATAGGCATCGATCCATTCCGGCGTCATTTCGGCGAAGATCCGCTCGCGCTGCGACCGGCCTTGCCAGAACGGGATGATCTCCTCCGCGTACAGCCGCCTCGTCTCATCATCCGAGGCGAAGGCCGTCTTCTTCCTGTCGTTGAGGTAGCGGAGGTCCTGGAGGGAGTGGATGCAGACCTCGGGGTAGGTCGGCGTCGCCTTGGGCGCGGGGCCGCGCTCGCCGACGATGAGCTCGCCGTCGTTGAAGACGACGGATTTATGCCCCATGATGTGCTTGAAGGCCAGGGCGTGCCGCATGGCGGGCGAGCCGTTCCGGGCCTCCAGCGTCTTGTAGAAATCCGTGAGGAGCTTGGCCCTTTCGGCGCTGATCGTGGGCCGGGCCTCGAGCGACTGTTGTCTCAGCTTCTTGATCCGTTCGTTCATGGTCATCCTCCTTTTTGGACGTCGAAGCCCGCGTCCCGGAAGGCCGCTTCGATCGCGACGAACCTCTCTTCGGACGGGGCTTCAAAGGTCTTGGCCCGGGACTCCATGCCGAGCCGCCGGGCTTTTTCGTTCCCGCCGGAGTGGTAGGGCAGGAGTCCGATCTTCTTGATCTTCTTGAGGGTCTTGAGAAACGCGATGGTCCCGACGATGTTGGCTTGCCCGTCGTTCACGCCGGCCATGAGCGGGATGCGGACCCAGACCTCGGTCCCGTTCCCGGCCAGGCGTTTGAGGTTCTCCAGGATGGGCCCGTTCGATACGCCGGTGAGTTCCCGGTGCTTCGCCTCGTCCATGATCTTGAGGTCGTAGAGGACGAGGTCGGTCTCGGCGGCGATCTTCTCCAGGAGAGGGGCCGGCGTGAACCCGGAGATATCGACGGCCGTGCGGATGCCTCGGCTCCGGAGCGCGCCGAGGAGCTCTTCGAGGAAAGCCGGCTGGGCTAGCGGGTCGCCGCCCGAGAACGTCGCCCCGCCGCCGGACTGCTCGTAAAAGACCCGGTCCTTCTCGATCTCCTTGACCAGGTCCTCGACGGTCATCTCGCGGCCGACGACCTGCATGGCGTCGTAAAGGCAGGCCTCGGCGCACTTGCCGCAGAGGTTGCACTTCTTCTTGTCGATGACGATGGCCCCGTCCGCTGCCTTGGAAATGGCCTCGGCCGGGCAGGCGGCAAGGCAGGCATAGCAGCGGGAACAGCGCGCCGGCCAATGCATGAGCTCGGGCGTCTTTTCGATACCCTCCGGGTTGTGGCACCAGAGGCAGCGCAGGGGACAGCCTTTGAGAAAAACAGTCGTCCTGATGCCCGGCCCGTCGTGGATCGAGTACCGCTTGATGTCGAAAACAAGCCCGGTCATTGATTTCCTGCCTGGGAGACTTTCTCCTGCCAAACTGCCTTGTAACTAATTATAATATAACATTTTAAACATCATTCCAATTTGTAATATATCAGATATCAGAATAAAAATCAAGCTCGTTTTTTGGCTCTTTTTCTCGGGGAAGAGAACACTTCACTTCCCTCCCAATTTGGATTAATAGATGGGTAACCAATTACGCATGCCCTTCCCCAAGGACCGCCGAAAATACTTATACACTTTTCCCCTGATTTGGTGTAATAACGCTCTTTGGAGCCGCCGCCGGAGCCAGGGGCACGAACAGGATGCCCGGTGGCGCACCCGTGAGGAGGCGCGATGAGCGATCGTCCGGCCTACAACATGCGGTACATTTGGCTGACGACCCTGGTCCCGGCCATGGGGGGCCTCCTCTTCGGCTACGATTGGGTGGTCATCGGCGGCGCCAAGCCCTTCTACGAGAAGTTCTTCAACCTGACGACCCCTTCGGGGATCGGCTGGGCCATGAGCAGCGCCCTCGTCGGCTGCCTCCTCGGATCCCTCGTTTCCGGGGCCCTCAGCGACCGGTTCGGCCGCAAGAAGCTCCTGATCCTTTCCGGCCTCCTTTTCACGGCGACCGGCATCCTGACCGCCCTGGCGCCGGACTTCACGTTTTTCGTCGTCAACCGGCTCCTCGGCGGCGTCGCCATCGGCCTGGCTTCGAACCTCTCCCCCATGTACATCGCCGAGCTCTCGCCGGCCGAGGTCCGTGGCAAGTTCGTTTCGGTCAACCAGCTGACGATCGTCATCGGCATCCTGGCCGCCCAGCTGGTGAATTGGCTTATCGCCAGACCGGTCCCGGCCGGGGCCACCGCGGCCGAGATCCTCAACTCCTGGAACGGACAGGCCGGCTGGCGCTGGATGTTCGGGGCCGAGGCCGTGCCCGCTTTTCTCTTCTTTCTCCTGATGTTCACGGTCCCGGAGAGCCCGCGCTGGCTGGCCAAGAAAGGCCGCGGCGCCGAGGCCGAAAAGGTCCTGGCGAAAGTCGGCGGCGCGGCTCTGGCGGAGAAGGCCATGGCCGAGATCCGCGAGACCTTGGCCGCGACGGACATCCAGAAGGTCCGCTTCCGCGCCCTCCTCGAGCCGGGGATGTCCAAGGTCCTTCTCATCGGGATCGTCCTCGCCGTCTACCAGCAGTGGTGCGGCATCAACGTCATCTTTTATTATGCCGAGGAGATCTTCTCGGCCGCCGGCTACGGCGTGAGCGCCATCCTTTTCAACATCGTCATCACCGGGACGGTGAACCTGATCTTCACTCTGATCGCGATCCGGCTCGTCGACCGGCTGGGCCGCAAGCCGCTCATGACGGCCGGGTCGGCGGGCCTGGCCGTGACGTTCGGGCTCATCGGCGCGAGCTATGCCCTCCACAGCCGGGGCCTTCATCTTCTCATCCTGGTCGTCCTCTCCATGGCGCTCTACGCCCTGTCCCTGGCGCCCGTCACGTGGGTCCTCCTCTCGGAGATCTTCCCCAATAGGATCCGCGGAGCGGCCATGTCGGTCTCGACGTTTTCCCTCTGGTCGGCCTGCTTCGTCCTGACCTACACCTTCCCGCACCTCAACAAGGGGCTCGGGCCGGCCGGGACGTTCTGGATCTACGCCGGGATCAGCGTCCTCGGCTTCCTTTTCATCAAGACACGGCTGACGGAAACCAAGGGCAAGACGCTCGAACGGATCGAGCACGAACTCGTGGGAGGCCGGACCGGCTAAGGCGATGGACGCGATCAAAAAAACGGCGCTCGTCGATGCTCACGCGCATCTCGACGGCTACGACGCGCTGGGTCCCGCCGCGCTCGACGCGGCTCTTGAGGAGATCGTCCGCCACCGAATCCTCACCATCAGCAATTCCATGGACCTACCCTCCTACCGGCGGAACCTGGAGATCGCCGCCCGGTGCCCCTGGATCCTGCCGGTCTTCGGCATCCACCCCTGGAACGCCCATCAGTACGCCGACCGCCGTGATTCCCTGAGGGAGGCCATGGCCCGGAGCCCCATCTTCGGCGAGATCGGCCTCGACCATTATTTCGTCAAAGACGAGTCCCGCTATCCCGCTCAGAGGGACATCTTCGAACACTTCCTCGCCGCGGCCCGGGACCAGGGCAAAATCGTCATCGTCCACACCAAGGGGGCGGAGAGGGAAGCGCTCGAAGTCCTCGATCGTCATGCCCCTCTTCGCGTTGTCGTCCACTGGTATTCGGGACCCCTGGATGTTTTCCGGGAAATGGTCAAAAGAGGCTTCTTTTTCACTGTCGGCGGCGAAGTGAGGTGCCGGCACAAAATCCGGACAATCGCCCGAGAGGTGCCGGCGGACCGCCTGCTCACGGAAACGGACAACCCCGGAGGCCCGGAAAGCTATCTCGGCCGGCCGGGGACCCCGGCTTTTCTCATTGATATCATCCGTTCATTGGCCGAAGTCCGAAAAATGCCAGCCGAGGAACTCGTTCTGGCCATCCGTTCCAACCTCGTGAACCTCTTCCAGGGTGACGATAGGCTGGCCGGTTTCCTGGGCCAGGCCATCATTGACGAATAGCCGGGCCCGCCGGAAGACGCCCGGGGACAACCCTCATCACGGTTTTGACATCGGTTCTCATCAATGGAATAATCCTGGTGAACGGAACGGAAGGACGATGACCGGTCTGCAGCCCGACGGAATCCCGAAAGAAAAGATCCCCTTCTTCAGGCGCCTGGCGGACCTCTTCCGCCAGCTCTACCGCGACGAAAGGGCCATGTGGAACGCGCATTATCAGCGGTACTTTAAGATCGCGGCCCGGGCCCTGGCGCTGGGGTTCGTTCTCGGCTTCGTCTATTTCATGGCCCGGCCGGCCCAGGAAAGAAAGGCCCTGGCCTTCGTCATGAAGTCCCTGAAAGACATCCCGCTCGGCGCACCGCCCCTGGTCCTCGCCCTGACCCTTTTCTACCACAACGCGCGCGCCTCGGTCATCGCGGTGGCGGCCGGAGTCGTCCCCCTCGCCTGCCTTCCCGTCCTCGACCCGATCGCCAACGGGGCGACGCTGGGGCTTCTCGCCTCCGTATCGAAACACCAGGGCCTGAACGTTCCGCTGCTCTTTCTCAAGAGCGTCGCCCCCCACGGGATCTTCGAGCTTCCGGCCGTCCTCTATGCGGCGAGCGTCGGGATCTATCTTTCCCTTGCTTTGGGGAAACTGGCCAGGGAGGCCTGGCGAAAAAAGAGAGGCCGGGAGTTGCGGGGAGGGGCCGCGGCGCCCGCCCCTGACGGTCCGGACGACAGCTCCGGCGTGGCAGCGCTAGGCCAGGACCTCGCGGGGAAGGTCGTCCGCTCGCTCGGGCTGGTCGTCCTGCCCCTTCTCCTCGTCGCGGCCGTCATCGAGGCCTTCATAACTCCGTTGTTGCGCTGAGCCCGCCCTGGATCGGGCCTTGGAATGTTCTCTCGACCGGAGGTCGCATGAAATTCACGTTCGCCCACAATAACATCAATGTCCTGAACCTGGAGAGGAGCGTGGCCTTCTACAGAGCCGCGCTCGGTCTCCAGGAAGTCCGCCGGCACCGGGCCGGCGACGGGAGCTTCGTCTTGGCCTTCCTCGGGGACGGGGCGACCCCCCATCTCCTCGAGCTGACCTGGCTCTCCGACCGGAAAGAGCCCTACGACCTCGGCGACAACGAGATCCACCTGGCTTTCACGGTCGACGACTTCGACGCGGCCCTCCAAAAGCACAAGAAGATGGGCGTCGTCTGCTACGAGAATCCCGGGATGGGGATCTACTTCATCGAGGATCCCGACGGCTACTGGGTCGAGGTCCTGCCCGAAAAACGCTGACGGGGCCGGCTTATCTCACGGAAAACTTGTGCACGGTGACGGTCGTGTACTTCTTCCCAGGCCCGAGGACCGTCGAAGGGAAGTTCGGGTGGTTCGGCGAATCGGGGAAGTGCTGCGTCTCGAGGCAGAGGCCGGAGTGTTTTTGATAGGCGACCCCACCCTTGCCCTTGACCGTCCCGTCGAGGAAATTCCCGGAGTAGAGCTGGATGCCCGGCTGGTCCGTTGAGATCTCGAGGACGCGGCCGCTCACCGGCTCATAGACCCGGGCCGCGAGAGACATTTTTCCGCCGCCGCTCCTGAGGACGAAATTGTGGTCGTAGCCGCCTTCGACCCTGGCGATCCGCTCGCCGATCGCATGGGGCGAGGTGAAATCGAACGGGGTCCCTGTCACGCTGAGGATCCGGCCCGTCGGGATGAGGTTGGCCGAGGAGTCGACCGCCGTGAGCGCGTCGGCTTCGAGCTCGAGCTCGTGGCCGAGGATGTCGCCCTGGCCCTGGCCGGCCAGGTTCCAGTAGGCGTGGTTCGTCAGGTTGACGGGCGTGGCCTTGTCCGTCGTCGCCTCATAGCTGATCCTGAGCTCGTCGGCGTCGGTCAGCGCGTAGACGACCGTGACTGCCAGGTTTCCGGGATATCCCTCCTCCGTGTCCCTGCTCAAGTAGGTGAGCTTGACCCCCGCCGCGCCGGGCTGGCGGACGGGCTCGGCCTTCCAGACGACCTTGTCGAATCCCCTCAGGCCGCCGTGAAGGCTGTTGCCGTTGTTGTTCTGGGCCAGGGTGTAGGTTGCGCCGCTGAGGGTGAACCGGCCTTTGGCGATGCGGTTGGCGTATCGCCCGACGATGGCCCCGAAGTAGGGATGCGTTCCGAGATAGCCGGCCAGATCGTCGAAGCCGAGGACCGCGTCGGCGAACCTGCCGTTCCTGTCGGGAAGCCGGAGCGAGACAAGGGTCGCGCCGTACGTCATGATCCGGGCCTCGATGCCGTGCGCATTCGTCAGGGTGTAGATGTCGATGGCGGTGCCGTCGGGCAGGCGCCCGAACGGCTCGTGTTTTACGGGCATGCTGGTTTCTCCTTTCGCCGGGGCGGCCGCCGCCCGGGTCTTGTCTCCGTCCTTGCGTGCGGCCGCCATCAGGCCGACGGCGACGCACAGGATGATCGCCAGGAATTTCTTGTCCATACGCCCTCCTTCGCTCATTGTTTGATCTTCTCAATCTTCTTACGGATCTCGGGCTGGTCGGGGAGGAGCTGGAGCGATTTTTCGAACGCGGCCCGGGCCTCCGGAAGCTTTTCCAGGCCGAGATAAGATTCGCCGATGGCGTTGAGCAGCGACGCGTTGATGCCGTAACGGGAAACCGCCCTGTCCAGGACTTCGACGGCCTTGGCGAAATCGCCCGATTTCCTGTAGGCCTCGGCAGCCAGGACAAGGACCTCGTACGGGGTGGCCTGAGCTTGGCCGAGATAGGGCGCCAGGACCGCGATGGCCTTCCGGTCATCCCCGAGAGCGAGGTAGAGCTGGGCCAGGTTCCGGGCGGCCTCCGCGGAGTCCGGCTGGCGCTCGTGGGCGCTTTCGAGATAGCCCCGGGCTTCCGAAAGGCGGCCCAGGTTGAAGAGTTGGGCTCCGATGATCTGGGAATAGACGGGGTCGCCCGGGGCCGGCAGGATCCGCGACGAGAACCAGGGACGGGCCAAGGCCTCGGCGAATGTCACATCGAACTCCTCCCGCGCCGTGACGATCTCGGCTCCCTCGTTGAGGAAGGAGACCCGGACCTCATAGTGGGCAGGCGGGAAATCGGCCAGGGCGACCTCCTCGAGGGCGGTGGGAAGGTCAGGGTATTCCGGCGTCGTCCGCACGATCTCCCGGAAGGACCGCCCATCCTTCAGGAAGGTCAGTTTGATCCGGCCGTTCCGGGCCAGGTCGGCCGGAAGATCGTTGACCTGGAAGGCGACGGCGAGGGTGTCCTTCACCGTGAAGACCCGGCCCGGCTGGCAATAGACCTGGTAGGGCCCAACCCTGAACGCCTTGATTTTTCTCTCCTCCGGGGCGAGGCGGGCAGCCTTGTAGCCCAGGACGGGCTGGCTCATCTCGACGGCCGGCCCCTTTTGGGGGACGCGGACGGCCTGCTCGACGGACATGAATTCCTTGGAGGCCTCGTTCTTGATCAGGATGGACACCCTGTAGTCCCCAGGGATGAGGGGAAAGATGTCATAGTAATCGAAGGGCCCGCGGGAAAGCTCTTTCATCTGCGCTTCGGGGATGTCGAGGGGGACGGTCTTGTCGTACTGGTACACGAGGCGCCCGTCGAGGGTCGTGACCCGTCCGGCGACCTTCAGGGTGGTCGTAAACTTGTGCTCATACTGGTCGACCGACAGCCTCTGGGGCTCGACGGCACAATGGACAAAATAAGGCCCCGCCGGCTCCTTGAAGACCTTGAACAGGCTGTCGCTATCGAGGTAGTTGGCCGAGTATTCGACCTCGACGAGGTCCTTGTATTCGAGGAACTTACGGGCATATCTTTCCTGGACGGTCCGTGACGGCAGCGTTTCGATCCGCTGGATCAGGACGTCCGAGGATATGGACGGCCGTCCGACGGTGCCGACGTCCTCGCCGGGGATGAGAGAGAGGGAGATGGAGGCCAGCGACGGCTCGACGTCCTGGAGCGCCCGGGAGGCCTTGAGGTAGTCCCCCGGATCACCGTTATAGGTGGCGAGGAGGGCCTGGGGACCGTCATTGAGCGGGCTGTAGAGCTTGTAAGCGCCGACTCCGTGTTCCTTGAAGAACAGCAGGTAGAAACCGGGCGGGAGCCCGCCTTCGGTTTTCCCTTGATAGAACCAGGTCTCGCAGTCATTGAGCCCGGATCTCCCGGTGAACTTCTGGATATCCTGGGGCTCGCCGAGAAGGATGTACATACGGCCCCGGTCAGTCTTCCAGCCCGGGACGGGCGCCTCCCGGCCCAGATACTGGCTGGCGTAGCTGAGCCGGCGGTAATGTTCCGTCTTGAATTCGTTCTCGGGCGAATCCGGGGTCGGGTCGCGGTGTTTCCAGAAGGCTTCGAGGAAAAGGTCCCGCTCCCGGTCCGTCCCGAGCTTCAGGAAGACGTTCTTCTCCGTCGGGGTGATGATATAAACGACCTCCTCGTCGAGCCACTTTTGATAGCGCTCGGGGAGCTTCAGCTTGTCGGCCGGGGCGGCGGACAAAGCCATGGCCAGGCTGACAACGAAGGCCGGGACCCATGCCCTTTTTCTCAAGGGATCCGCCGCCTCACGTCCAGCCGGTCCTGAGGCGGGTGAGCTCGGCCCCGGTCCCGGCGTTCACGATCTGGTGGAGGAAAACAGGACCGGGAGGATCGCCGGCCTCGGCCGGGACGGGCGCGGGAGCCGCCGCCGCCCGGGACAGGACCGTGTCCCCGTAAAGAGCCTCGGCCCGGTAGGAGACCTCGAGGTCGACCGGCCGGCGCCGGGTCAGGACGTCTTCGGGGGCGGCCTCGAGCGCCCACTGGACGTAAACGGCGTTGTTGACGTGCCTGTTGAGGTCCAGGTGGCCCACTTCGACGCGGAAAGGGACTTCCCGCTCCGCCCCGCCGAGAACCGGCAGGGGCGCGAAGTCATCGGGGAGCGAGCGTTTCTCGAGGAGAAAGTCCGTGGGCAGGATCTCGTCGATCTTCAGAGGCTGCTTGCGCGCGAGGTCGAGCACCATCCAGGAGGTCGTGGCCACGAGGACCGTGTTCCCGTTCCCATCGGATACCTCGAAATCCCTCAGGGCGAAAAAACCGTGACGGCCCGACGGCCAGGTCAGGACCGCGACCCGCTCGCCCCAGGCGGGATAGCGGCGGACGACGACGTGCGACCGGGACAGGACCCAGGTCATGTTCTTTTTCCAGAGGTCGGTGACCGACCAACCCAGAAGCGCAGCGTGATCGCCGGCCGCATCCTGGAGGAAGTTGAGGAGGGAGACAAGGCGGACCTTCCCCTCGAAATCCAATTCAAAGCTATGGACCGCGAATTCCTTCCGGTAAAGCAGGTCAGCCATCGGCGGCGATCTTCGGGCTACTGTGTGATCGTCCAGGTGTATGTCGTCACGTCCGTGACGTTGATGGTGACCGTGGCCACGACCGTCGTGGATGTCTTTGTCTCCGCCGTGAAAACGTGGGTGCCGAAAGTGATACTGAGGACGGTCTGCGTGATCTGGTCCCCGATATCCCCCAGGTAAGTCCCGTCCAAGTAGATGCTCAGGAGCTCCCCGTATTGGTTGGTGACCCGCAGGGAGGCTGGCCCCGGGATGGTCACGGAGACGGCCGCCCCCGCCGTGACGGTAACGGTCTTGGAACTGACCAGAACCCCGGTATCCGATTTCTTGGCTTCGATCAGGTGCGAGCCGACAGTGATGCTTTCGAGGGTGTCGCTCGACCCGCTCTCGACCGTGGCCTTCTGCGTTCCGTCCAGATACAGGATGATGGTCGCCCCGCAGGAGTTGATGACGGTGATCGTGGCCGTCGTGCTCGACGTGGGGCTCTTGCAGCTGACGGAGGACAGCCAGAACAGCCCCAGCATCGCGGCCATGAGGGCCGCCCCCGACCTTCCCGGTTTCTTCAGCCTAGGCATGCGAGTCTCACTTCTCCCGGGATCCCCGGCCTCCGACCTGTCCAATCGGGGCCGTCATCCCCGAACGATTAAATTAGCACATTCTCCAGAGGACTACAACTCGATCCAGGGCGGGACCGTTCCCGCCACCCCCCCCCGTCCGCCGTTGAACCGGCAAATAATGCAACGCCGCGGCTGCGGAATATGTTAAAATGGATGGGTCTGGACTGGATCCGAGGCTGAGAGGTGAATACGGCCATGAATCGAGAGATGAGAGGAAACCGATACAGGTTCCCCGTTGGAGCGGTCGTCGTCCTGGCCCTCCTTGTTGCCGGGAGCTGCAAGTGGGGAACCCCCAACTATACCCTGACTGTCGTCCTCGGACCCGGGGTCACGGGGACCCCCGAAGCCGGGAAGCATGTTTACAAAGAGCTGACCACGGTCACCCTTAATTATACATCGGTCAACACCCTCGAAACCGTGGAGGCCTTTCTCAACACGACGATCCGTAAGGCGGGGACCGGCTCCCTTGTCATCTACGCGGATGGTTATCAGCTGACAGCTGACGTGATCGATGTCCGAGCCTCCTACAAGGTCACCATGACCTTTACGGATACGAACATCACCGCCCCGGAACCGTTCATCATCACGCTCACGGGGCCGGACCGGCTGTCGGGCACCTTCACCGACCAGCGGGGATACCACGGGACATGGACCGGGAGCTCGAACAACCTCGTCCTCGCCTATTGGGATTGGAGTTTCTACGTTTTGTCGGTGACGGTCTTCAACATGGGGTACAGCGCCGGGACCTTCACCGGAGGGGGCCAGAGCGGGACCTGGACGGCGGTCAAACAGTAGCGCGCCCGTTCTTCCCCCGGCCCCTAAATCTTGCCCAGCTTCTTGAGAAAGGCCGGGTCCACGTCGCACCCGAGGCCGGGCGCCTCCGGCATGGTGATGATCCCCGCTTTGACCGTGATCCCGTCCAAGACCGGGTCCACGGTGTGCTCCGCGTTCCCGTCGAGGTCGGCGTAGATGATGTTCGCCTGGGACGCCACGACGTGCGCCGCAGCCGTCAGGGCCACCTTGGACTCGAGCATGCAGCCGACCATGCAGCGGAGATCGGCGGCGTCGGCGATGTGGGCGATCCGGATCGCGTTCAGGATCCCCCCGGCCTTCATGAGCTTGATGTTGAAGTAGTCGCAGGCTTCGGCCCGGACGAGCCTGACGGCGTCGGCGGGCAGGAAGCAGGCCTCGTCGGCCATGACCGGGATCGGGCTCGCGGTCCGGACGGCCTTGAGGCCCGCGATGTCCGAGGCCACCACCGGCTGCTCGATGAGCTGGATGCGGAATCTTTCCATTTTCCGGAGCGCATAGATGGCCTGGGGGACCGTCCAGCCCTGGTTGGCGTCGATCCGGAGGTTGACGCCGTAACCGATGGCGTCGCGGATGGCCTGGATCCGGGCAATGTCCATGTCGGGGTCGAGCCCGACCTTGACTTTGAGCGTTTTGTATCCCTTGTCGGCGAACGCCTTCGTCTGGACCGCCATGGCCTCGGGCGTGCCGATTCCTGTCGTGTTGTCCGTCTCGAACCGGGTTTTGTCTCCGCCCAGGAGCCTGAAGAGAGGCAGCCCGGCGACTTTGCCCAGGATGTCGTGCAAGGCCATGTCGTAGGCCGCCACGGCGCTCGGGTTGGCATGGACGATGGGACCGATCTCCCGGACGAGGCTGTCGATGGCCAGCGGGTCTTTGCCGACGAGCATCTCGCGGACGGTCCGGGCGGCGGCGGCGTTGGTCGCCTGGGTCTCCCCCGTGATCGGCGGGAAGGGACAGGCCTCGCCGAGGCCGACGATGCCCTGGTCCGTGACGACGCGGACGAGGAGGTCGTTAGCCGCTTTCATCTCACCGATCGAGATCCTGAACGGCACGGCGAGGGGGAGGTCGAAGAGGTAGATCTCGACGTCCTTGATCCTTAACTTTTTCGCGGCGGTCCTGGACTCCTCAAGCTCCCGGGAGGGCGCCCCGTAGGCTCCGGTCCGGGCGGCGAGGGCGCCGAGCCCGATCATTTTGAGGAATTGCTTGCGGGACAGGCTCATCGCGCCTCCTTTCTCGATCGCCCCGGAAGGTCCCATCATTCTAGCCCGGCCGGGGCCCCTTTTCAATCCTTCCGATCGCGGGTTGTCATTCGGAGCAGGGACGGCTGCCCCGG
Source organism: Candidatus Aminicenantales bacterium (assembly GCA_050015275.1). Classification (GTDB taxonomy): domain Bacteria; phylum Acidobacteriota; class Aminicenantia; order Aminicenantales; family Saccharicenantaceae; genus DATKJS01. The sequence continues at coordinate 57,075 of JBEKBS010000002.1, read as the reverse complement.
GAGTCCGCGCGTCATAACCATTTGATGGCGGAGCTCATGTCCGGGCGCGGCGCCCGGGGCGGATCGGCGTCCGGGATGCCGACGGCGCAGCCATCCATGACGTACGCGCCGAAAGGCAACCCGAGGAGACGCGCGAACGCCTCGTCCTCGGCCATGGCTCCCGTGACGCTGATCAGTTGAAAGGCCAACCCGAGTGCCGTGGCCTTGAGCCACATGTTCTGAAGAACATGGGCCAGGGACTGGAGCCCGGAAGGCGGAAAGCCCTGGTATTCGGCGACCACGATATAATACGGCGCCGTGGCCAGGGACGGGTGGCCGTTCTCCGCGAGCATCTTCAGCCTGCCGAGGTATGCGTAATCCCGGTCCCGCTCGTCGGGCGCGCCGCCGCGGGCCTGGAGCATTTTCTCGAGCGCCTTCCGGGCCCGGAGCTGAACGAGCCGGGCGGCCTCATGCCGGGCCGGCGTCCCTCTCTCGAAGACAAAGAACCGCCGGAAATCGGCCCGGCCGGCCAGGGCGAGTCCCGCATACGGCGCCAGGGAGCCGGCTTTCAGAAGCTGCTCCACGGCCATCTTCGGCGGGGCCTCTCCGGCGAAAGCCCGGATCGACCGGCGCGCCTCGATAACTTCGTCAAGAGCCCTATTGGCTTCCTCGTTAAACTTCTTGACCATGTCCGGGCCTCCTTGATTCGCTGTTTATTCCGTCGCGCACAACTTGCCACCGAAGTCCGGAACGCTTAGGCGATCCGTTCTATCTCAGCAAATCGCTGCGACCAGGCTAATTCGGTAATTCGTTGACTGTCACCAAATTATCAACGGCGGACGAAGCGCCGTACGTAGTCGCGCGTCTCGGTGATGCCGAGGAGCCGGGACGCTCCGTAAAACACCGCGAGGCCCAGGCTTCCGCAGACGATGACGCTCGCGAGCGTGGGGAGGAACCCGGCCCCCAGCCACCTGACGAAGGCCGCATTGCCGGCCCAGGCGGCCGCGCCCCCGCCGAGCGCGGCCAGGATCAGGGTCAGGGCGTACCTGACGATCGGCCTCATGTCGACCCGGCCGACCTTCTTCGGCAGGGCCCGCACCAGGAGCGTGAGGTTGAGGCCTTCGGCCAGGCTCGTCGAGAGGGGGAAGATCATGAAGCCCAGGACGTGGATGAGCGAGACGTTGAGGGTAATGGTCAGGCAGACCGAGGTCAGGCTCGCAAACATGGGCCAGCGGGCGTCCTTGTAGGCGTAGAAGACCGCCGCCACGTTCCGGATGCAGGCGATGAACGGGATCCCCAGGGTGTAGAGGACGACGGCCAGAGCCGTGGGGAGCGTGTCCTCGGGCCGGAAATGTCCGCGCTGGTAGATGACCCTGGTGAGGGGCCGCGAAAGGAAGGCGATGAGGACGGAGGTCGGCACGGTCAGGAAAAGGGCCATCTTCAGCGAGTCCATGAGCCGCGAGCGGACGGCCGCGGTGTCGTTGTTCACGACGTGCCGGGAGAGCGACTGGAGGGTCACCGTGCCCACGGCGACGCCGAAGAGGCCCAGGGGGAGCTGCATGAGCCGGTAGGCATAATTCAGCCAGCTGACGCTCCCCTGCTTGAGGGGCGTGACGAGGATCGTGTTGACGAGGACGTTGATGCGCGGCCCGGCCAGACCGATGGCGACCGGGATGAACAGGGCCATGACCCGCCGGAACTCGGGGTCGCGGAAGCTGACGAAGAACCGGTAGCGGAAACCCTTGCGGCGGACGAAGGCCATCTGGACGAGGAACTGCATCAGCCCGCCGACGAGGACGCCGATGGCCACGCCGAAGATCGGCTGCTTTCCATGCGCGACGTACCAGCCGTACATCAGGAGCGGAAAGAGAATGAAGCAGACGTTGAAGAGGGCCGGGGCGACGGACGGCACGAAAAAGGATCTCTCCGTGTTGAGATAGCTCATGGCCCAGGCGCCCAGGCTGACAAGAAGGAGGAAAGGGAACATGATCGCCGTCAGTTGAGCCGTCAGGTCGATCTTGCCCGGGACTTTGCCGAAGCCGAAGGCGATCCACTTGGCAAGGTGCGGGGAGGCCAGGAAGCCGGCGAGAGAAATCGCGCCCGCCACGATGAAGAGGACGTTGAAGATGTTGGAGGCCAGGCGGTTCTGGTATTCCTTCCCCTTGGCCCGTTCGCTCGTCAGGACCGGGATGAAGGCGGCCGAGAGGGCCGTCTCTGCGAAGAGGTCGCGGAGCATGTTGGGGATGCGGAAGGCGACGTTGAAGGCGTCCGCGGCCGCCCCCTGGCTGGCGCCGAAGAGGTGGGCGAAGACCATCTCCCGGACCAGGCCCATGACCCGGCTGATGGCCGTGCCGACCGTGAAGGAGCGGACGCCCCGGGCGATGTCTTCCATGACCTTACCTCGGATGTCGGCCTATCATAGCGTTTTTCCGGCCGTGTCATCAAGGCCTCTCCTCATGACCGGGAGGCCATTCCGAAACTCGGGACGAAAGGATTTCGGGAGCGCAGGATGTTCCTCCCGCTGACCTCCGTTGACGAAAATGCCAGGGCTCAAGTTGAATTCGGCAGCGCGCCGTCAGAAATGCGATACGATCGCCGCCATGATGAGAGCGACGAGAACCAGCCCGACCGCCGCCTTGGCGTGGGCTCTAAAATGTTGTGAGAAATCCTTATAATCCGCCTTCTCGGAGCCCGGGATGACCACGAATCGGGGAGTGATCTTGCTGACAACGATCCAGTCCAGGATGACCATATCTCCGATCGTAACCAGCAGAATCATGACGAACACATTGAGAAAAGCGGTCCAGAAAGGGATCTCATGTCCCAGCTTGGACTTGAGTGAATATGTCGAAAACAAGGGAAATCCTAAAATAAAGATGAGCCAAGGCAGCCCGATGAGCAGGGCCTTCAGTTTCTCCCCTCGTGTTTGCGCGGGCACCTTGTTTTTTATCGCCTTCGGATAGTCGGTGTAGCCCCAGACACGTGGGGTGGTCGAGATCATGACCAGAAAGAGATAGGCGTTCGCGCTAACCGCGAAGATCAGGCCGTGTGTGAGCACATGCCGTATCACCATGATCCCCTCCTTTCCCCAGGCCCCAGTTGTCAGAGTCCGCCACGCATGACCTTCCGTTTCCCGCAGGGCTTATCCCGGTTCAGAAGCGCCTTCTCAGGATCCGGTCGGCCACGGGCTGCGGCAGGGATTCCAGCAGGGCGGCGGCTTTTGCCATGTGGCCGATCGAGTAGCGCCGCTTGGGTTTCTTGGCCGTGACGGCCCGAACGATGACCTCGGCAACCTTCGCGGCTTCCGTCCGCTTTTCATTGAACGCGGCCATGTCTTCCGCCCATTTCCGGAGCGCCCCCTCGTAAAGGGAAACGCGGTCCGGAGGTCCGTCCCGGAGGACGGCTTCGACGTCCGACACGGTCCTCAATCCTGCCGGCGTCCTGATCCCCCCGCAGCGGATCATGATGTTCGGAATACGCCAGGGCTTGAGCTCGATGTCGAGCGTTCGAGCGACGCAGTTGACCGCAAAATCGCAAGCATGGATGGCCGCCACGTATGGCGTGGGAATGAGCGCAGGCGTCATGATCCAAACGATCCGTCCTCCCGCCCGGCGCAAGAGGGGCAGGAGGGCCTGGACAAGCGCGACAGAACCGAGCACGCGCGCCCGGAGCTCCGTGTGGAATTCGGCCAACGGCAGAAGCTCCACGGGCATCGGCCGGCCCGCCCCGGCGTTGTTGATAAGGGCGTAGAGGCCGTTCTTGCCTCTCCGCGCCAGCTCAGCGGCGACGAACGCGGCCGCTTGAGAGGCGTCCTCCGGATCGGCGAGATCGACGGGACGGACGAGCACCAGCCCGGGAATGTTCAAGTCGCGAAGAGATTCGGCGTCGGCCTCCCTCCGAACCGTCGCGAACACCGTGAACCCCTGCCCGGCCAGGGCCAGGGCCGCGTGCCGCCCGATGCCCGAAGAACATCCCGTGATAAGAACCCCTTCTCCGTTCGCCAGACGTTTATCGACGCGCCGCATCGTCATGCCCATGGCCTCCCCGTCATGAAGGGAGAATTTTAATCCAGGTGCTCGATGAAATCAAAATCCATGATGCGCGACGGGATCCGGGGCAGGGTATTGCGTCACCGTAATGATCAAAGGCAAGAAGGTGCTTATCCCTGGACTTGGGTCGAGTTGAAATATTTCCGTTTGAAATGAAGCGCCACGTTGACCAGGCCGATCATGACCGGGACCTCGACGAGCGGCCCGATGACGGCGGCAAAGGCCTCCCCCGAATTGATGCCGAAGACGGCCACGGCCACGGCGATGGCCAGCTCGAAGTTGTTGCTGGCCGCCGTGAACGACAGCGTCGCAGCCTTGGGATAGTCCGCGCCCGCCTTCCGGCTGAGGAAGAACGAGACGAGGAACATGACGACGAAGTAGATAAGGAGCGGCGCGGCGATCCGCAGGACGTCGAGGGGGATCTTGACGATGAATTCGCCCTTGAGCGAGAACATGACGACGATCGTGAAGAGGAGGGCGACCAGCGTGACCGGGCTGATGCGCGGGATGAACTTCGTTTCGTACCACGTCCGGCCCTTGAGCTTGAGCAAGCTGAAGCGGGTCAGGAGGCCGGCCAGGAACGGGATGCCCAGGTAGATGAAGACGCTCCTCGCGATCTGCCCGATGGTGACGTTGACGACCGTCCCCTTGAGCCCGAGCCAGGTCGGGAAGACGGTGATGAAAATGTAGGCGTAGACCGAGAAGAACAGGACCTGGAAGATCGAATTGAAGGCCACAAGGCCGGCAGCATATTCCGTATCACCCTTCGCCAGCTCGTTCCAGACGATGACCATGGCGATGCAGCGGGCCAAGCCGATCATGATCAGACCATACATGTATTCGGGCTTGTCGCGGAGAAAGAGGACGGCCAGGGCGAACATCAGGAGCGGCCCGATGACCCAGTTCTGGACAAGCGACAGGAGGAGGACCTTGGTATTCTTGAAAACGTCGCCGAGCTCTTCGTACTTCACTTTCGCCAGCGGCGGGTACATCATCAGGATGAGGCCGACCGCGATCGGGACGTTCGTCGTCCCCGACTGGAATCGGTTGATGAATCCGACGACGGCCGGCCAGAAGTAGCCCAGCCCCACCCCGAAGGCCATCGCCAGGAATATCCAGAGCGTCAGGTAGCGGTCGAGAAACTTGAGTCTCGCGTTCCCGGGTGTCATCGATCGGCTCTCTCTTCCTTCTTGATAAAAATCTCTTCGAGCCAGCGCCGGATTTCGTCGCGGCTGCGGCGGAAACAGCTCAGGACTTCCTCGTCCGTTCCCTTGCAGGCCGCCGGGTCATCGAAGGCATGGTGGATGTACTCCTTCCCGCCGGGGAAGAAGGGGCAATCCGGCTGGGAATCGTCGCAGACCATGACCACATAATCGAACCGCTGGTCCATGAACTCGTCGATGCTCTTCGAACGATGACCGGAAATGTCGATCCCGACCTCGGCCATGGCTTTGATCGCCGCAGGATGGACCCGCGTGGCCTCCGTCCCGCCGCTCGAGGCCTGGAACCCGTCCCCATAAAGGGCGTTGACCAGGCCCTCGGCCATCTGGGATCGGGCCGAGTTGTGGACGCAGATGAACAAGACGCTCTTCTTCTCCATAGGATCACTCCTCCGGTCTTTATCCCGTCACTTATAGAGCTTGTAAACGCGCAAGGCGATCCGGGCGATCATCCGCTTGGCGATGACGGCGCCCGTGTCCCCCTCGGTCAGGACGCAGACCAGGACGTCCCCCCGCCCGGTGAAGATGATCCCGGCGTCGTGGCAGACCTTGTTCTCGAGGCCGGTCTTGTGGGCGACGGGGGTCTTGCGGGGAAGGTACCGGGGGATCCGGTCGTTGACCTTCTGTTCCTTGAGGACCGTCAGGCACTTCTCCGAGGCCTGCGGGCTGACGCAGCTCAGGCGGTACATCTTTTCCAGGATGTCCGCCATCTCGCGCGGCGTCGTATAATTCTCGATCCCCCTGGCCCGCGACCGGAAGTCCATCATCTTCCGCGACAAGTTCGTCCGCTCGAGCCCGAACTCCCGGAAGGTGCTGCCGAGATAATCGAACCCGAGGAGGTCGATGAGCATGTTGGCCGCGGTGTTGTCGCTGTCGGTGATCATGAGCTCGAGGAGCTTCTCGATCGTGACCGGCGTTCCGGCCGGCGCCGCCCGGAGGATTCCCGAGCCCCGGACTTTGTCCGTCCTTTTCAGGGTCAGGGCTTCCTCCAGGGAGATCCGGCCCTCCTCGACCGCCTTGAGGCAGGCGGCCATGATCGGGACCTTGACCATGCTCGCCGACGGGAACGATCGGTCCTGGTTCCGGGCCATGGTCCGGCCTGTCTGGAGGTCCTTGATGACGAAGCCGAGCGTCCCCTGAAAATCCCGGAGGCTCCTCAGGATGTCCTTTTCGAGCTCCGCCCATTTCGCGTCCATCGGCTCCCCGGCCGCCGCCTGGGGGATCACGTATTGGAGGGGGGCGAAGGCGCCCGGCCCGGCCGGGGCCGCGAGCGCGGCGGAAGCAAGGGCGAGCGGGAGGGCCAGGATCGGCCACGAAGCGAATTTTCTTATCATCGTTCGGCACAACGGATTCCTATCTTACCAGCACGGCGGTTGTTTTTGAAGTCCTCGTCGAGGCGTTTCGAGGCCGGCGTCCCATCGCCTTCCTTGTCGAGGCCACGCAATCCAGAGGAAAGCCGGAAAACGACCATATCCCGAGAGGTTGAACTCCCGGCCAACCCCTCCTATAATCTCCGTGATGACTTCGAAAGAGAGGATGCTCCGCGCGCTCGCCGGGGGGAAGCCCGACCGTCTGCCGGCGACCGTCCACCAGTGGCAGAGATTCCACCTGGACACATATCTGGGCGGCATCACGGACCTCGAGGCGTTCGAAATGTTCGGCCTCGATGCTTCCATCCAGTTTTTCCAGGACATGGGCCAGTTCTGGCTGACGGATGCGGAGTTCACCAAGTTTTCGACGCCCGATTGGCGGGACGAGGTCGAAGTCCTCAGCTCCGATCCCGACAACAGGATCTGCCGTCACACGATCCGGACGCCCGGAGGCACGCTGACGTACGCCTCGGCCGGCAACCGGGCCACGACCTGGATCACGGAGTACCTCATCAAGCGGGACGACGACATCGGGCTCATCGACAAGTACATGCCCGTCCCCAGCCTCGAACCCGCCGCGGTCAGCCGGCTGTACGACACGGTCGGCGACAGAGGCATCCTGCGGGGCTTTGTCTGGGGCGACCAAGCCGGCTGCTGGCAGCACGCCGCCTGTCTGATGGACATCCAGGAGCTGATCCTCCGCGCCATGGACGACCCGGGCTGGGTCCACGAGCTCCTCGGGATCCTGCTCCGGAAAAAGCTCCGGTTCATCGAGACCATGAAGGGCGCCCGGTTCGATCTCATCGAAACGGGAGGCGGGTCGGCTTCCTCGACTCTCATTTCGCCGGCCCTTCACCGGGATTTCTGCCTGCCCTACGACCGCCGGACGCACGACGCCCTCCACTCCCTCGGTTTCACCGTCGTCTACCACACCTGCGGCGGGACCCGGGGCATCGAGGAGCTGATCGTGGCCAACGGCTGCGACGCTTCCGAGACCCTGGCCCCGACATCGATCGGCGGGAACCAGGAGCCCTGGGAGTTCAAGGAGAAGGTCGCCGGCCGCCTGGCCCTCATCGGGGGGCTCGACCAGTTCAACGTCCTGACGACGGGGACCAGGGCCGACATCCGGGCCATGGTCGACAAGCTGTTCGAGAAAGTCGGTGGCGAAGGCGGGTACATCCTGTCCGCGAGCGACCATTTTTTCGACACGCCGCCCGAGAACCTGCGCGCCTACGCCGAGGCCGCGCGGGAATGCGTCTATTGAGGAATCAGTCCGTGTCGCGCCCCGTCCCGCCCAGCATTTTTCGCTGGGCCTTTTTTTCGGCGTAAGGGCGCGGGACATAGACGCTCTCGCCGGTCGCCGGGTCCTTCCCCGTGTGATACATGCAGGTCGAGCGGGTCATCGGGGTCGGGGTGAAGATCTGGACGCCCTCGACCGGCTTCTCCCCGTCTTTCTCCAGTTCCTTGAGATAGGCGGCCAGCTCTTTCGCCTCCTTCTCCGAGGTCCCCGGGTGGGCCACCATGAAGTAATACTTGAGATACTGAGGGCTCGCCCACCGTCCCCGGCCGGCCTTCTTGTTGATCTCCGCAAAGACGCGCCGGAACTCCTCGAGCGACCGCCGGCCTCCGCCGCTCTTCCCCATCAGCCGGAGGACATTGTCCGAAACATGCTCGGGGGCGATCTTCAGGAGCCCCGAGATATGGTGCTTCGAGAGCTCTTCGATATACTCCCGGCTCTCCAGGGCCAGGTCATAGCGGATGCCGCTCCGGACGAAGATCTTCTTCACCCCTGGGATCCGGCGGGCCTTCCGCATGAGGGCGATGAGCCACTTGTGGTCCCGGGCAAGACGGCCGCAACCCAGGCAATCCCCGGCCCGGCAAGGGGTTTCGCAATCCATGCCGTACATGTTGGCCGTGGGGCCGCCCAGGTCGTCGATGAAGCCCTTGAACTCGGGATGCCTGGTCAGGCGCTCGATCTCCGCCAGGATGGATCCCTCGCTCCGGGAGACGACCCGGTCGCCCTGGTGGAGGGACAGGGAACAGAAGGAACAGCGGCCGACGCAGCCACGGTGGGTCACGACCGAAAATCTGGCCATCCCGAGCTCGGGATAGCCGTCCGGGATCGCGCGCGAGAACGGCAATCCGTAGATCCAGTCGAGGTCTCCCGTCTTGTACTCGGGGGCGGGATACTGGATGACGAACCGGTTGGCGTGTCCCTGGGCGAGCAGGCGCCGGTTGGAAAGGCGGCCCTGCGCCTCGCAGAAGAGGTCCTTGTCGCGGCTCACATCCTCGAAGGTCGGGATCGTTTCGGCGCCCTCCGGCGGCTCATCCTGGACGACGCAGGTCCCCGGGATCCCGGCCAGACCCTCGCCGCGGTCAAGTCTTTTCGCGATCTTCAGGACCTGGATCTCGCCCGGGCCGTAAACGAGGATATCCGCGCGGGTGTCGAGGAGGATCGACCGCCGGACCGCATCGTCCCAGTAATCGTAGTGGGCGAGGCGGCGGAGCGAGGCCTCGATCCCGCCGAGGACGATGGTCGCCCCGCGGTGGAGCTCCCTGATCTTGTTGGCGTAGACGATGACCGCCCGGTCGGGCATCCGGGCGATATAGGGAACGTTCCGGTCCCGGGCCCGGGCCCGCTTGAGCGGCGAATAATTGACGAGGAGGCTGTCGATCGAGCCCGAAGTGATGCCGAAGAACAGGCGCGGCCGGCCGAGCTTGAGGAAATCCTCCCGGCCTTTCCAGTCCGGGGATCCGATGACCCCGACGCTGTAGCCGCGCGCATCGAGGACGCGGGCGATGACCCCGACCGGAGAGAGCGGGTGGTCGGCGTAGGGCTCGCCGCTCACGAGGATGACGTCGAACCCGGAGCCGCGCGTCGCGATCATCAGCGCTATTGTAACATGCCATCTCCGCAGGAACGAAAGGCCAGGATCGCTACCCTCCAAAAGGGCTCGCGATGACATTCGGTAATTCGCGCTGATCAGTCTGCCGGGCGGCAGGCCCAGCAGTGGAGGACCCGGGCATCAGGCCGTCGCGCCGGGCTGACCGCCTTCCCGCGGGACCGCGTAGAGGCCGAAAACCGCGTTCGCGAGGAGCAGGGCCCCCGCAATGTAGAACGGATACTGAAGCCCCGACCGGAAGCCGATCGACGAGAACGTCACGGCCCCGGTCATCAGGCCGGCGGTCTGGATGGTCATGAGCAGGCCGGAGCTCCCGCCGATCGTCCGCTTCTCGAAAAGCCGGGAGATGACGAGGAGGACGAGGGCGCCCATCAGTCCGTCGCCGCACTCGTGGACGAAGCGGAAAAGGAACGACAGCCGCACGTCGGTCTGGACCATGAAGACGAGCCCCAGCCCCGAAAGCGCCATGCCGAGAAGGAGAAGCCGGCGGTTCCGGCCCGGGTCGGCCTTCAGGCGGCTGAGGGCCAGGGACGACGAGGCGATGCCCAAATAGGCCAAGGCCATGTAAAGCGCGCCTTGGAAGTCGTTGAGGCCGAACCGCGTCTTCAAGAAGGGGCCGTAAACGGTGCCTTCCACTCCCCAGTGGAGCGCCAGGACGAACAGGAAGGCGGAAAACGCCAGGGTCCGCTTTTGGAAAATGCTCGAACGGTATTCCCGCATGGTGACGGGGGAGAACTTTTCCCGGCCGAACCCCCGGAGGGCCAGGGTGACGAGCGCCGTCATGACGGCGAACACGGCAAGTAGCATCCGGTAGCCTGAGTAGAGCGTCAGGAGTCCGCCGGCCACGAAGCCGACGGGGGGGCCAACGGCCAGCCAGAAGTTGTAGATCCCGTACTTGCGGTTGGGGTTCGGTTCTGTATCGTCCTTGTAGTAAAGGCTGTTGGTCGAGACGTCCAGGGCGTTGTTGGCGATGCCGACGAGCAGGAAGACGAACGCCATTACCCCGGCCCCGCGGGTCAGGCTGATCAGGATGAAGGAGAGGCCTTGGGCCAGGAGGGCGGTGAGGATGACCTTCTTCATCGACAGCCGGTCGTTCATCCAGCCCGTGGGGAAGGAAAAGACGATGGGGGCGAAGGAAAAGCAGGCGACGATAAGGCCGATCTCGAGGCCGTTGAACCCGAGCTTCAGGAAGTGGAGGGGCGCCAGGAAGAGGACGGTCGTCAGGGTGAGCTTCCGGACGAAGTTGATGGCGTGGACGCGGCGGATCATCGGTTCAGGCGGACATCATACCATGTTCCGTCTGCTCAGAGGTAGACGCGAGAATCTGTGGCGAACCCCGTTTCCTCTCCCCCACTCGTCCGCAGGATGGTATCGGGCCGCCGCGCCTCTCCCCATTGACATCCGCTCCCGGCCTCCTTTAGCATCATGGCGCAAGGGACAAGAGCGGCCCTGCGGAGAAGGGGATCATCATGATGAAAAAATTCGAATTCCTTCTGGGGACATGGAACCTCGACTACCGGGTCCCAAAGAGCCGGCTGAGCGAAGCGGCCCCGGCCGCTGGGAAGGGGACTTTCAAAAGGGTCTTGAACGACAGGTACGTCAGCTTCGATTACGAGGTCGCTGGTTCAACGGGCGGCAGGACACAGGCCCATGCGATCTTCGCCTGGGATGAAAAATCAAAGCTTTACAGGTACTGGTGGTTCGAGGATTCGGGAAATTTCCTGGCGGCCGCCTGTCATTTCCTCGAAGACGGAAGCCTTTTCTTGTCCTGGCAGGACACGCCCTTCGTCCAAACATTTAGAAAAACGGGCCCGGACCAGGTGACCCTCTGGATGGGCCAGCCGGAGGCCGGAGGAAGGCACGAAACGGTCCTCGAGGTCGTGATGACCCGGGTATAAAAGAAACGGGGCGGCCCGCCGGCCGCCCCGGTCATAGACGATGCGGGGACTCTGGGGACACAATACTCTGTCCCCGCGATTCAGGGACAGAGTATTGTGTCCCCCTTGCGTCAATGTTTCTTGAGGTCGATGTTGCCGCTGAAGCTTCCCAGCCGGATCCTGGCCCCGCCTTTGTTGACGGTCCCGTGGATCTCCTTCGGGGAGATCTTGCCGACGACCTCGATCTGGAAGTCGCTGTCGATGACGCCGCTGAACGTGGTGGCCTCGAATTCGAAGGCCGAGTCGGACGGGATCTTCATTTCGACGTTCCCGCTGTGGGACTTGAGCTCGTAATTCCCTCCGGGCATGATGGTCCCCACGTAGGTGATATTCCCGCTGACCGTCTTCCCGGTCACCGTCCGGGCCTCGGCCACGTCATTGAGCTCGATGTCGCCGCTGACCGATTCAAGCTCCACCGACCCATTGACCTTGGTCGCCCTGATGTCCCCGGAAACGGACTTGATGTAGGCGTCGCCCATCACGTTCTCCAGAGTGATGTCGCCGCTGACCAGTTTGATCTCAACTCCGGCCGCGCCGAGGACGTTGACGTTGCCGCTGACGGAATTGACCTTGACCGCCCCGCCGTGAATGCAATCGAGGGTGACGTCGCCGCTCACGGACTTCACGTCGGCGGCCGCCTTCTCCGGGATCCAGAGCTTGTAGGAGACCGAAACGTTATTGTTGTTGTTCATGACGCCCCAAAAGCCGTGATGCTCGGGGTACTTGGTCTCGATCCGGACGACGCCGGCTTCGCTGGTCACCTCGATCGTCACTTCCTTGGCGTTCTCCTTGGCCTTGTCGCTGTTCGACGCCTCGGACACCTTGAGGGCCTCGATCTTGACCTGGTCTTCCTTCCAGCTCTTGATCTCGATGTCGCCGGAAACGTTGATCAGGTAGACCTTGCCGCCCTTGGCCAGGGCTTCCGTCTTTTCGAACTTCTCCTCGTACTTCTCTCGGCCGAGGGCCAGGGCAGCGCCGAGGGTCAGGACAAAGGCCAGGCCCAGCGGAACCGCCAGCTTTTTCATGGTTTGCCGATTCATCATGGTCATCCTCCTTCTTATGCGTTCTTATAGGGTCGTTCCCCTCTTGACGGCGGCCGGGTTCTTTCCGGAGAACTCCAGGGCCGTGTCGAGGACGTGGACTTTGTCCAGGTAGGCGGCCAGGAGGTAATTCCTGGCCTGAAGGTCGTCCGGCTCCTTCAGAACGGCCTGGCGGCAGGCCTGGATGGTGGCGTCGATGACGGCCAAGTTCTTCTCGAACATCTCGGCCACCTGGGGGACCATCATCCCTTTCTGGGAGGCGAACGCTTCTCCGAGGGACGCGATCGCTTTTTTGTAGTATCCTTCGGCCTCGTCCAGCTTGGCCAGTGTGTACGTCTCGGAGTTCCTGGGAATTCCGGGGCTCCCCCGGCGTCCCAGACGGATCCCGACGATAATCCCCGAAGCGATCAGGATGAGGACGAGGGCGGCCCCTCCGGCGAATCTCAGGGCCGGCGCGCCCCAGCCGAACGACCAGGACCGGGGCGCCTTATCCGAGGCCGTAGCCAAGCCCGCTTCGGGGGCGCTCAGCCGGCTCCTGATCTTCAGCCAGACGGCGTCCCGGGGCTCGGGGCCGGCCAGGCCTGGGGCGGCTTCGGTCATGGCCTGGAAGTCCAGGAGGAGCTCCCGGCAGGCCGCGCATTTCCGGACGTGCTGTTCGAGCCTGGCGGCCTTCCCGGTTTCGAGCGACCTATCGATATATTCGCTGATGAGTCTTTGGGCTTTGTGACACCGCATGGTTTCTCTCCGTTAAACGACTTTCCTGGCCTTGAGGAAGACCCGCAGCTTCATCCTGGCCTTGAAGAGCTGGGATTTCGAGGTCCCCACGGAACAGCCGAGGAGCCTGGAGATCTCTTCATGCTTGTACCCCTGGACGTCGTGGAGGACAAAAACGCTCCGGAGACGAGGGGGAAGGGACTCAACGGCGGTTTCCAGGGGTTCCTTGAGGTCACTTTCGACGGGTTCGGCGCCCTCGTCCAGGATCTGCCCCTCCATCTCGCTGAGGGGGACGGTTTTCCCGCCCTGGGCCTTTTGCTGGCGCAAGTAACTATAACAGGTGTTGAGGGCGATCCGGAAAACCCAGGCCGGAAACGTGTCCGCGTCCCGGACTTCCCGGAGATGGGAGAAGACCTTCAGGAAAACGTCCTGGAGGAGGTCCTCGGCGACCGCCTGGTTCAGGGTGTGGCGATACTGCAGGCCGAAGACCGGGCGCTTGAACATCTCGTAGATGGATTCCATGGCCGCGAGGTCTCCGGAGCGGCCGCGGGCGAGGAGGTCGGCCAGGCGGGCCTTGTCGGCCGTCCCCCAGGCGGACGCATCGCGCTTGGCCCCGCTCATGGACCCGGCCGCCACCTGGGATCCACCCGGCTGATCATAGGTCCTATTATCCATGATTTCCCCGGTGACTGCCAGGATCAGGCCAGGTGCGTCCATTTCTTTCCTCACCCGTAATAGATGAAGCTTGCCCGGAAAAGGTTGCCTGGGGGAAATAAGGAATTCCGGGCGTTATTTCAGACGGGCGAGGGAGAGCGCCGAGGGAGCCATGGCGATCCCGCCCAGGGCCGTGCAGCGGAGCTCGGCCGGAAGCATTTTCCCCGAAGAATAGACGGCGTCGATGGTCTCATCGAGGGGGATCGGATTCCGGTAGCCGCCGAGGATCAAGTCGGCGCAGACGAATGCGCTTGATGCGGCCACGGCATTCCTCGTGTGACAGGGGATCTCGCACATCCCTTGGACCAGGTCGCAAACAGACCCCATGGTGTTCTGGAGGGAAACGGCCGCGGCATCCGCGGCCTGCGCGGGGCTCCCGCCGGCCGCCTCGACCACGGCCGCGGCGGCCATGGCTCCCGCCGCGCCGATCTCGACCTGGCACCCGGCGACTTCAGCGGCAAAGGTCGCCCGCCTGGCGATGATAAGACCGACCGCGGAGGCGGCCAGAAGGGCCAGGGCTATTTTTTCTCCATCGAGCTTCTTCTCCTCGGCCAACGTGACGGCGACGCCGGGGAGGACGCCCGCCGAACCGCCCGTCGGAGCCGCGCAGACAATGCCCCGGCTGTTGGAGACGTGCAAGGCGGCCATGGCCCTGGCCGCGGCCCTGGTGTGGACGCCCCCCAGCGGGAGGCTTGCCTTCGCCTCGGACCGGAAGATCCTCCCGGCCGAAGGCCTCAGGAGCTGCATCCGGAGCCCGCGGCCGGACAGGCCCTGGCGGACGGAGCCCCGCATGATCTCGAAGCGCCGCCGGATCTCCCGGACGACTTCGTTTTCGGAGATCCCGAGAAGCTGCGCTTCATAGGCCAGGGCGGTTTCCCCCAAAGAGATATGCCGCGCGCGGGCCACACGGATCATTTCCGCCCCGGTCGAGAAAAGAGGTGTCCCCTTTTGGGCATGAAAAAGAGGAGAGGCCGACCAAGTCTCCCTGACGCCCTCGAGTCGGTCAAGCTGGGCCCGGCCGGCCCGGCTCAGCGGCTCCTTTAGTTTGAACGAGAGAAAGACGCTCCCGCCCTTGCCCCGCCGGACAGGATTCCCGATGAGATGTCCTTCTGAGGCGACAATCCTTCTGATGGGGCCGTTGAGGCGCCTATCGGCCAGGACGAGGACCTCGTGGCTTTTTCCGTCGAGAGCGACCGGCCAGCCTTCGAGCTCGGTGAGGACGATCATCCCCCCGCCGACCGACTGGGCCGTGGTCTTGAGGCGCTTCCCCCGTTCGGAGACAGCCTCGATCCTCACCGTATTCGGATGGTCCGCCCCTTCGAGCGGGGCGATCCGGAATCTGAGCCGGAGACCTTCGCGGGGAGCGAGGGTCAGGGCTTTGGCGAACCTGCTGTCGGTGATCGGCCAGCCGAGGAGACCCGAGGCGAGGGCCAGGTCGACGCCCTGCTGGAGGTAGGTCTTGGCGTATGAGCCGTGCGGGTCGAAAGTGAACGTGGCCGCGACGGGTTCTCCTCCGAGCAACGAGCGGACGAGCCGGCCGATGTGATAGGAGCCGGCGGTGTGGGAGCTGGACGGTCCTCGCATGACCGGGCCGAGGACGTCGTTGAGGATGCTGATGAATTCCATCTTCTTTCTTTCAGCCGAAGACCAGGCTGGCGACCGCCAGGTCCAGGGCCGCGCTGCCCACGGACTTGAACAACGTGATGTCATCGCGCGAGCTTCGGCCCGGCTTGAGCCCCGCCAGGACTTCGCCGATCTCCGCACGGATATGGCCCTCGTCGATCAGGCCCTCGCGGAGGGGGATGATTAGGTCCCCGGCTTCTTCGAGGCAGGCCTGCCTTTGGTCGACAAAGACCTTGGCCCGTTTGACGGTTTCGCCCGGGACCTCGCGGACATGCGGCTTATAGGAGCCGATGGCGTTGATGTGGACACCCGGTTTCAGGTCCCTGTCCAGGAAGACGGGCACGATGGAGGTCGTCGCCGTTGAGATGATGTCCGCTTCCCGCAGCGCTCCGGGCGAGGCGGCCGGCTCCACATCCAAGGACAATCCTTTCCCCATCTCCTCGGCGAAGTTCGCCGCCGCCGAGGGGTTGGTATCAAAAATGAAGGCCTTGCGGATCGGGCGGACCGCGGCGACGGCCTGAAGCTGCGTCCGGCCTTGGACGCCGGCGCCGAAGACAGCGGCCACACGGGCGTCCTGACGGGCCAGCGCATCCGTGGCGGCCCCGGAGGCTGCCCCTGTCCGGATGGCGGTGAGATAAGCCGCCTCCATCACCGCCAGCGGCGTCCCGCTCTCAGCATCCATCAAGATGGCGACGGCCTGGGCCAGGGGAAGTCCCCTGGCCGGGTTGTCCTCGCAGAGCGAAATCAGCTTCAGTCCGAGCCGCCGGGTTTGGGGCAGGTAGGCGGGCATGACCAGGGCCGTTGTCCGGGACCCGGGGATTTCGAGGCAAGTCCGGGGAGGGACGACGGCCCGGCCGGAAGAGAGTTGGACAAGAGCCTCTCGGACCGCCCGGATCGCCTCGGGCATGGCCAGGGCCCGTTTGGTCTCTTCCTCTGTGATATATCTCATCGGCATCCCGGGACCGGATGATGATATCGCCGGCCAGGAATCGTTGTCAAGAAAACGACGGCTCTAGTTCGGTCCCCACCTCATGAGGACCGGGGGGATCAATGCCAGGGCCGCGAACAGGACCCAGGCGATGAGGAGCGGGACCATCCACTTGGCCCATTTTTCCCACTTGAGCCCGGCCAGGCCCAGGATCCCCATCGTCACGCCCGACGTCGGCAGGACGGGGTTGATATATTCGGCGAGCTGGAAGGCGAAAACCGACGTCTGCCGGGTGATCCCCACGAGGTCCCCGAGCGGGGCCATGATCGGGATGGTCAGGGCGGCCTGGGCCGTGCCTGAATGGACGAAGAAATTGATGACGCACTGGGCGCCGAACATGAGCTCGGAGGAGAGGAGCGGGTGGAAGCGCGAGATGGCGCCAGCCATCCCGGCCAGGATGGTGTCCAGGATCCTTCCGTCCTGGGCCACGATGAGGATGGCCCGGGCCGTGCCGATGATGAGGGCCGCGTTGACCATGTCCTTGGCCCCCTCGACGAACGCTTTGCCCAGCTCGTCGCCCTTGAGCCTGCCCGCGACCCCGGCGAAAATCCCCATGGCCAGAAAAACGCCGCCGATCTCGTAGATGAACCAGCGGTATTTCAGGATGCCGAAGACCATGAAGGCGAAGCCGGCGAGGAAGACCGCCATGACCCGCTTGTGGGCTGCCGTCAGCGTGAGCTCCTCGATGACCGGCCCGCCGACCTGGAGCTTTTTCCTCTTTTCGAGGTCCTCTTCGTAGGTCGGGCTGAGCTTCGGGTCCTTGAGGATCCGGCCGGCGTAGCGCGTGACGACGGCGATGACGATGGCCGTCCCCCCGGCCCAGATGATCAGCCTGTAGCCCAGTCCGGAATAAAGGGGGAGGCCCGCGATGCCCTGGGCGATCCCGACCGTGAAGGGATTGAAAAACGCCCCGGCGAAACCCGACGCCGCCCCCAGGAAGGGCAGGGCGACGCCGACGATCGTGTCGTAGCCCAGGGACAGCGAGAGCGGGACGAAGATAAGGATGAAGGGCATGGTCTCCTCGCACATGCCCCAGATGGCGCCCCCCAGGGAAAAGATGATCATCGTCACGGGGATGAACAGGACCCGGAGCGTTTTGCTCCGGCCGAATTTCAACGAGAGGTTATGGATGACCGTCGAGATGGCCCCCGTCTTCTGGATGACCGAGAAGGCCCCCCCGCAGATGAAGACGATGATGATGATGGCCGCGGCGTCCACGAACCCCTTGGCCGGCGAGACGAAGAGCCCGCCGAGCCCCTGGGGACGGCTCTCGACCCGCTCGTAGGACCCGGCCACGGGGATGGTCCGTCCGTCCTTTTCCACCCGCTTGTACCGGCCTCCCGGAATGATCCAGGTCGCGGCCACGGTCAGGACGACCATGATGTAGATGAGGATGAGCGTGTGGGGGAGCTTCAGCTTCTTGAGGCTCATCGCGCCGCGACCTTTCCGGTGGCGACATCGTAGACGTCGCCGGGGAGGAGGACTTGCAGCGTCATGCCGTGGGCCCCGAGGCGGTTGTCCGCGGCCTTGAACGTCTTGGCCCGCCGAGCGTCGAAGACCAGGACCTGGCTCTCGCCCAGGACCTCGTAGCGACCGTCGGGCCGGACGAGGACGGCCGTCGACTCATCGATCCCCACTCCGACGAGCTTCGGGTTCTCGATGACGGTGGCGATGAGCCGGTTGAGGCGCCGCCGGGTCACGAAATGCTGGTCGATGATGGCGTTCTTGACGAAGCCGAAGCCGCGGGTCCGGATGACGTCGTTCGCCCAGATGACCTCCCAGGATCCTTCCTTGTTGTCGGTCCGCTTTTCGTCTCCCGTGATCATGACCTCGCTCATCACCGCGGCCCCCGCGCTCGTGCCGCCGATGACGCAGCCCTTCTCGTAGAGCTCAAGCATCTTCTTGTGGATGGGAGTGTCGAGGAGGGCCGCGGTCAGGCGCGCTTGGTCGCCGCCGGCGAACCAGACCCCGCCGACGCCGTCGAGGATCCTCGCGCTGTCCGGCCTCATGGCCTCTTCGTGTGTGAGCTGATAAAAAACGACGTCCTTGACGCCGTTCGCCTTGAACTCGGCCACGAGCTCCGGGCCGACTTCCTGGGGGACGCCGCTGGCCATGGTGAAGACGACGACCTTGCCCGTGCCGAAGCCGGCGGCCAGCTGGACGTAGCGCTTCATCAAGGGCGCGTCGCGCTCGCCGCCGCCGATGATGAACAGGTAGCCCTTGGGCCCGGCCTGGGCGGCGGCGGAGCAGGTCAGGGCGAAGGCCAAAGCCAGGAAGAAGATCGGGGTTTTTCTCAAGCGGATCCTCCGGACGAAGGACAATTCATGGAGCCCTATCTTACCAAAATGGGAGGGGATGTGTCCCCTCATTAATTTCGGTACGCCGGAGACGTCGACAAACGGGAGCCCCAAGGGCTTGCGTCCGTGGAACGCAGCAACGGGGTTGACTGGACAGACGGATTTTGCTAGACGTTGATCGGTGTTCGAAATCGTCCCCGGGGAGCGGGAGCGTCTTAAGAACATATGAAAACAACAGCGCTTACATTTGAGCCCATTTCACGCTATCGGCCTGGCGCATTATCGGATCTCATCCATAGAAGTTATGCGGGATTGGTACAGGAATATCCCACGTATTGGAAACAAGAAGGCGAAAAATGGGACGATTCCGACAGGCAGGCATTCGCCCATCCTGAGACAATTGGAAAATGTGTTTTCGTGAGCTGCCTAGATGATAAATCCATTGGCTTGGCTTCTTATGACCCGCGCCATGGACCACGGTACGGCCTCATCGGCCAAAATTGCGTCTTGCCGGAATACCGTGGGCGAGGTTTTGGGAAACAACAGATTCTCGAAATCTTAAGAAGGTTCAGGGAAAGGAAAACCGGGGCCGCTCGAGTGACGACGAGCGCGCACCCATTTTTTATTCCCGCCAACAAAATGTATCAAAGTCTCGGCTTTAAGGAGACCCGGCGTTTCATCGGCGGCCCGGATCCACGATATGAAGTCATTGAGCTGGAGATAGAACTCTCAACAGCCCAGCTTGCGCCCTGACCGGAACACAGGTGCATCTGCCGGGATATAAAATACGCCGTGTGACATCGCCCGATGACCGGCGATGAAGGCCGCGGGCGCGCGGATATCGTCCTAGAACTGGAGTTCCAGGGCCAGCGGCTCGCCTGGCTTCACGACGACGGGTTTGCTCCACAGGACCCGGACGACGCTCCCCGTCTTCTTGACGGCCGGTTTCGTCACGGCATCTCCAAGCGTCCCTTTCAGCGATTTCAGCTTCGCGGCTTGGAGCGACGCCGGAGCCGTGAACACGAATTCCATCAAGGTCAGCCCTCCGGACTCGACCTCGACTTTCAGCTCAGCCGTTTTCCCGTCCGAGATCTTCTGGGCATAGGTGCCCCAGCCGGAGCCGGCCGTCCAGGCGGTCCGGAAATTCTCGGCAGAGACCTTCGGGTCGAACCCCATTTTCATATCGGGCCCCGAATACGAGAAGCCGCTGAGAGCAAGGAGAAGCCCCCAGGATGACATGGCCCGGGCATAGTGGTGGCCGCATTCGACCTCGTCCCAGGGATTGCGACGGCGGCCGTCGTACCTGTCGCGGGCGGCCTTGACGATGTTCAGCCCCTCCTCCACAAGGCCCTCGTAGATCAGGTGCGAGGCCACATGGTACTCGATGCCCGTCCAGACCTCGTCCGCATAGGGGAACGGCAGCGGCGGCCGCCCGCCCTTGGGCCAGGAGCAGACGAGGAGGCCCTTCTCGTCGCCCAGGGCATAGGTTCTCTCGACATTCGAGAAATTCCGGAAGTCGGTCCTGAAATTATACTTGTAGATGGCGCCGAGGGCTGACCGGATACGCTCCCGGGGCAGGTAGCGCCCGAGCCCCGAAACCATGCCCAGCCATTGGCCGAGGAGCTGGTCGGAGAGGCAGCCCTCGCCGACCTGGTACTTCTTCTCCATGACCTGGTCATATTTCTGGACGTAGTACTCGCCGTTCCAGAGGACCGCTTCGTAGTTGCTGCGGCCTTTCTCGTAGAGGGCCCGGAAGGCCTTCGCCGCGGGCCAGTCAGTCATGG
The DNA here is from genome assembly GCA_050015275.1 of Candidatus Aminicenantales bacterium. Classification (GTDB taxonomy): domain Bacteria; phylum Acidobacteriota; class Aminicenantia; order Aminicenantales; family Saccharicenantaceae; genus DATKJS01. The sequence continues at coordinate 36,457 of JBEKBS010000002.1, read as the reverse complement.
CCACGGCCATTTCGGTCGCGGCCTTGAGGGCGCCGAGGTAAAAGCCGCCCATCATGCTGTTCGGGCCGTAGAATTCGATGTCGTAGGTGTTGTGCTGCTCGCCCTCCATGAGGCCGTCCTTGTTCGCGTCCCAGGACGTCCAGGCGTATTCCATGGCTTTCCTGGCCTGGGGCCAGAGCTTCTTCAGCCAGGCGGTGTCGCCGGAGACCTGCCAGTCCCGGTAGAGGCTGATGATCCGGCCCATCTGACCGTCCGCGGCCGGCTTGAAGTTCCAGAAGACGCCGCTCCCGAGCGGCAGCGAGGTCCGGAACATCATGGCGCCGTCCGGCTTGACGTTGTTGAGGAAGTCGGTCTCGCGCATCGACCGCTCGAGCGATGGGAAGAGAAAGGCCAGCGATTGCGCGTAGTTCCAGACGTGGGCGCAGTTGAGCGGACAACAGCCGGTTTGGTCTCCGCAGCCTTCGAAGCCGAAGAACTTTCCGCCCTCGAGCCAGAGACAGGTCGGGGTGCGGATGATGGCCGCCTGGCTCGAGACCGCGTCGAGGACGTAGGGCGGCAGGGTCGAGGCGAAAAGCGCGTCGTGGAACCGGCGGCTGTCCTTTTCCAGCCGGTCCAGATTCGCCTGGAGGTACTCGGCGGCCTCCCAGGAGTCCTTGAACCTCTCGGCGTAGCGGTTCTTATAGATGCGGCCGCGCTGCTCGGGAACGACGTCGAAATAATCCAGGAAATTGGGGAAGCTCCAGGAGAGGATGAAGGGCAGAGTGACCTCCTCGCCGGGACTGATCGAGGCGACGAGGCCGAGCGTCCCGATGTCGGATTGCTTGTCGGGGGACGGGGAGACCTCGGCCAGGTCCTTGAGCCGGCCGTCGGCCGCAAAATCGTCCCAAAAGATCTGGAGGTCGTCCCACCAGTCGCCCCGCACCCAGTGCGTGAGGTAGGTGATGTCGGCCCACGGCGTTACGAGGGACATCGTGCCGAAGGCGGGGGATCCAGGCTTCACTTTGTTCGAGGACATGGCCAGGCCGCGGAGGGTCGCGGTCCTCTTGATCTCATTCACGTTCTGGCCGAACTTGTCGTTCCCGAGACCGCCGATCTGTCCCTCGGCGTCGTAGCCGATAGGGTTGAGGAGGGAGCCGGCGATGGTGATCCGGGCGGGCGCCTGGCTCAGGTTCTTGACCCTGAACCTCAGAACGGCGGCCGGGATGCCGGAGTCTTCCGGCTGGAGCGGGATGAACGGGTTGAAGGCCTCGAGCGTGACGGCCAGCGGGACCTGGCTGTCGGAAAGCTCGACCTCGGCGAAAGGGTATTCCCCTTTGAACCGGGCCTTCTCCATCCTCGGAAGGCCGGGGACGTCCTCGCGGCGGAAACCGAAGCCCGTCGTGAAGGGGGGTTCGAGCGGGCCTTCCAGCACGCGGACGAGCTTCTTCCCGTCCTGCTCGAAATAGAGGGCGAAGAACGTGAACGGGAGGTTGACGCCCTTGCCGGGCCGATTGAAGATCTCCCAGTCGCGGAGGTTGCCGCGGCCGCCGAGGGAGACCGTCCCGGTGCCGATGCCGCCGAGGGGAAAGGCAACTTCCCTGAGCGCCGCGCCCTCGAAGACGCGCTGCGGCCCGGGCCCGAGGAGCTCGGAGCTCGCGGACGCCGGAGCGGACGTATTCTGCCGGGAGCCCGCTTCATCTGCCCTGATCGGGCCCGCCATCGCGAGCATGGCGGACAACACGAATCCCAGGAAAAAGGGGCCATAAAGAACGCGGTCCTTCCTCGTCATGTCATGCCCTCCCCCGAAAAAGAGATCCGATTCAATTCGCCCCCTTTTCTATCGGATTGAAAGCGGAATGTCAATCGCCCGCGCGGCCCGTCCGCCGCCTTTTCAGGATGGCCTCGATCTTCTTTTCCATGTCGCCATAATGAGTCCCCTGCCAGTAGACGCGGTCACAGCCAGGGCAGAGAGCGAAGGATTCGGCGTGCTCCAGAACATAGGGGTTCACAAGGTTCTTGGCCCGGCATCTGGGCAGGGGCTTGAGGGTCAGGTTGCACTCGAGGCAACGGGAATTGGGCCGGATATCGTCCCAGAGCGAGAATTCGTCCAGGACCTGGACGAGCTGCTCTTGCCAATCGTCGCTGATTACAAAAAGCCGGTTCTTCTGCCTCTTCGTTCTGTCGATGAGCCCGGTGTCGCGGGTCAGAAGGATGCGACCCTCCCGGCGTGAGTTGTCGATGAGGTCCTTGTCCTCGGCCCTGGGAAAGAAGAGGACGTCGAAGCCCAGGATCTTGAGCCACTTGGCCAGCCGGCCGAGCATGCAGTCGGCGACGAATCTCATATGGACTCCCCCCGGCAGGCTCCTTTACGGCCCGAGGAGCCGAACGCCTTGCCCGGAGATAATAATCAGCAGACCGGCCAGGACCCAGATCTCGCTGGCCATCATCTCTTCGCATCTCCGCCCGGAGGACCTAGGCCCCCCCGGGGGGAACAAAAAAATGGTGGACGGTAGGAGACTCGAACTCCCGACCTCAGCGTTGCGAACGCCGCGCTCTCCCAACTGAGCTAACCGCCCACTCGCGACCCCATGCCGGAATTGAGCTATATATGTACCATTTTTCCGCCTTTTTTTCCACGGGCAGGTCATTGAACGGGGCCGGGCTTTAGCCTAGAATGGGGCCGAGGAGGGCATCATGGGCAAGGCGTTCCTGGTCATCCTTCTGATCGCCGTGGCCGTCTTTTTCGTCTACAAGCAAACCCACAAGCCGCTCTCGGAAGAGGAGCTCAAGGTCAAGGGCGTCGAGGAGCGTTTCGTCGCGGCCTCCAGCAAATTCATGGGGGCCGCGGCCAGCGGTCTCGCCGCGGGCCTGGATGTGGCCGAAGCCGCAGCCATCGAGGTCCAGAAGGCCCGCAATGAGCTGGCCCGTCTCACGGGCGCGCTGACCGAGGACAAGGCGATCCTCAAGGCGGAAGAGCTCCGGGCCAAGATCGACGAGTTCATCCGCAAGAACGACATCAAGTGAGGAGTCCGTCCGGCTTGCAGCTATTCGGAAAACCCGTCCGGATGGGGCGCTCGGTCCGGCGCCTGGGGAAGGCGCGCCTCGAGGCCGCCGTGGAAATGGCCGTCGGGGGCTTCATCGTCCGCGGGACGGTTTCGGGCCGCCCCGGCCGTGTCGAGGTCCTCCGCCTGCCCGTCCCCGAGACCTTCCTCATGAATAACTGGCAGTCCTGGGGCCCCACACAGAAAGCGTCGCCCGCGGGCACGTTCCCCGAGCTCGTGCCGATCGCCGAGACCAACCCTTATGGCTTCTCGCCTCTCCTTGGCGAGCTCCTGCCGCGCGTGTGGAGCGACTACTTCATCGCCTGGGATGGGGCGGTTCTCGGGTTCCTGACGTCGAAGATCGCCCATCCCTTCTTCCTTGTCGAAGGCGCCGATCTCGTCGGCTACCTGGAATATTTCGATGCGGAGTTCGACGACCCCGTGCCGCTCGAGCCCCTGGCGATCCTGCGCGGCGCCACGGTCGAAGACCTCCTCGATTCTTACGGAGCGCTGGTCAAGAAAGAGAACGGGGTCCGCCTCAACCCCTGGAATCCTGTCGGCTGGTGCAGCTGGTACCACTATTTCGGCGACCTCACCTGGGATGATGTCGTCCGGAATATCGAAACGGCCCGAGGCCGGAAGAAGTCGTTTCCCTTCGACGTCTTCCAGGTCGACGACGGGTACGAAAGCGACATCGGCGACTGGCTGAAGGCCAAGCCCGATTATCCCGCCCTGGACGGTCTGGCCCGCGCCATCACCAGGAACGGGTTCCGGGCCGGGATCTGGACGGCCCCGTTCAGCGCGGCCGAGACCTCGGACGTCGTCGCGGGCCACCCCGGCTGGATGGTGGCCGAGGACGGCCGGCCCAAGTTCTGCCACCGGAGCTGGAACAGGACGATCCACGCCCTGGACCTGACCCAGCCCGTCGTCCAAGCCCACATCTTCGAGCTCTTCGACACGCTGAAGAGGGCCGGTTTCGACTACTTCAAGATCGACTTTCTGTTCGGTTCGGCCATGCCGGGCGATCGCCGGAGAAACGTGACGCCGATCCAGGCCTACCGGGAAGGCCTCCGCGTCATCAGGAAGGCCGTTGGAAGGAGTTTCGTCCTCGGCTGCGGCGCGCCCCTTTTGCCCTCCGTCGGTTTGGTGGACGGAATGAGGATCGGCGAGGACACGGCCCCCTACTGGAAGACGAAGCCATCCGCCTTCCAGGGCCCGAACGCCTATTTCGCCCTGAAAAACGCCCTCCTCCGTCAATTCATGCACCGTAAGCTCTGGACGAACGACCCGGACTGTGTCCTCCTCAGGGACCACGAGATCGAGCTCAGCCGGAACGAGCGCGAGCTCTATGCCCTGGCGTGTGGCGCGCTGGACAACATGATGATTGACAGTGATAACCTCTCCCTGGTGGGGGAAGAGGGGAAGAGCCTGTTCAGGCGATCTCTCGACCTGAGGGGAGGGAAAAGCCGGGTCCTGGGGGTTCTCGGGGACGACCTCTATCTCATCGAGTCCAAGGGCGGCCCGGCCGGAGATTTCACCCTGGGAGTCAACCTGTCTGACGAGCCGGCGGAAATCAGGGGTAACACGGTCACAGCGCGGTCAGGGGCACTGACCAAGAGCTGATGATATAAAGAACCCCCTCCTGCTCTATCCCACCTGATTGGCTCTCTTGGGCCGCGCCTTTTTGATCCCCGACATCCTCACAATACTGTGATTCCCCCTGATGTCAATAGATGCGCCCTGGATGTCTGATGTTGTCAGGTTATGTCACTTCAACACATGATGAATAATGGTTAAGTAATTTGTTTAGAACAATTTATTAGGAACGTTTAGAAAGTATAATTCAGCCTTAGAGCATTCTAACGCCCCGCGCGCCCTTAACTACATCGCCAATAATCCAGGCTTTCTGGTCCAGCCGGGCAAAAAGTGAAAGGGCCTTGTCCGCGTGTCGCGGGGAGACCACCAGGGCCATGCCGATCCCCATGTTGAGGGTCCGATACATCTCCCGCTCGCTGACCTTCCCTCTCGAGGCGATCTTGCGGAATATGGCCGGGATGGGCCAGGCGCCCTTCTCGATCCGGACCGCCAGCCCCTCGGGGATGACCCTGGGGATGTTGTCGTAGAAGCCGCCGCCCGTGATGTGGGCCATGGACTTGATAGGCACGGTCTTGAGGATCTTGAGGATATCGGACGAGTAGATCCTGGTCGGCCGGAGGAGCTCCTTCCCCATGCCGCCCCTGATCTCTTTCGGCGTGAAGACCTTCCGGGCGAGCGAATAGCCGTTGCTGTGGAGGCCGGACGAGGCGAGCCCGATGACCGCGTCCCCGGCCCGGCAGGCCCGTCCGTCGATCATCTTCGCTTCGTCGACGATCCCGACGGTGAACCCTGCCAGGTCCCACTTGTCCGGCGCGTAGAGGCCCGGGAGCTCGGCCGTCTCCCCGCCGAGGAGGGTGCAGCGGGCCTCCCGGCAGCCCCTGGCGATCCCCTTGATGATCTCGTAGAGCACCCGGGGCCTGACCTTCCCGACGGCGATATAGTCCAGGAAGAACAGCGGTTCCGCGCCGAGAACGACGACGTCGTCGACGCACATGGCCACGAGGTCGATCCCCACCGTGTCGTACTTGCCGAGCATCGCGGCGATCATGAGCTTGGTCCCGACGCCGTCCGTCGAGGAGACGAGGACCGGACGCTTCATGCCCGCGATCCGCGGCCGGAAAAGCCCGCTGAAGCCGCCGATCGTGCCCAGGACCTCCGGGCGCTCGGTCGACCGGACCAGGGGCTTGATCATCCGGATGAACCGGTCGGCCGCGTCGATGTTGACTCCGGCCCTCGCGTAGGTCAGTCGCGCCATGCTGCGTTCTCCCTGGGAATTCCGCCCTTTTTATAACACCCCCTCCCGGGCAAGTCAAACTCCAGGCCCGTATAAAAAAAGCGGGATTGGGTGTAACCTTTCCGGCGGAGGGCGGTAAATATCCTTGAACAGTGAGAATTCGGAGCAAGAGAAGACCGGACGCATGTCGCCCACAGACAACGAGCTGATGGAACAGGTCAGGGACGGCAAGGTCGAGAAGCTGGCCATCCTGTTCGAAAGACACCAGACGATGCTCTACAACTTTTTTCTCCGCCTGACGGGGAACCGGGCCGCGAGCGAGGACCTCGTCCAGGAGGTCTTCATCCGCATCCTGAAGTACCGGACGGGCTATCACGGGGAGAGCCGTTTCAACGTCTGGATGTTCCAGATCGCCCGGAACGCCCATGTCGATTTCCTGAGGAAGCAGAAGGGCGAGATAGCGCTCGACGACCAGTTCACCGAGGCGCCGGGCAATGAGCCTCTTCCGGAGGCTCGCTATGAGGCCGACCAGGAGGCCGCGCTCGTCCGCCGGGCCCTGGACAAGCTCCCCGTCAGGAAAAGAGAGATCCTCGTCCTCTTCCGCTTCCAGGGCCTCAAGCTCCGGGAGATCGCCGAGCTTCTCGACTGCCAGGTCGGGACCGTCAAGGTCCAGGTCCACCGGGCCCTCAAGGACCTCAGCCGGATCTATCTCGAACTCCAGGGAGGGAAAGCCTCATGAGCTGCGAAAGGATCCAGGACAGGTTCGCCGATTACCTGACCGGGGACCTCGATGAGGGAGCCCGCAGGGAGGTCCAGGAACATATCTCTTCCTGCGCCGGCTGCAGGACGGAGATCGAGAACCTGACGGCCATCTGGGCCAAGCTAGGCGTCCTTCCGCAGGAACAGCCGAGCGGCGGCCTCCGCGACAGGTTTTATTCCATGCTCGAGGAATACAAGAGCGAAGCCGCAGGTGCCGGGAAAGGATTCCGTCCCGCCCGACTCCTGGCGGGATGGCGGGAATGGCTCACGTTCCGCCGGCCGGCCTTCGCGGCCTCATTTTCCGCGTTTCTATTGCTGCTGGGGATCGGCGCGGGGTGGCTCGTGAGCGGGGGCGGCGGGAAATCCGCCCGTCTCTCCTCTCTTCAGAGAGAGGTCCAGGACATGAGGCAGACCATCGCCCTCTCGCTCCTCAGCCAGCCCTCGGCCTCAGAACGGCTCCAGGGCGTCAGCTACAGCACCGCGGTCCGAAATCCCAGCCCCAAAACCCTGTCCGCCCTGGTCAATACCCTTAACACGGACTCCAATCCCAATGTTCGCCTGGCGGCCGTCGAAGCCCTCTACCTCTTCCGGAACCAGCCCGGCGTCAACGATAGCCTTGTCGGCTCGCTGTCTATCCAGAGCTCTCCGCTCGTCCAGGTCGCGCTGATCGACCTTCTCGTCGAGATCAGGGAGCAGCGGGCGTCCGAGGCCCTCAAAGCCCTCATCAAGAACGAGAAGCTCAATCCCGATGTCAAGAAACTCGCCGAGCAGGGGATCAAGCAGCTTATCTAAAAACCAACCCATGGAGGTCACAATGAAAAGGATCATCGGACATCTCATCATCGCGGCGGTGCTGCTCGCAGCCGGCGCGACAGCCATCGCTCAAGAGGCCCAAACACCGACGGCCCCGCAGCCTGCCCAGAAACCCGCCGAGCCCGAGCGTGTGACGCAGCCCGACCGGGCCGTCGTGCCGCTCAGCAACCCGGCCAAGCCGGCCAAGCTCGAGGCCTCGGTCATGAGGGGCAGCATAACGGTCAAGGGCTATGAGGGCAAAGAAGTCATTGCCGAAGCCCGGATCCGGGAAAAGGCCATCGGCCAGCCGGACGACCTGGCCTATGCCTACGCTTACGCCGGGCCGGGCAAGAAGAAGGTCGTGGCCAGCCCGAAGGACGTGGAGGAAATGCAGAAGGAGCTTCAGGCTGCCCAGATGGACGTCGAGCAGTTCAAAAAGGACGCGCAAAAAAATATGGCCCTGGCCAAGCTGGCCACGCCCTATCCTCCCGGTCAGGAAGAGAAGAAGGAGCGAAGCCACGACGGCATGAAGCTCGTTACGGCCGCCCTGACAGGGCTCACGGTCGAGGAGAACAACAACACCGTCACCGTGAGCACCGAGTCCATGATGAACGCCGTCGACCTGACCATCCAGGTCCCCTATTCCTCCTCCGTTTCCCTGGGATCCTCCATGGGCGGCAAGATCGTCGTCGAGAACGTCTCCGGCGAGATCGAGATCAACAGCACGAACGGGTCGGTCACGTTGCGCAACGTCTCCGGGAACGCCGTCGTTCACACCATGAACGGCGACATCGAGGCCGTGCTCTCCAAGGTCTCGGCCGACAAGCCGCTGTCTTTCAGCAACATGAACGGGGACATCGACGTCACCCTCCCGGCCGACATCAAGGCCAACGTCAAGATGAAGTCCCAGATGGGCAACATCTACAGTGACTTCGACGTCACCCTCAAGCCGACATCCAAGAAGGTCGAGAGCAGCGAGGAGGCCGAGAAGGGGAAATACCGGATCTCCTTCGACCGGGCCATCTACGGGATCATCAACGGCGGCGGCCAGGAGATCACCCTGACCACGTTCCGTGGCGACATCTTCATCCGCAAAAAGAAGTAAGGGACCACAGGCTGCGTTTTTATCACGGGCGGCCCCTCCCGGGCCGCCCTTTTTTATCGGACGGAGGGGCTCGAGGGATGGCCGGGACATTGAAGGGGAAAACGGGCCGGAAGTTGACAGGCCGGGGAAGCCGATATACCCTTCTCCTCCGTGGCCGTGAACGCTCGTCCTGGAGGGAACCCCATGTCTAAAAAGCGCCGAATCCTCATCGCCGCCATTCTGGCCGCGCTGGTCGCGCCGGCCCTGCGGACGGCCGCCGGGTCCGAGCCGAAGGAAACGCCCGCCGACCTCGTCCTCATGAACGGGAAGGTCGTGACGGTCGACGACAGGATCCCTGAGGCCGGGGCCGTCGCCATCCGCGCCGGCCGGATCGTCGCCGTCGGGGCCGAGAAGGACCTCAAGCGTTATATCGGCGGATCAACCCAGGTCATCGACCTCAAGGGCGCTCTGGCCATTCCGGGAATCATCGACAGCCACGGCCACTTCACGAGCCTCGGGGCCTCCAAGATGATCCTCGACCTGACCAAGGCCCGCTCGTGGGACGAGATCGTGGCCATGGTCGGGCAGGCGGCCAAAGCCGCCAAGCCCGGCGACTGGATCCTCGGCCGGGGCTGGCACCAGGAGAAGTGGGACAGGGTCCCCGAGCCGAACATCGACGGCCTGCCCTTCCACGACGTCCTGAGCCAGGCCGCCCCGGCGAACCCCGTCCTCCTCGAACACGCCAGCGGGCACTCCAGCCTGGCGAATGCCAAGGCCATGGAGCTCTCCGGGATCACGTCCAGGACCCCCGACCCCAAGGGCGGCCAGATCATCCGCGACGCCAGGGGAAACCCCATCGGCGCCTTCCTTGAAAATGCCCAGGGTCTTATCCGCTACATGGAACCGAAACTCACCCGGGAAGAGGCGCTGGCCAAGGCGCGGCGCGAAGTGGAGCTCGCCGCCCAGGAATGCTTGAGGAACGGGGTGACGACCTTCGATGACGCGAGCACATCCTTCGCGACGGTTGACCTTTACAGGAAGATGGCCGAGGAAGGCGCCCTCGGCATCAGGCTCAACGTCATGCTGAGCGAGAACAACCGGGCCCTCGCTGCCCGAGGCTCCGCCTACAGGATGATCGGGGCCGCCGACAACCACCTGACCGTCAGGGCCATCAAGCGGTTCATGGACGGCGCCCTCGGGTCCCAAGGGGCCTGGTTCCTCGAGCCCTACGCGGACCGCCCGAACTGGACGGGCCTGAACACGGACCCCATCCCCGATGTCAAGGAAACGGCCAGGTTCGCGATCGAGAACGGCTTTCAGCTCTGCATCCACGCCATCGGCGACCGGGCCAACCGGGAGGTGCTGGACATTTATGAGGAAGCCTTCAAAGCCCACCCCGACAAAAAGGACGTGCGGTGGCGCGTCGAGCATGCCCAACACCTCAATCCCGCGGACATCCCCCGTTTCGGCCGGCTCGGCGTCATCGCCTCGATGCAGGCTATCCACTGCACCTCGGACGGGCCCTGGGTCCTCAAGCGGCTGGGGGAAAAAAGGGCCGAGGAGGGCGCTTACGTCTGGCGGAAGCTCATGGCGGCGGGAGCGGTCATCTGCAACGGCACGGACGTCCCCGTCGAGCCCGTCGACCCCATCCCCGGCTTCTATGCGGCCGTGACACGGAAGATGAAAGACGGGACGGCCTTTTTCCCCGGCCAGAAGATGACGCGCGAAGAGGCGCTCCGGGCGTACACAATCAACGGCGCTTTCGCGGCTTTCGAAGAGGGGATCAAGGGGTCGATCACACCCGGCAAGCTGGCCGACATCACCGTCCTCTCCAAGGACATCCTGACCTGCCGGGAGGAGGATATCCGGAGCGCCGAGGTCCTTTACACGATCGTCGGCGGGAAAGTCCTCTATCGCAAGGAGGGCTGACCGAGGGCTTCAGCCCTCCGCGACGCCGCTGAGCTTGTCCTGGACCCGCCTCAGCTCTTCCTGGGCCTCTTTCATCAGCTTGTTCTTGAAAACCAGGGTGTCGATCTCGCTCGTATGGTCCATCGAGGTCTTCAGTCTCTCGATCCTCTCGAGGAGCTCGGCCTCACGATGGTGGAGCCTGTCGAGCTCGTCTCTTCTCGCGGCATCGTTATCCATGGATTGATCCTTCGTTCCCTTCCATTCTAAGGCGAAGCGCGCCGGCAATCAAGGAACGGATGGGGAGGATCAATTCCCGATCGCGACCCTCACCGTCCGGATCTCGAAGGGTTTGAGGCTGACCGGAATCGACGTTATCTCAATTTGCTCAGAGGCACCCTTTTGCCAACTCGTCGAGAACCCCAGGAAGAAGGCGCTCGAGAGGCGGGCCTCGGTCGCTTTCCCCTCGATTTCACGCAGGCGGGTGACGGGCTTCCCGTCGGCATCGAGCCAGAGGGCCTGGATGATGATGTTCGGCTGGTTGACGGAGAGAAACGATTCTATGGGCGTCGTGATGCGCCCCTTGTTTTTCGCTGGGAGCCAGACCGCGACAAGAGGAGTGTGGGTCTCCCAGCCGAAGCGCGAGGAAACGACGCGGTCGAAGCCGGCGGCAGAGACGGGCGCGCCGGTCGAGGGCGAAGAGGCGGGGAGGCTCGTCAGCGAGTAGCGGAACTCCACCCGGCCCTCCTGGCTGGCCGGGAAGTTCGTCATCCAGTAGTTGTTCATGGCGTAGGAGAAGACCCAAGCGTTGGTGAACTTGAGCGTCTTGAGCCATTTTCCGGTGTTGATGTCGCCGAACTGGACGAGCGGGGCCTCGACCGGCGCCCAGATGACACGGGCGTCCTTCCCGGAAAACTCGACCCAGTGCTGGACGGCGTGCCAGTCGAGGGTTGTCCCGGGCAGCTGCTCGGTCCCCGGAGCCATGTCGGCGTCCGAGATCTCGAAGCGCGCGCTCGGCCCGGGCAGCGCGGAAGCGCCGGGATTCTTCCCCTTGGCCTTATCGGCCGGCAGGATCGCGCCGAGCGTATTGTTGGACGCGCCCGGCAGGCCGGGCCCGACGGCGAACGGGAAGGCGAAATAGACGGCCTCGGGGTCGAACGTTTCCTCCTTGTTCAGGACATCGACGAGATCGATCCGCTTGATATCGTCGTAGACGATGATCCGCTGCTGGAGCGAGGCGCACATCTTGGGCCGGCTCGCAACGTTGAAGCTCCGGGCCACCGGCCCGTGCCAGTCTACCACGATCGCCGTCTCCGTCGGGGACCAGCGGGTAAAAACCGCCCGTTTCGTCATGTCGTCCACGGCCTTGCGGCCGCCCTCCGGCTGCTCGTAGATATAGGTGTTGAGCGGCCAGGGCGCGGCCTTGTCCACGAGCTCGCGGCCGATCTCCTTGTCGATAAGGCTCAAGACGCCTCCGGTCTTGGGATCCACGGCGAGGCGGTAGAAGCGGTTTTCGAGGACGGGATCGCCCGCCTCGTTTGTCTCCATCTTCTCCTCCTTGGGATTCGGCACCTCCCCCTCCCCCGGCCTGACCGCGAAGACCACGTATCCCATCGCGGGGATGTCCTTGGCCACGACCAGGATGGCGTCCCCGCCCATCATCTGGAACTTTGCCTCGCTCCCCAGGCGCCGGTCGACGACGCGGAGCTTGCCTTTCGCCTCGCGGAGCGGCCCGGCCGGCAGCGTTACGGGGACGACGTCAGTCCGGGCCCAGGAGAGCGGGTTGAAGACGGCGAATTCATGATCGCCGTCGGCGCTGATGAGCCTGGCCAGGGCCTCCGTCCCCCGCCGGAGGAGCGTTCGGGACGCTTCCCGGGCCTTGTAGGCGAACCCTGACTTGACCGCCCACTGGCCGCGCGCCAGCTCCGATTGCGGCTCGTCGATACTGTTATAAGCGCCCCAGGTGTGTTCGTCGAAGAGCGTGGCTTGTTCGTAGGCTTCGCGGATCTCGTCGGCGGGAAAGCGGAAGCCCTTGTCCAGCCAGGCGGCGAGGGCCGACCACTTCTCGGCCGAGATCAGGTCGCTGTGAGTGACCCGGTTGAGCCCGGTCTCGAAAGAGGCGGAAGCAAGGCCGTCGGTCCAGTAGTCGGGCCAGCCGAGCCTGTAGGTCGGGAGCCCCGGGCCGTTTTTGGCCTCCATGGCGCTGAAGAACTCGTGCAGGGTCGCCAGCCGGAGCTTGGGGTAGGCGAACGTCTCATTCCATTCCTTGACCCGGTCGGAGAGCGCCCGGCCCGGCGGGCAGTTGTCCGTCACCCAGGCGCTGATGTTGAAGGCGATGAGGTCATAGGGGTAATCGCCGCGCGTCTCGAGCGCCGCGAGGTACTCCCCGACTTTGGGCGAGCTCACCTGGAGCGGTTCGTGGAGGCGGAGGTCGTAGTTGGCGAACAGGTAGTGCTCGCCGTTCCAGTGGAGGATGCGGCTGCCATCGGGCGATTCCCACCAGAAAGCGCAGGGCCGGCGGAGGGGCGCGCGGGACCGCGTCTCGTTGATGCCGGTGGCGAAATACTTGATGCCGGCCTGGCGGAAGAGCTGGGGCAGGGCCCAGCCGAAGCCGGTCACGTCGTCGTTCATGGCGCAGGTGACATCGACCCCGTATTTTCTGGCGAACTCCCGGGAGAAGTCGAGGGAGCGGATGAGCTCCTCGTGGGAGAACCCGTCGGACTGGTTGACATAGAGCCCGGAGAGCTCGACGCGGCCCGCCTTGATCAATTCCACGAGCCGGCGGACCCGGGCCTCGGGCCTCTGCCTCACGAAGTTCTGGAGGGCCCAGGAGACCTCGATATTCCAGCGGAATCTGGCGTCATCGGGATAGCCGTCGGTGGCGTCACAGTCGTCGATGACGGAATCGAGGTATTCCACGTGATTTTGCCTGACCCGGGACTGGAGCTCGGTGTAGCCGATATCGGTGTGCGAATGATGAAAAAGATATACGCTCCACTTGCGCTGGGGCTTGAGGGGGACATCTCTCCTGACCGTCAGGCCGCCGGATCTGAGGGTGAACGTCGCCGGCCCAGGTTTCGTGATCTCGGGAATGGCGACAGGGAAGGAGCTCTTGCCTTGGACGATGGGGTTCAAAGGAAAAGTCAGGTCGCGGCCGCCGAACCTGACGGAGAACACTCCGGACGTCGGGACACCGTTGTTCTCGACGCTCACGGTCAGGAGCTGCTTGAGGCCTTGCCCGGCCCTGACAAAAAAGACCGTGGGTCTCACGTCGAAGCTGAGGCCGGCCGGGGCTGCGGCGCCGGGCGCGCCTGGGGAAGTCATCGGCGGGGCACCATTGCGCTCGGCGGCAACGGACGCCGTGGCCAAGAACGCGGCCAGGGCGATGGCCACGGCTGTCCGGATCACGTCATATTTCGAGATCATCGCTGACCCTCCTCCAACCGGATGTCCTGAGCATAAAATCCGGGCTTAATCTACCACGCTGGCCCAGACGAGACAAGCCGAGAGAGCGTTACGTTCTTGGCGGTTTCTTGACCAAAAAAGAAAATGGCTGCCCTGCGCATTTAATTTCGGGGCTTCGGAGATAGCCGGAACGTGATAAAGCGGTTTAGCCCGAGAATCGCGGCGTGAAAAATCGCGATCTGGAGTGAAGGCTATCTCCGAGGCCCTGAACAGGGACGTGCCGGGGCCGCTTGTCAGTTAGGCAGAGTTGTGCCATCATGAATGATCGGAAATGGAGCTCGACGGAAGAGAATATCCATGAGGCCCAACCGATATATCGTCGCTTTCCTTACGATCTTCGTCCTCGTCGGCTGCGCCTCGGCCGCTGCCCAAAAGGAGAAGAAACCCGCCAAGGATCCGGACAGCGATCCCCAGTACCAGTGTGATAAGGGGGCCATCGCCCTCCGCTACGGGCTCACGGACGAGGCCATCCGCTACGGAAACCTGGCGGTGTCCCTCGATCCCAAGCATTATGGCGGCCATAGCCTGCTCGGCACCGCCTACTACAAAAAGGGGGATGTCGCAGCCGCGACGGCGGCCTTCGATAAGGCCCTGGAGCTGCGGCCGGATCTGGCCGAAGCCCACTTTAATGTCGGCCTGGTCTCGTTCGACACGGGCGCCCTGGACAGAGCCGAGTCCGAATTCAAGCAGGCCCTCGCAATCAAAGAAGACGCCAACACGGCTTACTACCTGGCCAGGGTCCATCTCGGCCAGAAGAAGCTCGACCAGGCCCTGGACGAGGCCCAGAGATCCCTCAAGCTAGATCTTCGCGCTCCCACATACAACCTTAAGGGAGTCATCCTGAACCAGCTCGGCCGCTTTGCGGAGGCCGCCGGGAGCTTCCAGGCCGGATTGGTCCTCGCCTCCGACGACATCAACCTCCAGGTCAACCTCGGCATCGCCTATATCAACAACAACGAGCCGGGCAAGGCCCGGGCCGTCCTGGAAAAAGCGCTCCCCCGGATCCAGGACCCGGCCCTTAAGGCCCAGGTCGAGGGCTACCTGAAGACAATCAAATTCCCGGACGGGCGCGCCTGAACCGGCCTGGTGCCGACAGTGTGAACGCAGAAATTCATGCGGAATATCGTGCCGGGGTGAACGAACGTCCGTCTCGCACGTCTTCTTGAGTGAGGCGGAAAAAGAGATGGAAGCCGTGATGTCAGCCCTGAAAGTCGCCCCGCGGCCGGATGCCGTGCCCTTCACCCGGGATTCTTTCGACGGGATCTATGAAATGTACAAGGAGCCCGTCTACCGCCTAGCCCGCGCCCTGACCGACAACGCCCGGGACGCCGAGGACCTCTTCCAGGAAACCTGGCTGAGGGCCGTGCGCTCGGGCCGCGAAGGGCCGCGGTCGGGTGACACCAGGGCCTGGCTTTTCACCATCACGGCCAACCTGCACCGGGACGGCCTGAGGAAGAAGAGGATCCGGAGGTTGTTTTTTCTCGAGCGGGCCCGGGCGATGACGGACGAAGCGGCGGACGCGGACACGGGATGGGAATCGGGCCGGTTCCCGGCCCGGGACTTCGCCGCCCGGGAGGACCTGCGGCTCTGCCTGCGCCGGGCGATCTCCCGGCTCCCCACCAGGCAGCGCGAGGTCTTCGTCCTCAAGGACATCGAGGGTTACAAGCACGAGGAGATCGGCCGGATGCTCGGCATCCCCGAAACGACGGTCCGGACCCTCCTTCACCGGGCGGTGAAGGGCCTCCAAAAAGACCTGGCGGCGTTCGGGCCCGGGCGGCCCCGGACGGAGATCTCAGAGGAGAATACGCCATGACCTGCAAGACGATCGAACAACTGATCCTCGAAAGCGAAGAGCGTCCCCTGGACGCTGACGAACGGCGGCTGGCCGAGGACCATCTCCGGGGTTGCCCCGGCTGCCGGATGTTCCAGGCCGGCCGGCTCACGATCCGGGAGGGCGTGCAGGACCTCGGCCTGGCGGAATTGCCTCAATCCCTTGAGCTGAGGACCCGGCGGCTGTGCCGGGAGGCTTTGGACAGAGGTCCGGCGGCGGGAAAAGCGAAAGTCCCCGTCCCGGTCATTGCCGCCTCGGTCCTATTTACGGTCCTGGCGGCGATCTGGCTGACCGTAGCCCTTATCGACGTCACGCCGGGACGGCCGCTGCCGTCGGGCGCGTGGGCCGCGATCGTCTTCATCGCCCAGAACGTGCTGGTGCTTTTCCTCTCCCCGGTCATCCTGCGGATGGCCCGGCCATCGGAGAACGGGACATTGTCTTCCCGATAGCAAGTGATAAGGAGGTCCACATGACAACGAACAATAACCACGCCACATGGGCCCTCGTGATCCTGATCGGGCTCGTGCTGCTTTTCGCCTTCCGGTCCATTTTCTTCGTCCTCCCGTTCGGCTTCTTCCCCGGCATCTCGCATGTCTTCCGGGACGCCGGCCATTCTTTGGGAGGGGTGTTCAGGTTCATTCCGTTCATGTTCATGCCCCTCGCCCTCATGGCGCTCTGGGTTTTCGTGATCATCTGGGTTTACCGGGACGCCGAGAGCCGGGGCATGAGCGGGATCCTCTGGGCGCTCCTGGTCCTGATCGGGAACGTCGTCGGGCTGCTGATCTATCTCATCATGCGGCACGAAATGCCCGTCCGGCGGGCAGATTCGGCTGCGGCCGCGGCCGCCGCATGCTGCGCGGGGTGCGGGAAGCCCGTCGCGGCCGGCTACGCCTACTGTCCCTCCTGCGGCAGGCCCAGCAAAGCGGTCTGCCCTTCGTGCAAGAAGCCGGTCGAGGCGGGCTGGAAGGTCTGCCCGCACTGCGGGACGAGCCTCGAGCCCGGCAAGACCGAACAGGCGTGAAGCTGGCGCAACGTTAAAAGAGAGGGGGCGTTTGATTCCAAAGCCATGTTAGAATGATGGCATGGAATGGGTCACCGTTCATAAGACAAATGGGGTTCCCGAAGCCGAGATCCTCAAAAAGATGCTCGAATCCTACGGGATCCCGGCCAGGCTTCGTTATGAGGCTTATGGAAAAATCCTGGGCATGACCAGTGACGGCCTCGGTGTCGCTGAGATCCTCGTTCCCGCAGTCCGGGCGGAGGAAGCCCGGGAACTCCTCAAGCCGCTCCCGCCGCGGGACCAGGCCTAGGGTCAGGTAAAAATGATCTGGCCGCCGGCCGAGATCTCGTAGAACTTGCCGACGTTGATGATGGAATCCACCTGGGGGCAGAAGTCCTCTTTCTTCAGCTTGAACATGTCGACCGTCGCCTTGCAGCCGTAGAGCTTGCAACCGGCGTCCGCGATCATCTCGATGAACTCCGGCACGGGCGGGATGTCGAGCTTGTCCATCGTCTTCATCATCATCGCCGTGGCCATCGCCGAAAACCCCGGCAGGATGCCCAGGAGCGACGGCATGTGCATCCCGGGGTTGCCGACCGTGGCGACCTTGATCCTGCCCATCCGCTTCTTGATGATGGCGTCCAAACCGAAAAAGGTGAAGAACAGGTTCGCCTCGATCCCTTCCATCCGGGCCCCGTTGGCCATGATCAGCCCAGGATAAACGCCGTCCAGCCCGCCCTTCGAGATGACGATCGAGACCTTCTTGATTTTCTCTTCCACGGCACTCCTCCTCAGACGCAACCCTCGGGTTTATTCAGGCCGGCGATCTTGGCCGCCTTCTTGGCCGGCCCGCCCGGGAAGAGCTCGTAGAGCTCCTTGGTGCTCATGATCCCTGTCTTGTTGAGTTTCCGGATGGTCGGCGCCTGGCCGGTCTCCTTGAATTCCTTCTGCATGAACTCGATGACCTTCCAGTGGGAGGGGGTCAGCTCGGCGATCCCTTCTTCCCTGGCGATGGCCGCCGCGACCTCGCGCGTCCACTGGGCCTGGTTGGTCATGAAGCCTTCGGCGTCGATGTCAACGGCGACGTTCCCGAATTGTTTTTGGGGCATGCCTGACTCCTTCAACTGAGATATTGATATTCCTTGATTTTCCATGATATCGGGGCCTCTCACGCGCCTTCCGGGCGTATCTTGCCCGCCATCTTCATCCGGGACGGGATGAACGGGATCGGCCGGGCCTTCAAGAGCATGTTCCAGTAGATCCAGCGGAAGGCCAGCTTGCCAAGGTGGTTCAATCGGCTCGGCTTGAGCAGGGGCATCGGGCCGATCTTCGGAAAGGGGAAGTGTCCCGGGAGCGGCTCGGTCTCATAATTGAAATCGATCAGGATGGCCTTGCGCCGGCCCGTCTCGATGAAGCAGTTGGAATGGCCGTCGAAGTCCGGCTCCAGGGGTTTCCCCTCGATCGCCCGGAGGATGTTAGCCGCGAGGACCTCGGACTCGAAATGGGCGACCGACCCCGCCTTGGAGGCGGGGACGTTCGAGGCGTCGCCGATGACGAAGATGTTCTCGTGGGACTTCGACCGGAGCGTCTTCGGGTCCGTCGGGACGTAACGGAGCTCGTCCCCCATCCCCGACCGCTCGATGACCTCCGAGCCCATGTTTGTCGGGACCGTGACCAGCAGGTCGTAGGGGACCTCGCGCCCATCGTAGGAGACGATTTTTTTGGCGGAGGCATCGATTCGCTCGGCGCTGAAATCCGTCATGGTCTGGATCTTCCGCTCCTCGAGGAGGGCCCCCAGGGCCTTCGAGGCGACGGGCTTGGTGAAGGCCCCGGAGAGAGGGGTGACATAAACGAGGTCGATCGCGTCGCGCCGGTGATGGCGGCTGAGGCACCAGTCGCAGAAGAAGGCGAACTCCAGGGGCGCGACGGGGCATTTGATGGGCATCTCGTTGACATGGATGACGAGCCGGCCGCCGGGGAAGGACTTGAGCTTCCCGGCCAGGGCCGTGGCGCCGTCGGCGGTGTAGAAATCAAAGATCGTGTCGCGCCAGCCGTCGAGCATGCCCGGGGTTTCCTGCGGAGCGATCTCGGCCCCGGTCGCGATGATCAGGAAATCGTACGGGAGGCGGCGGCCGTCCCCAAGGACGACGGCGTTCCCGGCCGGGTCGATCCGCTCGATCTCGGCGACGATGAACTCGACGCCCCGGGGGAGGAATTTCGACTTTTCCTTGAGGATATCGTCCTTGCTGTAAAAACCGAAGGGGATGAACAGGAACCCGGGCTGATAATAGTGGTCATTATCTTTATCGATGACCGTGATGGACCATTCCGCTCTGCCCAGGCGCTTGTGGAGGAGGTTGGCCATGACCGTTCCACCCGTGCCGGCGCCGAGGATGACGAGTTTTTTCATGAAGATGCTCTTAGTCCGTTGAGGAATTCTTACGGATTTTATAGGTTACGTGATGATCAGTCAAGGCGGCCCGGGAGGCCGCGGCTCTCCCGGGGAAAACTGTGGAATTCTAAGGAATTTATATGTTCGTTGACCTGGCGCTGTCCCTCGGCAGGCCGTAGCCCTGGGACGCGATTGCCGCTACGGCCTCAACCGCCGTCTGGATATCGGCCTCTGTGTTGAACGGGCCAATGCTAAAACGCACGGATCCCTTGATCTTCGCCGTCCCCAGCTGCTCATGGACAAGCGGAGCGCAGTGAAGCCCCGTGCGGCAGGCGATGTCATGATCGACATCGAGCAGGGTCCCGGTGTCGAGAGCCTCGAGGCCGTCGATGTTGAAGCTCAGCACGGGGAGGTGATTCGCGAGGTCCTCCTGGCAGTAAGGGATGACCCTGTCGATGCCCTTGAGGCCGTCGCGGAGCATGGTCGTGAGCCTCATCTCGTGCGCGGCGATGGACGCGATGCCACGCTCCATGACCCATGTCACTCCGGCGTTGAGGCCGGCCGTGCCCAGGATGTTCGGAGTGCCGTACTCAAGACGATACGGGTAATCCTCCGGGTGGAAGCGCTCCGCCGATCGGACGCCTGTGCCGCCGGCCCGCGTTTGGCGGATGGTGATGTTCTCCCCGACATACAATCCTCCGATGCCCGTTGGTCCGAAGAGCGACTTGTGGCCCGTGAAGGCCAGGACATCGACCTGGGCGTCCTGGAGGTCCAGCGGAACCTGGCCCGCGGTCTGGGAGGCATCGATGGCGAAAGGGATCCCGGCCTCGCGGCAACGACAACCGATCTTCTTGATCGGCTGGATCGTCCCGATGACGTTCGAGCCGTGGTTGAGGATGACAAGCCGCGTGTTCGGGCGGAAGCACCGCCGGATCTCGTCGGGATCGACAAACCCCGCTTTGTCGAACGGAACGTAATCAACGTCCACCCCGCAGTGCTGCGAAAGGTGGAACAGCGGACGCAGCACCGAGTTGTGTTCGAGCGTTGTCGTGACGGCATGGTCGCCTTCCCGGAGCAGGCCGAAAATGATGAGGTTGAGGGCGTCGGTCGCGTTGTAGCAGAAGCAGAGCCGGTTAGGGTCCCGGCCGTTGAAGAAGCGGGCGAGGAGCTTTCGGGTGGCATCCAGGAGCTCGCCCGCCTCCATGCACAGGTCATAGCCAGACCGGCCCGGGTTGACGCCCGACTTTCGGTAGAATCGATCCATGAAGACATAGACCGATTCGGGCTTGGGATACGACGTGGCGCTGCTGTCCAAGTAAACCATCTTATCCATCCTCGGACCTTTCGGAGGGCGGCCGGCCGGAAGAACCGTCCGGCCCGGGTCCCACACCGGAAAAGGCCCCTGCTGTTACGATGACTTCTGGCACGGAGAATCCGGCGGAGCATGCCGGGCGCCGCCGCAGTCGCCGGCCCCCGGCAGGAGGGAGCCTTCGAGATACCTCCGGATGACGTCATCGAATTGGCCGGCGACACCCGAAATCACCTGGATCCCGGCCCACCGGATGACGGCTTTGGCATTGGCCCCGATATTCCCGACGATGAGGGATTCCACGGAGTTCTTCTGTAAAAAATCGGCCCAATACTTGTGTCTCCATCCGGGATTGGGGACCACGAACGTTCGGAGGACTTTGCCCGCTTCGATCTCGACGATCGTGCAGTCCGGGCAACAGCCAAAACATGAGGACACGAAATCCTGGTCGGTGGCGATGGCAATTCTCATGTGAACTCCCTTCGACGGGCTCGACCGGCACACAGCGATGGTCTGCCGCCTGGCCCCGTCATTCAATCTGTCTCATTTGATGGGCGACTTCCTCCCTCCGGGGCGGCAGTCTTCGCAAAGGCCGAAGAATTCGATGTTGTGCTCCCGGATGAGAAACTTATGTTTGGCCGCCAGGATCTCCTCGGTTTTCCGGACGAGGTCGAGCTCTTCTTTCTCGAAGTCGCGGTAATTCAGTATCGTTCCGCACCCCGTGCAGATCAGGTGGTGGTGATGGTCCGAGTGGTCGCCCCGGATGTATTCGAAGCGGACCTGGCCGTCGCCCGTGTTGATTTTTCTGGCCAGCCCCGCCTTGGCCAGGAGATCGAGCGTCCGGTATACCGTCGTCAATCCGATCTCCGGGTTCGCCGGGCTCAGAGTGGCGTAAATATCCTTGGCGCTCAGATGCTGCTGGCTGCGGATCAGAAGGTCGAATATCTCCTCGCGGGGAACGGTCCAGCGCGTGCAATGGTCCTTGATCTGGCTTTGATGTTGGCGAGCCCGGTTGGTTTTCATAAATGCAGCCTGTTAACGATATCGATAATCATTATCATTAGAATGATACCCAGGGTGCCGCCGTATGTCAAGGTCCAGGAAGTTTTGGCTGTCCCGGGCGCTACGGCCGACGGAAGACCTCGGCGCGAACACACGCCTTCTGAATGCGCGCCTCGACCGGGTTGACGCCGATCCCCGGCCCGTCCGGGACGCGGATCCGGCCCGGGCCGCTGAGCTCGATGAACGGGTCAATGATGTCTTCCCTGTAATAGCGGCGGCTCGCCGACAGGTCGGCCGGGAGCTTGAAATCCGGGAGCGAAGCGATGTGGAGGTTATGGGCCCGCCCGATCCCGCTCTCGAGCATGCCGCCGCACCAGACTGGGACGCCGCGCCCCTCGCAATAATCGTGGATCTTGCGCATCTCGACGGGCCCGCCGACGCGCCCGACCTTGATGTTGATGACCCGGCAGCTCCCCATCTCGAGGGCGGCCCGGGCCGTGTCGAGCGACAGGATGCTCTCGTCGAGACAAAGCGGCGTCTTCATCTCTCGCTGGAGCTTGGCGTGATCCCACAAATCGTACGGCGGGAAGGGTTGTTCGATAAGAAGGAGGTTGTAGGCGTCGAGGGCCTTGATCGTTTCCTTGTCTTCCAGCCGGTATGCTCCGTTGGCGTCGGCCTGGAGCATGATATCGGGATATTCCCGGCGCACGGCCTCGCACGCCTTCACGTCCCAGCCCGGCTTGATCTTGATCTTAATCCGCCGGTAGCCCTGGCCGAGGTATTGGCCGATCCTGGCTATGAGGTCAGGGAGGGAGTCCTCGATGCCGCAGCTCACCCCCGCCTCGATCTCCTCCCTCACCCCTCCGTAAAGCGCGTGGAGCGGCCGGCTGAGCTTCTTCGCCTTGAGGTCCCAGAGGGCCAGCTCGAGCCCTGCCTTGGCCATACGGTTCCCCCGGAAGATCCCGGCTTCGCGGGCGAAGTCCCCGGGCTCCTCGATGTCCTTGCGGAAGACGAGGGGGATGAGGAAATCCTTCAGGACGTGCCAGGCGGTCTGGGTCGTTTCGCTGCCATAAAGGGGCGCCTCCTCCGCAACGCACTCGCCGTACCCGCAGGTCCCATCGGAGAAGGCCTCGATGACGATGAACGTCCGGTCGAACGCCCGGCCGAACGAGGTCTCGAAGAAATGGACATAGGGCAGCCGCAGGAGCGACATCTCGATCCGTTCGATGGCCATCTCTTCAGCCTCGCTTTTTCTGCTTCCTCAGGACATAGAAGCAGCGGTCGCCGAAGAGAAAATGCTCGGCGAAATAGCCGCGCGCGAAGTATGACGTCATGGCCCGCCTCAGGCCCGTCTGCCACTCGGCGATGAGGTCGCATCGGAAGGCCAGCGCCTTGATGTCCCGGGCCACTTCGACAAGGATGACATCCTCCTCGAGCTTGAGTCTGGGCCTTGATGGCGGGGCGAAGGCGCCCTCCTCCCCGGATCTTCGTTCCAGGGCCTTGGGGAGCTCCGCCGCGACGTAGCAGGGCTTTTTCGCCTTCCCTTCGGCCCGTCCAGCCACCCGCCTGCCCCCGATCCGCCACTCGATGAGGAGCCGGTCGGTGGGAATGCCCGGCCCCAGGCAGAGGGACGGGGTCAATCCATAAAAATTGTGGAGATACGTCTTCGAAATGGCTCCCAGGGCCTGGAGGTTGAGGTTGGCGTTGCGCGTCAGGAGGGGGTCGAACGTCCAGGTGATGAGGTCATAGCCCCGCTTGAGGGCCTCCTCCCGCTGGGCCCACTTGAGGGCCTTGCCCAGCCCGTAGCCCTGGAATTCGGGGAGGACCGCCAGGAGATGCGAGTGCTGGCAGAATTTGCCGCCGAAGACGGCCGGAAATGAATAGACGAAGCCCGCGAGGTCCCGGCCGACGAACGCCCCGAGGAGGATCGCCCCCATCCGGCTCGAGACCGAGAACTGGTGCGCCGGCGTCAGGTCGACGTCCTCGTGGTTCCAGACGGCCCGCTGGATATGGAGGAGCTTCTCGAATTCCTCGAACAAGTCCAGAGCGCGGATCTTGACCTTCTCAGCCAAGCTTGATCCCTTTCTGCGAAGCCAGGCGCTCGTAGACCGCGATGACCCTCCGGGCCATGGCTTCAGCCGAATATTTCTCCCGGACGGCCTCGGCGCCGCGCTGGGCCAGGCGGGCCGCCAGGTTCCTGTCCATATAGAGCTTCAGGACGGTCTCGGCCAGGGACCGCGGGTTCCGGGAAGGCGAGAGGAGCCCGGTTTCCCGGTGGACGATGACATCCGGAGCCCCCCCGGTCTCCTCGGCCACGACCGGCACCCGGCAGGCCATGGCGTCAAGGAGAGAGCCGCCGAACCCGATCAGGGGCGAAGTCGTGACGAAAACGTCCAGGGAGGCCAGGACCCGCGCCATGTCCGAGCGGAAGCCGAGGTAATAGACCGCGTCATTCGCGGGAAAATCGTGGCCCTTCTTGTCCGGCTCCAGCCGGAGCGAGCCTTCGCCGAGGACGATGATCTTCGCTTTCGGGGCATGCTCCCGGATGACGGCGGCGGCCTCGATGACCTCCCGATAGCTCCGGGGGTCCTCCAGGCCGGCCACGACGCCGACCAGGAAATCGTCCTGGGCGAAAGAGAATTCCTTCCGGAGAAAATCCCGCGGCCCGATGTCCTGGTAAGGCGAGAAATCGATCCCGGCCGGGACGACCTCGACGGACCTTTCGGGGAGTCCGCCGCGGACGAGGACGTTCTTGACGCCCTCGGAGCCGGCGATGACCATGTCGATGTGCTTTGCCGGCGCCCGCCCCCGCCGGCCTCCGGGGTCCGTCTGCCTTGTCAGGACGCGGATGGGCACCTTGGCCAGGGACGCCGCCGGCGATCCGACGGCGAGCGCCGGGGCATCATGGAAGTGGACAAGGACGCAACGGCCCCGCTTCATGGCCCCGGCCATCCGCAGGATGGCGCCGAGGCTCCGCCCGCCCGGCATCCTGACGGCGAGGACGGGAAGCCCCTCGGCGGCGGCCTTCTCGTGGAGGGGGCTTTTCGGTTGGACCACGAGCCGGGAGACGAAGCCCCTCGCCCTGGCCTCGCGGGCCAGGATGAGGGCCTGGCGCTCCGTGCCGCTCCATTCCCGGCCGGCGTCAATATGGAAAAGGCTCAATATGCTTTCCTTTTTTCCAGATCGAGCGGAGCTTGGCCGAGCGGAGGAACTCGCCGTAGCCGTCGAGGCAGGCGATGACGAGTCCGGGGAAGCCGTCGAGGAGGCCGAGCTTCAGGAAATAGGTTTTTAGGCACCGGAGCGTCGGCAGGACAAGCAGGCGGAGCAGGCGCGCCTTCTTCTTGCCGGCGTAAAGCTTC
This sequence comes from Candidatus Aminicenantales bacterium, assembly GCA_050015275.1. GTDB lineage: Bacteria > Acidobacteriota > Aminicenantia > Aminicenantales > Saccharicenantaceae > DATKJS01. Next base: position 11,709 of record JBEKBS010000002.1, on the reverse strand, counting down.
TGGGCGGCCAGGCTGGAGAACTTGTTGACCCTGGCCGCGTGCTCGCCGATGGTCTCGAAGGGGAAGTGATGGATGGGTCCGCGGAGCTTCTCGACGTCCCCGTCGACGACGAGGCGCTCGTGGACGTCATCCCCCTCCCAGCGGGCCCGGTCCCGGCGGAAGAGGCGAACCCTCCGGTCCGGCCGCCAGCCCGAATGGCGGATCCAGCGGCCGAGGTAATAAGCCTCCCGCGGGATGGAGAACCCGGTGCAGGGCGGCTCATGGCCGCGGAGCTTCACGAGCTCATCCCTGAGGGCCGGAGAGAGGCGCTCGTCGGCGTCGAGCGAGAGGATCCAGGGGAAAGAGGCCAGGGTGTCGGCGTGGTTTTTCTGGTCGGCGGAGTGGGTCCAGGCGCGCTCGTAGACACGCTCGGTGTACTTGCGGGCGACCTTGAGCGTGTCGTCCGTGCTGAGGCTGTCGACGACGATGATCTCGGAGGCGACGCCCTCGAGGCTCCGGAGCGCGGCCTCGAGCCGTTTCTCCTCGTTGAAGGTGATGACGACCGCGGAGATTTCCACCCGGCCATCTTAACACAGCGAAAAAAACCAAGGCAAGGGGAAGAGGGGCAATCCCCCCGGTCGAGGGACTGCCCTCCTTGATCACTTGATGTAATCGCTCAGGGTGATGTTGCGGGTTTCGAGGGTCGTGCCCGTGACCTTCGCGATATTGGCCATGGCCACGTTGTAGTCGACGAGGGCCTTGAGCTCCAAGGACCGGGCGCTGGACAGGGCGTCCTGGTACGTGAGGACGAAATAATTCGTCGACAGCCCGACATTGAGCTTCTTCATCTCGGCTTCGAGCTGTTTTTCGGCGTACTCCCGGGCCACGCGATAGGCGTCCACGCTCTTGGCCGCCGTCTCCAGGGTCAGGACCGCGTCGCTGACCTCGAGGGTGATCTGCTGCTCCTGGCTCTTGAGGCGGGCCTGGCTCTGCTCAAGGTCGAGCCTGGCGTAGGCATAATTGGCGCGGCCGACCATGTCGCCGAAGGGGATGGACAGGGTCAAGCCGACCGTCCAGTTGTTATAAAGGAACGCGAAGGTGTCGTGGAAGGCCTGCGTGGCGCTGCCCTTGATGACTCCGATGGGGGGCAGGAACGGGTTGTTGTCCTGATAGAGGATCTGGTCGCCCGCGACGCCGGGGCTCCCTTTGGTAAGCTTCAGGTCGAGCTGCGGCAGGAGCTCGTTGCGGGCGACCGAGAAATTGAGGTGCTTCGTGTCGATCGCGTATCTCGAGGCCTCGAGCTCCGGCCTCCTGGCCATGGCCCTTTGCAGGGCCTCCTCGAACGTGATCTGGAGGGGCTTGAGGGTGGGCGTGTCGGTCGGCACGACGAGCCGACCCTTGGCCTCCGGGTCCGCGCCCAGGTTGAGGAGGACGCCGAGCTGGTCCCGGCTGCGCCTCACCATGGCTTCGGCCTGGAGGATGTCGGCCTCCCTCCGGGCCACGGACGCCTCCGCGTTGAGGACCTCGATCGGCGCCTTCTGCCCGACCTCGACCTCCTTTTTCGTCTTGGCCAGGAGGTCCCGCCCGAGATCGAGCGACTGGCGGAGGGCCTTCAGGTTCTCAATAGAATAAACAAGGTTCCAGTAAGCCGCCTCGACGTTGTAGACGGTAGTGATCAGGGTCGTCTTGAACTGGCTGCGCGAAATGTCGAGGGAATTCTGGGCCACGATGATCTGCTTGCGGCTGACCTTCCAGCCGAAGTTCCGGAGAAGCGGCTGGGTCAGGACAAAGGTCAGCCCGCTCTGATATATAGGATTGTAGTTTTGGAAGAGCTGGTTATTTCTGGTCCAGTTGTAGTCCATGCCCGCGGAAAGGGAGCCGCCGAACGGGATCTGCTGGACGAGGGAGACGTTGGAATCCGTGTAGTCCTGGACATACGAGCCCGAGTTCTGGAGGGACCAGGTCGCCGGCGCTTCATAGCGGTTGCCCGTGAAACCGAACTGGAGCGTCGGCATGTAAATTTGCTTGGCCTGGGAGAGCGTTGCTCCGGCCAGCTCGGGGCTGATGACCTCGGCGGCTACGTCGAGGTTGTTCTTCAGGGCCTTGACGATAGAATCCTCAAGGGTCAGGGGCAGCTCCTTGCTCTCCTGTCCGGACGAGGAAAGGCCGAGGATGGCCAGGCTGAGAACCATGGCGCCGAACGTCCGCTTGTTCATGTCATTCCTCCAAAGCGATGTTTTATCGACAGAATGCCAGTCTATCGGATCCGAAAAGGGGCGCAAAAGGACGCCCTCTAGGATATATACGTATTCTCACGGCTTTCGTTCCGCTTTCATTCGGGCCAGCGGGTCCCGAGGAGGGTCATTTTGTTGAACAGGGTCTTCCGGCTCACCCCGAGGAGCCGGGCCGCCCGGGTCCGGTTCCCCCCGGTCTGCCGCAGGGCGTCGAGGATGAGCTCCTTCTCCGTCCGCTCGGTGACGCCCTGGACGGCATCCCGGAGCGCCTGGGGCGGCCGGGCCGAAGGATCGCCCCTGTCCGCCTCCGTCACCAGAGAGCGGAGCCGCAAGGGCAGCGCCCGCTCGTCCACCCATGGGCCCTCAGCCATGACCATGGCCTCGTAGACCACGTTCTCGAGCTCGCGGACGTTCCCGGGCCAGGGATACGCGGCGAGGCGGGCCATCGCCGCGTCCGTCACCCCGCTGGCCTCTTTCCCCAGCTCCCCGGCGTATTTCCGGACGAAGTGTTCGGCCAGGAGCGGGATGTCCTCCGCCCTCTCCCGGAGCGGCGGGAGCTCGAGCGAGAGGACGGCCAGCCGGAAATACAGGTCCTCCCGGAAGGCGCCCTTCCGGACCTGTTCTTCAAGGTTTTTGTTCGTGGCCGCGATGACCCGGACGTCGACCGGGATCGTCACTGTCCCCCCGACCTTGACGATCTCCCTCTCGCCCAGGGCCCGGAGGAGCTTGACCTGGGCGTCCTGGGAGAGCTCCCCGACCTCGTCGAGGAAGATCGTCCCCTCGTGGGCCAGCTCGAACGTGCCCGTCTTTTCGGTCCGGGCGTCCGTGAAGGCCCCTTTGACGTGGCCGAAGAACTCGCTCTCGATGAGGTCCCGGGGGATGGCCCCGCAGTTGACCACGACGAACGGGCCGTCCTTGCGGGGGCTGGCAAAATGGATGGCCCGGGCGACGAGCTCCTTGCCGGTCCCGCTCTCTCCCGTGACAAGGACCGTCCCGTCGACACGGGCGATCTTCTCCATGAGCTGGAAGACCGAGTTCATCCGGCCGCTTGTCCCGATGATGTTCGAGAACCGGTAGCGCGAAACGAGCTCCGACCGCAGGCTCTCGACTTCCTTCCGGAGGGTCTTGACCTCGAGGATCCGGGCCACGGCCAGCAGCATCTCCTCGTTGTCCACCGGCTTTTCGAGGTAGGCGTAGGCGCCGAGCTTGGTGGCCTCGACAGCGCTCCGGATCGTCCCGTAGGCCGTGATGATGATGATCCCCGTCCCGGGATGCTCCGCCTTGAGGCGGGCCAGGACGTCGAGCCCGGTGAGATCGGGGAGGTTCATGTCGAGCAGGACGACGTCGGGCTCGAGGAGCCGGGCCTTTTCGAGTCCGGCTTCTCCTGTTTCCGCCGTCCCGACCTCGTAGCCGTGGTCCTCGAGGAGCAGGGAAAAGACGTCGCGGATGTTCTTCTCGTCGTCGATGATCAGGATCCGGGGCTTCATGCGGGGCCTCCCATTCTCAGGCCGCGGGGAGCGTCACGAGGACGGTCGTCCCTTCACCGGCGCGGCTCCTCACTTCGATCTCCCCCTGGTGCGACTTGACGATGCTGTAGCAGATCGAAAGGCCCAGCCCCGTCCCGCCCTTTTTCGTCGTGAAAAAGGGGTCATAGATCTTGTCCATGTTCTCCTCGGCGATCCCCTCGCCTGTATCGATGATCCGGGTCAGGATCTTCCCGTTGGCCAGGGGCAGGACCTCGCAGGTGAGCTTTCCCCCTCCTTCCATGGCCTGGATGGCATTGAGGAGGATATTGAGGAAGAGCTGCTTGACCTGGGACTTGTCCCCGTTGAGGAAGACCGGCCCGGCAGGGAACTTCGTCTCCACCTCGACGCCGGCGGAGCGGGCCTGGAAGGAGATCAGGGCCAGGCTTTCCTCCAGGGTCACGGCGAGGTCCACCTGTTCTTTTTTGATCTCTGACGGCCGCGAGAACGAGAGGAGGGCGGCCAGGATCTCGTCGATCCGGTCGGTCTCCTGGAGGGCGATCGCGAGGAGCTTTTTCTCCTTCTCATCCTGGAAGCGGCTCTCCAGGTACTGGAGGGAGGATTTGATGGCCGTCAGCGGGTTCCGGATCTCGTGGGCGGCGCCCGCGGCGAGCTCGCCGATCGTGGCCAGCCGGTCGGCCCGGATCATCCGCCGGAACCTCTCCCGCTGCTCCTTGTAGAGCAAGGCATTTTCCAGGGCGATGCCGGCCTGGGGCGTCAGCGATTCGATGAAGGCCATCTCCGGCCTGGAAAACTCTCCCGGGGGCGCTTTCGGGCCGACACAGAGGATGCCGATCAGACGGTTCATCGACTGGAGCGGATAGCAGAGCTCGAAGCCGAACGTCCGGAAGATGTCCCGTTCTCTCTCGGTCAGGAAACCAAAGACACCTGGCTGGCTCCGGACCTGGAGGTAGGTCTTGTTGATCTTGAGCCACTTGGCCAGGTGGTCCTGGGGCGAGAAGGCCAGGCTCTTGAGCCGGGTCTCCTCGATGCCGGTCGCCGCGGAGATCCGGAACTGGGCCAGCTCGTTGTCGTAGATGAAGAAGGCCAGGACCTCGACGGAAATCGCTTCCCTGATCGTGCCCAGGAAGTTGAGGGCGATCTGGTCGAAGTCCTCGATGAGGTTCAGGCTCTCGGCGAACTCCCGGAAGATCAGGCGCGTCTCGCCCTCGGCGACCTTCCCGCGCGCCGGCTTGGCCTTCGAAGGACGGAAAATCGGGCTCACGGATTCATGCCTTCTCGGATCGGGATGCCGTTCGAGGGTATAAGGATACCGCAAACCACGGGAATTGTAAAAGGTGCCCGGATGGGTAATTTGGGTAACATTTTTCCCATGCTTGGGTAACTCCGGTAACAACCGTGGCCGTCCTGTCTCCCGTTTTTCCGGTCATTGAGCATGCCACCGGGCCTACTAACTGCAAAAATCGGGCCGTTTTGGGACAGGGCGGCAGGAGGGGGACTGCCCCCGTCAGGGGCCGGCCCCTTGTTAACTTATTTTACGGGTTGCAGGAAGCGGACCCGTCCGCTGAGAGTCCAACTAAAAATGGGCGCCCCGGCCAGCGGTTGGCACCGGACTTGCAAATATGGAAGTGACACCTTTGGAGGAATACGCATGAAGATCATCAAAATCCTCGCCATCCTGGTCGCGGTCCTCATTGTGGCCTGGACGCTGGCCGCCCAGACCCAGGAATCCCAAAGCATGAAGCTCCTCCGGCTGAAAAGCGCCCAGCTCGCGCTCGATCTGAAGAAGGCCGATTTCCAGAGGTACCTCAAGCTCAAGGAGGACGGCCTCGCCTCCGAGGCGGACTTCGCCGAGAGGCAAACCGCCTACCTTCAGGCCCAGGTCGATTACCAGCAGGCCCTGATCAACTTTATGGGCAGCGAGGCCCGGATCTCGGTCGCGAGCGCGGTCAAGTTCCAGGACCGGAGCGGCAAGAAGTTCGTCCGCGTCTCCCTCCGCTACGCGTCCAAGGAGCTCAAGGAGCTGGCCAACCTCAAGATCAGCGCCGAAGATCTCTTCCCTCTGGATTTCATGAAAGAGATCAAGGACGTCTACGTGTCACTCCTTTCCGACGGGAAGATCATCTCCGACCCGTACGAAAAGGTCGTCAAATCGCTGCCCATCGAGTCGGAGAGGGAGGTGACCTTCCAGCTCCTCAAGGACGTCGAGAACCTGGAGGTCAGCGTTTCATACTCCGGGAAACAGGAAAAGACCTCGGTCTTCCTCCAGAAGGGCATCAGCGCCAATATCGTGACCGTCAACTCGGCCCAGTTCTCGCAGGAGGCCGACCTCGAGGGGACAGCGACCTACGACCTGTCGCTCGAGAAGTTCAGCGGCGAGGCCAACGTCTTCAAGCTCGAAGTGGCGGACCTGCCCCAGCAGATCACCTACGAGTTCTCCGACCCGACGACCTCGGCCCGCCTCTCGCAGATCAAGTTCAGCGAGGGCATCACGAGCCTCAAGCTTCAGCTCAAGCTCTACCTCCCCAAGAACCCGGACAGCCAGGTCGTTCTCGACAAACCGATGGAGTTCTTCGTCCTGGCCATGGACAACGACCAGACGGCGAAGCTCCGCGAGATCGAAAAGGCCAACCCGGGCGCCGCGATCGAGCTCAAGGACATCGACGTCATGAAGGCGGGGTCCGTCAAGCTCGAGCTCATCCCGCGCGGCGTGCCCAAGGTTGAAGTCCAGGCCGTGAACCTCTACCACGAGATCAAAGTCGGGGAGACCGTCGGCATGGACGTCACGATCAAGAACACCGGCACCCGGAAACTCAATAATATCAGGGTGTTCTGCGACCTGCCGCTGAACTGGCGAGTCGAGATCAGCCCCGACCTGATCGCGACGCTGGAACAGGATAAGGACCAGGTCGTCAATATCAAGTTCATCCCCCCGACGGATGTCTCGGTCGGCGACTACGAGCCCAAGATCCGGACGGACTCGACGGCCGAAAACCGCCGCGTCGAGTCCGAGGACAAGATCGTCCGCATCCACATCACCTCGAAAACGAACGTGCTCGGCATCACCGTCCTCATCCTGCTCCTTGTCGGGCTCCTCGTCGGGATCGTCGTCTTCGGGATCAAACTGACGCGGCGATAATGCGCCAGGAGGCTTGACCATGTTCGGAACGATCTTCAAAAAAGAGCTCCTGGACCAGATCCTCAGCCCCAAGTTCCTGATCGTCTCGCTCCTCTGTCTCGTCCTCATCCCGGCCAGCCTGCTCCTGAATTATTCGAGTTACCAGAGCGTCTTTCATGAATACGACGCCTCCCAGAAGGAGGCCAGGAATTCCACGACCGTCTACCGTGAGCCGAGCGCCCTCGCCACCTTCGGCATCGGGCTCGAGAGCGTCCTGCCCGGCAAGGTCGCCTTCAGCAAATACGAGACGGACGCCAAGGGACTCCAGGCCCAGAACGAGGTCCTGAGCCAGATCAACGGCAAGCTCGACTTCGTCGTCATCGTGAGCTTCCTGCTCGGCCTCTTCGCCATCCTCTACGCCGGGACGATGGCCAGCGGAGAGAAGGAGGCCGGGACCCTCAAGCTCGTTCTCTCGAACCCCGCCCGGCGGAGCACCGTGATCGGGGCCAAGTTCCTGGGCGGGTTCAGCGTGCTCATGATCCCCTTTGCCGTCAGCACGCTCATCGGCGTGCTGCTCCTCCTCTTCGAGGGGTTCCCGCTCTTCGCCGCCGGCAACCTGGGCCGGGTCCTGTCCCTGATCCTCCTCTCCATGCTCTATCTCGCGGCCCTCTTCTCCCTGGGCCTGCTCATCTCGACCCTGACCCATCGGACGAGCCTGGCGCTCCTCGCGAGCTTCTTCGTCTGGATCTTCCTGACCTTCGTCATCCCCAAGACGAGCGAACCGCTGGCCGGCCTCATCCGCCGCATCCCGAGCGAGGAGGTCATGAAGGCCAACCGGGCCCAGGTCCGAAACCAGATCGAAAAGGAGAAGGGCAAGGCGCTGGCCCCCTTGATGGAGAAATACCTGCCCAACAACGGACAGGGGAAATGGGACTGGGACGCCTACACCAAGGCCCGCGGGTCTGTGGCCAAAGAGTTCGAGGAGCGGCTCGACCAAACCCTGCAGAAGTTCGACGCTGAATACGAGCAGAAGAAGAGCGCCCGCCGGGCCCTGAGCCTCAACATCGCCCGGCTGTCGCCGGCCTCGTCTTATACGCAGGCCGCCCTGAATATCTGCCACACCGGGATCGCCGACCTGGAGAACTTTTCGCGGAGCCTCAAGGCCCACTACATCCTGCTCTACCAGGCCGTCTTCAGGTATTCGTTCCAGGACACGTTCACGTCCGAGGACGGCCATACCAACCGGTCTATGGGCGGGAGTTCGTCGCCGGAGGGCAAGAACGAGATCCCGAAGTTCCGTTACCAATTCCCGGCGTTCGATGAAACCCTGAAAAGCACGGCGCCGGACATCATCCTGCTCGTCCTCTTCAACCTGATCTTCTTCGCCGCGGCGTACTATTCGTTTATCAGATACGACGTGCGCTAGGCGCTTATATGTGCATACATATGTACATATATAAAACCGTTCATAGCAGCCATATATCCCGTTTAGCGGCTTTATTCATGCCTGAGACATGAAGACGTAGGCCAGATTAATAACGGGAAAGTAGAGGGGATAGAAGTTGATCAAAACGATCATCAAGCGGGAATTCCTGGATAACATCCTCTCCTTCAAGTTCATCGCCTGTGTCCTCGTAGCCATCGTGGTCTCTCTCGCCAGCACTTCAATTCTGACCCAGGACTACAAGGACCGGCTGAGGAACTACGATAAGGGCGTCGTTTCGGCCAAAGAAGAATTGACCAGAATCCCGGTATATTCCTGCCTAAAGATAAAACTCTATCGGAAGCCGTCCCCCCTGAGTATTTTTGTTGCGGGGATCGAACGAAAGGTCGGGAGCTACGCCGAAATCCCGAATGCCCCGATGGACATACCGACCTCACTCCAGGGCGGCGTCACGAAAAATGAGTTCGCGGCCATCTTTTCCATTTTCGACTTCTCCTCCCTCATCGTGATCATATTCACGATCCTGGCCATCTTCCTAGCTTATGACAGCATCTCCGGCGAAAAAGAATCCGGGCTGCTTTCCCTGGCACTTTCAAACTCGGTGCCCCGCTATAAAGTCCTTCTCGGCAAGTATTTGGGAGCGTTGGTGTCCATCGCTGTACCGTTGGCATTTTGCTTCATTCTCGGAACGCTTTTTGTCCTCTTCTCCAAGAGTGTCGAGCTGGACACTCATTTTTTCCTATCGATGGGACTGCTCTTCTCCGTCTCTCTGCTTTATCTCTCTTGTATTTTGCTCCTGGGCATTTTTGTTTCCTCAAGGACAAAGACTTCGTTTTCCAGCCTGCTTCTGCTCCTGGGCTTTTATCTTGTCTTAACCTTTCTTATTCCCCAGGCCGTCAAGAGCTATTCGGCCAACGCCATCATTGAACAAACGAAAAACGTTGAAAACAACCTTGAAACTGTGACCAACGAAGAAGATAAAAGAGAGGACGAGGCCTATCGAAAAACTCCCTTTAAAAAACAGTGGCGCATCCCGAACGACTTCACCAACATGCGGCTCTACGGCGGGATCATCCTCAACCGGATCAGCTCTCCAGAACTCTTGGAGAACGAAATCCTATGGAGATCTATTAGAACCCCGATAGAAAAGGAATATACGCAAAAAGTCTATGACTTGAAGAACAAGGATCTGAATATCGAAGAGCGTATCAGGAATGGAACACACAGGCTCCTGGCTCTTATCCCTTCTACAAATTTCAGCAGAATCGCTGAACTGATGGCCGACACGGGTGAAGATTCACTAGGCCGCTATCTCCGTCATGTCGCCCTGTATTGGCATGAGTACATGCGCTATCTGGACGAGAAAGGCGCTTTTGGCCTGAGGTTCACCTATCCGGGGCCGGAAGAACAGACTCCCTATGAGAAGGCGCTGATCAAAAAAATAACCGACGATTCAACAGAGCTCCTCAAAGGTAAAGCCAGGAGCGCCATGTATCAAGGGAAATACTACGACGAAGCCTTGAATTATAGGCCAAAACTGACTTTTCTCAATTTGGAGGATTTGCCGGCGTTCAAGTCTCCGGAGCTCGGCATGACCGAGGGATTGCAGGGTAATTTACTGAACATCGTCATTATGGTTTTTTATAATCTACTGTTTTTTGTCCTGACCTATTTTTCTTTCTCCATCTATGACCCAAGACGGATCGATTAGAGATGTTGAAGATACTATTAAGAAGACAGCTAGTCGAGGATATCCTCACCTCACGATTCTTTATCAGCCTCGTTTTGATCTTGAGCGCGGTCTGCGTTTTTTCCCTGGTTTTTACCGATCACTTCCAACAATCGCAAGACACCTATTCGAAGGCCATGGCCCAGAACGACCGCAATCTTCAGCAATTCGCCAAATCACCCGTGGGAAGCCTTGGCTCTTCCATGCAGTCCTTTCTTTTGAAACCAAAGCCTGAATTGTTCATTTCGGAAGCCTACGAAGAGAACATTCCGCAGGGATTCCTTTATGAGCCATACAATTATTCCCTCCAACTCTTGAGTCCGAAAGAGGAAGTTTCCGGCGCACAGCATTATAGGTCCATCAGCAAGAAAGAGAATCCTGCCGATGTTTTTACGTATTCACCCGACCTGACGTTCATCGTCCAAGTCCTTCTGAGCTTCTTCGCCCTGATCCTGGCCTTTGGTGCCGTGACGGCCGAAAAAGAAAAGGGGACTTTGGGCCTTATTTATTCAAACCCTACGAAAAGGGCTTATTTTATTCTGGCCAAGTATCTCAGCGCCCTTTTCACCGTCGGCATCTCGCTTCTTATCGGGCTCATTTTGAGCCTCATCCTCCTCAACGTGTTGTCCGCCGTTCCATTCTCTTCTTCCTTGATTTCAAGCCTCTCGCTCTTTTTCCTGGTCTCCATGATCTATCTTTCTGTCTTCATCCTCTTGGGAATATTGTGTTCGGTTTTAAGCCACAGGAGCAAGAACAGCTTGGTCCTTTGTCTTCTGATTTGGGTGTTTCTGGTGATCGTTTTCCCTAAAACAACGGGAATGCTCTTGACATTAAAACGCTTTGACGTCCCAACTGGGGAGGAAATCCAGCAACTGGCGCAAAAAGCCTCTTTTGAAACGGAGGACAGGTTAACAAAACAGTTGCCGGCCGACTGGTCCCGCACAAATTTCGAGAAGTATCGCCACAACGAGTTGTTCTTGAAGATGCTATTCGCATACGACAAGGCCCATCAGGACACCTTGGATTATTATTTGAGGAAGAAGATCTCAGCTGTCGAAACTACCAGAAGGGTCAATTTCCTCTCTCCGGCGTCACTCTTCGAATACTCGTCATCATCCGTGTCGGGGACGGGGCTGATACATTTCGAGAACCTCTGGACGCAGATCCGAAGATATGAAAATGATTTTCTATCTTATGTTAAAAATGAGAGAAGCGTGCTCGAAAAAGGATCATTCTTTTATTTATTTAGCGATACGATCTCCGACAAGCCGCTTGATTTCAACGCCATCCCCAAGTTCGAGGATAAGAATCCCAAGTCCGGCAAACGCCTCAAAGACGCTTCGCCGTACATTGGCCTATTGGTCCTTTACAACCTTTTCCTCTTCGCTTTTGTTGTCTATAAATTCCAAACCTATGACGTCCGATGAACATACGGATAAAAATTAAGAAGCCATACCATAATGAGGAGGTAACATGGCAAAACAGCAACCCATCCTGAAGACGGACGATCTGTCCAAACGCTACGAGGACGGCGTCCTGGCGGTAGACCACCTGAACCTGAATATCTATCCGGGTGAAGTCTACTGCCTGCTCGGGGCCAACGGCGCGGGGAAGACGACGACGATCAACCTCTTCCTCAACTTCATCCCGCCGACGACCGGGACCTGCTACGTCAACGGCATCGACGTCACCAAGGACCCGCTCGAGGCCAAGAAGTACGT
>JBEKBS010000001.1:0-282175 GCA_050015275.1 Candidatus Aminicenantales bacterium | reverse complement strand
CCCGATGACGAGGAGCGTTTAGTGGGCCAGATCATGAGCCTGGCCACTCGGTATGGGCGGTATGGCTATCGTCGGATCACGGCGTTATTGCGGGATGACGGATGGGAGGTGAACCACAAGCGAGTCGAAAGGATATGGCGGCAGGAGGGGTTGAAAGTGCCGGCGAAGCAGCCAAAGCGAGGTCGTCTTTGGCTCAACGATGGATCCTGCATTCGTCTGCGGCCGATAAAGAAAGACCACGTCTGGAGCTACGACATGGTTATGGACAGGACTTCGGACGGGAGGCCGATCCGGATCCTGGCCGTTATCGACGAATATACGAGGGAATGCTTGTCCATGTATGTTTCCCGGAGGATTAGGTCTGAGGATGTTCTAGAACAACTCTACGAACTGTTCCTGACGCGGGGAGTGTCCGAACATATTCGGTCGGATAACGGCGCGGAATTCACGGCGAAAGCGGTCAGGAACTGGCTCGAAGACCTTGGCGTAACCACACTCTTCATCGAGCCCGGAAGCCCCTGGGAAAACGGATATGTTGAGTCCTATATCGGGAAGCTCCGGGATGAGCTTCTCAACGGCGAGGTGCTGGACACGTTGGCGGAAGCGAAGGTCCTTGTCGAGGGCTGACGAAGGGAATACAATCGCTTCCGGCCGCATAGCTCCTTAGGCTACAGGCCGCCAGCTCCAGAGGCTATCATGGCCGGAATATTCACTCAAGGGCTGAAGCATTGATGAGGGGCAGGTCAGAGGAGACAAGTATGATCAAAAGAAGTCTGATCAGCCTGATTTTAGTTACTGCTGTTTGTGGAGGTGCGCTGGCCGCTTCCGAGTCGACTGCTGAGAGACATCTTACCGTGAAGGGGGGACGTTTTCTAACGTTGAACACGGTTATTCGCGTAAACCAGATTGAGGCGGCGCGTCATCTGAACGAAGGTGATGACGAATCCGCGCTTCATACTCCGGAAGCCGTGGCCGCATTCCGTGATGCGGTCTCAAGAGGTTTTCCCGGTGCGCAGGTGACATGGGCTTTCTCCTGGCTTGCTTTACACGATGAGCGGCCGAATTACGCTGCCATTCGCAAGCAGGTTGTGGGCTATCACAAGGCGTATGGCGATGAAATCACCTTTATACCCGGTGGATATTTCGCACCCATGTACAGCTCGCGCGCGCAGGTCAACAAGGATATCCAAGAGGCGCTTCAGATAATACGTGACATGGTTGGAAACGGATACAAGCCAAAGAGCCTGGTGGCTGGATTCGTTTCGGCCGAGAATCTGCGCTACCTTGCCGAAGAGGAGGGCATTCATGTCTGCCAAGGCACGATCTGGAGTCAGTACGGCATAGACAATGGCGACGGCGACGGTTCCATATCTTATCCCTATTATCCAAGCCGTGAACATGCGTGCAAGCCTGCGCAGGGGCGGGCGGACTTCATCGACTGTGTCAACCTGGATGGCTGGACATGTGACTTTCTATGTGCGCGGCGTTTCGGGTTCGAGGGAGGCTTTAACAGCAGGCTCGGAGTGGGGCCGATTGAATCGTATCGTAATCTCGGCGTGGATAAAGGCATGGCCGAGGTTATGGCGGTCACGGCCAACCACTTTGACGATGCCTTCAAGCGCAATGGATTTGGATGGGTTACGGATTGTTGGGAGATCAGCCTCGTCAAGTCACTTCAGCCGGAAGTTCTGGAGTGCCTGACCCAGTGGCTTCAGAATGTGAGAGAACGCTGGCCCGACGTTCGGGTTGTTACGCAGGGAGAGTTCGGCGAGGCCTGGCGGCGCGAACACCCGGATAACAAAGGTCTGGATTACCGTTTTGTCCAGCGGGGTACTGGCATTGGAGGTTCAGAGCCCAACTTGGAGATCCGCTGGTTCATGAACACCGATTTCAGGCTCGCGATATTGCGAGACTGGAAAAAGGAAGAACCTGGCAAGGTGATTGATTTCACCCGGTACGATTTGCCAGCCCGTGAACCTTCTGACCCTGCGCCCGGCAAACCGTCGCGGAACTGGAGCCTGATCAACCGAATCAATCAGAAGCACCGGCGCCCGGAAGATGCCCCGGTGCCTCTCTCTGGGCTTACGGACGACGAGCAGTTGTTGATCAGGAAACACTATCCTGAATTATCGGCGTCAGCTAACTTATCATGAGAGACGGAATCCGTAGCTTGAGAAGTCAGCCCGCGAGTCCGAAAACGCCTGACGACGAACACCAGATAGCCTGATTTTCGGTAGGTTGACCGTCACTCGCGTCGACCTGTCATGCTTAAGCAAACCTCTACCTCCGTGTAACGCCGGTGTAACAGATTTTGCTAAAACTCGCCTACTTCGGACTAATGGTGCTAAAAGAAATACGTTGATTCATATGGGGAATGTCCCCCGTGATATAATCCGAGCAACGGGAGATTGACAGGGGAGGATTCATGATGGACAACAATCAGCTCTACAAGAAATCTCTTGAGCAAGGCTTTTGGCAATACTGGAACGGGAAGAAAAGCTCAGTAGCATTCTCTGCTGACATGCTGGATTCCGAGCATGGGGTTGGACGCCTGCCTGTTTTCAAAAAGGAATTCGCTGACCGAAACATCCTAATGAAACCGGACGCGAATGAAGAAGACAAGAGGAGACTCGTAAACCTGATTCCGGATAGGAAGCGGCATAAGTGGTTCCGGAGCATGAGCAGTTCTCAGGCCTTGGCTTTAAGCTTCTTTGGCAATCTTGTCATTTATAGTCAGCTGGATTGGTTACGGGACCTCAGGGATAATGACGGCAAGGCTATCTTCGGCACCGCCGATTTATCGGCTTCCAACTTCTCCATGGAGCATGAGGTTGGGACACTGAATGAACCTCGTCCCACAAGCTTAGATTTCTATATCTCTGGTCGCTATCGGGTAGCCATAGAATGCAAGCTAACTGAAATCGAGATGGGACCTTGTTCGAGGCCTCGCCTAAAGAAGGACTCGCCTGAATACTGCGATGGCTCTTATTCTGTCCAGGGAAGGCGAAAAAGCCGGTGTGCGCTAACTGAAATCGGGGTCCGATATTGGGATTATGTCCCTGCGCTCTTCAAGTGGTCAGCTGATAGGGACTATGACGTGTGTCCGTTGAAGAATAATTATCAGCTGGTCAGGAATGTCCTTTCCGCATGCGTGAGGGAGGATGGTGTTGCGTCTCCAAGCAACGGACATGCTGTCCTGGTCTATGATGAGAGAAATCCTGCGTTTGCTGAGAGTGGGAAAGGAGCAAAGGCCTTCCGGCTAACACAAGAGGTCTTACATGAAAGCCAGAATCTTAGAAAGGTAAGCTGGCAGAGGATGTGTTCTTTCATGAAGGAGAACAAAAAGCTTAGCTGGCTGACTGAGGCCATCGCCGATAAATATGGAATCAGCGAGCAGTTGATATCCAAAACCATCTGAGCGTGAAGGACTCGCTATCACTCCCCTCCGGAAGGCTAGAAATCTGGCCTCTTTCCAGCCTCCTGGACGGCAAGTAGACTGGTCCCCGTGTAACGCCGGTGTAACAGATTTTGCTAAAACTCGCCTACTTCGGACGATATGGACTGAAATATCTTCGCTAGACGTTTACTTTTCCGGGCCCCTGACTCCCTTGCCCTCAAACGAAGTCCACCATATGCCGTTCTTGTCGTTTTCCCCCTTCACTGAAAGGGAATTCCTATCTGGACTGAAGTCCCATGTGTTACGCCATTTTTGGACTCTTCCATCAGGAAAATAGGACGAGCCGGTCTCTATGCAAGTTCTCTCATTAATGAAAGCCGCCGTGGAGATAAGCCAACTTCCATCGTCATTATAGCCATGAGTGGCACATGTCTTCTTGGTGAGGTCATATCCGGTAACCACCAATCCGTATTGAACGGTTCCTTGAGCCTTCCACATTGTGTGGATTTGCAGGAAGAAGCCTCCCAGTACCCGTTGACCCTTGAGGGTCCAATAGACCTTATACGAAGACCCAGATGGCATGTCCTTGGCTTCCCCTTGAATAACCCAGTCTCCGGCCCAAGCGTCCAATATCTTGTATTCTGGACCCGGTTGGACAGTGCTAGTTTGAGCTCGGACGGCGACTCCCGAGACCAGAATGACCAGACAAATAGAAGTAGCTACGCTTCTCATGTCCCCTCCCGGCTGGACCACGCATAGCGGTTGATTGGCCTTGGTTAGATAGACGCCCGAGGTCGAACGAAATTCTCACATGCCGCCGCGTGCCCCTTTATCGGCTATTGTGCCCCACATACAAATTGTGACATCGGCATAAGGACTCCGGTTCCAGGGTAGGGGATGAAATGCTTATGTCACGAACACTCATGCACTTTTCTCTTGTATCGCCTTCGTTATCCTCTCCCATTCTCCTTCAGGCAGACGCTTCTTTTCCACCTGATGCACCATTCCTGCCCCTGGGGCGTAGTGGAAGAGAATCTTGTCCGCGGTAATCTCGACCATCCACACCTGGTCCAGGTTGATGAGGACACCAGGTATCGTCTTAATCAGGTTCATGCTGACCTCCTGGTGATAGGAAAACACAGGAACCGGGGAGGTGTCAAGCCGCCTCGAACGGCATTGGAATCCCGAAACAAAAAGATTCTCGTATGCCACCCGTGTGACAGTAGCGTGACAGAATAGGCTGAAAGCGCAGTAAAATTACGGTCTCGGACGGAAGACGATGAGAGGGTCAGGGCTCATCGTAACTCGCTGACATTCCAAAGAGATAAGGCGTGCCGGTGGAGGAAATCGAACCCACACCCGAGTTGCCCCGGACGGGATTTTGAGTCCCGCGCCTAGTATATAGCGTGAGGCCAAATAATCGGCGTTCACCTTCCGCTCTTCTGCTTCTTTATGAACTCGGCGGCGGGATCCTTGCCTACCGCAATGAGTTTCTCATTCCACTCATGCTGTGCGCGCAGACTGCGCCACCGTGCGTATTGTCCCGGGTATTGGGGACTCGGATTCTCGTAGCCTTGCAGCCAGAACCGGAACCAATCCACCGATCCCTGCATCGAACCGACCCGCTGCAACGGAAGTTCCAGGATATGTTTTCCTTCCGGAAAGAGAACCAGCTCCACAGGCTTCCCCTGGACGACGAGCGCCGAGTAAAACTCTGCGGCCATTGAAATTTTCCCGTTATATTGCATGAGGAGAGGCGTCCGCACGCGTTGGGCGGAAAAGGCCGGAGCGTAAGCCAGCCACGCCTTGAAGGTTTCTCCACAGGGGGGCCCGCCGTACATGGCCGCCATGCCCGAACGCAGGTTTTTGTCGCCCAGATATGTTCCATAGTTGTAGATGCCCGAGTCCGCCGACACCGCCGCAGTCCACGCCTCTTTCGACTGCGTGAGCGTAAAATCCACAATCCAACTCGTCCGGCTGAAGCCCATGATCCCGACCCGCGCCGGATCGATCAGACCGCGCCGGTCCAACTCCCGCCTGCAAGTCTCGAACGCATCCATGGCCCGGAACGCCTCGGAAACGCCTCCCGGCAGTTGCTTCCACGTTCCCTCGGGATAGGGGCCGACGGCGCCCTCAAGCATGAACACTATGAACCCGCAGTTGGCCAGCGCCTGCGGCGCGAAGTTCGCCTTCAATCCGTCGTTGCCGCCATGGATAAAGGTATCGTCCCAGGTCTTGCACATGATCACGCACGGGTAACGCTTGCCGGCCTCGTAACCCACCGGGTAGATCAGGTATCCCCAATTCCTCGACGAATTGCTCCCCACCCATTCGATCTTTTCTACACCGCCAAGCGTTTGCTCTCGCAACTCCGGGTTGATCTCTGTCAGCGCGGCTTTGGCGCCCGTTTTGGCGTCCAGCAGCCAAAGGTCCGGCGGCACCGTCGTTGTTTGATAGATGCCGATAAAACGGCGCATGTCGTGCCCCGCGGCCGACAGGTCGCTGAGGCCCGAAGTGGGCAGCGTGGTCCGCCGCTCCTCCTTCCACGCGCCGGCGACGGTTTCGGCCCGCCGCAGGGTCACCAAATCGCCGTTACGGAGCCTAACCACCACCCGCCGGGCTTGTTCATCAAACGCCAGCATCTCTTGGGGCGTCTCCTGCATGACGAGTTGCGCGGCGCCCGTTTTTACGTCAACGGCGAAAAGATGTTGCGGACGAAACGGCCCCACTAGGGCCTCGCCGACGGTGCTGCCATCGCCGACCGGGCTCGGACCACATGCGAGGTAGCGCGTGCTGTCATCGCTCCACAACAAGGCCATGCCCCATAAAGAGTCACTGATACAACCGGCATCAAGAGCCAGCTCGAGCGAAGGCCCGCCCTTGCTGGGCCCGGAGCGCGGCGGGGAGGACGGAATCGTCGGCGGCAGCCAGGCCCGCACCAGTTCGTTCGCCGGGACAACGAAGCCCCGCTCCGGCCAGAGGCGGAAAGCCGGGTCTTTTTGCCATGCGGACGGGTAAGGCACCGCTTCTCCCAAGGCAAGGAAGGTCACATGCCGCCCATCGGCCGAGATGGCGGGTCGCATCAGCCCCAGGGATCGTTTGCCGCCGAACACGGTCATCGTACCGCCGCCCACGTCCATCGCGACGATGGCCATCCGCGATGCCTTGTTTCTCGCTGTGCCTCGCGCATCGATGTCAAGCAAGAAATCGTCCTCCGTGATCACCACTCCGCGAGGCGACGCAAAACGGTCCACCTGCTCCTCGTCGGGCACACTCACCAGCAGCGCCAGCCGCCGGCAATCCGGGGTCGCGGCAAATTCTTCGACATTGAGCCCGCCAGGGCTCAACGGCGAGGATTCGCCGGACGCCTGATCAACCCGCACGACATTTCCTTTGTCGCCGTCGGGTCGGTACAGCACGAGGAGGTGCTGCCCGTCCGCGAGCCATTGCATTTGGCGAATGTCCCGGGTCCGCAGCACGGCTTTTCCGAAATGCCGAAGCGGCTCCTTCGCGTCGGTCTCCGGCAACTCGCGAACATAAACGACTGCCTCGTTGGAGTTTTCCTTCAAGTTAGGTTCGATCAGCACATAGGCCACCCGGCTGCCGTCGGGAGAGACCGCCGCCGGTTTTTCATCCAGAAACGTGCGCAGCCGTACGGAATCTTCCACCGTCGCCGCCCGCCGGCCGGCAGGATTCGACGAAGGTTGTTGGACGGCGAGGACGGCCCCCATCCCGGAGACCATTCCCAGCACAGCAAAACAACTGATACGGATAAGGATTGATTTTTTCATGGATAAGCGGCCCAATCCTCCAGGGCTCCGGTGGCCTGCCCCTGATCAATGTACCACCTCTGAAGTGAGATTTTCAAGCTTCGAACTCCCGCCCGGGCAGGCCATATGCCTGCCGAGTATCGCGAACTTCAGAGCAGGCTATTCCCGCCTCGACCTCTATTGGGGGATGATGGGTCGGGGATAGGGCCTTGGCCGTATGGCACCATTCCATTTGGCTAAAACGCATGCTAGGGGGCCTTTCTGGAAGCAATCGTCCGTTACCCCCTACTTCCCCTACAGGGTCGGGTGCCGTCTTCTGCGGGACATGGCCGTAGCATAGGATCGAGCGGGAAAAAAGGCCATGTTTTGGGTGGGTCAGGGACGTCCCATGGTCTCTCTGCAGGGTCGACGCTGCTTTGAATTGGTGATCAACTGCCTGTCAGCCGAGCCAGCCGCTCCGTGGACCCACTTAGAAAGGGCAGGTCAACTTGTCGCCTATTTCCTTGTGAGCTTCACCCGGGCAAAAGGCTGCAGTTTCCCGCCCTCTTCGCCATCCATCAACCATCGCCAAGAGTCATTGCTCTTATCGTACACGAACGTCGTGTGGAAGAGGCTGCCATCCTGGGCTTTGAACTCGAACGCAATGTCGTCGCCGTTGCGCTGGGCATGGCCGATGGACTGGCCCGTCAGGCCGCCGCCGCCGGTCGAGTCCAGCCATAGGCACGCGTACTGACCCGACGGTTGGTCCCAGCCAATGAAGACGATCGCCTCATATTCCGCATGGCCCGCGACGTCCTTCTCGCGTGATACTTCGTAAAGCCGTACGTACTGGTGGCCCAGCACCCACTCGGCAACGACATCATGCGTCGTCTTTTTTCCGCCGATTGTGCCCTGAAGCACCCACGTTCCGACCAGGCGATCCAGCGTGGGATCCTGAAACGTTGCTTGCTGGGCCGAGAGGGAAGATGAAAGCAGTGCGATTGAAACGATTATTTTAAGGACTATATTCCTCGCTCGCACCTTGTCCTCGTCACTCATTATAAGAGGCACCTCCTATCTGCGCAACTTTCTTGGTCTGGTTTACGCCTTTATCCAGGAGTCACCCGTATCCATTATGCCTTGGCCCGGTGGGCACTGTTCAGGGGCCGCGTCACCCTCTCGTCACAAATACGTCATAAAACGTGCCCAAGAATGCCTACTCCTGCCTATTGGTGCCTAGAGGGACAAATCGAGTCATATCCGGGAAATTGGCGGGGCCGACGAGACTCGAACTCGCGACCTCCGGCGTGACAGGCCGGCGTTCTTCCTAGCCCTTCAGCCCGGCAAACCGGCTGTGCTAAATGTGTGCTCAAAATTGTGCTCAACAGATGCCTAAAACGGGGTAAAGCTGTACAAAATTGCGACAATTTCAGACCCCCGGGAATGATGGCTAAATGGCCATTTTCTCGGGGAATATGGGAGCGCGCCTGGGGTGAATCGAACACCCGACCCGCTGCTTAGAAGGCAGCTGCTCTATCCCCTGAGCTACAGGCGCGCCATGGATAATCAAAGCCGGGGCCGCGAGATCCGTCCCGGCCTTCCCGGCCGGGCGACCTATCGCAGGGCCGGTCGCTTTTCCGCGGGGAGCCAATCGGGGAGAGCGGATTTGAACCGCCGACCTCCTGCTCCCAAGGCAGGCGCGCTAGCCAGGCTGCGCCACTCCCCGTCCGTTCCGCACCCCTCGTCGAAAGCCCGTTCATCTTAGCAAATCGGGCCGCCGGCTGTCAATTTGACCGGGGAGGCCCGCTATCGGCGCATCCCCTTGTCGATCTGGGACCTGCCGACCTTCACGACAATGGGCCGGCCGTGCGGGCAAAGGGCGGGCTGCGATGATTTGAAAAGCTCGTCCACGAGATAGCCCATCTTTTCCCTGGTCAGCGGCTGACCTGCTTTGATGGCTGTCTTGCAGGCCAGGGTCGCCAGGAACTTCTCACGCCTGTCCCGGGTGTTCGCCTGTTCCGCCTCCTCGAGCAGGGCCTGGAAGACATCCGCGGCCTCCTCGGCCCGGAAGACGCCCGGGTACTCCTTGAGGGCGAAGGACCGGCCGCCCATGGCCTCGACCCGGAACCCGAGCTCCTCGAAAAGCACTGCGTTCTCCTCGAACGCGACGGCCTCGGACGGCGAGAGCTCCAGGAGGGCCGGGACGAGGAGCGTCTCCCGGGGCCAAAGGTTCCGGCGGTCGATCTCCCGGAACTTGTCGAAAAGGATGCGTTCATGGGCGTTGTGCTGGTCGATGACCAGGAGCCCGTCCTCCGCGCCCGCGACGATGTAGAGGTTCTGGAACTGGCCGAGGACTTCGGGGCCCGTTCCGGCCTTCTCCGGCACGCCGAAGGGAGGAGCGGCCGGGCCGGCCGAGAGACCGGGCTTCCAGGCCGTCGGACCGGATCCCTCTCTCGCCACTTCGCCCCCCTGCCCGAGCTCAAGACCCGGCATGGGGACGGATTCCTCCGCGACGCCAGGAGGGGCGAAGACCTCGGCAGCGGCCGGGGCCGGATAGACGTCCTTGACCGCATGCTCCCTGAGCGTCCCGTGTTCCACGGCCCGGAGGACGAGCCGGAAGACGAGCTGGGGGTCCCTGAACCGGACCTCGGCCTTGGCCGGATGGACGTTGACATCGACGTCGCCGTACGGAAGCGTGATGAAGAGGAATCCCTCGGCCGACCTGTTCCGTTCGAGAATCCCTGTGTACGCTTGGTTGAGGGCGGCCTGGAGGATCCGGTCCTTGACCGGCCGGCCGTTGACGAAAAAATGCTGGACGGAGCGGTCCGCGCGTCCCCGGAGCGGCCGGGACGAATATCCGGAGAGCCGGCCCTCCCCTTCCGCTCCAGCGACCTCCATCAGGCCGTCCACGACGTCCTTTCCGTAGAGCTGGAAGATCCGGTCCTTCAGCGTACCGACCGGCGGGCAGTTGATCGTCTCCCGCGTCCCGTGGACGAGGACGAAGCGCACGCCCGGATGCGACAGGGCGGCCAAGGTCAGGTATTTGGTGATCAAGCCGACCTCGGAGGAACTCGACCGGAGGAATTTCCGCCGGGCCGGCAGGTTGAAGAACAGGTCGCGGACCTCGACCATCGTCCCCCGCGGGAAGGCGATGTCCGTGACGGCCAGGAGCTTCTCGCCTTCCCGCTCGATCAGGGTGCCGCGTTCCTCGGCCCCGTCGAACGTCCTCAGGGAGAGCCTCGAGACGGCCGAGATGCTGGCCAGGGCCTCGCCGCGGAAACCGAGGGTCGAGATCCTCTCCAGGTCCTCTTCGGCCGAGATCTTGCTCGTCGAGTGGCGCCGGAAGCAGAGGGCGACGTCCTCCCGGCTCATCCCCGACCCATTGTCCTGGACCTTGATCGAGCGCTTCCCGCCGTCGAGGAGATCGACCCGGATGTCCGTCGCTCCGGCGTCGAGGGAATTTTCGACGAGCTCCTTGACGACGGACACGGGCCGCTCGATGACCTCGCCGGCCGCGATCTTCTCGGCGATCTCCGGGGCCAGGATATGTATTTTCTTCATGTTCTGACGACCTCCCCTTCTGTCGAACGCTGCGAAACCCGGGTGACGCGGACCCGGACGGTTTCCCGTCTCGGCGCCGGGCATGACGGAACATGGACCCTGATATAGTTGCCCGTCAACAGTTCCGTGAATTCCCCCTTGCCGGCCCTCCCCTCCAAGGCTAGGCCGGGCCCCTCCTTCTCTGCCTGCCTCAGACCTCCGGCGCCCCTCCCGATGACGACCGCTTCCAGCGTCTGCCCCAGAAAGGAGGCCCGGAACCGGAGATTTTTCTCCGCGGAGAGCTTGCGGAGAGCTCGCGACCGTTCCTTCGTGAGCCGCTCCGGGACTTGGGGCCTTGCCGCCGCCGGCGTCCCCGCGCGCGGCGAATAGGAAAAAACGTGAAAATATGTCAGCGGCGATCCCGAGAGGAACTCCTCGAGAAGGGCGAAGTCGTCGTCCGTCTCCCCGGGAAACCCGGCGATGACATCGGCGCCGAGAGACGCCCCGGGCGACCGTCCTTTCAAGTCGGAGAGGATGGACCGATAGACCTCCGGTCCGGCCGACCGCCCCATTTTTTCGAGGACCCGGCTTGACGCGTGCTGGAGAGACAGATGGAAATGCTGGCAGACCTTGGGATTTCCGGCGATGTGGGCCACGAGGGCCCCGTCCGTGCGCCGGGGATCCAGGGAGCTCAGCCTGATCCGGCCCAGGCCCTCGACGTTTTCGATCATGCGGAGAAGCCCGAGCAGGGAACCTCTCGGCTCCAGGTCCTCGCCATAAGACGATAAGTGGATCCCGGCCAGAACGACCTCCCTGTACCCGGCCCGGACCAGATCCCGGACGCGGGCCAGGACGTGGCCCTCGCCAAGGCTCGCGCTTCTTCCCCTGACGCTCGGAATGACACAGAACGTACACCGGTCATCGCACCCATCCTGGATCTTGAGAAGCGCCCGGGAGCGGAACGCAAAGTCCTCCGGGTCGGCCATCCCCGGCTCCGCCCTTTCGTCAGACCCTGTCATTCCGACGAGCGCGAGCATCTTGTCCGGCAGGCCGGTTTTCTCGCTGTTGGGGACGACGAGGAGGACCTGAGGAATTGTCTCTATCTCATGCCGGGCCCGCTCGGCGTAGCAGCCCGTGACAACGAGCTTGGCCGCCGGGTTCTCGCGCGAGATCTTCTGGATGAATTTCCTGACGTCCCGGTCGGCCCGGCCGGTCAGCGTGCAGGAGTTGACGAGGACGAAGTCGCTCCGGGCCGAGTCATCCTCCAGCCGGAGTCCGCCTTTCCGGAAGGCTTCGGCCCAGGCGAAAGCCTCCGCCTGGTTGACGCGGCAGCCGAAGTTTTGGATGGAGAGGGAGGGCATCGGGAGCAGTCAAGGTTTTCCTTGGATCTTTTTCGAGCTCGCCTCGACGCCGGCGGCCATCTTGGCCCGGTAGCCGATGAGCTTTTTCCGCAATTTCTCGTTCTTCAGGGCGAGGATCTCGATCGCGAGGAGGGCCGCGTTCGATCCTCCGTGCTTGCCCAGGGCCACGGTCGCCACGGGGACGCCCTTGGGCATCTGGACGGTCGACAACAGGGCGTCCAGCCCGGCCAGCGCGGCGCTCTCGACCGGGACGCCGATGACGGGCCGGACGGTTTGGGCGGCGACGACCCCCGCCAGGTGGGCGGCCTTCCCTGCCACGGCGATGAAAACCTCCGTCCCCCCGGCCTCCGCTTCTTTCACCAAACGGAGCGTGCGCTCGGGGGACCGATGCGCCGAGGTCACTTCGAGGCCGTAGGGAACGCCGAATTCCTTCAGGAGCTTCAGGGCGTCCTCGATGACCTCGAAATCCGACTCGCTGCCGAGAAGGACCATCACGTTCATGACTGCTCCTCCCTGACGGCGCCGATGTCACGGCGGTAATGCATGGCCTCGAAATAAATCCGGCCGACGGCGCCGTAGATCTTCTTCATCGTGTCTTCGAGGGTAACTTCGGAGGCGCAGACCCCGAGGACGCGCCCCCCGTTCGTCGTGTAGGTGTTATTCTCGAACTTCGTCCCGGCATGAAAGACGGTCACCCCGGCGATTTCCGCCGCGTCGGTCAGGCCCGAGATCGTCTTCCCCTTCTCGTAGTGGGCCGGGTATCCGCCCGAGGCCACGACGACGCAGCCGGAGGGGTTCTCCGACCAGCGGGCCTCGGTCTTGAGGATGTTCTCGTCGACCGCGGCCGACAGGAGCTCGAGGAGATCGCTTTGGAGCCGGAGCATCTGGGGCTGGGTCTCGGGGTCGCCGAAGCGGCCGTTGAACTCGAGGACACGCGGCCCCTCGTCCGTGACCATCAGGCCGGCGTAGAGAACCCCCTTGAACTTCCGGCCTTCCTCGAGCAGGCGGGTGACGGCCGGGTGGATGACGGTGTTCATGACCTCGTGGAAGAGCTTCTCGGTCATGAAGGGCGAGGGCGAGATGGCCCCCATCCCCCCCGTGTTGGGGCCCTTGTCGCCGTCGTAAGCCGCCTTGTGGTCCATGGCCGAGACCAGGGGCTGGACCCGGGTCCCGTCGGAGATGACGATGAAGGAGACCTCCCGGCCCCGGAGGAACTCCTCGATGACGATCCTCCGGCCCGCCGCGCCGAACTTCTTCTTGACGAGCATCTCTGTCGCCGTCTCCTCGGCCTTCTTCTGGCCGTGGCAGACGACCGCGCCCTTGCCGGCCGCCAGGCCGTCGGCCTTGATGACGACCGGGAAGCCGAACTCTCCCGAGCCGATGACCTTCCGGGCCTCGTCGAAGGCGTCGACGATCTTGAACCTGGCCGTCGGGATCTTGTGGCGCTCCATGAACTGCTTGGCGAAGACCTTGCTCCCTTCGATCTCGGCCGCCTTTTTCGACGGGCCGAAGATCCTGAGGCCGCGCTTTTCGAACTCGTCCGCGATCCCGAGCATGAGCGGGACCTCGGGGCCGACGACGGTCAGGTCGATCTTTTCACGGGACGCGAATTCGAGGAGCCCGTTGATGTCCGTTTCCTCGAGAGGGACGTTTTCTGCGACGAGCCGGGTGCCGCCGTTGCCAGGCGCGCAGTAGACCTTCTCGGCCTGCGGGCTCTGGGCGATCTTCCAGGCCAGGGCGTGCTCCCGCCCGCCGGAACCGACGATCAGGATCTTCATGGTCTCACCCTCCGTTCCCGTGAGATTCGAGGCCCCCTCAGCCCGTCACGGCCCGATCCAGATTCTCGGCGAAAAGGCGGACGTAGCCCGGGTCGGGGATGGAGCCGGCCACGATCCGGGCCGCCAGGGGCAGGGCCTGCTCCGGCGGCAGGCAGAATTTCATCGTCAGGAAATTCCGCCTGTACCGGGACACCGCGTCCTTGGCTTTCCGGCCGCGGACGATGACGTCCGCCATGAGCCCGGCGAGCTCATCGAAGTCCTTCTCGATCATGCCGAACCGCGTCATCTCCTGGACGCCGAGGCGGACGCCGCTCGATTCGAGGAATGTCGCGTCGTCGGGGAGAGCCTGGTAGTTGGCCACGATGTTGTTGTCCTCGAGCCGCCGGGCCATCGCCATGCCGGGCCCGAAGGGCTTGACGCGGATGATGACCTGGTGGGTCTCGGTGAAACCGTCCGCTTCGTCGCCCTCGACCGGGATGCCGTGGGACTTGAGGGCCCTGGCGAAGGCCTTGGCATTGGCCCTGACCTGGGCCTGGAACGGCTCCTTGAACTCGTTCATCTCGTACGTGGCCATGAGGAGGCCGAGGAGGGTCCCAAGGTGGTGGTTGCTCGTCGAGCCGGGGAAGGCACGGCCCCGGATATCGAGCCAAAGAGGCCTGATCGGCGAGTCCTTGGGGAAGTTGCCGGCCACGACGCCGCGCTGGGTCCCGAAAAAGGTCTTGTGCGTGCTCCCCGTGACGACGTCCGCCCCTTCGGCCAGGGGAGCCTGGAAGGCGCCGTACAGCCCAAGGACGTGGGCCATGTCGAACATGATCACGGGCCTGTCCTTCCAGCTCCGGACGATATCGGCCACGAACTTGACCGGCTCGCGATAGAGGAACATGCTCTTTCCGAAGATGATGAGCTCGGGCCGGTGGCTATCGAGGAGCTCGCCGAGCTTCCGGACGTCGGGCTTGTAGGGGTTCTCGCGAAGGACCGGGAAGTTGACGACCCGCTCCTTGCCCGTCTCGGGGTCCTCCTCCACGAAGTTGAACAGGGCCCCCATGGGCTGGGAGCTGAGGTGGCCTCCGTAGATGAGCTCGTTGTTCATGACGAGCCGCATCCGGCGGGACGGCCGTGTCTCGGGCTTGCCCCTGTTGATGAACTTCACCATGCCCTTGAAAACGACCTCGTTGGCCATTTGGCCGCTGACGGGCCGAAGCTCGACGTCGGTGCAGCCGAAATAGTTCTCGAGCTCGCGCTGGGCCTCGAGCTCGACGTCCCGGATGAAGTCCGTCCCCTGGTAGAAATAGACCTCCTCGCCCTTCATGTTCCGGTGCTCCGCGTACCGGCCGGAGGGGTCGGCGATCTCGCACACCTTCACGAGGAACGACGGCGTCGACTCCGAGGGGATGAGGTTGAAGCATTCTGTCTGGCGCCAGGCGCTGTTTCGTTCGGCCCTGGCCGCCAGGCTCTGCGTTTTTTCGTAGAACGATGCCATTCGATGACTCCTCAACGACCGTCCCGGCCTATTTGAAGTTCGCGGCCTCGATATCCCGGATCTTCTGGACCCGGCGGGTGTGGCGGCCGCCTTCGAACTCCGTATCGAGCCAGATCCGGACGAGACGGAGGGCCAGCTCGAGGGAATGGGTCCGGCCGCCCAGGGTCAGGCAGTTCGAGTCGTTGTGTTTCCGGCTCATCTCGGCCGCGTATTCGCTGGAGCAGGGGGTCGCCCGGATGCCCTTGAACTTGTTGGCCACGATCCCCATCCCCAGCCCGGTGCCGCAGACGAGGATGGCCCGATCGCAGGCGCCTTCGACGACGCCCCGGGCCGCCCGGGCGCCGTAGTCCACGTAGTCCACGGATTCGCCGGCGCCGCAACCGTAATCCTCGAAAGCGATCCCCTGGCCGCGCAGGTAATCCGCGACGCCGGATTTGAGATCGTATCCGGCATGGTCGGACGCGAGAGCGATCCTCATCCAGGACTCCTTTCTGCCCGGCGAGCCCGCCGAAGGGCGTCCGCCGGACGCACCGCCGAAAGCCTCGCCCTGATCAGCCCCGGCCCGGCCGTTGCCTGACCGGGATGGCCGTCTTCCCTTCGGTCATCCCGGCAGCCTCGGGGAGGACGTCGAGCGCCTTGAGCACGGCCGGGTCGGACAGACGAGAAACGCGAACCCCTTCTTCGAGGCCCCAGATAGCGCTGGCGATCTCACGTTCGAGCTCCCTCCGGATCTCCTCCTCGGCGTCCTTGAACGCCTTTTCGTCGTTCGCGACGTTGCGCGGCTTGAGATATTTCCGGAAATCGTCGATGACGGCCGCGTCCACAGGGAAGGTTTTGCCGACGAGGGTCTTTCCGGGGCCGGAACTCTCCGGGCCTTTCGGATCCTGGGGGAAGACGAAAGTCTGGCCCAGGTCGGTCTGGTGCTGGACAAGCTTCCGGGCGTAGTTGAAGAAGGCCCCGCTCAGGCGCAGCCGGCCGGTATAAGGCTTCAGGAGAGAATCCACCTTGTAATCGGGCGTGATCCCGCCCTGGCCCAGGACCTTGCGGCCCCGGTCGGTGTACTTGACTTCGCGGCTATCGTCGGGGGCCCGCTTGGCGAGGAGAAGGTAATCGTCGATCTGGCTGTAATCCCGCTGGATGGACCGTCCGCTCGGGGTCAGGTACTTGGCCACGGTCAAGGCCACGGCCGCGTCGGGGGCGAGAGGGAAAACCGTCTGGACGAGTCCTTTGCCCCACGAATCCTCGCCGACGATGAGGCCCCGGTCGTGGTCCATGACGGCCCCGCTGACGATCTCGGAAGCGCTGGCCGTCCCCTGATCGATGAGGATAACGAGCGGGAGCTTTTCGTACTGGCCGTCCCGTTCGGCCTTGAACTCCCGGTCATAGGCCGGGTTGCGGCCCTTCATGGAAACGATGAGCGTCCCGGACGGGAAGAACAGGTCGGCCACCTCAATGCACTGGACGAGGGGACCGCCGGTATTCGACCGGAGGTCCAGGATAAGGCTTTTCATCCCCCGGCCGGAAAGCTTGACCAGGGCTTCCTCGAGCTCCCGGGGGGTTTCCTTGGCGAAATTCCGGATGAAGACGTATCCGACCCCGTTGTCCAGCATGAAGGAATAGGGCACGCTCAGGAGCGGGATTTCCTCCCGGGTGATGGTCAGCTCGAAGGGCTTGTCCAGCCCGTCGCGGACGATGGTGATCGTGACCTTGGTCCCCTTCTCCCCGCGGAGCTTCTGCATCGCCTCGTAGCTCGAGATCGGCACCGTGCTCTCGCCGTTGATGTGGGAAATCGTGTCGCCGGACTGGATACCGAGGCGCCAGGCCGGAGTCCCCTCGATCGGCGAGATGACCACGATCTTATCGCCCTGCTTCTGGATCTGGATCCCGAGGCCATAATACTTGCCCGTATATTCCTCCCTCTGGCGGGAGAAACTGTCGGGGTCCAGGAAATAGGAATGGGGATCGAGCGTGTCCAGGGTCCCCCGGATGGAGGAATAGGCGAGCTGCTGCTCGTCGACCGGCTTGTAATACTCCGTCTCGAGGATCTGGGCCATGGCCCGGACCTTCGTCAGGGCCGCCGCCCACTGGTCCTGGTTATGGGACGGCATCGGGCCCACGAGAGCGGCGATAAGGGAGAGAAGGATAACCCGTTTTTTCATGGTCTTTGCCGAAAAAATATCTTACCAAAGCCCTTCTCTAAAGTAAAGCCGACGGGGGGCGGTCATTTGCGTTACCCCCTATCGGTTGGCACGGTGGCCGTGGTATAATACGTGAAGAGAAGATAATGTTCGGAAGCGTCGGACCCACGGAACTGATCCTCATCTTCATCATCGCCCTGCTCGTTTTCGGCCCCAAGAAGCTTCCCGAGGTCGGCAAGTCCGTCGGCAAGGCCATCCGGGAGTTCAAAAAGGCGTCGGAGGAGATCAAGGGGAGGATCGAAGACGAGATCAACGCCTCGGAGATCAAGGACATCGGCAAGGACCTCCAATCCGGCGTCAACAGCCTCAAGGACGGGATCAGGGGGATCGCCGATGCCACCGGGGTGACGGACCTCAGGAACGAGATCAAGGGAGCGGCCCAGGCTCCGGCCGCTCCGAGCCCCTACGACCGTGGGGAGAGATTGGTGGTGCCGGAGGAAGGCCCGCTGAAGAACCCCCGGGCCGACGACAAAGAGATCAACAAGGACGCGACCGGAAATGAGAATGGGGAAGGGCAGAAAATCTCCGGATGAGATGACCTTCCTCGAGCACCTGGAGGATCTCCGGAAGCGGCTCTTCTATTCCGCCATCGCCTTGATCGTCGGCTTCGTGCCGGGGTGGATTTTCGCCAAGCAGATCTTCAATATCCTCGCCCGGCCCGTCACCAAGTTCTTCCCGCCCGGGACAAAACTGGCCTTCACGCACCTGGTCGACCCCTTCATGCTGTACATGAAGGTCGGCTTCCTGGCCGCGGCCTTTGTCATGTCCCCATTCATCTTTCTCCAGTTCTGGTATTTCGTGGCCCCGGGCCTCTACCGGAAGGAGAAGAAATACGTCGTCCCGTTCGTCCTTCTGACGACGTTCTTCTTCGCCCTCGGCGCGCTCTTCGGGTATCTCATCGTCTTCCCCTTCGCCTGCCGCTTTTTCCTGCAGCTCGGCGCCGATTTCCAGCCTGTCATCACCGTCGATCAGTACTTCGGCTTTTCCCTGAAGGTTTTGCTCGGCATCGCCGCCACGTTCGAGCTCCCGACCCTCGTTTTCTTCCTGTCCAAGATGGGGATCATCACCGCCAAGTGGATGATCAAGAATTTCAAGTACGCCGTCCTGGTCATTTTCATCATCGCGGCCGTCATCACGCCGACCCCGGATTGGGTCACCCAGAGCATCGTGGCCCTCCCCATGTTGGCCCTTTACGGCCTCAGCATCCTGATCGCCCTCATCGTGGGACGCCAGAAAACGAAGGCCGCAGCTTCCTCCGGGGATCCATCGGCCTGATAAATGGGCAGGCACGGGGAAGAACACCGGAGAGACGCCGGCTGCACCCGCTTTTCCTCCCGGCGCCGGCCGTTGGCGGAAGGACGGTTCTGAGGACATGGACGGACGGTTGATCATCCGGAACGAACGCCTGGAAACCGCGGAGAAGCTCGTTTCCGAGAACCCCGCCACCCTCGAGCCCGTCGGCGAAGCGAGCCTGGCCTCCCGGGCCCTCTGCGAAGAGGCGGTCCGGGCGGCGAAGGAGGCCTATCCGGCCTGGCGGGAAATGCCGGCGGCCGATAAACGGCGGATCTTCAGGCGCGCGGAAGCCGTCCTCGAGCGCCGGAGCGGTGAGGCGGCCAAGCTTATCACCAGGGAAAAAGGGTCCCCGTACGCCGAATCGCTGGCGGTCGAGGTTTATAGCGCCCTCGAATCGCTCAATTATTACGCCGGGAACCAGGGGCGGCTCCTTCAGCCCATGGCCGCGAAACACCACGTCCCCCTTTTCCATCACAAGAAGAGCGCCTTCCATTTCCACCCGCTGGGCCCGACGCTCATCATCTCTCCCTGGAACTTCCCCTTCCTCATCCCCTTCTGTGATGTCCTGAGCGCCCTGACCGCCGGGAACACGGTCGTCCTCCGGCCGTCGACGACGACACCGTTCGTCGCGCTCCTTCTCGGCGAGATCTTCATCGAGGCCGGCCTGCCGCCGGGCGTGCTCAACGTCGTCGTCTGCCGCGTGCCCCAGGCCGAAGCCATGATCGTCCATCCCGACATCCAGACCGTGATGTTCACGGGGAGCGTGGGGGTCGGCAAACGGATCATGGAGCTGGCCAGCCGGAACC
The DNA here is from genome assembly GCA_050015275.1 of Candidatus Aminicenantales bacterium. Classification (GTDB taxonomy): domain Bacteria; phylum Acidobacteriota; class Aminicenantia; order Aminicenantales; family Saccharicenantaceae; genus DATKJS01. The sequence goes on along the minus strand of JBEKBS010000001.1, from coordinate 262,573 downwards.
TGACCAACCTGAGCCTCGAGCTCGGCGGCAAGGACCCCATGATCGTCCTCGAGGACGCCGACCTCGAGAGGGCCGCGCGCGGAGCCGTCTGGACGTCCTTCATGAACTGCGGCCAGAGCTGCGGCTCGGTCGAGCGGGTTTATGTGGCCCGAGAGGTCGCCGGAAAATTCACGGCCAGGGTCATCGACCTCGCGAGACAGGTCAAGGTGGGAGATCCGCTGGAGCCCGGGGTGGACATGGGACCGATGGCCAGCGCGGCGCAGCTCAAGATCGTCGAGGAGCACATCGCCGACGCCCGGGCCAAGGGCGCCGCCGTCCCGGTCGGAGGGTCGAGGATCGCGTCCCTCCCCGGCTATTTCGTCGAGCCCACAGTCCTCACCGGCGTCGACCACACGATGAAGATCATGAGCCAGGAAACGTTCGGCCCGACGCTGCCCATCATGGCCTTCGACCGCCAGGAGGAGGCCGTTGCCCTGGCCAACGACAGCCTCTATGGACTGACGGCCTCGGTCTGGACACGGAGCCGGAAGCTCGCCGAGTGGTTCGCCGAGCGGCTGGACGCCGGGTCCGTCACCGTCAACGACCACATGTATTCCTTCGTCGAGCCCCGAGCCATCTGGGGCGGCATCAAGCAGACGGGCATGGGGCGGTCCCACGGCCCCTTCGGCCTCCACGAACTGGTCAACATCAAGTACGTGAGCCTGGACTTCCTCAAGAAGAAATCCCAGGCCTGGTGGTTCCCCTATGACCGGGGCCTGGAGCACATCCTCGAAAAGACGATCACCGCCTATCACGGAGAGGGCTTCGGACGGAGGCTCGGGGCCGCCCTTGCGCTCCGTTCCGGGCTCGGGCGCATCCTGCGGACGAGCCCGGCGATGAACTACGTCAAAAGCCTGCCCAGGATCTTCAAGAGATGAAAACACGGCCGAAGCTCATCGGTCTCACCGGCACCAACGGGGCCGGCAAGGGAGAGGCCGCGGCCTTTTTCATGGCCAAGGGCTACGCGTACGCTTCGCTCTCGGACATCCTCCGCGAGGAACTCAGGGACCGTGGCCTGGAGGTCACGCGAGACAGCCTGATCAGCATCGGGAACGAGCTCCGGGAAAGATTCGGCCCCGACGTCCTCGCCCGGCGGACGATGGCGAACGTGTCCGGGCCGACGGTCATCGACAGCATCCGGAACACCCGGGAGATCGCCACCTTGAGAGCCCAGGGCGATTTCGTCCTGCTCGCATTGGACGCGCCCATCGAGGTCCGGTTCGGCCGCGTCGCGGCCCGGGGCCGGAATGAGTCCGCGGCGACGCTCGACGAGTTCCGGAAAAAAGAGGACCAAGAACGGTCCGGCGGGGACTCGGCCCAACAGCTTGCGGCCTGCATGGCCACCGCCGACGAGCTCGTCTGGAACGACGGGACGATCGAAGACCTGCATCACAAACTGGAGAACATCCTATGACGCCCAAGCGCACGTCCAAGGACCTTTATTATCTCGGCATCGCCAAAGAGGTGGCCAATAGGAGCACCTGCTTCCGAAGGGCCATCGGGGCCATCATCGTCCGTGACGACCAGATCATCTCCACGGGCTACGTCGGCGCGCCCCGCAAGACCAAGGACAGCCTCGAGCACGGCTTCTGCCTCCGGGACAAGCTCGGCATCCCCCACGGCCAGAGGTACGAGCTCTGCCGGAGCGTCCACGCCGAACAGAACGCCATCATCAACGCGGCCCGGGCCGGGGTCAGCCTCCTCGGCGGAGACATGTACATCTACGGCAGCGCGCCCGGCATCGACAAGCCGATCGACGCCTTCCCCTGTTATATCTGCAAGAAAATGATCATCAACGCCGGCCTCAACCGGGTCGTCTGCTCGACCGAGGACGGTCAGGCCAGAGTCTTCCGCATCGACGAGTGGATCCGGGACTGGCAGGAGCGCGACATCCTCGACGACGAACATCAATACGGAAAAAAATCATGACGGCCAGGGGCGCGGGGGGGAGAGGCCTCCTCGCCCTGCTGACGCTCGCTCTCCTCTTGCCCTTTCCAGGGTCAACGGCCGCGCCGGGCCCCCCGGCCGGACATCCGGGGCAGCAGGCGCCGGGCCAAGAAGAGGCAACGAGCCTTCTGAAGCTTCTGATGATCGAGCCGTCGCCCGAATCCGTCGACTATGTCCGGAACAAGGCCCAATTCCAACTTCACACTTTGCTCACGGAGCAGCGCCACCAAAAAACGTGGGACCTCGGCGAGCGGATCCAAAAGGACACGCTGGCCGGGCTCAGGATGCTGTCGGCCATTGACGATGATGTCCGGGCGAAGCTCGAGGCCATGGCGGCCGATACGGCGACTCTTGACCGGGCCGCGGCGGCCGTCGAGGCCGCGATCCTGGCCAAGAGGAAGGTTTATATTTATGGATGCGGGGCCACGGGCCGGCTGGCCAAGCAGATGGAAAGCTCTTTCTGGCGTCCTTTCTGGCGGAAGGTCAGGGCGGAGGAAAAGATCTGGCCCAAGCTCGCCGGGGGCCTGTCAGGGGCGATCGAAGACGAGCTCATCGGCGAGATGACGGGCGGGGACCGGGCCCTCATCAGCTCCCTCGAGGGTTTCGAGGACCTCCAGCTCATCGGGCGCCTCCAGCTCCGGGACAGGGGGATCGCCCGCGGGGACGTCGTCATCTGCGTGACCGAGGGCGGAGAGACCTCCTCGGTCATCGGCACCATCTTAGGGGCCCACGAGCAGTGGACGGCTCAGCCTGGATACGACCCGGCGGCAAGCCGGAAGAGCCTCTATTTCGTCGACAACAACCCGGAGGAGAAGCTCCGTCCCTTCGAGAGGAGCCGGAAGGTCCTAGAGGAAGCCGGGATCACGAAGATCAACTTGACGACCGGGCCGCAGGCGATCGCCGGCTCGACGCGGATGCAGGCCACGACCATCGAGACGTACGTTGTCGGGACCATCCTCGAGGCCGCGGCGGCGAGGCTTTTGGGGCGGTTCCTCTCGCCCGGGGATATGGCCCGGCTGGGCTTCGAGGGACGGTTCGAGATCGGGGCCAAACTCAAGCAGTTCACCTCAGTCCTGGAGGCGACGCGGGCGGCGCTGCCCGAAGTCGCCAGGCTCACGGACATCGAGGCCAAAACTTATGGCGACGGCTTTTTCTCAACTTATTTCGCGCAAAAGGGCCTGATCACCGTCTTTATCGACAGCACCGAGCGAAGCCCCACCTTCCGGCTCTATCCGCTCGACACCGTCAGGGAGACCCGCCGAAAATGCTGGACCCAGGTCTGGACGGGGGCGGAGACGCCCCGGGACGCCTGGCGGGCTTTCCTGGGAAGGCCTTTCCGGGGCCTCGCCGCGGAGTCTTACCAGGCTCCCTTCGAAGAGAAGATCCACGATCCCTACCTCCGGCGGGCGGCCCTCGAGAGCCTGAAAAAGGCGGGGGACGACCAGCAGGACCTCTACGATCTTTCCTTCTCCGCGTCGAACCGGGAAAGCCGGGGGCCGAAGTCCGGCGACCTAGGGGTCCTCGTCGCCCTCGCGCCCGAGGCGATGGAATTCCAAAACAAAGGGTCCTATTTCCGGCGCTTCATGGACCTCTTTGCCGGGGACGGAATGAACCTGGCCGTCCTTCTCGTCACGGACGGGGATCCCAAGGCGGCCGCGAGGCTCGAAGATCAGGTCCAACGGGCCTATAAGGGCAAGCCGGACGCTCTCCGGGTCGTCCTCGTCCAGGTCCCGGCGTCCGGGCCCGGCGATCCCTTCGGCCTGAACGGGCAGGTCGCGGTCAAGATGGTCCTCAACGCCCATTCGACGGCGGTCATGGCCAAGCTCGGCAAGGTCATCGGGAACACCATGACCAACGTCAGCCCGTCGAACCTAAAGCTTGTCGGGCGCGCGACCTATCTCATCCAGTCCCACGTGAATGACGTCCTGGGGCAGGCGGCGTGGGGCAGGGCTTACGGCCGGCGGAAGCAGATCTCCTATGGCGAGGCCAACGCGGTCCTGTTCGATTCGATCGCCTATCTGGGAAGCCGGCAGAAAGAGGCCGGGCAGACGGCCGAGGTCGCCTTCTCCATCATCCGGATCCTGGAATCCCTGAAGCAGATGCGCGCCGTCAGCCATGACGAGGCGCTGGAGATCGTCAGGACCACGGGGCTCGCCGCGTACCTGGCTGGCGCCAAGGGCGGCTGAGGAGGTTTGATCCCTTCTTGATTACGGGAGGGGCGGACCGTCGAGGTCGTAACACGGCGGGGAGGCCGGCCGCGGTTTCCGTTGGGCCTTCGATTTGGTCTGCGGGTAGACGAAGACCTCGCCGGCGTAGTTCCGCATCACGACCTGTTCGTCGTTGATCGACTGGACGTAGTTCGGGATGAGGGGGATCTTCCCGCCGCCTCCCGGCGCGTCGATGCAATAATACGGAACGGCCATGCCGGACGTCCAGCCTCTTAGGGCGTCCATGATCTCGAGCCCCTTCTCGACCGTCGTCCGGAGGTGCTCCGTCCCGCTCACGTAGTCCGCCTGGTAGATATAGTACGGCCGGACCCGGGCCGCGAGGAGCTTCTGCATCAGCCGTTTCATGGTCTGCGGGTCGTCGTTGACGCCCTTGAGCAGGACGGTCTGGTTCCCGAGCGGAATGCCCGCGTCGGCCAGCATGGCGAGGGCCTTCGTCGCTTCGGGCGTGATCTCGTCGGGATGGTTGAAGTGGACATTGACGTAGAGCGGGTGGTACTTGCGAAGCATCGCCACGAGCTTCTCCGTGATCCGCTGCGGCAGGACGCACGGCACCCGGGTCCCGATGCGCATGATCTCGACGTGGGGAATGGCCCGGATGGCCTTGAGGATGTTCTCGATCTTCCGGTCGCTGAGCATGAGCGGGTCGCCGCCCGAGATGATGACGTCGCGGACCTCCGGGTGGGCCCGGATATACTCGATCCCGCCTTCGAGGTAGCGCGGATGGATCTTCGAGGGGTCTCCGACCTTCCTCTTCCTCGTGCAGAACCGGCAGTAGGAGGCGCAGCTGTGCGAGACGAGGAACAGGACCCGGTCGGGATAGCGGTGGACGATCCCGGGCACCGGCGAATCTTCATCCTCGAGCAGGGGGTCGGCATCCCCGGTGTTCTCCTTGAGCTCGGCCGGGTCGGGGACCATCTGACGCCACATGGCGTCGCCCTTCTCCTTGATCAAACTGGCGTAATGGCGAGTGATCTGGATCTTGAACACGCGGGCGATCCGCTTGACCTCCTCCAGATCGAGTCCGAACGTACGGGCGATCTCCTCAGGCTTCCTGAGACTGCCCTGAAGCAAACGTTGCCAGTCGTCCATCTCCTCAAGACTCCTTACTTACCGAAAATATTTCGCGTAAATGACGCGATCGTCGCCCGTTTTGTAATAATCAGGGATCCGGGCGACTTCCTTGTAGTCCAGGTTGATATAGAACTGCCGCGTGGGGTGGTACTTGGGCTGCGACGAGGTCTCGATGATGATCATCCGGCCGCCGATCTTCAGGACCTCGGCCTCGAGCCACCGGACGAGCGCCTTCCCGTGCCCCTTCCCCTGCTCCGCCGGCGAAACCGCCATCCAGTACAGGTCGTAGGCGTCTTCGGCGAGCGGGGTCGGCCCCCATGTCAGATACCCGGCAATACGCTTCCGCTCGCTCTCGATGACGACGACCCGGTAATCCTCCTGTTCCGGGACGCCGAGACAGATGTCGATGAGCTCCTCGGCCACGTCGACCTCGGCGGGCGTGAACATCCCCGTGGCCCGGATGAGGTCGAGGACCGGCATTTTATCTTGCGGCTGCAGCGGACGGATCATTCGTTTCTCTTCTCTTCATGGCGTTCTGGAGCATCGTCTTCCAGAAGGCCGCGTATTCGATGCCCGCCGCCGTCAGGGCCCGGGCGTATCCGGCATTGAGGCTGATGTCGGGGTTCGGGTTGACCTCGAGGATGAAGATCCGGCCCTTGGTGTCCATGCGGAAATCGACGCGGGCATAATCCTGGCAGCCCATGGTCACGAAAGCTTCGACCGCCACGGCCTGGAGCTTCTGGCGGAGCTCATCCTCGATGGGCGCGGGGCAGATCGGCGGCGTCTTCTGATAGAGCGGATGGTCCTCGAACCATTTCGCCTCGTAGCCGCAGATCTTGGGCATCCCCTTGGGCATCTGGGAAAAGTCGATCTCGGAAACCGGCAGCGGCACGACCGACGTGTTCTCCATCACCGAGACGTTGAACTCCCGCCCGTCGATGTACGGCTCGACCAGGGCCGGCTGATGGTAGTTGTCGAGCACGCGCTGGACCTGGCGGCGGAAACTCTCCTCGTCGTGGACGACGGACTCGGGGTAGATGCCGAGGCTCGCGTCCTCGGAATTCGGCTTGACGATGATCGGGAACTTGAGCTCGAGCGGCTGCCCGGCCAAGAACATGAGCTGGGCCGACGCCGTCGGCAGGCTGCATGACCGGAGGACGGCCTTGGCCTTGTGCTTGTCCTGGCAGATGGCCAGCGTCTTCGACTGGTTGCCGGTGAAGGCGATCCCCAGGAGCTCGAAGATGCCGGCGACGTTGGATTCCCACTGGGGCCGGCCGAAAAAGCCCTCGCAGAGATTGACGAGGACGTCGGGGTTCTCCTCCTTGACCCGGTTGAGGAAATTGAGAAGGCTCCGCTGGAGCGGGATGAGCGTCGTCCTGCATCCCAGGGTCTTGACCGCCTCGTTGACCTGCTGGGCCATCTCGGCCACGGACTCCTCGGACAGGCGCTCGCCCGTCCCCGTGGGTCTCGGTTCGAAGGCGTTGAAGACGATCCCGACGTGGGATGGAGGGTTCATGCTCGAGCTGCCTGGACCGCCGGCCTCTCGGCGACCGTGGGCCGGACGCGGGTCGTCCGGAGAGCGCAGCGCTGCACGGCTTCATCCACGACCCGGTGGATCAGGTCCGAATACGAATACCCCGCCGTCCGGGCCGCCTTGGGGAGGCAGGAGTTGTCCTCGGGGTTCGGCAGGATGCCCGGCAGGGGGTTGACCTCAAGGATGTTGGGCTCCCCCTTCTCATCGAGCCGGACGTCGATCCGGCACCAATCCCGGATGCGGAGGACGGCGCAGGTCTTGGTGACGATCGTCTCGATCTTCCTTTTCAGGTCCGCGGACGTCTCGGCCGGGCACTTGAAGATCTCGAGAGGGCTCGCGGGCGTGTCCCAGATCCACTTGGCCTCGTACGAATAGATCGGCGCCGCGCCGGCGGGGAGCTGGCCGTGGTCGATCTCGACGATGGGCAGGATCTCGTGGTTCGGATAGTTCCCGAGGACACCGACGGTGAACTCCCGCCCGCCGATGAACCGCTCGACGATCGCGGGCTCCTGGTAAAGAGCGATGACCTCGTTGACGCGCTCGTGGAGCTCCGCGGCCGTCCGGACCAGGGAGTTGTTCTTAATCCCCTTGCTCGAGCCTTCGAAGAGCGGCTTGACGATCGCCGGGAGCCGGATACCGCTCGGGACATCCCCGGGCGATTCGATGATCCAGAACGGGGGGTTCGGGATCCGGTGGAAGGACAGGATCTCCTTGGCCCGCGATTTGTCGAGGCAGATGCCCAGGGTCAGCGGGTCCGAGCCCGTGTAGGGGATGTTCAGCATTTCGCAGACCGTGGGGATGTCCGACTCGCGGTTCGCCCCGAAGAGCCGCTCGGAAATATTGAACACGAGGTGGGGCTTGAGCCGCTTCAGGCGGGCATAGGCCTTTTCATCGGACTCGATGCGGAAGACCTGATATCGTTCCTGGAGGACCTGCTCAACGGCGGAGATGGTCTCGTCGGAATCGCATTCCGCGAGCAGGTCCGGTGGCGGTGGAGGCTCGTCCTCCTCGTCCCGTCGTTCGTCGGGGCGACGAAAGAGCGTCGCTTCCATTCCCGATTTCGAGCTGCAAAGCAAAGCTACTTTCATCGCTCTTGATCCTTCAACTCAAATTCTCGTACGTTCCCTGTGCTGTCAACATGGGAATGTCCTGAGTTTCGTTCTTCACCATTCTCCGAAACAAAAATTCATTCTATATATAGTCCAATTTCACGAATTGTCAAGTTTTTTCTCCGTATGAGCCACCTTTTTTTGTAGAGAAGAAGAAAATCGGCACCATTAGTAGTGTCAGATCCGCGCGTCTGCGCGCCTCTCCAAAACCGGACGGCCGGCGATGAACAAAGATCGGCGGCGGCCGGTCCTGAGTTTCGTTCGAAGACGAGGATCGTCGGAACGTCCGTTCGGATCACCGGAAGAAGACGACCGTGACGAGGATGTAGAGAGGGATGAGGACCGCTCCCGAATAGGCCATGTAGCCGAAGAACGACGGCATCCTGTACTTATAGCTCTCGGCGATTGACTTGACCATGAAATTGGGACCGTTCCCGATGTAGGAGTTAGCTCCCATGAAAACGGCCCCGGCGCTGATGGCCTTGAGAATGAGCGGCGGGATCCCCGCCGGAACGCCGCCGAGCCCGAGCCCCTGGGCCAGCGCGAAGAATGCGAGATACGTCGGCGCGTTGTCGAGGAACGAGGAGAGCCCTCCCGTGGCCCAGAAGAACTGCCACGGCCTCGTCATCCCCAGTCCCGCAGCCCGGGTCTGGAGGATGAGAAGGGCCGGGACCATGGTCACGAAGATCCCGGCGAAGAGGATGCCGACCTCCAGGATGGGGCCGTAGGCGAACCGGTTCTCCTCCCTCAGCGATCTTTTTGTCGTGACGATGGACAGTCCGGCCATGAGGATGAGGGCCCCTTCCCGGGCCGGGAACGGAAAGAACATCGCCCCGACGACCCCGGCGACCCAGGCCAAGTTCAAGGTCCCCTTCACGCGGAGCGGCACGACGCGCTCGCGGTCGCGGATGAGGTCTTTCATTGTTTCCCGATCGTATTGATAGCTGTCGAGGACGAAGAAGACGAGGAGGACGGCCCCGACCGTGAGCGCCCAGACCGGCAAGAGGCGAAGCGTCCAGAAGAACGGGACGCCCTTGAGAAGGCCCATGAAGAGCGGCGGGTCACCGAGCGGCGTCAGGCAGCCGCCGATGTTCGAGACCAGGAAGATGAAAAATATCGGGACATGGGCCGTGCGATGCCGCTCGCGATTGGTCTGGAGCAGGGGCCGGATAAGGAGCATGCTGGCTCCGGTCGTCCCCACGAAGTTGGCCAGGATGGCGCCGATGAGGAGGAAGGCCGTGTTGACGAGAGGGGTCGCCCGGAGGTCGCCGCGGACGACGACCCCGCCGGAGATGACGAATAGGGCCGCGAGGAGGATCACGAACGAAGCGTAATCCTTGGCCGAGAGGAGGAGCTCGCGCGGCGCGCGGAGGAGGAGCAGGACGGCGATGGGGAGGGACCAGAGGGCCGCGACCAGCGCCTTGTTCCGGTGCCGCTCCCAGAATCGCGGGGCCCGCAGGGGGAGCAGGGCGATGGACAGAAGAAGTCCCACGAAGGGAACGAAGGTCCAGAGCGGCAGCGCGCGGCCGAAGCTATCGGTCATCGTTTATATATTGTAACGGAACGTGCCTGTTTCGCGAAGGGCCGGGTCAGGCTCAGATCCATTTTTTCCTCGATGGATCGGATGGGAGCGGGCCTGCTCCCCATTCTTCCGGCTTGCCCTAAGGGAGGAACACCGTGGAGAGATAGAAGGCCCGGAGGGGAAGCTTCCTTCTGAGCGCTCTCCGCTCGATGGGCTTCTGGAGCGATTGGCGGTCGCTCGGCGGCGTCTGGAAGGAGAGGACGGCGCCGGCGTCGAACAGGCTTTCGAGGACGGGAAGCGGCAGGCCCGCCCGCACGTACACGGCCGCCCGGGAGCCGGCCGCCCGAGCGGCCCGGATGACGCCGAGGCCGAGTTCGGTCGGCGCGCCGGCGGCGAGGCTCCGGTCCGAGAAATGGACCCAGGCACCGTGCGAAGCGAGCTCCGTCAGGCCGGGGGCCAAAGGGCCATGGTGATAATAAACGAAGTAGCCGCGGCCGTTGCCTGCGCTTTCCGCGAGCTCCGCCAGGGCACTGAGGTCCCGGGGATGATCCCGGTTCGAGAGATGGACGTCCATCCCGGAGGCGGCGAGGCTCCGGAGCGCGGACTGGGAAAGCCTTTCCGCGCCGGCATCCGGCCCGATCGGGCCGTTGTGGAGGTAAGCGAGGAACGATCCGGAATCCCGGCAGGCCTTCAGGAGCCTGGCGAGTTCCGCCTCGCCCGGCCGGGCCTCGTCGGAAGTGTAGCAGCGGACCTTTTCCCGGATCAGCCATTCGAGGTCGCTCGCCTCGAACCGTCCCGTGTCGAGCAGGCTCACCCCGATCCCCTTCGTCCGGGCGGCCCGGGCCGTGTCGAGGAGGGCTTCGCGCCCGAGCTGGTCATCGCGGATGACGATGTCGCGGCCGAGGCGGACCCGATCGAGGAGCTCGTATGTCTTGACGACGTCCTCGATGCCTTGTTCGATGGGGTGCTTGTCCATGATTGGAAATTCAAGATATACCATCCGGCCCGCCGAGTGTCAAATGGTCAGACGGGTCCTGTCCCGGCAGTGTCCCAGATCATGGCCTTGGGGCATCCTCTCCCATTCACGGTTCTTCACCCCGGTCCCGAATCGTTCCTTCTGGAGGAAGCGGACTCGGAGGGAGTCCCTCCGAAAAACGCGCCCATCGCCCGGCAAACCCCGCCGCTTGAAAAAGGCGTGGTTGTCATCTATCATCGGGGCGGAGCCGATCAACGTGAAATCCTGTGCCGTCTTGTTTTCGGGCGGGATCGATTCGACGACCGCCCTCTACTGGGCGCTCGAGCGATACGACAAGGTCTCTCCTCTGACCTTCGATTACGGCCAGCGGCACCGGGTGGAAGTCCGGCTGGCCGGGCGGCTCGTCCGGAAGCTCGGGCTGGCTTGGACGGTCCTTAAGGTCGACCTGAGCCAGATCGGCGGGTCGGCCCTGACCGATCCCTCCATCCGCCTCCCTCGCCTCAAGAGATCCACGCGGCTGCCGAGCGGGCCCCCCGCGACCTATGTCCCCTTCCGCAACGGCATATTCCTGGCCATCTCGGCGGCCTGGGCGGAGGCGCGGGGCGTGCGGGACCTGGTCTGCGGGTTTCATGTCATCGATTCGCCCGACTACCCGGACACGCGGAGGGAGTTCGTCCGGGCCATGGAACGGGCCATCAACCTCGGGACGGCGGTCGCTTTCGGCGGCCCGAAGACCCGCGTCCTCGCGCCCTTCCTCGGCCTGAGCAAGGCCGAAATCATCCGGAGGGGGCTGGCGCTCGGAGCCGATTATTCGACCTCGGTCTCCTGCTACGCGGGCCGCGAGGCGCCGTGCCGGACGTGTTCGTCCTGCCTCCTGCGGCGCGCCGCCTGGAAAGAGGTCGGCCGCGACGACCCGCTCATCGCCAGGCTCCGGAAGGGAGGAAGACCATGAGCTGGACGCTCAAAGTCAGGGACAGGTTCTCCGCCGCCCACTATCTGGAAGGATACAAGGGGAAGTGCGAAAAGGTCCACGGCCACACGTTCCAGGTCGAGGTCGAGATCAGGGCCGGCGAGCTCGACGCAACCGGGATCGGGATCGACTTCACCCAAGTCAAGGAAAAGCTGGCCGCGGTCCTCCCCGATCACACGCTCCTCAACGATACGTATCCCTTCAATCCTTCCGCCGAGAACCTGGCCCGCCACCTCTACGGCGAGCTCAAGAAATCTTATCCCGTCCGGGCCGTGACGGTCTGGGAATCCGAGGATGCGTCGGCCACGTACGCTGAAGACGATTGAGGCGTTCGCCTCCGTCCAGGGCGAGGGGCTCCGCCAGGGGGAGCCGACTCTCTTCGTCCGCCTCGCCGGCTGCAACCTGAGCTGCGCTTTCTGCGATACGAAACGCGCCTGGGGGGGCGGTCGCGAGAGAACGGTCGCCGAGATCGCGGGCGAGGTCCGCAAGCTCTGGCGAGGCTGGCCGGCCCGCTGGGTCTGCCTGACGGGCGGCGAGCCGCTGGCTCAGGACATCGGCCCCCTTGTCCGGGAGCTGCGGCGGCAAGGACTTTTCATCCAGGTCGAAACGAACGGCACGTTCGAGCCGGCCCCGTCCGCTGATTGGTACACGCTATCCCCGAAACCCCCGGCTTATGCGTTCCACCCGGGCTTCAAGAAAAAGGCGAGGGAGGTGAAACTCGTCGTCAGCCGCGATCTGACAGGCGATCGGGTGCGTTCCGTTCGCCGGGCCTTCCCTCCTTCGACTCCGATCATCCTCCAACCCCAAAGCAACACACTCTGGAGCAGGCGGAAAGCGCTGAAGCTCCTGGAAGAAACGACGCGCCAGGGCCTCGAAAACATCCGCGTCTCCGTCCAGCTCCACAAGATCTATGATCTGAAATAAAGCATCTGATTTCCCAGGCAGTGTTCCTTCTCGGCGGGCATGTTGATTCCGGGGAGACGGCAGAAGCCCGATAGACCGGTTTTCCATCCGGAATTGTTTTCAATAAATCAGCGGACGCAGGGAGGACGCCTCTCTCAGCAATGTTGAAGGGACGGGGGGCCCGGTGCATCAAGAGGGGTTGAGGGGAATGGCCGGAACGTCATGCGCGGTTTAGCCTTCTCGAAGCGTTTTTCGAGGGAATCCTCAAAAGAGGGGACTCTTTCTTGAGGGTCCCCTCTTTTGAGGGCGGCGAGGATGTCTGAGCAAGAACCGGCAAAGGACCATCAAGAGATCGTTGAGCGAGTTCCGCAGACGCCGAGAAAGAGCACTGAGGGAACGGCGTTAAAAACCGCGCTCTGGATTGGAGGTCATCCCCGAGGCCTCTCTAACAGACGCACCGGGACAGGACCCTTCGACCTTATTGTTTTTACAGAATCTCCCTTCGAGTCCGCGACCTTTAAAAGAACGGCCGGAGGTCTAATACCGCTTCCAGAGGGCGCCCCACTCCGTCTTCATGAACTTCCGGATGCGGCGCCGGCCGATCGTCGGGTACCACAGAAGGTCATGATAGACGTTGCTGGCGAGCGGGGCCCAGAAGACGAGCGGGGAGTGGAGAAGGACCTTCTCCAGCGATCTCAGGAACCCCTTGCGGATCATCTGATCGCCCCAGATGACGAAGCTCCGCCGCGTCTTGAAGCCGAAGTCGAGCCCCGTGACATCCTCGCCGGCAATCTCGATCTCCGCCGGGTCGCCGACGCCGAGCCCGCGCTCGTGGGCCATCCGGATGAAGGGGATGCTCATCGGCTCGAAGCCCATGATCCGGGCGGCGACCGCGTCGACGGCCAGCGAGTCACCGCTGGCGAGGATCAGGTTCTTGACGCAGGGGACCATGGTCCGCGGGCCGGCGCCGTCGCCGCAGACCGTCCCGTCCATAACGCAGAAAAGCCCGGGGTGGAGCTCCCGCTGCATAATGAGGAGGTCCACCAGGACCTCGTGGATATACTTGTGGGCGTAATGCCGGACCTCCTTGAGGAGCCCTCCGAAGGCATTCTTGACCGCGCCCGTCGTTGTCGAGTGGCCGTGCGTCTTGACCGTCGGGAGATGGAGGATGCTCTTGCCGAGGAACATCTTCGGGATCTGGATCCCCTCCGGGAAGATCTCGCTCAGCTTGAGCAGGGGGTCCCGGAATTCATGGACCGTCCATTCGACGTCGGGCAGCGGCGTGAATGTGAGGCCGTATCTTTCGAGGACGGGCAGCCACTTGTTATTGCGGGCGCCTTTCCGCGGATTGGTCACGACCGTCTTGTTCTCGATGGGGAATAGCCTATCCCTGGAAAAGCCGTCTTCCAGGAGGGTCCGGACGACGCCCTCGACCTGCCAGGGTTCGCTCGAGCAGGCCGGGAAATATTTCGTCCAGGAAAGGTTGAGCTTGATCAGGGTGTCGCGGTCCTTCGGCAGGAACCGGCGGTAATCGGCCAGCTCCATCAGCCTCCGGTAATCGTCGAGGACGGTCGCGGGGCTCGTTTTGAGGACGGCGACTTTGGCCCGGGTCATTCTCGCCTCATTTGAAGTGAAGGATCAGGGCCGCGGCCACGATCCACAGGAAAATATCGAGGAGGAGCGGCCTGTCGTGGATGATCAGGGCCTCGGGCGTCCCGCCCTCCGCCTTCTGGTGGATAAGGTAGAGGTAGCGGAAGATCCCGTAAAGGACGAAGGGGACGGTGAAGATGAGGTTCCGTGTTCCGAACTTGGCGACCGTCTCCGCGGAGATCGTGTAAAGGCAGTAGGCCAGCAGCGTCGAGGCCGTGACCACGGAGATCATCTGGTCCAGGAGATAGGTGTTGTATTCCTTGAGGATCGGCCGGTGGCTGGCCGCGTCCTTGTCGAGGAGGACGAGCTCGTACCTCCTCTTGCCCATGGCCAGGAAGAGCGCGAGGAGAATGGTGCAGATGAGGAGCCACGACGAGATCTGGACCTTGATGGCCAGCCCCCCGGCGACCACCCGGATGAGGAAGCCAGCTGCGACGACGAAGACGTCCAGGATGACGACGTGCTTGAGCCACATCGAATACGCGGTCTGGAGGACGAGATAGCCAGCCGCGATGATCAGGAACGGGAGGTTGATCGCGGCGGCCAGGGCGAGCCCGGCGGCGCCGATGACGAGGAGGGCGACGACCGCCGTCCCCTTCCGGAGCCGGCCCGAGGCCAGGGGCCGCTTGGATTTGACGGGGTGGCACCGGTCCTCCTCGAGGTCGCGGAGGTCGTTGAAGATGTAGTGGGCGCTCGAGACCAGGCAGAACGCCGCGAAGGCCTCGATGGTCTTGAGCAGGAGGGGACGGTTGAAGATGTTCTGGGAAAAAATGAGCGGGGCGAAGATGAAAAAGTTCTTGATCCATTGCTGGGGGCGCAGGGACTTGAAGATCTCGATGAGCATCGTCCGCCTCGTTCCATTCTAAGAATTCGGGCCCGGAATATCAAACAAAATTTAGGGGGCGGCCCGGCGCTCGAAGAACCGGTATCCCGAACGCGTCAGGTAGACCCCGGCGAGAACGACGGCCGAGCCAACGGCTTCGCTCCTCGAGAAATGTTCTCCGAGGGAGAGGCCCGCGAAGGCCACGGCGAAGATCGGGGTCAGGTTGCTGTAGATCCCCGTCTTGGAGCTCCCGACCTCCCGGAGCGAATAGTACCAGATGATGAAGCAGAGGACGATCGCGATGAGGCCCGAGTAAAGGACCGCCCCCCAGCCCGCCCAGGAGATCTTGTGCCATTCGACCGCGGCCACCTCCTTCACCGTGAACGGAAGATAAAGGAAGGTGCCGGCCGCCGTGCCCACGGCCGCCAGTCGGACCGGAGAGTTCCGCTCGAGGACGGGCTTGGAAAAAACCGTGTACGCGGCCCAGCAGATGTTGGCAAGGATGATGAGGACCGCCCCGCGCATCCCGTTCCCGTTGAAGACGGACCCGCCGTTCGCGCTGGCGATGACCAGGAAGAAACCGGCGAAAGAGATGAGGATCCCGATCCAGCCCGCCCAATGGACCCGCTCCTGGCCCATGGCCGTGCTGAGAAGGGCGATGAAAATGGGGCTTGTGGCCATGACCACCGAGGCCGTGGAGGCGTTCGTCCGGCTGATGGCCTGGATGAAGAAGAGCTGGTAGGCGGTGATCCCCAGGATTCCCAGGCCGACCGCCTTCCAGCCGTCACCCTTGGCCAGGGCGGGCTTGCCGCGGCCGAAGGCGAGAAGGCCGAGGTAGACGAGCGAGGCGATCGTCAGCCGGATGGCGTTGAAGGCGTGAGGGGTGAGCTCCCGCAGTCCGATCTTGATCACGGACAGGTTGACCGCCCAGAAGAGGACGGTCATGAGCATCAGGAGGTCTGTCTTCCCGATCTTCGCGCCGTTCCTCAGTTCGATCATAGGGGCGTTCTCTTTGGGCCGATGTTGCTGGTCCTGGGGGAAAGGGCGGAGGTCCTCAGCGCTTCCGGGAGCCGGGACGGGGGTAGCGGGCCTCGACGGCCGACTGGATCCCGCCCCTGGGGTTGAACTCGCCGGTCACAGAGGCGCTCTTCGGCCGGCAGGCCCGGACGATGTCCTCGAGGACCCGGTTGACCACGTTTTCGTAAAAGATGCCGAGGTTCCTGTAGGCCAGGAGGTATTCCTTCAACGATCGGAGCTCCAGGACCCTGCGGTCGGGGATATAGCGGACGACGATCGTCCCGAAATCAGGGAGACCCGTCTTGGGGCAGACCGATGTGAACTCCGGGACCTCGATCGTGATCTCATAATCCGGGAACTGGTTCCGGAACGTCTCGATCGCCGGGAGCTTGGCCCGGAGGCCGGCCTCCGCTTCTTTATCCGTGTACCTCGGCTTGGTTTTCCTCATGAATTTTCCTCATTAAGCCGTTGAATTCTCGTATGATACACGAAACGCGTCAGGAGCGCAATTTCGGGCTTCAAGGACGGCCTTCACTCGAGGGCGGGGTTATTCGCGCTGTTCCCGAATCGTTTCTTCTGGAGGACTAAGCCGCTCCAGCACATCTCGGTCAATCCCCGCAGTCCTTTTCATACGCCATGAATCTCTCGACTTCCTCCGGGAACACCCCCCGCGCATCTTCCTTTTATCGCTTCAGCCATCCATGAAACTGCCGGCCAAAAATAGTGCTCCTGTTTCCCGCCCGGCTCTCTTATAATAAGGAAGAATCCTTTATAGAGAGACCGCCGCATGAGAGAATGCAACAGCAAGAAGAACCTGGCCCACTGCAACTGCAGCTGGGAGCCCTGCAGCCGCAAGGGGGTCTGCTGCGAGTGCCTGGCCTACCATTGGAGCCACAAGGAGCTTCCGGCCTGCCTGTTCCCGGACGGTGTCGAGAAGACCTACGACCGCTCCCTCCGGATGTTCATCCAGACGTACAAGGACAGGGCTTGAGGAGACCGGCGGTGCGGGCCGTCAGGCGGAAGGCCGGAAAGCGCCGGTTCGTGTACGGCCCGGTCCCCTCCCGCCGGCTGGGGTTTTCCCTGGGCGTGGACATCCTGCCCCATAAGACGTGCAGCCTCGACTGCGTTTATTGCCAGCTCGGTTCCGCCGGCCGGACAACAAGCCGGCGCCAGGCCTATTTTTCGGTCCGTGAAGTCCTGGCCCAGGTCCGGGAGGCGCTGGCTGCATGTCCGGGGGTGGACCACATCACTTTCTCCGGCTCCGGGGAGCCGACCCTGAACAGGAACCTGGGGCCTCTCATCCGGGGCATTAAGAGAATGACCCGGGTTCCGGTCGCCGTCCTGACCAACGGCACGCTCCTCACCCGTCGGGACGTCCGCGCCGAGCTTCGGCTGGCCGATGTCGTGGCACCGTCCTTGGACGCCGCCACGGCCGCCCTGTTCCGGAAGGTCAACCGTCCCCACCCCTCTTTCCAAGCGGCCAGGGTGATCGAAGGTCTGGCCCGGTTCCGGCGGGAGTTCCAGGGCCGGCTCTGGCTCGAGGTCATGCTGGTCAAGGGCGTCAACGATTCGCCGGCCCACATCCGGGCTCTGAAAAAGGCGATCGCCACGATCGACCCGGACCGGGTCCATCTCAACACCGTTGTCCGCCCTCCCGCCGAACGATCGGCCCGCCCGCTGACGGCCCGGGAGCTCGAAAGGGTCCGCCGGGCCCTGGGGAAGAGGGCTGAGATCGTCGCGGCCTTTGCCGGGCGACGGCAACCCCGAGAGGCGGGCAGCTTGGAGGCCGCGATCGTCGCCATGGTGGAGCGGCGGCCGGTGACGGCCGAAGACATTTCGGCCGCGCTCGGCAGAGACCGGGACGAGGTTCTCAAGGCTGCCGGCCGCCTTCTCGAGTCCGGAAAGATCAGTTCCGTCCGCCACGGCCGAAAAACGTTCTACGGGCCGGGATGACGCTCGGCTTTACTTCGACCTTGATGTATGCTAGCATTCATTTTTAAACAGGTCCCCGATCAATCTCAAGATCGATACATGAGGTTGTGCCTTCTTCACCTGTGAAGTTGCCCTCGGCGAACGGCGCGAAAGCCTTGATCGATCTTCCCCCGCCTTCATCGCATCCATCCGCCCTCAAGGAGTCAGACATGTATGACAATGCCAATTTCCCCAAGGCCGGCAAGTACTGGTTGAACGGCAAGTTCTATGACTGGTCGGAGGGCTTCATGCATCCCATGATGCACGCCCTGCACTATGGGACCTCCGTCTTCGAAGGCATCCGGGCCTATTCCACGGCCAAAGGACCGGCCGTCTTCCGCCTCCCCGAGCACATCGACCGCTTCCTCCTCTCCGCCTCCGTGGCCAAGATGGAGTCCCCTTATTCGAAGGACGAGATCATCCGTTCCATCAAGCTGACCCTCCGGGAAAACCGCCTGGAGAGCTGTTATATCCGGCCCCTCCTGTTCTATTCGTACGGGAACCTCGGCCTGGTGCCCCGGGCCTGCCCGGTCGAGCTCGTCATCGGCGCCTGGGAGTGGGCGGCCTACCTCGGCGAGAAGGCCGGCCAGGGGACCAGCGGCTACATCGGCCCTTGGCGCCGCGTCCATCACAGCCAGCTGAACATGGCCGCCAAGCTGGGCGGGATCTACGTCCAGTCCACGATCAACGGGCTCGAAGCCCGGGCCCAGGGCTGCGACGAGGCCATCTTTCTGAACATTGAGGGCCGGATCGCTGAAGGCCCCGGGGAGAACATCTTCCTCGTCAAGGACAAGGTCCTCCGCACGAACGACCGGAGCGAGTCCGTCCTCGAGGGCATCACCCGGACGAGCCTGCTCGAGATCGCCCGAGACGCCGGGTACAAGACCGCCGTGGGCCCGCTGACCAAGGAGGACCTCTTCGGCGCCGACGAGGCCTTTTTCAGCGGCACCGCCGTCGAGGTCATCCCGGTCGTCCGGGTGATCGACGCGTCCGTTCCCGGCGGGGCCCGGACGGAGCGCTCCATCGGCGGCGGGAAGATCGGTCCGGTGACCCAGGCGATGATCACGGCCTACAGGGCCGCCGTCACGGGGAAAACGCCCCGGTACGAAAAATGGCTGACCTTGGTCAATGAATAGGGTCCGCCGCAGCCGGCCGGCCGCCCCGCCGGCAGGAGGCTTCCTGCTCAAGCCGGTGGGTGTCGTCCGGTCTCCCTTCAAAAACCCCGAAGATCTGCCGCCGCCGGCTTTCGCGCCCCCCCGTTTTCTCGACCATGTCGCGGGCGAGATCGCGGTCTTCGACGAATTCGCCCCGGCCCTCGAGAGCTTGGAAGGCTTTTCCCACATCATTGTCATTTTTGCTTTCCACCGGGCCTCGGGCTTCAAGCTCAGGACTGTCCCGCCCGGAGAATCCCGGCCCCGCGGCGTTTTCGCGACGCGCTCCCCTCACCGCCCCAACCCGCTGGGGATGAGCGTCGTCCGCCTGCTCTCGAGGGACGGGCCGGTCCTCAAGGTCTCGGGGCTCGACCTCGTCGACGGCACTCCCGTCCTCGACATCAAGCCCTACACCCGCCGCGACCGGAAATCGCGGATCAGGACCGGCTGGCTGAAGGATCGCCCGGCCGTCGCCCGGTAGACTCCCGTCGGGATTTTTTGGTATATTTCCCGAAGAGGATATGACCATGCGAAACAAATCCCTCTTGGCCGACTCCGCCGCCCGTCCATCCGTCCGAATGACGCTCGGGCTTCTGGTCCTGGCTTTGTGTTCCCTGTCCGCCCTCACGGGCCAGGACACGCTGGGCAAGCTCGGCGAGAAGCAGAACTACCGGAGCAAGAGGGTCTCCTCCTATGACCGCACGGGCGGGAACCACGATTCGATCCCGATCGAAGCGGGAAAGACGGCCCTCCTGGCCGAGATCAAGGGCCCGGCGGCCATCCACCACATCTGGGTGACCATCGCCGGCGAGGCCTTCTACGGCCGGAAGATCGTCCTCCGGGTGTACTGGGACGGCGAAGACGTCCCCTCGGTCGAGGCCCCGATCGGCGATTTCTTCGGTGTCGGCCACGGCCTCAACCGGAACCTTTCTTCTCTTCCGATCGCGTGTTCGTCGGAAGGCCGGGCCCGGAACTGCTACTGGTACATGCCCTTCCGCTGGTCCTGCCGCGTCACCGTCACCAACGAGGGGACGAAGCCCGTCGACGCCTTTTATTATTACATCGACTACCGGGAGCTCGACGGCCTCCGGCCGGACGCTCCATACTTCCACGCCCAATACCGGCAGGACTTCCCCTGCACCGGGGACAAGAATTACGTCATCCTCGACGCCGCGGGCGCCGGCCATTACGTCGGGTGCAACCTCAGCATTCTCCAGAGAACCGTGGGCTGGTGGGGTGAGGGGGACGACATGATCTATGTCGACGGGGAATCCGCCCCCTCCCTCCACGGCACGGGCTCGGAAGATTATTTCTCCGACGCCTGGGGCATGCGCCAGAGCCAGAATCTTTTCTACGGCTGCCCGCTCCAGGAAGAGGATTTCCAGCCCGGGTCGAAGGCCACGGTCTACAGGTTCCACATTCCCGATCCCATTCCTTTTAAGAAATCCATCCGGGTGACGATCGAGCACGGCCACGCGAACGACCGCTCGGACTACGACTCCTCGGTCGCCTACTGGTACCAGACCGAGCCTCATGTTCCCTTCCCGGCCCTCCCCGGACCCGAAAAACGCCTCCCCTACGCCCTTGAATCCCCGGAGAACTTCATCTTCCCGAAGTGGGAGGAGGTCAAGTCCGAAAGCCAGGCCGTCTTTGAGGACCGGGAAGCCCGGCTCCGGCTCTCGGCGCCCCGGCTGACGAGCTCGCTGACGTCTTATTACGACGCGTCGGGCACCCGCTACCCGCTCCTTAGGACCGATGGGGCCGTGGAGGGGACCCAGGCGGAGCTCCGGTTTTCGGCGGAGGTCCGCGACCTCTACTCGGTCAGCCTGTACTTTCTCAAGGGGCCAGCTTCTGGCAACTTCCACATCCTCAAGAAGCGGGTGACGCCCGAAAACCCCGAAGGGACTTTCGAGGTCCTGGGGACATGCGAAGGCTACTCGAGGGAGGGCCAGCTCACCGCTTTGACCCTCAAGGACATCCTTCTCGAGGCCGGACAGAATTCCCTGTTCTTCGAATCGGCCGGGAAGGACGAAAAAGCCGCCGGCATGGAGATCGCCTTTGTCGGTCTGAGCCTCAATCCGTCGTCCCGCCGCTTCATCATGGAATGGAACCTCATCGGGCCGTTCCAGGCCGCGGACATGAACGACCTTCAGACCGTTTACCCTCCCGAAAAGGAGGCCGATCTCACGAAAAAGTACAAGGGCAAAAACGATGTCGAGATCGGATGGAGGACCATTCAGGCGGGTCCCACCGGGTATGTCCGGCTCGATGAGCTCGTCAAGCCGAACGAACAGGTTCTCGCCTACGGGCTGGTTTATGTTCTTTCGCCGGACGATCGGCAGGCTTCGGTCCTTCTCGGGAGCGACGACGGGGTCCGGGTTTGGGTCAACGGCGAGCTCGTCCACACAAACCCGGTCTACCGGCCGGCCGTGCCGGACCAGGACCGGTTTTCCGCGAACCTCAAAAAGGGCTGGAACAAGGTCCTGATCAAGGTCCTCCAGGGGGCTGGGGGCTGGGGGTATTACTTCCGGTTCTCGGACCCCAAAGGCGAGCTCCGCTGGGGCCTAAGGCCGGAAGACCAGAAAAAGCTCGGCGAGACCCCGGCCGCCCTATTCTGACGAATACCCCGGCCGGAAGGCCTTCGCGGCGGACGATTTCGTCGAATTCGTGGAAATATCGGCATTCCGGCCGCTTCGCCGGTCCAGATGTCCAAAAAACCCTCCCTTTGAGCCCGTTTCCTCTTCGAAAAGCCCCTATTTTCCCGTCTTGCCTTGCCTCCTGTCCGGTCCTTTTTTCAGGGTAAACTCCCTCTGAGGAGGGCTGGATGAGGCCTCCCGACAGAAAGCAGGGAAAAGCCCTTCTTTTCTGCGAAAAATACATCAAAAACAGGGCTAAAAAAGTCTTTTTCTAAAACTCGGAAAAAAGTATTGATTTGACTCCGCCACATGTGGTATAATAATAAACGGTAGCAAAAGGGAATTCGGCAAAAATCGAAAATTTTGTTTTTTGCCCGCCCGTCTGATTACATCACGCTTCTATCTTTCTTCACAAATGCAACGCTCTGAGGCCTGCCGTTGTTTACATAACTTGAGTGCGACGATGACGGCAAGAAACACCGGAAGACACGAGCCGACACATTTCCTCCTTTCAAGACCTCCTTTGAGCGGGAGTTTGAACCTACATCCTGCTTCTTTCTCAATCCACCCCTCCCTGGAGAGGCTGCCCTGATCTGAGGCTAAGATCAGGGCAGCCTTTCCCAATGCTTAGAAGATAAAGAGGGAAAAACCCCGTTTTTGGGCCCCTTTTTTTCTCCTTGAGAAATCGTTCCTCTTTTGCTAAAATAGGGGACGGGTTTAATCGAAGGGAAGTCCGTGAGACGCGGACACAGCCCCCGCTACTGTAACCGGGGACAAATCCCAGACGATGCCACGGCCAAGGGGCCGGAAGGCCTGGGAGGAGGACGATCCGGGAGTCAGGAAACCTTCCTTAGGCCCCGGGCAACCGGTCTTCGGGCGGAAGACGGGGGCTGTTTTTTTACCCCCCGGTCCCCCGGGATAAAAGCGGCGGGGGCGGCGATGGAGATCCTTTCATGGTCCAACGCGCGCCCGCCTTTGCCGTGCTCATGCTCGCCTGCGGCCTGATCGCCGGGGCCGAGGAAGAACAGGTCAAGCCCCCTCCACCCCTCCAATACGACGTCGTCGTGACCGCGACGAAGGTGGAGACGCCGAGCCGGGAGGTAGCCAGCTCGGTGACCGTCATCACGGAAGCAGATCTCGCCCGAACGCGGAAGTCCACGGTCCTCGACGCCTTGGAGGACCTTATCGGCCTGTCCGTCACCCAGAACGGAGGCCCGGGCGCCGCGGCCTCCGTCTTCATCCGAGGGGCGGGAAGCGAGGACACCCTCGTCCTTCTCGATGGTGTCGAGCTCAACGACCCCATCAACCCCTCCCGGTCCTACGACCTGGCCCATCTTGCCTTGAGCCAGGTGGCGAGGATCGAGGTCCTCCGCGGCCCTCAGAGCCCCCTCTATGGCTCGGACGCCATGGGAGGGGTGATCAATATCATCACCCGGAGAGGCCAAGGCCGGCCCCGGCTGGACCTGTCGAGCTCGGCGGGCTCCTACGGCACCTGGACGAGTGTCCTTGGTTTCTCGGGGGCGGCGGGCCGGTCGGATTATTCTTTCGGTCTTTCCTACGCCCGGACAGCCGGCTTCTCGGCCGCTTCGGACCGATATGCCGGCAACAGCGAGCCGGACGGCTACCGGAACCTGACTCTGTCCGGGAGGTTCGGGTTCGCCGTCCGCAAGAATATCGACCTCGATGTCATGGTCCGCTCCATCAGCGCCCGGAGCGCGATCGACGATTTCGGAGGGCCCTACGGCGACGACCCGAACGCCATCCAGGATTACGCGGCCACGCTCGCCAGGATCCAGGCCCGGGGCCTCTTCCTCGGGAACCGCTGGGAACAGAAGCTTTCCATCTCCTGGACCCGGTCGGACCGGAAGCTCATCAATCCTCCCGACGACGCTCATCCGCTCGAAGGCGAGGATGGGACGTACGCGGGCCAGCTCATCAAGCTCGATTGGCAGAACAACTTCTTTCTCGGCCCGTCCCAGACGCTGACCGCCGGCGTTGAGCTCGGCCAGGAGGCAGGCCATTCGGATTACATCTCAACGGGAACGGCGGGGACCGATGAAAGTTCCTTTCCCTCGCAGAAAGCCGGGGCGGGGGGATTCTATATCCAGGACCAATGGAAGGCCGGGGGATCGTTCTTTCTCGCCGCGGGGGCGCGGCTCGATGTCCACAGCCGGACGGGAGCGGCCCTGACCTTCCGGCTCGCGCCGGCGTGGGTCATCAAGGCCACGGGGACGAAACTCAAGGCGACGCTCGGGACGGGGTTCAAGTCCCCTTCCCTCTATCAGCTCTTCGCCCCACCCACGACATGGGGCCCCATCGGCAACATCAACCTCCAGCCCGAGCGCGTGACCGGCTGGGACGCCGGGGCCGAGCAGGACATCGTCCGGGACAGGCTCCGCCTCGGCGTGACCTATTTCCGGAACTCATTCCGTGACCTCATCGACTTCGACTATCTCCAGGGATACATCAACGTCGGCCGGGCGGGGACGCACGGGATCGAGGTTTCGTTGGAGTCCCGGCCGCTCGGGCCGGGCGAATCCCTGAGCCTCAGGGCGTCCTACACCCGGCTCATCGCCCGCGACGAGGCCACCGGAGAGGCCCTGCTCCGCCGGCCGAGGGATAAGTTCTCGGCCGAGGTCGGGTCGCGTCTTTTCCGGCGGGTCGACCTCTCCGCATCCCTCCTTTTCGTCGGAAAGCGGATGGACCGCGACTTCAGCGTCTACCCCTACCAGGATATCCCCCTCGCTAGCTATGCCCTTCTCGGGGCCGTCATCTCGACACCCGTCAGCCGCGCGCTCGACCTTTACGTCCGGCTCGACAACATCCTCAACGCGCGCTACGAAATGGTCTGGGGCTACGGGACGCCGGCCTTCTCCTTCGTCGCCGGCCTCCGGCTCATTCTGTGAGGCCGGGAAAGTGCTGATCAAGACCGGAGGGGTAAGGTCACGGCGTATCCTCGTCCGCTTTTTTGATCTTATTCCAGGCTCATGCTGCCCCTGACCGTCGCCGGCTTGAGCAGGTGGAGGTCGAAGACGATGATCTCGTTTCGCCCGGCCTTCAGGAAAGGCGCCGGGCAGTAGAGCCGCTTCTGAGGCCCGATCTCCCAGTAGCGGCCGAGGTTGTGGCCGTTGACCCAGACGACACCCTTCTTCCAGCCCCTCATGTCGAGATACGTGTCGCCCGTCTCTCCGAGCTCGAACGTCCCGCGGAAGAAGGTCCCCGGCTTTGAGGCCGGGGCGGTCCCGAACTTCACCGCGGCGAGGTCGTCCTCCTCCATGGGAAAGCTGAAGACGTCCCAGGCCATGAGGGTCATGCCGTTCAGGGTTACGCGGTCGGTGATGCCCTTCCGGTCGAGGAGGAGCTGTCCGAAGTTGATCCTTCCCATGGCCTCGACGAGGATGTCCAGTGAACGGGGCGGCGGATCGGACGTCGGAATCTCGATCGTCGTTTCCATCCTGGCCCGGCTCATGGTGCCGAGGTATTTCCCGTCGACATAGATGTTCGCGTAGTCATGGAGGTCGGTGATGGTCAGCTTGCCGCTCCGGTGCCCGACGAGCTTCGTCCGGTAAAGGATGAAGCCGTGGTTCTGCCCGAAGCTTTCCATGGGCCGCGGCTGCGGGCTCCGGACGGGAGGCGGGAGGTTGTCGAAAAGGGAAGAGCTCTCCGGGAACGCGATCTCCGGGACGTCGATCGCCGGCAGGGACTTGGGCAGGTCGGGAAGCACCGTCCCTTTCGGCTGGAACCGCCCGAGAACGTCCCGGATGGCGAAATATTTCGGCGTCGGCTGTCCCATCTCATTGAGGGGGGCATCATAATCGTAGCTCGTGACGTCGGGTTCGTACGTGTCACCGAAGTTCGCGCCGGCCCAGAACCCGAAATTCGTCCCGCCGTGGAACATGTATAAATTGAAAGATTTCCCGTTGGCGAGGAGCCAGCGGATATCGGAGACGACGTTTTCGGTCTTCACGCGGGCCCATGGCTCCCCCCAGTGGGTCAGCCAGCCGGGGTAAAGCTCGCTGCAGAAGACGGGGACGTCGCCGCCGAGCTTCGCCGCCTCGGCGAAATCCTTGTCGCTCGTCCCCGGGTCCAGCCCGATGGCCGCGCCGGGGACCGTTCCGGCCGCGAGCATAGAGGGCGCCGCGCCGTCGGCCGTGGAGAACGGCACCTCGATCCCCGCCTCACTCCACATCCGCCTGAGGGCCGCCAGGTATTCCCGGTCGTTGCCGTAGCTCCCGTATTCATTCTCGATCTGGACCATCAGGAGCGGGCCTCCCCGCTGGACCTGGAGGTCGCGGACCTCGCCCGCGATCTTTTGAATGTACGCTTCGCAGGCGGCCAGGTAGCGCGGGTCCGAACAGCGGACCTTGATGTCGGGCGTCCTGAGGAGCCAGATCGGCAGGCCGCCGAAGTCCCATTCGGCACAGGCGTAGGGCCCGGGCCTGAGGACGACCCAGAGCCCGGCCCGTTGCGCGGTCCGGATGAACGCGGCCAGGTCGTTCGGTCCCGAGAAGTCCCATTGGCCCGGCTCCGGTTCGAGGGCGTTCCAGAAGACGTACGTGCAGACCGTGTTCAGGCCCGCGGCCCGGAGCTTGACCAGCCGGTCCGCCCAATACTCACGGGGGACGCGCTGGAAGTGGATCTCGCCGGCCATGATCTGGAAAGGTTTTCCGTTGAGGAGGAATTGTTGTCCCTTGAACAGGAAGGCCGGCGTCTTTCCCGCCAGCACGGCAACGAAGGATAAGCAGAGAACGGCCAGGCCCGCCAACGTTGCTTTTTTCATAGGTCTCTCCCGCATATTGCGATTCCTGCAGCGTTCGGATTGTATCACATCACCGGACCAAGGTCGCGGACTCGGAGGGAGTCCCTCCGGCAGGGAGTGGATTCTGAGGAGCGACCAGCAGAAGAGTGGCGGAGCGGCTCGGAGCCGCGCTTCTGGTAAGTATCTGAAACGAGTCTCTGAGTATTTTGTTCTGGGGCCTGTCCCTTTTTTCCATCCGTGCCCGCGTCGCGCCCAATGTTTTCTCCGGGACATCCCCCCTGCGTCCGCTGAATCATCGAAATGGCGCTTCGCGAAGGGCGGGGCTTTGACTTTCCCCGGCGGGCCAATATACACTCTCTCTGATGAACACGCGACCCTCGTCCCCCAGGCCAGGGCGGTCCGCCTTCTGCATCGCGGTGGCGCTCATCCTCCTGGCTGTCCCGACGCTCCGGGCGGATGAGCGGAGCCCCATCTTTCGGGCCTACCCCGACAGGATCTCCCCCGATCTCACATTCGAAGCCGTCGTGGCGGGCCAACCCTTCCCGCCGGTGAAGTATCCCGTCCCTGTCATCGGCTGGAAGGAGCATCCCGAGGAGATCCACGTGGCGCCGAACGGCGCCCTCGTTTTCCCCAAGACCCCTCTCCCCGGGGGTCTCTACCTCCTTCCCCTCCTCCAGCTCGGGTCCACCGCCGGGCCCGAACTTCTCGACCCGGACTCGGTCGTCCAGGAGCTCGTCGACGGCTACCTTCCCGGAGTCCGGAGCGGGTGGAAGCTGGGGGGATTCCAGGTCCGCGAGCTCGCTTTCGCGACCCTCCTCGAAGGCCCCACGGTCCGGACCGGAAGGGAGATGCTCGTAGCCGTGGCCAGGTGGACGGTCAAGAACGAGTCCGGGCGGGAGCAGGCCGTGCGCCTGGCGTTCAGGATCGGCGAGGCGGTCTCCGGGCAGAGTCTCTTCAAGACCCCGCCGGCCTACCCGGCCCCGCTCGCCTTCAAGCGGCCATTCATGGTCGAGACGGGAGGAAGGATCCTGATCCGGGTGAGCGCCTCCAGGGTCACCGTCGCCCTCCAGCCCTCTTTGCAGGCCGGAAAGGCCCTGTCAACGTTTCCCCCCGGGACTGATCTCACGATCGACTTCCGGCTGAGGCCGGGCGAAGAGAGGCCGATCGATCTCTTCATCCCGTACGTCCCGGCCGGGGTCGAGAAGACCGGAGATATCGAGCGGCTGGCCGCCGAACCCCAGCTCGAGATCTTCCGGGATTTCTGGACCCGCGAGCTCAATCGCCGGGCGCAGTTCATCGTCCCCGAAAAGCGGGTCCGCGATTCCTACAGGGCCGCGCTGGCCTATAGCATGATCCTCGTCGACCGCGACCCGCATGGTTATTCCCTTCCCCACTCGGACGCCACGGCCTACGAACATGTCTGGGCCGGGGACAGCGCCTGCGTCATCCACGCCGCGGACCGCCTCGGCTACCACCAGGACGCAGCGGCCTATCTTGACTACTTCCTGTCCCGGCAGGGCCGGCGTGCCCCCGAGGGGGACGTTTCCTCCGCCGACGGGTTCTTTTCAGGGGACGTCCCCGGCCTGTGCTGGGTGGGGGACAACGGTTTCATCCTTTGGGCCCTGGCCGAGCATTACAAGCTCACGGGCGATAAAGTCTGGTTGAGGAAGGTCGCGCCCAAGATGATCAAGTCATGCGATTGGATCATCCGGGAAAGGGCCCGGACCAAGGCGACGTCGAGCGGCGAGCGGCCCCGCCACTACGGCCTCCTCCCGAAAGGCCGGGCCTCGGACAACGCCGAGCTGAACTATTTCTACTGGACGGACACCTATTCCTACGGCGGCCTTCGCGGGACGGCCGACGTCCTGCCCGAGATCGGGATGGACCGGGAGGCCGCGCGGCTCCGGGCCGAAGCCGACGATTACAAGGCGTGCATTCTGGAGTCGGTCGCGCGCTCGGTCCTCCGCGACACGGACCCTCCTTTTTTTCCCCAGGGCCCCTACATGAACCAGCCGCCGACGGCCGAAAGGCTGGCCGCGAGCTGGTACAGCCTCTGCAGCCCGATCTCCATGGTCGAGATGGGCCTTTTCCCGGCCGGCGACCCGAAGGCGGCCTGGGTCAACAGGACCATCGAGAAATACGTCATGACCAGCGGTCTGCCGACCCTCGTCCGGCCGGGCTACATCGACCCTCACTACGTGTACAATCAGGCGCTCACCCAACTCCTCCGCGGTGAGGCCGAAAAGTTCCTTTGGACCTTCTACAGCGTCTTCGCCTACGGCCAGTCGCGGACGACCTACGCGACCCTCGAGTGCAACGACATCGTCTCGGGGTCGTCCGGCGACGCCTGGGACTCCCTCCGGATGCCGCACCTGCACTCCAACAGCCGGGTCCTCGCCCTTCTCCGGATCGCCCTCGTCCTCGAGGACGGCGACGCGCTCCATCTCCTGGCCGGGACGCCGCGGGACTGGCTTGAACCGGGGAAAGCGGTCGATGTCCGCCGCGCGCCGACGCTTTTCGGGGACGTGGACGTCCGGTCGGAGTCCCGCTCCTCCGGAAAGGAGATCGTGATCACGATCGACCCGCCTCACAGGAAGCCGGCCCGGGTCATCCTCCACGTCCGCCCGCCTTCGAGATTCGGTGCCCCCGAGAGCGTGACGGTCGACGGGAGAGCGCGCTCGGATTTCAAGGGGGAAACCATCGACCTGGGGCGGATCGCGTCTCCGACGGTCATCGTCTGCCGATACAGATAAGGCTCGCCGACTCGAGCCGCCGGGAGGTCCTCATGAAGCTCACGAAAAAAGCTCTCCTCGCGCTATCGTTCGCGGCTCTCGCCGCGCCCAGCGTTTTCGGCCAGGCCGAGAAGCCCTCCTCGTCGTTCGGGATCTCTTTGTCCGGCTATATCAAAACCGACCTCTTCTATGATACGCGGCAGACCGTGAACATCCGGGAAGGGCATTTCCTCCTCTACCCCAAGGAGCCGGCTTTCGACCCCCTCGGCAGGGACATCAACGCTCAGCCCGGCTTCAACATCCTCTCCATCCAGACCCGGCTCGCCGGCAAGATCACGGGCCCGGACGCTCTCGGGGCCAAGACGTCAGCCTATATTGAGGCCGAGTTTTTCGGGACGTCGGACGCGGACCTCAACGGCTTCCGGCTCCGCCACGCCTACCTCAAGCTCAGCTGGAAAAAGTCGGAGCTTCTGATCGGCCAGTTCTGGCATCCGATGTTCATCGTCGAAAGCTATCCCGACGTCGTTTCGTTCAACACCGGCGCCCCGTTCCAGCCCTTCAACCGCAGCCCCCAGGTCCGCTTCACCAGGACTTTTGGCCGGTTCAGCCTGACCGCGACGGCCCTCGCCCAACGGGACTTCACCTCCAACGGGCCTCAGGGGCCGAGTTCCGTCTATCTCCGGAACGCCGTCCTGCCGGAGCTCAACCTGAAACTCCAGCACGCCTCGAAGAACGAGGCCAAGAAAACCGAGACCCTGGCCGGGGCGGGGCTGGACCTCCTGAAGCTCGTCCCCAGGCTCTCGACCACCGCGGGTTATCGAACGGACGCGTCCGTGACCAGCCTCGCGGGCATGGCCTACTTCAAACAGAGATGGCCGAAATGGACGATCAAGGCCGAAGCGATCTGCGGCTCCGACCTTTATCATCTGACGATGCTCGGCGGCTACGCCGTCCGCAGCGACTCCATCCTTCCGGGCGATGTGACCCAGGACTGGGCGTACGCGCCGACGAATACCCTGTCCCTCTGGAGCGAGGCCATGACCAACGGGGAGCGTTGGCAGACGGGGGTCTTCGCGGGCTGGTCCAAAAACCTCGGCGCCCGGCACGAACTTACCGACGTCAATTTTGCCCGGGGCTTCAACATCGACTCCATGTATCGCGTCTCCCCCCGGCTCCTCCTGAACGTCGGGAAGATGAGGTTCGCGGGCGAGGCAGAGCTGACGGCGGCGGCCTACGGGACGCCCGACGCCTTCGGCAAGGTCCGTGACCCCAAGTTCGTCACGAACGTCCGCCTCCTCTTCGCGGCCTACTACTTCTTCTGAGGCCCGGGCCGTCGCGAACCCCACCGCGAGAGAGGGGCCCGTCAACGTCAGTGTCGACTACGGCAGCAGCGACATCGAGTCCATCAAGAATGAAATCACTTTCGTCGACTTCGTTCGCGCCGACAACGAGGCCCACGCCCATGTCCTCATCACAAGGCAGAACGCGGGCCGAGGCGGCCGGGCGGGGGGACTTGTTTTCTTCGGGCCCCGC
Organism: Candidatus Aminicenantales bacterium; assembly: GCA_050015275.1. Taxonomy (GTDB): domain Bacteria; phylum Acidobacteriota; class Aminicenantia; order Aminicenantales; family Saccharicenantaceae; genus DATKJS01. The sequence goes on along the minus strand of JBEKBS010000001.1, from coordinate 232,002 downwards.
CGTTAAGATAATTCCGCCATCGTGATGGACCAGATCGCGCCTCTCCGCCGGCCCTTCCCGCCCCCGGGCCGGATTGTTTTTTCCTCGCCCGGCGGGAGAAATCCGTTCCATCCGCCTCACGCCGAGTCCCGCAAAGCCGTGAAACCATCACCCAGGAGACAGAGGAGCTGCCCGGCATGTCCATAAAACCCGTCAAACCCGTCCCGAGCGATATCGAGATCGCCCAAGCCACGGAGCTCCTTCCCATCGTCAAGGTCGCGGGGATGCTGGGGCTCGGCGAGGACGACCTCGACCTCTACGGCAGGCACAAGGCCAAGATCCACCTCGACGTCCTCGGCCGGATCAAGGATGAGCCCCTCGGCCATTACGTGGACGTGACCGCCATCACGCCCACTCCGCTCGGCGAGGGCAAGACGACGACCACCGTGGGGATGAGCCAGGCCCTCGGCGCCCACCTGGGCAAAAAGGTCATCACCGTCGTCCGGCAGCCCAGCATGGGTCCGACGTTCGGGATCAAGGGGGGGGCCGCGGGCGGGGGCTATTCTCAGATCGTTCCCATGGAGGATTTCAACCTGCATCTCACCGGGGACATCCACGCCGTGACCGTCGCCAACGACCTCCTGGCCGCGGCCATCGACGCCCGCATCCTCCACGAGTCGGCCCAGGACGACGAGAAGCTCTTCAACGCCTTCTGCCCCGCCGACAAGAAAGGCCGCCGGCTGTTCTCGCCGCCCTTGCTCCGCCGGCTCAAGAAGCTCGGCATCGACAAGGCCGATCCCAACGACCTCAACGCCGAGGAAAAGCGTCGCGTCTTCCGGCTTGACATCGACCCGGCCAGCATCACCTGGAACCGGGTCATCGACATCAGCGACCGCTTCCTCCGCCGCGTCCAGATCGGGATGGGCCCCGAAGAGAAAGGCCTGGCCCGGGAAACGGGCTTCGACATCTCGGTCGCCAGCGAGATCATGGCCATCCTGGCCCTGACCACGGGCCTGGGCGACATGCGCGAGCGGCTGGGCCGGATCGTCATCGGCGAGAGCCGTTCCGGAGAGCCCGTCACGGCCGAGGACCTCGGCGCGGCCGGGGCCCTCACGGTCCTGATGAAGGACGCGGTCATGCCCAACCTCATGCAGACCGTCGAGAACACCCCGGCCATCGTCCACGCCGGGCCGTTCGCCAACATCGCCCACGGCAATTCCTCGGTCATCGCCGACCAGATCGCCCTCCGGCTGGTCGGCCGTGACGGGTATGTCATCACGGAATCCGGCTTCGGCGCCGACTGCGGCATGGAAAAGTTCATGAACATCAAGTGCCGGGCGAGCGGCCTCCGGCCCGGCTGTGTCATCATCGTGGCCACGGTCCGGGCGCTCAAGATGCACGGCGGCGGCCCGAAGGTCGTGGCCGGAAAGCCCCTGGCGCCCGAGTACACCGACGAGAACCTCGACCTCCTGGCCAAGGGGCTGGCCAACATGACCGCCCACATCCGCAACGCCATCCGCTTCGGGGTCCCCGTGGTCGTGGCCATCAACCGGTTCACCTCCGACACGGACGCCGAGGTCGACCTCATCCGCAAGGCGGCGATCGCCGTCGGGGCCGAGGACGCCGTTCCGTCCACCCACTGGTCGGACGGGGGCGCGGGGGCCGTCGCCCTGGCCGAGGCCGTCATGGCCGCCTGCGAGAAGCCGGCGGACTTCCGCTTCCTCTATCCCCTCGAGTGGGACATCAAGAAAAAGATCGAGACCATCGCCACCGAGATCTACGGCGCCGACGGCGTCGAATACACGCCCGAGGCGGAAGCCAAGGTCGAGCTCTACTCCCGGCTCGGCTTCGGCCGGCTCCCCATCTGCATGGCCAAGACCCATCTCAGCCTGAGCCATAACCCCGAGTGGAAAGGAGTGCCCCGGAACTTCAAGCTCCCGGTCCGCGACATCCGGGCCAGCGTGGGCGCCGGTTTCCTTTATCCCCTCTGCGGTGACATGCGGACCATGCCCGGGCTGCCGACGCGGCCCGTCTTCTATGACGTGGACCTGGACCTTGCGACCGGAAAAGTGGTGGGGCTGTTCTGACGGAGCGCTCCGGGAAGGAAGGACCCATGTCGATACGCCGCCGCCTGACCCGCAGGCAGTTCATCGGCGGGACTCTCACGGCCGCCGCCGCTTTGACTATCGTCCCGCGCCGCGTCCTGGGAGGGCAGGGTTACGTTCCGCCGAGCGACACCCTGACCAAGGCCGTCATCGGTGTCGGCGGCATGGGGCAGGCCCACCTGGGCTACCCCGGGGCCGTGCTCCTGGCCGTCTGCGACGTCGACGAGAAACACCTCAAGACCGCGCTCGAGATGTCCGGGCCCGGCGTCCGTGGCTACCGGGATTTCCGGGAGGTCCTCGAGCGGCCCGATATCGACATCGTCCATATCGCGACTCCTCCCCACTGGCATGCCCTGATCTCGGTCGCGGCCGCCGAAGCCGGCAAGGATATCTGGTGCGAAAAGCCCATGACCCGAACTATTGCCGAAGGCCAGGAGGTCGTTCGGGCCGTCGAGAGGAACGGCCGGATCTTCCGGGTCAATACCTGGTTCCGCTTCGAGGACGAATTTTACGGTCTCGGCTCCGATGTCAAGCCGGTCAAGAAGGTCGTCCAGAGCGGACTCCTCGGCTGGCCGCTCAAGGCCACAGTCAGCGCGGCGACGGGATTCGACTGGAAGTTCTACTGGAGCGGCCGGACCAACCTCAGGCCCGAGCCCGTGCCGCCGGAACTCGACTACGATTTCTGGCTCGGCCCGGCGCCTTGGAAGCCCTACCATCCGCACCGCGTCCACGGCACCTTCCGGGGCTACTGGGACTATGACGGCGGCGGCCTGGGCGACATGGGTATGCATTACCTCGACCCCGTCCAGTATCTTCTCGGAAAGGACGGCACGAGCCCCGTCGAGGTCCGGGTCGACGCCCCCCAGCAGCACCCCGACGCCTGCGGCTCATGGCGCCGGATCGAGATGAGATACGCCGACGGCTGCACCATCGTCCTTGACGGAGAGAACAGGGACAAAGGGGCAGCCTTCCTCGAGGGCCCCAAAGGGAGACTGCTCAAAGGCCTCGAGTCCGACGTCCCGAACCTCAGGGACCTCATCGCCGGCCTGCCGGATCCCGAACCTCAGGTCACGGATTTTGCCGAGGCCGTCCGGACGCGGCGCCGGTTCGCCCTCAACGAGCGGAACGGACACCGCTCCTGCACTTTGGTCAACCTGGGGAAAACCGCCGTCCAGCTCGGCCGGTCCCTGCGCTTCGACCCCGAGTCCCAGCGGTTCATCGGCGACGACGAGGCCAACCGCCTGGCCGACCAGCCCATGCGGGCCCCCTGGCACCTCTGAACGGAGCCTCGGGAGAGGAGATAAGCCATGAGAAAGATCCAAGCCATCGTTCTGATCATATCCGCCATCTTCCTCTCGGCCTCCGCCGCCCGTGGCCTCGACGATCCCGCGGGCTTGAAGGCCCGGGTGACGAGGCTCCTCGTCCGGTTCCCCGCGCCTGACGCGGCGGAAAGGGATTCCCTTTCGGCCGAGATCCTCAAGCTGGGCCCGGAGGCCGTCGCGGAGATCTGCGGACGCGTCCTCGCGCCGGGCCAGGGGGACGACAGCGCCGCCCGGTTCTCCCTCAATGGGCTCGCCGCCTATGTCACCCGGGCGGGGGCGGAAAGGGCCAGGGTCCTGTATGTTCGGGCCCTCCTGGATTCTCTCGGCCGGGCCTCGAGCAGAGAGATCCAAGCGTTCCTCATCTCGCAGCTCCAGCTCGCCGGACGCCGGGAATCGGTCGAGCCCCTGGCCCGATACCTCACGGATGAAAGGCTCGCCGAGCCGGCGGCCCAGGCCCTTCTGGCCACCCGCCAACCCGAGGCCGCCGGGCTTTTCCTCAAGGCCCTCGATTCCGCCCCGCCCGCGGCCAAGGTGACCATCGTCAAAGCGCTGGGAGAGATGAGGAGCCGCGAGGCCGTCAAGAAAATCCTGCCTTTGGCCGAAAGTGCCGATGACAAGCTCCGGCAGACGGCCCTGTTCGCCCTGGCCAATACCGGCGACCCGCGGGCCGGGGCCGTTCTGGGCCGGGCCCGGATCGCGGCGCCGCTTCACGAGAGGTCGCTGGCCCCGTCACTCGACCTGCTTTACGCGCGCCGCCTCCTCGAAGCCGGGAAAGTCGTGGACGGCCTGGCCATCTGCCGCGGCCTTCTCAAGTATTACACGACACCGGCCGAAAGCCATATCGCCACGAACGCCCTCGGGCTCCTCGTCACGTCTCTCAAGGACAGGGCTCTGCCGGATCTCCTGGCCGCCGCGGACAGCCCGGACGGGAGATTCCGCGCCGCCGCCCTCGAAATGGGGATGTCGATCCCGGGGACCGAGGCCACGGCCCGTTGGGTCGAAAAGGCCGCTTCCTCACCCTCTGAGGTGCGGGCCGCGATCGTCTCCATGCTCGGCCGGCGGGGGGACCTCGCCGCCCTGCCGGCCGTGCGCGAAGCTCTGCGCGATCCGGACAGGGCCGTCCGCCTGGCGGCCATCCCCGCCGCCGTCAGGCTCGGCGGGGCCGACGTCCTGCCGGGGATCTTCCCTTTCTTCGATTCCTCCGACGCCGGAGAGGTCGAGGCGGCCAAGCAGGCCGCCCTCGGCTTCGAGGCCGGGCTCGTCGTTCCCGAAGCGGTCCGCCGGATGGATCAGGCGCCTCCCGCCGGCCGGGCGGCGCTCATCGGGATCCTGGCCGAAAAAGGTGCCCGCGACCGGGTCGGCCTCGTCTTCGGTCAGGCCGCGAGCCCGGAACCGGCGGTGCGCGCAGCAGCCATGGGCGCCCTGGCCAAGCTGGCCGGCGAGAGGGACATCTCCCGGCTTCTCGAACTCCTGTCCGCGGCCGCGGACAGCGAGGAGACCATCCGCCTTCAGAAAGCCGTCGCGGCGGCCGCCGGACGGAACCCAGACCCGGAACGAAGGGCCGACGAACTCGTCGGCCTGATGATGAAGGCTCCGGCCGTCAGGAAGGTCGTCATCCTGAAGGTCCTTCCCCGGGTCGGCGGGTCCGGGGCGCTCCGGGCGATCGTCGATGAGACGCGCGACAAGGACCCGCAGGTCCAGGCCGCCGCCATCTATGCCCTGTCGCAGTGGCCGGACCTCAAGGCCGCCGACGAGCTCCTCCGGATCGCCTCGGCGACGACGAATAAAAAATATCTTCTCCTCGCCCTTGAGGGTTATGTCCGGCTGGTCAACGGGTCCGATCATCCGCAGGGGGAAAAGCTCGGCCTGCTCAGGAGCGCCCTCAGCCTGCCGAAGGACGATATCGACAGGAAACCCATCCTGCGAGGGCTCGCGGAGCTCCGGGGGCCCGAGGCCTTCCGCCTTCTCTCCGAACACCTCGGGAACCCGACCTTGAGGGCGACGGCCGTCCAGGGACTCCTGGACATGGCGTCGGAGCAATCGTCAGAGGAGAGATGGCTCTCCGGACAGGAAGCGATCTCCGTCCTGAGGCGGGTCGAGTCGACGAGCGAAGACCAGGGCGAAAGGGACCTGGCCGCGAAGGTCATCGCGGACCGCTTGAAACAGGGCGGGTTCGTCCCGCTCTTCAATGGGTTCGACCTCAACGGCTGGAAGGGCCTCGTCGCCGACCCGCCCGCGCGGGCCAAAATGGCGCCGGACGAACTGAAGAGAGCCCAGGCCGTGGCGGACGCGAGCATGCGCTCCCATTGGAGAGTGGCCGGCGGCATTCTCGTCTTCGACGGGAAAGGCGAAAGCCTGTGCACGGCCAAGGACTATGCCGACTTCGAGATGCTCGTCGACTGGAAAATCGAAAAGGGCGGAGACAGCGGCATCTACCTCCGGGGATCGCCCCAGGTCCAGATCTGGGACGCGGGGGCCAACCCCGAGGGTTCAGGCGGTCTCTACAATAACCAGAAGGGGGCGCGCAACCCCCTGGAGAGGGCCGACCGCCCGGTGGGGGAATGGAACACGCTCCGGATCATCATGATCGGGGAGCGCGTCACGGTCACCCTCAACGACAGGACGGTCGTGGACAACACGGTCCTCGAGAATTATTGGGAGCGGGACAAGCCGATCTATCCCTCCGGCCAGATCGAGCTCCAGGCCCACGGAAATCCGCTCTGGTTCAAGAATCTCTACATCCGCGAGATCCCGCCCGACGCGGCCACCCCCGGCCTGACGGATGCGGAGAAAGACGAAGGTTTTGTCTCTCTCTTCAACGGCAGGGACCTCGGCGGCTGGACCGGGGACACCAAGGGTTATATCGCCGAAAACGGCAGGATCGTCATTCATCCCGAACAGAGCAGCGGCAACCTCTATACGGAAAGGGAATACTCCGACTTCGTCTTCCGTTTCGAATTCAAACTGACGCCGGCCGCCAACAACGGCATCGGCGTCCGGGCCCCTCTCGAGGGCGACGCCGCGTACACGGGAATGGAGATCCAGATCCTCGAGGACGGATCCCCCGTTTACCATGACCTCCAGCCCTACCAGTTCCACGGCTCGGTCTACGGCGTCGTCCCGGCCAGGCGTGGCATCCTGCGGCCCGTCGGCGAATGGAACACGGAGGAGATCGTCGCCCGGGGCCGGCAGGTCACGGTCACGGTCAACGGGACGAGAATCGTCGATGCCGACATTGACCAGGCGAGCGCGGGCGGGACGATCGACCACCGCGACCATCCCGGCCTGAAGCGGGAGCGCGGCCATCTCGGGTTCTTGGGCCACGGCTCCATCGTCGAGTTCAGGAATATCCGGGTCAAAGAGATGAAATAGGGTCAGCGGAAGACTCCGCAATCTTTCGATAAGATCGCGTCGACTTTTAAAAGGAGGGATCCATGTTTATGAAAGCGGCCAGGCGCTCAGCCTGCGCATTGTTCTTGGTGTGTTCGGTACTTCTCCCGGTCCTCCGGCTCTCCGCCCAGACTGCCCAGGACCAGCAAAAGGCCGTGGAGATGTACATGAAGCTGGGTGCTGTCGGCGAGCACCACGCCTACCTCAAACAGCTTGTGGGCGAATGGAAGGTCTCTGTGTCGATGTGGATGTTTCCGGGATCGCCCCCGACGCCCTCCCAGACCAGGGCCAAGGGCGAGCTCATCCTCGGCGGCCGTTTCCTGAGGATGACGCATAACGGGTCCATGATGGGCCAGCCCTTCGAGGGGGTCCAGACCTTGGGCTACGATAATTTTCTGAACAAATACGTCTCGCTATGGGTCGACAACACGAGCACTTCCTTTTATCTGACCACGGGCAGCCTGGACCCGGCTACAAAAATCCTAACCGAGGAAGGCGTCTGGCCCGACCCGATGAGCGGCGGCAAGGTCAAAATCCGGAATGTCACAAAGTGGCTCGGCCCCGATGAATTCCGGTATGAAACCTACATGACCCTTCCGAACGGCACGGAATTCAAGTCTATGGAGGAGCGCGCCGTCAGGCTCAAATAGCTTTCATCGAGAACCGGATATTGGATCCGCAGGGCCCGGCATCGCGGGGCCGGCCGGGGGCGCAATTTCTAGGTGATTAGGCCTAGGCCTTCTTGATCTCCCCGACGAGCAGGACTTCGCGGCCTCTGGCCTCATTGATGACCTCGGCCATGGCCAGGTAGATCGCGGAAAGGCCGCAGGCGATCCCCTCGAAACCGGCGATCCGGCCGACGAGCGCCCACCCGGACCAGTCACGGGCGGCGAGCAGCCAAAAAAGGATCGTCAGGCTCAGGAAGACGAACTGGATGGCGCGGTTCTTGCCGAAGGTCCCGATCCACATGAAGAACGTGAAAAGGCCCCACAGGAACAGGTACCAGCCCATGTAGGGGACGGGCGTCGCTCCGCCGTTGGGCGGGTTCAGCCCCGGGATGACCCAGGTCGCCACGAGCGTCAGCCAGAACATCCCGTATGACGTAAAAGCCGTGGCCCCGAAAGTGTTCCCCTTCTTGTATTCCATGATCCCGGCGATGATCTGGGCGACGCCGCCGTAGAAAATGCCCATGGCGAGGACCATGGAACTCACCGGGAAGAAGCCGGCATTATGGATATTGAGAAGGACGGTGGTCATTCCGAAGCCCATCAGGCCGAGGGGCGCGGGGTTGGCAAGCTTGCTGTTGTCCATCGAGGCCCTCCTTGAAGGCTCAAAAATGGCCCTTATGGTATACCTCGCCCTTCGCGGGTGTCAAGAATAGAGGAAGGCGGTGCCGCCGAGATCGGGCCGTTACTTGAGCTCGACCTTGGCCTCGCTCATCCAGATCCCGTGGATGTTGCAGCGCTCGAAGGCCCGCAGATGAGCGGGGACCGACTTCAGCTCGAATGCCGCGACCGGGGCGGGATCGGTCGCCACGAAATCTTTCCGGCCGAGCAGGTTGCCCCGGCCGTCCTCCAGCTTGATCCACATGATGTAATGAGGCTTCTTGGGATCCATCGGATGATTGTCGACCTTCACGGTGACCTTCAAGCCCATGCCCATCTTCTCATACGTGATCTGAGGGATGTGCTTGTCCTTCGCGGCGGCCCAAGGGCCGGGGTTCTGCAGGGTATACGGCTTGTCCTGTTTGTATCCACCCTGGTCCTGGACGCTTGACATCCCCGATCCCAGGGCGCTCAGGGTCAAGGCCGCGGCCATCAGAACGACGGGAATTAAAAACAGGCGATTCTTTTTCATGTGGCCCTCCTTTGGTCCCGGGCGTCTCGCCCGGCCCGCTTCTAATATCTCCGAATTCAGGCGATATTTCAAGCCGGCGCAGAACCCCGCCGCGCGGGCGGAGCAAGGACATCCCCTTTTAGATATTCTCGGCAGGGCGAGGGGTAAAGGGCGTAGAGGCCATGAGGAGGCGAGCGGGCATGGATTCCCGGCCGCAGGACGGGAAGAGCGAGCCGACGGCAGTGCCGGTTTCCTCGCCTGGGAAACCGGCGTGCCTCCAAGCCTTTTTCCCCGAGCCCCTACATGCCGTACTTGGCGATGATCTCCTGCTTGGTCTTGCCCAGGATGTCGAATTTCCTGCCCACCTTGGTGAAGGCCGCCAGGGCCTTGTCGAGGTGATGAATCTCGTGGCCGGCCGAGATCTGGGTCCGGATCCGGGCCTGGCCCTGGGGCACGACGGGGAAGAAAAAGCCGATGGCGTAGATCCCCTCGTCGTAAAGGGCCCGGGAGAAGTCCTGGGAGAGTTTGGCGTTGAAGAACATGACGGGCACGATCGGGGTATCCCCTTCCTTGAGGATGAACCCGGCCTCGGTCAGGCCCTTCCGCCAGTAGGCGGCGTTCCGCTCGAGCTTATCGCGGCGCTCGGTCGATTTGGAGAGGATCTCCATGACCTTGAGGACGCCGGCGACGACGACCGGGGCGATGGTGTTCGAGAAAAGGTACGGCCTGGCCCTCTGCCGGCAGAGCTCGACGAGCTCCCGCCGCCCCGAAACGCAGCCCCCGGACGCGCCCCCGAGGGCCTTGCCGAAGGTCGTCGTGATGACGTCGATCTTGCCTACGACGCCACATCTCTCGTGGGTCCCGCGGCCGGTCTTGCCGATGAACCCGGAGCTGTGGGAGTCGTCGACGAGGAGCATGGCGTCGTATTTCTCGCATAGAACGGCCATCTCATCGAGCTTGGCCGTGTCGCCGTCCATGGAGAAGACGCCGTCCGTGACGACGAGCTTGAAACGCTTGTCGGCGTGGAGCTGGAGCTTCTCCTCGAGGTGGGCCATATCGGAGTGCTTGATCGTGTCGTGCATGGCGCTGCAGAGCCGGATGCCGTCGACGAGCGAGGCGTGGACGAGCCGGTCCGAGATGATGACGTCGTCCTTGGTCAGGATGGCCTCGAAAACGCCGGCGTTGGCGTCCATGCAGGAGGGGAAAAGGAGCGTGTCCTCGGTCCCCAGGAACTCGGTCAGGCGATGTTCGAGCTCGCGGTGGATGTCCTGGGTGCCGCAGATGAAGCGGACCGACGACATGCCGTAGCCGCGCGTTTCGAGCCCCTCATGCGCCGCCTTGATGACGTCCGGGTGGCTCGAGAGCCCCAGGTAGTTGTTGGCGCACATGTTGATGACTTTCTTGAGGGGCGAGCCCGTGGGGAATTCGACCTCGATGTCGGCCGCCTGGGGGGAGTGGATAAACCGCTCCTGCTTGAAGAGGCCCGCGTCCTGGATGCCTTTGAGCTGACCCTGGTATGTTCCGCGGATCTTGTCGCTGTAAGCCATGGCCTTATCCTTTCTTCGCCACGAATTCCTGGACGAGGGAGGCGATCTTGTTGACCGAGTCGAAGGCCTCGGGGGTGGCCTTGTCGTCCGGGATCTGGATCGCGTACTTGTTCTCGAGGAACCTCTTCAACGAGACCATCGAGAACGAGTCCACGATCCCGCCCGAGATGAGGGGCGTGTCGTAGGTGAGGGCCTCGCTGTCGTCTTCGAGGTATTCCTTGGTCACGTAGTTCAGGACGATGTCCTTCAAGCCTTCCAGCGCCATGGTATTTCTCCTTCTGATTCAGATTTTATATTAATCGTTTTCGAGGGTCGATATGTCGCCGATCTCCTCGCCCCACTCCTTGGCGTGGAGGATGCGGCGCATGATCTTGCCGCTCCGGGTCTTGGGGAGCGACGGCACGAACTCGATCTCCTGCGGCATGGCTAGGGGCGAGAGCTTTTTCCGGATGAAGTTCATGATGTCGAGGTCGAGGTCCTGGCTGGCCGCGAAGCCCGGCTTGAGCGACACGAAGGCCTTGACGACCTCGAGGTTGATCGGATCGGGCTTGCTCACGACGGCCGATTCGGCGACCGCCGGGTGCTCGAGGAGGGCCGACTCGACTTCGAACGGGCTGACGAGATGACCGGCCGTGTTGATGATGTCGTCGTCGCGGCCGGCGAACCAGAAGTAGCCATCCTTGTCGAGCTTGGAGCGGTCCCCCGTGATGTACCAGCCGCCCCGGAACTTCTTCTGAAAGGCCTCTTCGTTGTTCCAGTAGGTCCGCATCCGCGAGGGCCAGTCGAACTTGAGGGCGACGAGGCCGATCTTCCCGTAGGTCGGGTACGGCTCGTTCTTGACCGGGTCGAGGACGGTCCCCGTGATGCCGGGGAAGGGTTTGCCCATGGAGCCCGGCCGGACCTCCATGCCCGGGTAGTTGCTGATGACGATCGAGCCCGTCTCTGTTTGCCAGTAGGTATCGTAGAAGGGTTTGCCGAAGACCTTCTGTGACCACACGACCGCCTCGGAGTTCAAGGGTTCGCCGACGCTCGCCAGGTGGCGGAGGGAGGAAAGGTCGAACTTTTTGACGATCTCGTCCCCGGCTTTCATCAGGGAGCGGATGGCCGTCGGCGCCGAGTACCACATCGTGACCCGCCGCTTCTCGATGAACTTGTACCAGGCTTCAGCGGAAAAACCGGCATCGAGGACGCACTGGGTGACGCCCAGGGCGAACGGGGCGATGATCCCGTACGACGTTCCGGTGACCCACCCCGGGTCGGCCGTGCACCAATAGATATCGTCGTCACGCAGGTCCAGGGCCCACCTGGCGGTGAGGTATTGGGAGATGAGGGAGTAATGGACGTGCTGGACGCCCTTGGGCATCCCCGTCGTGCCCGAGGTGTAGTGGAGGACGGAGGGCGATTCGGCCTTCGTCGGGTGGATGTCGAGGCGCTCGACGGGCGCGGCCTTCTCGAGGGAAAACGCGACCTCACGGTCCCTGAGCGGTGACACGCCGTCGTGGTCGACGATGATGATATGCCTGATGTGAGGCAGCTTCTCGAGGATTTTCCGGACCTTGGGGGCATGCTTCTTCTGGGTGATGACGGCCGAGGTCTCGGCGTTCGAGAGGCGGACGAAGAGCGACTCGTCGCCGAAGGCTGAGAACAAGGGCTGGGCGATGGCCCCGATCTTCAGGATGCCCAGGAAGCCCAGGTAGAGCTCGGGGATGCGGTCCATGAACAGGCAGACGCGTTCGCCCTCCTTCAGGCCGAGGCCGCGGAGGAAGGCGCCGATGGTGTTCGTCGCCAGTCGGATGTCGTTGTAGGTGTAGGTCTTTTCGGTGCCGGTGAAGCCTTCCCAGTACAGGGCGACCCTCGACCCCTTGCCCAGCTCGCAGATCCGGTCGGTGCAGTACCAACCGATGTTGATGAGGTCGCCGGGCTTGTAGCCGAGCTCTTTCTCGGCGATCTGCCAGGAAAAGTTCTTCACCCGCTCGTCGTAGGAGCCGATATTCGACATGGTGATTGATCCTCCGTTCGCCTTTATTCCGGTTTCTTTTCCAGGACGACGACCGCTTTGGCCAGGTCCTTGATATGGGACAGCGAAGCCTGCATGCCCGTGATCCCATGGGCCCGGCAGAACTCAGCGACCTTGCCGTGGACGAAAAGCTCGGGCTTGCCCAGGGTGTTGTTGACGATTTCGATCTCGGAGAATTTGTGCCCGCCCGTCCAGCCCGTGCCCATGGCCTTGAGGAAGGCTTCCTTCGCGGCAAAGCGGGCGGCGAAGTGCAGGCCCGGGCGATGCTTGGCCTCGCAGTAAGCGATCTCAATCGGGGTGAAGAGCTTGGTCTTGAGGTTCTCCGTGCGGACGAGCTTCTCCTCGACCCTCTGGACCTCGATGATATCCGTACCGACCCCGAAAATCAATGACTTACGTGCCTTTCGTCCGTGGCTGCCGGGCCCCGCGGCTCTCGGCCCGCCTGTCGGCAGGCCGCTTCTGCCGCGTCCCGCAAAGACGGAATAGTATTATAGATTACGGGCGGGAAATGTCAAAGCCGGGAACCGCCAGGTCAGATCGCCCCCAGAGCCTCCCCGACTTTCCGGAACTTTTCGATGGCGAAGTCGATCTGCTCAGGCGTATGTGAGGCGCTGATCTGGACCCGGATCCGCGATTTCCCCACCGGCACGACCGGGTAATAAAAGCCGATGACGTAGATCCCCTCCTCGAGAAGGGCGTTGGCAAACTCCTGGCTGAGCTTGGCGTCGTCCGGCATGTGGCCGAGGAGGACCGGCACGATCGGGTGGACGCCGGGGACAATTCTGAAGCCCGCCTGCTCCATCCCCTTCCTGAACCGCCCGGTGTTGGCCATGAGCCGCTCCCTGAGCTCAGCCGATTCCTCGAGGATCTTCAGGACTTCGACCGTCGCGCCGGTGATGGCCGGCGACAGGGAGTTCGAAAACAAGTACGGCCGCGACCTCTGCCGGAGCAGGTCGATGATCTCCTGCCGCCCCGCGACGCAGCCCCCGGACGCCCCGCCAAGCGCTTTGCCGAAGGTCGTGACGATCATGTCGACCTTGTCCATGACGCCGCAGTGCTCGTGCGTGCCTCGTCCGGTCGGGCCGATGAAGCCCGTAGCGTGCGAGTCGTCGACGAGCACGAGCGCCTCGTACTGCTCGGCCAGCCCGCAGATCTTGTCCACCTGGGCGATGATGCCATCCATGGAAAAAACGCCGTCCGTGACGATGAGCTTGAACTTCGCCTCGCGGGCCTCGATGAGCTGGTCCTCGAGGTCGGCCATGTCGTTGTTCCGGTAGATGAACCGCTTGGCTTTGGCCAGCCGGACGCCGTCGATGATCGAGGCGTGGTTGAGCTCGTCGGAGATGATGGCGCATCCCTCGTCGAGGAGCGGCTCGAAGACGCCGCCGTTGGCGTCGAAGGCCGAGGAATAGAGGAGCGCGTCCGCCATGCCCAGGAAATCGGCCATCCGGCGCTCAAGCTCCCGGTGGACCTGCTGCGTGCCGCAGATGAAGCGGACCGAAGCCATCCCGAACCCCCAACGGAAGAAGGCGTAGTTTGCCGCGGCCATGACGCGCGGCTCGTTGCAGAGGCCGAGGTAGTTGTTGGCGCAGAAGTTGAGGACTTTGGCCCCCGATTCGGTCCGGATCTCGACACCTTGGGGCGTCGTCAAAACCCGCTCTTCCTTGAAGAGGCCGCGGTCCTTGATCTGCTGAAGCTCTATGGCCAAGTGGTCCTTGAATCGTCCGTACATGGTCGTTTCCCTTCCGATGATGCTGGCTTATTATACAGGATACGGGCGCCAACTCTAAAATCTAGCGCAAATCCCACCGGACGAGACGTCGGGGGAGGCGAAGAGCAAGAAGTTAGCAAGCAAGCCGGTGTCCCCGTTTATTCCCCAGTCCCTTGTCGATTGACCGGCCCGACGGCTTAGGATATAAGAGGGCTCGATGAAGCCGGAGGTTCCGTCCTTTTCTGCGTTCATGGCCAACCCGCCTTCCCCACGTCAAAAAAAGCGCGCTCTGACGCTCCTCGCCCTGGCCGAGCTCCTGGGGATGTCGGTCTGGTTCTCGGCCTCGGCAGTCGTACCGGCGCTCGCGGCCGCCTGGAATCTCGGCGCCTCGGGTCAGGCCTGGCTGACGATGTCCGTCCAGCTCGGCTTCGTCGCCGGGTCGCTCGGCTCGGCCGTCCTAAACCTCGCCGACCGGCTCCCCTCGCGTCTCCTTTTCTCCCTGTCGGCGCTCCTCGCCGGCGTTGCGACGTTCATCATCCCGGCTTCCGGGTCCGGGCCGTCGGCCGCCATAGCGTTCCGGTTCCTGACGGGTCTGTTTCTCGCCGGCGTCTATCCGGTCGGGATGAAGATCATGGCTACCTGGACGCGAAACGACCGCGGCTGGGGGATCGGTCTTCTCGTGGGTGCCCTCACGGTCGGTTCGGCGGCCCCTCACCTGCTCCGGGCCTTTGGAGGAGGCGCGGACTGGAAGCCCGTCCTCTATTTGAGCGCCGCCCTGGCTGCAGCCGGCGGCCTCATCGCACTCCTCTTCATCACGGAAGGCCCCGACCGAGCGCCCGCGCCGCGATTCAACTGGAAATACGCCGGCGAGATCTGGCGGGACAGGGGAATGGCCCTGGCCAACCTGGGCTACTTCGGTCACATGTGGGAGCTCTACGCCGTCTGGACCTGGGCGCCCGTCTTCCTTGTCGCGAGCTTCCGGGTTTCGGGGGTCGCCGGGACTTGGGCGTCCGTCGCAGCCTTCGCCATGATCGCCGCGGGCGGGGCCGGGAGCCTGGTCGTGGGCAGGCTCGCCGACCGGTTCGGGAGGACAATCATCACGTCCGCATCCATGGCCGTCAGCGCGCTGTGCTGTCTCGTGTCGGGTTTCTTTTTCGGAGGGAATCCCTGGACTCTATTCATCATTTGCCTTATCTGGGGCTTCGCCGTGGTCGCCGATTCCGCCCAGTTCTCCGCGGGCGTGAGCGAACTTTGCCCAATCGAACGGACGGGCACGGCTCTCACGCTTCAGACGAGCCTGGGATTCCTGCTGACCCTCGTAACGATCCGCCTCGTCCCGACGCTCGAACGGGCGGTCTCCTGGCGCTGGGCGTTTGCTTTTCTCGCCCTCGGTCCGGCCGTCGGCATCTGGGCCATGCTCCGCTTGCGCCGCCTCCCCGCAGCGGCCAAGATGGCCTCCGGCCGCCGCTAATTCGCCAATTCGGCGATTTTCGTGTCCCCGACGCTATTTCCGATGCACCAGCGTCGTCGAGGCCTGGGCCGTGGGCATGACGATCATTTCGCTGACATTGACGTGCGGAGGCCGTGTCGCGCACCAGACGACCGCGGCCGCGATGTCGTCGGGAGAAAGCGGCGTCAGGCTCTGGTAGACCGTGCCGGCCCGCTCCGTGTCGCCGTGGAACCGGACAACGCTGAATTCGGTCTCGACCATGCCGGGGGCGACTTCGCTGACGCGGATGGGCGTCCCGTTCAGGTCGAGGCGCAGCCCCTTCGACAGGGCCCGGACGGCGAACTTCGTCGCGCAGTAGACGTTGCCGCCGGGATAGACCTCGTAGCCCGCGATCGAGCCGATGTTGATGACGTGGCCGCTCCCGCGCTCGGCCATGCCGGGGATGACCGCCCGGCTCACGTACAGGAGCCCCTTGACGTTGGTATCGATCATCTCCTCCCAGTCGGTGAGGAGCCCCTCTTGGAGCTTCGCGAGGCCGCGGCTCAGCCCCGCGTTGTTGACCAGGACCTCGATCGGCCGCCACTCCGCAGACAGGGCGGCGAGCGACTTTTCGACGGCCGGCTGGTTCCGGACGTCGAGACCGAAGGCATGGACAGGCACGCCGAGTTCCTTCTTCAGCTCTGCGGTGAGCGTTCTAAGGCGGTCGGCCCGTCGGGCACACATCAGGATCTTCGCCCCTTCGCGCGCAAACGCCAGGGCGCAGGACCGCCCGATCCCCGAGCTCGCGCCCGTCACGAAAACGACCTTATCTTTCAAAGAATGCATATCCATTCTCCTCCCGTTCCCCTCCTTTGCTTCCGCCGATGTCCTCATCATACGCAGTTTGCATGACGCGGGGAGAGGATTCAGGATATGAGGACCCCGGCAGCAAGTCAAGAGCCGCGGAGGCCTGAGGAGCCCGGACGGCGAAATCCGGAAATGGGTGTTGTGTCCCCGAATTCGGCCTGAGCGAGCGTCATCGCCGGTTGCTTCGTCTGGGCACCGGTCTTATACTGGGACACGGAGCGCGCGTGATCCCCACAATCCCCTATGGGGCCATTGGCATCGGCATCTCGATCCTCCTCGGCATCTGGGCGTTTATCGAAGCCGAGACAGACTGGGGGAGGGTTCTCATCGCCGCCGTCATGGCCTTCCTCTTTATCCTTCATGTTCTTTGGCGCGGCCCGACGGGAAATGTCGTTTGGCTGATCTGCTGGCTGGTCTTCGGCGCCTGTTGTTTCATATTCGTCAAATGGCGCGGCATCGGAATCCGTTAAAAAGGGACACGGGACGCCGTGTGATTGACAGTCCCGCACCCTGAGTTTATATTGTTTCCGCGTGTACGGCGGCATTAGCGGCGGCGCGTTCTCCCGCATGCCGGCCGCGTCGAACGAAAAGACAAAGGAGGGGGCGATGGCTCCAAAGCAAATTCCACGGCGCGATTTCCTGACCTCATTCCTGGCGGGAATTCCCATTATGGCGCTCGACTGGGACAGCTTTCCCCGGGGCGTGCAGGAGGCCGGCCGCAAAGACAACGACTATGACGCCGTCATCATCGGCGCCGGACTGGGCGGCCTGAGCTGCGGCGCCGCGTTCGCCCGGCAGGGCTTCCGGCCCCTGGTCATCGAAAAGCATATCAAGCCGGGCGGGTACGCCACGACCTTCCATCGCCCCGGCGGTTTCGTCTTCGACGCCTCGCTCCATTCGACGACCGTCTCGGCCAGGAACGGCGTCTTCGACCTCATCCCCGGTTTTCCCGAAATCAGGGGCATCGAGTTCGTGCCCCACCACACCCTCTACCGGGCGATATATCCCGATTACGACATCCGTGTCCCGGACAGGAATCTCCCGGCCTATATCGCCGACCTGGTCGGTAAATTCCCCGACGAGAAGGCTGGGATCGAAGGCTTGTTCGACGACATGAAAGGGCTTTCCGGCGACACCGGCCGGCTTTCTGCCGCCGGGGGGCGCCCCGACATGACCCGCTTCGTCCAGGATTATCCCTATCTCGCCAAGACCATGGGCAAGCCGTGGGGGGCCATGGTGGACGCCCGCCTCAAGAACCCCAAACTCAAGGCCATCGTCTCCGCCCTCTGCGGCTATTTCGGCCTGCCGCCGTCGACGCTTTCTCCCTTTTATTACGCCCTTCCCACGATCGGCTATCTCGAGAACGGCGGGTTTTATCCGGTCGGCAAGTCCCAGAAGATCAGCGACTCTTTCGCCGTGTTCATCGAGGCGCACGGCGGCAAGGTCATGCTCAAGACCCGGGTCGACAAGATCCTGGTCCGGAACGGCGCCGCCGTCGGCGTCAGGACGGACGACGGCCGCGAGTTCATAGGAAAGGCCATCGTGTCGAACGCCAACGCGCCCGACACGTTCAAGAAATTTCTCGACGAACCGGACCTTGTCAAGGCCACCCTGGCTAGGATGGAGAAGCTCAGCATCAGCCTGTCCTCGTTCCAGGTCTTCCTCGGCTTGAAAAAGGACCTCGTCCGGGAGCTCGGAATCAAGGACACCGAGATCTTCTACAATACGGGCTACGATGTCGAGGAGGATTACAGGGCGACGGTCCGCGGGGACTTCACGAACCCGGGCTTCGGCGCGACCCTCTACGACAACCTTTACAAGGGCTACTCGCCCGAGGGCAAGAACACCCTGTCCATCATGACCCTTCAGGGCTTCGAACACTGGGAAAAGTATGAGGCCGACTACCTCGCCGGAAAAAAGGACGCCTACAATGCCGAGAAGCTCCGGATGGCCGACATCTTGATCGATCAGGCTGAGAAGGTTCTGCTCCCCGGGCTTCGCAAGGCCATCGAGGTCCGGGACGCGGCGACGCCGCTCACGAACCTCCGCTATACGGCCAACCCGCGCGGGGCCATCTACGGTTGGGACCAGACGCTCGACGATGCGGGCCCGTCGCGGTTCCCCCAGCGGACACCCGTCAAGAACCTCTACCTCGCCGGCGCCTGGACATTCCCCGGCGGCGGTTACGGCGCCTGCATCCCGAGCGGCCTCCAGTGTTTTGCCGAGATCATGAAAGGCTGGAAGGGCTAATCAAGGGGAGGACGCCCGGACCATGAACGATATCAATCAAGCCGGGCCAACCCCGTCGCGGCTCTACAAATTTCTGATAGCCGCCCGCCCCTGGTCCTGGCCCGCGTCGACCATGCCGGTCGTCTTCGGGACGTCGCTCGCGGTCGTCATCGGCGGGGCGCGTCTCTCCGTGCTCCATTTCCTCTGGGCCATCGTCACGATGATGGTCCTTCACAGCGCGGCGAACATGCTCAGCGACGTCTATGATTTCCGGCGCGGCCTCGACAAGGACGTGACGCCGGTCAGCGGGGCGATCGTCCGCGGCTGGCTCACGGACCGCCAGGTCCAAGCCGGCGCTGCGGCGCTCTTCGGCCTGGGCTCCCTCTCCGGCCTGATTCTCGCTCTCCGTACGAGTCCGGCGCTTCTTGTCGTCGGGGGGGCCGGCGTCGCCATCGGCGCGTGTTATACCCTGCTCAAGGCCCGGGCCCTAGGCGACCTGGCCGTCCTCCTGGACTTCGGGATCCTCGGTTCCCTCGGCGCCTGGATCGTCCAGGCCAGGACAGTTTCCTGGATCCCGGCCGTCTGGGCGGTCCCCATGGCCATGCTGGTCAGCGCCATCCTCCACGCCAACAACTGGCGCGATGCCTTGTCCGACCGGGAGCGGCGGGTGAATACCGTGGCCGGCCTCCTCGGCGATCGCGGCTCCCTCCTGTATTATGGGGCCCTCATCTTCGGGCCTTTTGCGATCGACGTCGGTTTCATCACCATCCCGCGGCTCGTGGGGGACTCCCTGCGGCCCATGCCGCCGACCTTCCTCCTCGTGTTCATCGCCCTCCCCAGCGCTATGAGGCTCTGGGGCCGGGCCGTCCGGCGGGCCGTCCCCCGCCGGCCGATGGACTTCATCATCCTCGACGGCGCCACGGCCAACCACAACCTCGTCTTCGGCCTCCTCAGCACTGCCGCCGTGCTCCTGGAAGCCGTCCTCAGGTGGCCGTGAACGGGGAGCCCACGGCAACGCGTCCATTGGTCCTGGCCGCGGCCGTCCCCGCTGCTCTTTTCATCGCCCTTTTCCGCTTCCACCGTTTAGGCCCCCTGGATTTCTGGTGGTGGCTGGGCCTGAACATCATCTCGGCCGTGGGGCTCGGCCTGGCGGCCGATGGCGGCTACGGGCAAAGGCTCAAGGCCGATCTCCGGTCAGGATTGCCGCGCAAGCTTGTCCTCGGGGTTCTCTCTGCGGCCGTCCTGTACGCCGCCTTCGCTGTCGGACGGCTCATCGCCCTCAAGCTTTTCCCCTTCGCGCCCGCCGGCATCGCAGACATCTATCGCCTGAAGCAAGGGCCGGGGATCCTCCGGATCGCCCTTCTTCTCGGTCTTCTCGTCGGGCCGGGCGAGGAGGTCTATTGGCGGGGGTTCCTTCAAGACAGGGCCTCGGCCCTCCTCGGACCGCGGAAGGGGTTCTGGCTGACCGCCCTGCTCTATGCCTTGGTCCATGTCGGGAGCGGGAACGTCATGCTCGTCCTCGCGGCCGGTGTCTGTGGGCTTTTCTGGGGCCTGACCTACCGGATCTTCCGCTCGCCCGTCCTCAACGCCGTGAGCCACGCCGTCTGGGACCTCGCGATTTTCGTCGTCTGGCCACTCTGACGCGGCTGCGTCAGCCGCGGAGGTGCTCGACAAGGATCCGGAGCCCGATCCCGATCAGGATCAGGCCGCCCGCGAGCTCCGCCCTTTTCCCCACGGCCCGGCCGACGGCCGGCCCGAGCCTCGCCCCGATGATCGTCATGACGAAGCAGACGATCCCGATGACGCCGGCGGGATAAAGGATGCCGGCCTTGATGACCCCCAGGCTCAGTCCTACGGCGAGGGCGTCGATGCTCGTCGCGACCGAAAGGACGAGAAGCCGGACGCCCCGCGTCTGGTCGGGCCGGCAGGCTTTCTCCTCATCGCTGAGGTTGAAAGACTCGTAGATCATGCGGCCGCCGATCAAGGCCAGCAGCCCGAAGGCCAGCCAATGATCAAAACCGCGCGTGAAGCGAACGACACTCTCCCCAGCGAACCAGCCGAGGACGGGCATGCCGAACTGGAACGCCCCGAAAAAGGAGGCCATCCGGACCGACTGCCGCGCCGTCAGCCCCCTCAGCCCGCAGGCCAGACCCATGGAGACGGCGAAGCAATCCATGGCCAGCGCTACGGCGAGCCCCAGGACAAGGACGAGCGACATCGACATTTCCTCCGAGCGGGGCCCATTATAGCAGAGCGAGAAGGGCCGCTCCATGAATGGCTAAAATAGCGGATGGGTGGAGCGAGGCCCGGACAGGGACGCTGCCGCGCCAGGACCCGTCCAAACAATGATTTGAGAGTCCTGCTGTGGGTTGGACATGTTATAATAGCTAATTAGGCCGAACCCATGGAGACGACAGAGAAGATCATCCTCCGAGGAGTCAAGGTCCACAACCTCAAGGGGATCGACCTCGACATCCCGCTCAACAACCTGATCGTCGTCACGGGCGTCAGCGGGTCGGGGAAATCCTCGCTCGCCTTCGACACGCTCTACGCCGAGGGGCAGAGGCGCTACATGGAGTCCCTCTCGTCCTACGCCCGCCAGTTCCTGGAAAGGATGGACAAGCCCGACGCCGAGCTCATCGAGGGCATCCCTCCGGCCATCGCCATCCAGCAGAAGGCCGCCACCAAGAACCCGCGCTCGACCGTGGCCACGGTGACCGAAATCTTCGATTTCCTCAGGGTCCTCTACGCCCGGATCGGGACGGTCCACTGCCTGAAGTGCGGCCGGCCGGTCAAACGGGACACGATCGACAGCGTCATCGAGGAGCTGGAGCGGCTTCCGGAGGGGACGAAGGCCCTGATCACCTTCTCCTGGCCGGGCGAGAAGGGCACGGCCCTGCTCAAGAAGGACGGGTTCTCGAGGATCGTCGTGGACGGCGCCGTCGCCGACCTTGACGAGGCCGCCGCGGCCCCGAAAAAAGGCCCGCTCGAAGTCCTCGTCGACCGGATCTCCCTCCGGACGGACGAGCGCGAGAGACTGGCCGACTCCCTGGAGATGGCTCTCAAGAAAGGCGGCGGCCGGGCCCGGGTCCGGACCGAGGACGGCCGGGAGCTTCCGTTCTCCGACAAGCTCGAGTGCAAGGCCTGCCGGATCTCCTACGAGGAACCCTTCCCGAACCTTTTTTCCTTCAATAGCCCGCAGGGGGCCTGCCCGGAATGTCACGGCTTCGGGGACCTGGCCGTCATCGACGAAGACAAGGTCGTCCCCGACAGGACGAAAACTCTGGAGCAGGGAGCCGTCGAGCCCTGGACCAAGCCCCTGTCCAGGGGGATGCTGCGCGAGCTCCTGGCCGAGGCCCGCCGGCGGCGGATCCCGACCAACGTCCCGTTCCAGGACCTCCAGAACGAGCATCAGCGCTTCGTCCTCGACGGAGGCGACGGGTATCCCGGCGTCAAGGGCTTTTTCGAATGGCTCCAGGCCAAGAAATACAAGGTCCAGGTCCGGGTCCTCCTCAGCCGGTACCGGAAATATGTCGCCTGCCCCGCCTGTGGCAAGACGCGCCTCAACCCCCAGGCCCTGAGCGTCCGGATCAAAGGGTTGACGATCGGCGACTGCGTCCGGATGACCGTCCGCGAGGCTTTTAATCTCTTCCCGTCGCTCGAGCTCGCCCCGTTCGAGCGCCGCGTCGCCGAAAAGCTCATCCACGAGATCCAGAGCCGCCTCAAGTTCCTCCTCGAGGTCGGGCTCGACTATATCACCCTCGACCGGATGACCTTCACCCTGAGCGGCGGCGAGGCCCAGCGGATCAACCTGGCCGCGGCCCTCAGCGCTTCGCTCGTCGGGACACTGTTCGTCCTCGACGAGCCGAGCATCGGCCTCCACCCCCGCGATAACCACCGCCTCGTGCAGATCCTGCGGTCCCTCAAGGACATCGGGAACACCGTCGTCGTTGTCGAGCATGACCCGGAGATCATCAAGGCCGCCGAATACGTCATCGACATGGGGCCGAGGGCCGGCGAGGCCGGGGGCGAGGTCGTCTTCGACGGCTCCTGGGCAAGCTTTCTCCGGAGCCGGAACTCCATGACGGCCCAGTACATGCGCGGCGACAGGGAGATCAAGGTCCCGGAAAGCCGGCGCCCCGCTAAATCGTTCCTCGAGGTCAAGGACGCCCACAAGCACAACCTCAAGCATATCGACGTCAAGGTCCCTCTCGGCGTTTTCACCTGCGTCACGGGCGTCTCGGGCTCGGGGAAGAGCACGCTCCTCACCGATGTCATCTACCGCGGCCTCGAGGGGACGACCGAAAACGGCTTCCGGGAGATCCGGGGCCGGGACAAGATCAACAAGGTCATCTTGGTCGACCAGTCGCCGCTCAGCGCGTCGCCCCGCTCCATCCCGGCGACCTACACCAAGGCCATGGACGGGATCCGTGACCTTTTCAGCCAGACCCGGCAAGCCAAGCTCATGGGCTTCCGCCCCGGGTATTTTTCCTTCAACACGGCCGGGGGAAGGTGCGAAGACTGCAAGGGAGCTGGCTTTCAGGTCGTCGAGATGCAGTTCTTATCGGATGTGAGCCTGACCTGCGACGCCTGTAAAGGGAAGCGGTTCAAGGCCGAGATCCTCGACGTGAGATACAACGGGAAGAACATCGACGATGTCCTCGGCATGAGCGTCACCGAGGCCTGCCTGTTTTTCGCCGGCCGGCCCGAGATCACCAAGAAGCTCTACCCCTTGGTCGAGGTCGGCCTGGGCTATCTCAAGCTCGGCCAGCCCACGACGACCCTCTCCGGCGGCGAGTTGCAGAGGATCAAACTCGCCTATCACCTCGTCCACGAAAAAGGCAAGAAGATCCTCTATCTTTTCGACGAACCGACGATTGGCCTCCACCCGAACGACGTCCTGGTCCTTCTCCGGTGCTTCCAGAAGCTCGTCAACGAAGGCCATACGGTCGTCGTCATCGAGCACAACCTCGACGTCGTGAAGAGCGCGGACCACGTCATCGACCTCGGCCCTGAGGGCGGTGAGGACGGCGGGCAGGTCGTCGCCCAAGGGACGCCGGAGCAAGTTGCCCGGTCGTCGAAGTCCATAACAGCCCGCTATCTCAAGCCCTGCCTGAAGCCATAGCACCGCTCAGGATAGTCCATCCTGCCTCTCGAATGTTGGAATGGCACCAAGCAATAGTGAATAATATATGAACACTATTAATAATATTCTAGAAATATATATTTAATTTATTTATTATCTATTATATATAAAACATTTATCGTTATTATATGTCCATATATAATACATTTGCCAAATAAATATCAGTGCTTAAATATTACGCCATCTAATTGTATATAGTGTAATTACAAAAATAATAATCGGCTGGCACCTTTCTTGCGCTTTAGAGGATCATGAAAGCAACGAAGGAGGTCCTCCGATGACAAGAAAAACCCTGGCCATCGTGGCCGTGTTTGCCGCCTCTTTCGGTCTTCTCAGAGCGGAGAATCCGCCCGCCGAGGCCCTGGTTGCCACGGCCCTGGCGCCTCCCCCGGCCATCAACCTGACGCTGACCCCGGCGCCTGCTCTGTCCGGCCTGAAGCTCGAGTCGCTCTCCTACGCCCCGCAGATGGACTTCGTGATCGCAAGCCCCTTCGGCGGCTTCAAGCCGTCAGGGGATCCCGGGAAAGCGCTTTTCGACGTCAACCTGCTGACCATGGTCGGCCTCAACGTCGCCGACTATTTCTCCACCCGCGCGGCGCTCAAGTATCCCGGGCTCCACGAATCCAACCCGTTGATGACGCCCTTCGTCAAGAGTCCGGCCGCTTTCGCCGCGATCAAGCTCGGGACGACGGCCCTTACCTACCTGAGCCTGAAGGCCATCTTCAAGAAGAACAGGACCCTGGCCTGGGTCCTGACGACGGCCTCCAACGTCCTCCTGTCCTGCGTCGTGGCCAACAATGTGCAGATGATCCATCAGGCCCGGGTCCATTGAGGTCGAACGATGAACGTGTACCTCCAGCGCTACCTGGGGCTTGACGAAAGGCGGGAATACCAGGAACCCGCCGGGCTCCCGACCCTCAGGACCCTCGAGAAGGACTACATCCTGTTCTTGCTCGATGTTACCGCCCGCAACCGGGCCGAGGTGTCGCGGATCCTCGACATCTCCCGGTCGACCCTTTATCACAAGATCCAAAGATACGACCTCGACGAGCACGTTTGATCACGCGGTCCCCGTCCGCCGCCACGATTTGAATTGCCCGCCCGCTGTGCTGCCTGCATCCAATAAATGGCATAATCCCCCCCCCGGTGGTTTTCCCGCCGCTGAGCGGCCGGATGCGTTCAGGCTGGATCACGGGCCGGGGGAGCCAGGGAGACGGTCCCCTTCGCCGGGGACGGTCCCTTTCCCTTAGATGAGCCTGGACTCGACCGCAGCCCAGTCGATGTTCTTGAAGAAGGCCTCGATATAGTCGGCCCGCTTGAGACCATAATCGATCATGAAGGCATGTTCGAAAACGTCCATGACGAGAAGGGGCCGGCCGCCGGCCGGGTGGCTGACGTCATGCTCGTTGATCCAGAAATTGATGAGCCGCCCGTTCGCCGGGTCCTCGTAGAGCACGACCCAGCCGATCCCCCGCATGGCCCCCGTGGCCCTGAAGTCCTTCTCCCAGGCCTCGACGCTGCCGAACGATTCAGCCAGCTTTTTCGCGAGCCTGCCGTTCGGGTCGAGCGCCTTCTTCCCGCCGAGGTTCTCGAAGTAGGCCTCGTGGAGTCTCATGCCGTTCCACTCCCAGCCTTGCCGCCGCTTGAGCTCGGAATATTCCGGTGTGCCCGCCTTGCCGTCCTTGCTCATTTGGGCCAGGGCGTCAAGGACCTTGTTGGTGTTGGTCACGTACCCCTGGTAGAGAGTGAAGTGGTTCTTGAGGATGGTTTCGCTGAATCCCGGCATGCCGATGAGCTTCGCATAGTCTTTGGCCGTGTACGCCATGATGAAAGCCTCCTTGGTGGATGTCAGAGCTTTCGCTCTCCCGGAAAAGGGACCGGGCCAGAGAAGGGCCGCCCCTCCCCAACCCGTGGCTCTCAGAAATTCACGCCGTTTAACCACGTTCGATCCCTTCCTCTGAAATACTATCAAATAAGTAGGATTTAATCAAGTCCCACGAAGAGGGAAAGACGGGCAGCCCCTTCCGGGAGGGCTGTTTCTCGCCGTTATTTTTCTTTGGCCGGCTTTTCCCCGGCCTCCTTCTCGAACTCCAGCCCGACCTTCTTCCGGATCTCTCCGTCGACCTGGGAGGCCAGATCCTTGTTCTCCTTGAGGAGCTTCTTGACGTTGTCCCGGCCCTGGCCCAGGCGCTCTCCCTTGTAGGAGTACCAGGTTCCCGTCTTGTCCAGGATCCCGGTCTCGAAGCCGATATCGACGAGGTCGCCTTCCCTGGAGATCCCTTCGCCGAAGATGATGTCGAACTGCGCTTCCCGGAAGGGCGCGGCCATCTTGTTCTTGACGATCTTGACCTTGACCCGGTTGCCGACCACGACATCGCCCTCTTTGAGGACGGACAGCTTCCGGACGTCGATCCGCATCGAGGCGTAGAACTTCAGGGCCCGGCCTCCCGTCGTCGTCTCGGGATTCCCGATGAACATGCCGATCTTTTCCCGGATCTGATTGATGAAGATGAAGCAGGTCTTGGACCGGGCCACGATGGCTGTCAGCTTCCGCAGGGCCTGGGACATGAGGCGCGCCTGGAGCCCCATGTGGGCGTCGCCCATCTCCCCCTCGAGCTCGGCCTTGGGGACCAGGGCCGCGACCGAGTCCACGACCACGACGTCCACGGCCCCGCTCCGGACGAGGACCTCGGCGATCTCCAGGGCCTGCTCGCCATAATCGGGCTGGGAGATGAGGAGGTTGTCGACGTCGATCCCGATGCTGGCCGCGTATTGCGGGGAGAGGGCGTGCTCGGCGTCGATGAAGGCCGCCTGGCCGCCCCGCTTCTGGGCCTCGGAGATGACGTGCAGGGCCAGGGTCGTCTTGCCCGTGGCCTCGGGGCCGTAGATCTCGACGACCCGTCCCCGCGGGAACCCGCCGATCCCGAGAGCCAGGTCGAAAGAGATGGCCCCGGTCGGGATGGCTTCGACGGCGACCGCCGCGCCCTTCTGGCCGAGCTTCATGATCGTGCCCTTGCCGAACTGCTTTTCGATCTGGGACAGGGCCGCCTCGATGGCCTTCGTGCGAGCCCCCTGCTTCTGGTCGGCGTCTTCGTCTTTCATAGGACCTCCTTGGTCGGTCGGGTTCTTTTTCATCATGGGTTTGAACTCTCTTTCGACTCCGTTCGGGCCGCGGCTCCCTTCTTCCGCCCGCCATGAGTTTACCCTCAACGGCGGCCGTCTTTCAATCCTTTTTTCGCGGCCCGCCCGTCACCGCTGCAGCCCGTGGAACAGCAGGTCGTAGTCCTCGATCAGGCCCTGGTCGGCGAAGCTGAAGTAGCGGTTGTTGCCGATGATGACGTGGTCCAGGACCTTCATCTGGATGACCCGGGCGGCGAAGACGAGGTCCCGGGTGATCTGCTTGTCGCAGATCGACGGCTCGGGGTCGCCGGACGGGTGGTTGTGGGCGAAGATCAGGGCCGAAGCCTCGTAGAGGAGGGCGTCCCTGATGACCTCCCGGGGATAGACCGCGCTCGAGTCCACGGTCCCCTCGAAAAGGGTTTTCTCCTCGATGACTTGGTTTTTCGTGTCGAGAAAAATGACCTTAAACTGCTCCCTCTTCAGGTCGCGCAGGGCGTGGTACAGGAAGTCGAAAACCTCCTTGGAGGAGTGACAGACGGGACGCCCCATCCTCCTGTCCTTGAGGAACCGCCGGGAGACTTCATGGACGAGCCGGATGCCGAAGAGGTTCCGGGGACCGATCCCCCGGACCCTCTGGAGGTCCCGGGCCGGGGCTTCGAGGACTCCGCGGAACGTCTTGAACTCTTTCAGGACTTCCCTGGCCATCCCCTTGCAGTCCCGGCGCGGTGTTCCCAGGGTCAGGAGAAGTTCGATGATCTCGTAGTCGAGGAACCCGGCCAGGCCCCCCTTGAGGAATTTCTCGCGCAGGCGGGCCCGGTGCCCGGCGAGGTCGGCCCCCCGGCCGTCATCCCGTTCCCGTGGCATCTGGTCCATCGCCGTCCATAAAAGAGACGCTCGGGGCCGCCATTTTTCGCAGACAAGGCTAAATGATATAGGAAAGTGGACGGGTGGCCCGGCGGTGCTCTCTGGAGAGCACCGCCGGGCCAGGACTCAGCCAGCCTTACTATGGATTATTCGCGATAGAGGGAGTCGATGAGGCCCTTGTACTTGTTCTCGACAATGGCCCGCCGGACCTTGAGCGTTGGGGTGACCTCGTCCGACTCGCTGTTGAAATCGCAGTCGAGGAGGGCGATCTTCTTGACCCGCTCGTAGGAGGCCAGGTCCGGGGTCGAGCGGTTGACCTCGGCCAGCATGAAGTCGACGACGTCCTGCCGGCGGCAGAGTTCAGCCCGGTCGCGGAAGGGGATGCCGTTCGCCCGGGCGTACTCCTCGAGCTTCCCGAACTCCGGGACGATGAGGGCGGAGATGAACCGCTTCCGTTCGCCGACGACGACAGCGCTCGCGATGTAGGGGTTGAGGCAGAGGATGCTCTCGATGGGCTGCGGCGCCACGTTCTTGCCCCCGGCCGTGACGATGAGGTCCTTCTTGCGGTCGGTAATGAACAGGAACCCTTCCGGGTCCAGGCGGCCGATATCCCCCGTATGGAACCAGCCCCCCTCCATGGCCTCCCGCGTTTCGGCCTCCCGCTTGTAGTATCCCTGCATGACGTTCGGGCCCCGGGCCAGGATCTCGCCGTCCGGCGCGATCGTGATCTCGACGCCGGGAATGGCCCGCCCCGCGCTCCCCAAACGATAGGAGTCGAAGCCGTTCCCGGTGAGAACGGGAGAGGTCTCGGTCAGGCCGTAACCCGGAAAGATGTAGAGACCCATGGCGTAAAAGAACCCGGCGATGTCCGCGGCCAAGGGAGCTCCTCCACAGATGAAAAAGCGTATCCGTCCTCCCGTCCGGGCCAGAATTTTCGAAAAGACGAGCCGGTGAGCCAGCCCGACTTTCGCCTTCAGGGCCCGTGACACCGGCTGCCGGTCGATCCTCCGGGCGGCGTGCCTCCGGCCGACGGAGAGGGCCCAAAAAAAGAGCGCCTTCTTCGGGGCCGGCATTTTCAGGACCAGCTCCATGACCCGGGCGTACATCTTTTCGAACAGCCGGGGGACGCTGATCACGATCGTCGGCCGGACCTCGAGGAGGTTCTCGCTGACGGTCTCGACGCTCTCGGCATAGGCGATCGTGGCTCCGTGGTAGAGGAAGACAAACGTCGCGGTCCTCTCCAGCACGTGGGAAAGGGGCAGGAACGACAGGGCCGTGTCCGTAGACAGGAAGGAAACGACGAAGCCCACGGCTTTGATGTTGCTCACGAAGTTCGCGTGGCTGAGCATGACGCCTTTGGGCGGGCCCGTCGTCCCCGACGTGTAGATGATCGAGGCCAGGTCGGCCGGTTGGACGGCCAGGGCGTTGCGCTCGAAGAGTCCCGGGTCGGCTTCCGCGGCCCGCTTCCCCTTGCCCCTGATTTCGCCAAGGGTCAAGATCCCGGCCGGCTCCTCTTCATCGATCATGACGAAATGGCGGACGCCCGGGAGCTCCCCGCGAACGGCCTCGACCTTGAGCCAGAGCTCGCGGTTGGAACAGACGACGATCCGGGCGTCCGAGTCGTTGATGATGTACTTGATCTGCTCGGGGAGGAGCGATGTGTAGATCGGCACCGTGACCCCGCCGGCGCAGATGATGGCCAGGTCCGTCATGACCCACTCGGGCCTGTTCTCGGACAGGATCACGGCCTTGTCGCCCGGCCTCAGGCCGAGCTCCCGGAAGCCCAGCGAGAGCTCCCTGACCCGCGTCTCGGCCTCGGCCGTCGAGATCGGGGCATAGCTTCCTTCGAGCTTGGCCAGAAAAAGGGCCGGCTTGGAGTGGACGCGGCACGTGTTCAGGAAGAGCCGGCTAAGGGTCGAAACGCTGTCCGTCATGGCTGTCGAGGTCCGGGTCCGGTCAGTCCTTGTAAAGGAGGTCGATCACGGGCTTGAACTTGGCCTCGACAAAGCTCCTCCTGACTTTGAGCGTGGGCGTGATCTCGCCGGCCTCGATCTCGAAATCCCGGTCGATGAGGGCGATCTTCTTGATCCGTTCGTAAGAGGCCAAGTCCGGGGTCGAGCGGCTGACCTCGGCCAGCATGAAGTCGCGGACCTCCTCCCGGCTGCAGAGCTCGGCCCGGTCGTGGAACGGGATCCCCTTGGCCTTCGCGTAGGCCTCGAGCTTCTCGAAGTTCGGGACGACCAGGGCCGAAATGAACTTCCGGCTGCCGCCGACCACCACGACGTTCAGGATGTACGGGTTGGCTTTCAGGAGGTTCTCGATGGGCTGGGGCGCCACGTTCTTGCCCCCGGCCGTGACGATGAGGTCCTTCTTGCGGTCCGTGATGACGAGGAACCCGTCCGGGTCCAGGTACCCGACGTCCCCCGTGTGGAGCCAGCCGTCCACCAGGATCTCACGGGTCTCGGCCTCCTTTTTGTAATATCCCTTCATGACGTTCGGCCCCCGGGCCAGGATCTCGCCGTCCGGGGCGACCTTGATCTCGACGCCGGGGACGGCCTGGCCGACGGTCCCGAACCGCAGGTTGTCGAACGTATTGCAGGTCAGCACGGGCGAGGTCTCGGTCAGCCCGTAGCCCTCGAGGATGGTGATGCCCATGGCGTAGAAGAACTCGGCCACGTCCTTGGAGAGCGGCGCTCCCCCCGAGACGAAGAATTTGACGCGCCCGCCCGTCCGTTCGACGATCTTTGAGAAGACGAGCTTGCCGGCCAGGTTGCGCTGGGCCTTGAGCGTCCGGGAGATCGGCTCTTTGCGGAGCTTTTTCCCGCCGTGCTTTTTCCCCACCCGGAGGGCCCAGAAGAAGATCTTCTTTTTCAGGAGCGACTGCGTCAGGACGTTGTCCATGACCCGGGCGTAGATCTTGTCGAAAAGGCGCGGCACGCTGATCATGATGGTCGGCCGGACCTCGACCAGGTTCTCGGCCACGGTGTCGACGCTCTCGGCATAGGCGATCGAGGCCCCCTTGTAGAGGAAAGAGAACGTCGTCATGCGCTCGAGGACGTGGGACAGGGGCAAGAAGGACAGGATGGTGTCCGTGTGAACGAAGTCGGTGACGGCGTCGAGGGCCTTGCTGTTGGTGACGAAATTCCCGTGGCTCAGCATGACGCCCTTGGGCGTTCCCGTCGTCCCCGAGGTGTAGATGATCGAGGCCAGGTCGTCCGGCCCGATGGCCGCGGCGGCCTCGTCGAAGGCCCCGGGCCCCGCGCGGAGGGCCGTTTCCCCACGGCCCGCGACCTCGCCGAGCGTCGTGACCCCCGCCGGCGCCTCTGCGTCGATCATGATGAAGTGGCGGACCTTCGGGAGGTCCCTGCGGACGGCCTCGACTTTGATCCAGAGGTCGCGGTTGGAGCAGACGACGAACGCGGCGTCCGAGTCGTTGATGATGTACTTGACCTGCTCGGGCATGAGCGAAGTGTAGATGGGCACGGTGACCCCGCCCGCGCAGAGAACCGCGAAGTCCGTCATGACCCACTCGGGCCGGTTCTCGGAGAAGATGACGACCTTGTCCCCAACCTTGAGGCCGAGGTCCTTCAGCCCGGCCGAGAGGTGTCGCACCCGGGCCTCGAAGTCGGCCGTGGAGATGGGGACGTACCGGCCCTCCCGCTTGGACATCAGGAGGTTGTCTTTCCGGTAAGTCCGGCATGTGTTCAGGAAAACCTGGCTCAGGGTCTCGACCATGGTCGGCCTCCTTCGGGCTTGGGTCCTCCTATTCTAATCCCTGTTCCTGGCGGGGTGTCAATCCCGGGCGTGCTTTTTCTCGTGGTCGAGGAGCCACTCCTTCCTCCACAGGCCGCCGCCGTACCCCGTCAGCCGGCCGTCGCTCCCGATGACCCGATGGCAGGGGACGATAATGCTCGCGGGATTCCGGTGGTTGGCCCCGCCGACGGCCCGGCCGGCCCGCTTGTTTCCGAGGGCGGCGGCGATCGCCCCGTAAGTCGTCGTTTTCCCGAAGGGGACCCGGAGGAGGGCGGCCCAGACCTTCTTCTGGAAGGCCGTGCCCTCGAGCTTGAGGGGCAGGGAAAAGGAGGTCCTTTTCCCGCGGAAATACTGTTCGAGCTGGCTCAGGCAGGCCCTCAAGGCCTCGGGTCCGCCGGCGGCCGAGGCTCCCGGCGGCCGCATCAGGCCGCTCTTTTCGACGAAGTTGACCTCGACGATGTCTTTTCCCTCGGCCTTGATCTCAATGCTCCCGATCGGGGATTCATAAACGGCGGTGAAGGTCTGTGGCATCTGGGCAACTCCTTGAGGACGGCGCTCCTCGGCGCGTTCACAATAATATAAAAATGCCCGTCTTTCAACGTCCTCCGAATTCGCCCGGAGGGCCCGATTGACGGGCCCGTTTGTCCTGTGGTAAAAGCGGGGAAGGAGAGAGGCCTCATGAGCGGAAATATCCCGACGCTGTCCGTCTCGGGCCGGACCCTGCCCGAGGCCTGGGAAAGAGCCGTCCTCGCCTGCTGGCGCCAGGGCGCGGCCATCCGGACGGAATACGACAAGCCCGGCGACCCGCCGAGCAAAGACTGCACGATGATGTGGACCGTCGAGGACCCGTTCGCCGAGCCGCGCATCCACCGGGCCTTCCCCGGCGGCCTCGAGGACCTCGAGGTCTACCGGCAGGAGGTCGTCGACGGAGTCCACGACCACTGGATCTGCCCGGAAGAGGGCAAGTGGACCTACACCTACCACAAGCGCCTGTTCGCCTACGAGATCCAGGGCGAAACCATCGATCAGATCAACTATCTGGTCGACAAACTGGCCGGGACCGGCTATTCGCGCCGGGCCCAGGCCATCACCTGGAACCCGAAGCTCGACCCGCCGACGTACGATCCGCCCTGTCTCCAGCGGGTCTGGTGCCGGATGCTCGAGGACGCGTCGGGCACGGCCGTCCTGAACATGAACTGCCACTGGCGGTCGCGCGACGCCTACAAAGCGGCCTACATGAACGTCTTCGCCCTGACCGACCTCCAGCGGACGATCGCGGCCAGGATCGCCGAAAAAGCCGGCCGGCCCGTGCGGGTCGGCCGCTATGCGGACCTCGTCGACAGCTTCCACATCTACGGGTCCTACTTCGGCGAGTTCGAGGGCTTCCTGAAAATGGTCGAGAAGCGGACGTTCGAGGAACGGACCTGGCCCAGCGACTACGCCGAGCCGGTCTTCGCGGAGGCCCGCGAGCGCCTGAGGAAGGAAAAAGAGGAAGGGAGATAGGTCCGACCCGACCCGATGCCCGCCGTCATCCTCGCTGCCCTCTCTCTTCTCTCGGCCGTCATGGCCATCCTGTGCGACGCGAAAGGGTCACAGCCGCTGTTTCGCGTCTTTAAACCCCTGACCATGGCCCTCATCATCTCCGTGGCCCTCGCCGCCCGG
Source organism: Candidatus Aminicenantales bacterium (assembly GCA_050015275.1). Classification (GTDB taxonomy): domain Bacteria; phylum Acidobacteriota; class Aminicenantia; order Aminicenantales; family Saccharicenantaceae; genus DATKJS01. The sequence goes on along the minus strand of JBEKBS010000001.1, from coordinate 199,025 downwards.
CCCCCCGTTCCCGCGAGCTACAAGACGCTCATCCTGGCCGGTTTGCTGTGCTCGCTCGCCGGCGACGTGGTCCTGATGTTCCCGGACAGGTGGTTCGAGGCCGGCCTCGTCTCGTTCATGGCCGCCCACGTCTTCTATATCCTGGCCTTCAAACCCGGCCCTGGGCAGCCGTTCTCGGCCACGATCCTCCTGCCCTTCATCATATTCGGCCTGCTCATGTTCCGGACCCTGGCCCCATCGCTCGGCCGGTTGAAACTCCCTGTCCTCGTCTATATCGCGGCCATCACGGTCATGGCATGGCTCGCCGCGTCCCGGTTCATCATGATGGGCGGGACGCGCCCGCTCCTGGCTTTCGCGGGGGGCATCCTTTTTCTCGTCTCGGACTCCGTCCTGGCCTATGACCGGTTCGCCAAGAAGCTCGGCCCGGCCCAGGCCATCGTCCTCGGGACCTATTTTCCGGCCCAGCTCCTGATCGCCCTCTCCATCTGAACCGGCGTCAGCCCGTCTGGACGACCGCACCGTCGATCCCGATGACGACCTTCCGGACATCGAGCGGCTCGCCCGAAAGCTCCACGGCCCGGCGGACGAGCCGCTCGAGCCCCGAGCAGCAGGGGACGGTCATGATGGCCACGGTCAGGGAGCGGAGACCGTTCTGGCGGATGATCTCCGCCAGCTTTTCCGCGTATCCTTCCGTCTCGTCGAGCTTGGGGCAGGCGATGACGAGCTTCTTGCCCCGGAGCAGGTCCTGATGGAAGCTCCCGAGGGCAAAGGCCGTGCAGTCGGCCGCAACGAGGAGGTCGCTGCCCTTGAAGTAGGGTGCGAAGGGCGAAACAAGGTGGAGCTGGATGGGCCACTGGCTCAGTCGGGACTTGCCCGAGACGGCGGGCTCGCTCTCGGGCTCCGGCCCCTCGGGGATCTCGCGGGCGAGGCTCCCGGGACAGCCCTGGGGGACGCGGTGTGGGCCGCCGGACCCGCCCCCATGAACCCGTCCCGCGGCCTCGGGGCCCCTGGTCTTGAGGACGTGCCTGTAGGCCTCGCCGGCGTCGTAGGCGCCGCCTTCGCGCTCAACGACCTTCAGGGCGCCGGTCGGGCAGACGTCGAGGCAGGCGCCCAGCCCGTCACAGAAGATCTCCCGGACGAGGACGGCCTTGTTCTCGGCGTCCAGCTCCAGGGCGCCCTCGGCGCAGGCCGTCGTGCAGAGGCCGCAGCCGTCGCACAGTTCGCGGTTGATCCCGATGATCTTCCGTTTGGCCATGTCCCGGCTCCTCCCCCAAGCCTAACGCCCGAAGCGCGGGTTGACGACGTTCGTGTAGATCGAGCCGAACGTGTAGCTGATCCCGACGGACAATCCGTAGCTGAAATTCGTGGCCAGCATCTTTTGCTGGAGGAGGATTTCTTCCTCCGTCGCCACGGACAGGGGCAGTGAGATCTGGTCGTGGATGCTCGAACACTGCCCGTTGAAATTGATCGCCAGCCCCCGGAAGAGCTGGAGGGAGACGCCGGCCCAGAACTGCAGGCGATTCTTGCTGAAATCGTTCAGGAAGTTCGACCCCGAGAGCGACGAGCTGATATTCCCCCATGGTTGTTTGATCTCCAGGGTCACGGACAGGGTCTGGGCAAGGATGCCCTCTTTCATTTTTTCATAGATCGTTTCCTGATAGTACTTGTTGAAGGTGTAGCCGATGCGATAGAGGAATCTGAGCTGCTTCCGGGTCGATTCGGCGTAATTGAAATAGTCGTATTCGACCGCCGGGGCAGGGTTGATGGCCAAGGCGATATTGCTGTAACTCGAAGAATAGACGGAGAGCCACGCCCCGGCCGACCAGTGCTCGTTCAGGCTGATGACATAGAGACCAGAGAAGCTCTCGCTGTCGGTCGACGAGGAGATCGGTCCCGTATCAAGCACGAACTTGCTCGTGCTGAGGCTGGCCGAAACACCCAGCCGGAGCTTGTCTTGCTGGGTGATGCGGTTGGCGGAGAAATAGCCGCTCCCGGAGGCGAAATTCTCGGACTCCTGGCCGCTGACGCTCCCGGAAACGCCGAGGCTGAAAACCCAGGAGTTCCAGATGTCGCCGGTGATCTCAGGCTGCACTTTTTTGTCGAAGCTAATGTTGAGGAAATCACCGACGGCCGTCTGGGCGGCGTAGGGGACGAGCCCCATCTTCAGGACGCGGGCCAGGCCACGGCGCTGTTCGTCGTCGGTGTCCGTCTCGTTGGAGACGTATTTCAAGGTCGCCCTGAGGTCATGGTAGGCATTCTGGCCGATGAAGTCCAGGCTGTACTCCCGGCCGCCGCTGCCCGTGAGCTGGATCGTGACAAGGATGTGGACGTCGGCGATCCCTCTGTCCCTGACGAAATTGACGAAGGTGATCTCGTTCCGGATGAAATCCATGTCGCACTGGTGGCAGTCCAAGAAGACCTTGGGGGCGGCCTGTTTCAGGCGTTCCGCTGAAATGTCGGACTGCTGGGCCGTCGCGGGGGCCGGAGGAAGGGCCAGGAAGGCCCCTATCAGGATGAGCGGAATCGCGCGGCATCTTCGCATGAGCGGTCTCCTCTTTGTCTGTCCTCAACAAAAGCGCCCGGCCGGTCTGGGCCGCAATCCCGGAGCGGGGCAAGGTCGGTCGATGGCCGATCTCGGCACGTCTGCGTCCTGCCTCCTACGCGCTGACCGGACCGGCGGAGAACCATTCCCGTCCGTCGGCGCCGAGAAGCCCGGTGAGGGCGAAGAGGCCCAGGACGGGGCCGACGGGGAAAAGGGGGACGAGCAGGACCCCGGCGATGACACCGAGGGCCCGTCCCCAAGCCGTACGACGCCTGACGCCGGATGCGGCAAGGAGGTCAAAGGCCCCGGCGGCGGCCGAAGCCAGAAGGAGGACGATACCCAGGGCGCCCAGGAGCGCGTTCCCGAGGAGGCCGGAGCGCTCGCCGCTCCCGCCGACGAAAACGGAGCCGACCGCCAGGATGAACAGGAAAAGACCGGCCGTGGCGATCTTCAGCCCTCCGGCGACGATGAGGCAGAGCCTGGCGGTCCTGACCTTATTCGGCATGGCCGTTCTCCGAGCCTATCATTCGGACCATTTTAACCTATAGGGACAATTGACACAACTCCGCGATCTGAAACCATTCCATCTCCTGCAATAAAAATGAGGATGAAGGAGTCCTATCACGGTGCCTCCAGAGGGCTGAGGGGAATGGCCGGAACGTGATAGAGCGGTTTAGCCCGAAAATCGCGGGGTGAAAAACCGCGATCTGGAGTGGAGGACGGCCCCGAAGCCCTTATTAGGAACGCTCCGGGACAGAGCTCCCTTGTTCCTTGTGGCTCCCTTTGTGTTTGAAATATAATGGAGGCGCGCCGCAATGGAAAAGATCAGCCGCCTGAACCCCCTCCTCGAGATCCTGAGATCCTCGCCGGAGCGGGTCGGGAAGATCTTCGTCCAGAAGGAACCCGGGCCCCACCGGATCGGCGAGATCATCCGCGAAGCCAGGGCCCGCTCCGTCCCGTTCCTTTTCGTCCCCAAGCGGAGACTGGACGAGCTCGCTCCCCATCATCAGGGCGTCCTGGCCGAGATCTCGGCCAAGGCGTTTTCCTCCCTCGATGATGTCCTGGGCAGCGCCGGCCGGCCATTCATCGTCCTCCTCGACGAGGTCGAAGACCCCCAAAATCTGGGCGCCATCATCCGCAGCGCCGCCGGGGCGGGTGTCGACGGGGTCATCCTCCCCGAAAGGCGCTCAGCCGGCCTGACCGAGGCGGTCGCGACTGTTTCGGCCGGAGCCCTGGAGCACGTCAAGGTCGCCCGCGTCCCGAACCTCGCCCGGGCCATGGAGGAGCTCAGGGAACGCGGTGTCTGGCTTGTCGGGGCGGAGGGTTCGAGCCGGGAGCTCTGGCACGAATTCGACTACACCCTCCCCGTGGGGATCGTCTTCGGGTCCGAGGGCCGGGGCCTGCGTCCGCTCATCCGGAGATCCTGCGACAAGCTCCTGGCCATCCCCCTCTCGAGCGGCGTCAATTCCCTCAACGTCGCCTCCGCCGCCTCCGTTTTCCTCTTCGAGGCCGTTCGCCAGCGCCGGGCCGCGGCTTGACATCATTTCACCCCTCCCCTTAGAATAGGCCCGTACCATAACCTCCTGAAAGAGCAGAAAATGGAAAAAGCCCCCGAGTTTTACACTCTGGAGAAGGGCATCCTGGCCCTGAAAGAGCAGATCGACGCCCTGGCCGAGGGCGATGACCTTTCAAAAAAGGATAAGATCGCCCGCCTCCGCCGGGAGATCGAGGAGGAGTGGGCGGAGATCGTCCCCCAGCTGACCGCGGTCCACATCGTTCAGATCGCCCGCCATCCCAAGCGCCCCTACACGCTGGACTACATCCCCGTCCTCTTTCAGGACTTCATGGAGATGCACGGCGATCGGCGTTTCGCCGACGACCCGGCCATCGTCGCCGGCCTGGCGTCCTATAAGGGCCGGACCGTGGCCGTCATCGGGCACCAGAAAGGCCGGACGACCAGGGCCCGGATCGAGCGGAACTTCGGCCAGGCCAATCCCGAGGGCTACCGCAAGGCTCTGCGGGTCATGCAGACGGCCGAGAAATTCGGCTATCCCGTCGTCACCTTGGTCGATACGCCCGGCGCCTACCCCGGGATCGGAGGCGAGGAGCGCGGCCAGGCCGAGGCCATCGCCTACAATCTGAAGACGATCGCCACCCTGAAGGTCCCCATCATCAACGTCGTCATCGGGGAGGGCGGCAGCGGCGGCGGCCTGGGGATCGGCTTCGGCGACCAGCTCATGATGCTCGAATACTCGTTCTACTCGGTCATCTCTCCCGAGGGGTGCGCCGCCATCCTCTGGAAGGACCAGGAAGCGGTCGACAAGGCGGCCGAGAGCCTCGGGATCCGCGCGACCACCCTCCTCGAGCTCGGGATCATCGACCGGATCATCCCCGAGCCGCCCGGCGGGGCCCACATCGACCCGGAGCAGACGTTCAAGAACGTGGACAAGTATGTCTATCAGGCCCTCAAGAAGATCGAGGACAAACCCGCCGTTGAGCTCGTCGCCGAGCGCTACCAGAAAATCCGGAAGCTGGGGGTCTTTGTCGAGAAGTGAGCGAAGACGCCTCCCCCAAGAAAGAGCTGGCCGCCATCAAGGGCACCAAGGACATCCTGCCCGGGGAAGTCGGTTCCTGGCAGAGGCTCGAATCCACCGCCCGGACCATTTTTGAGCTCTACGGCTACCGCGAGCTCCGGGCCCCCCTCTTCGAGGCCACCGAGCTCTTCGAGAAGGGCACGGGCCAGACCTCGGATATCGTGGTCAAGGAAATGTACACGTTCTCCGACAAGGCCGGTCGGTCGCTGACCTTGAGGCCGGAATACACGCCCTCGGTCGTCCGGGCGATCATCGAGCACCGCCTCGACCTCCAGCCGGGGCCCATGAGGTATTACTATCTGGGGCCCATGTTCCGCTACGACAAGCCCCAGAAGGGCCGTTACCGACAGTTCCATCAGGTCGACATCGAGGTCTTCGGCGAGAAGGACGCGGCCGTCGACGCCGAGATCATTGAAATGGCCCATGCCCTCCTCGAAAAGCTCGACATCCCGGGAACGGAAACGCTGGTCAACTCGGTCGGCTGCCGGGCCTGCCGGCCGGCCTATGTCCAGGCCCTTCGCGAGGCGGCCAGGCAAAAGATGTCAGCCCTCTGCCCCGATTGCCAGAGGAAGGTCGAAACGAACCCCCTCCGGGTCTTCGACTGCAAGGTGGAGGCCTGCCGGCGGGCCGCCGAGACGTTCCCCAGGATCCTCGACTACCTCTGCGAGGAGTGCCGGGAGCATTTCAAGGCCCTCCTCGGCTGGCTCGATCTCTTCAAGATCCCCTACCGGGTGGAGCCCCGCCTGGTCCGTGGCCTCGACTACTATACAAAGACGACCTTCGAGGTCATTTCCGGAAGCCTCGGCGCCCAGAACGCCCTCCTCGGCGGCGGCCGGTATGACGACATGATGAAGGATTTCGGCGGCCCGGACATATGCGGCATCGGGTTCGCCATGGGCATGGAGCGGGTGCTCTCCGTCGCCCGGTTGCCCGTCGAAAAAAGGAAAGCTCTCTACCTCGCTTATCTCGGAGAAGAGGCCAAGAGGGCCGGAATGGAGCTCGGCCGCTTCTTCCGGCAGAACGGCGTCGAATGCGTCATCGAGTTCAAGGACCGGGGGATGAAGGCCCACTTCGGCCGGGCCAACAAGCTCGAGGCCGCCTGGGTCCTGATCGTGGGCGAGGACGAACTCCGGAAGGGCCGGTTCGGGCTCAAGGAAATGGCCACGGGCCGCCAGGTCGAGGGGACCCGGGAAGACCTCCTGGCCGTGCTCCGGGGCCGCTGAACGATCGGAGCGACCATGCACAGCCAGGCCAAGACCGTCCTTCCTCTGAAACGGACGGACTACTGCGGCGGGCTCCGGGCTTCGGATGAAGGCCGCGAGGCCGTCCTTTGCGGCTGGGTCCAGCGTGTCCGGGACATGGGACAGCTCGTGTTTGTCGATGTCCGCGACCGGGAGGGGCTGGCCCAGGTCGTCTTCCATTCCGACCGGGCGGAACTGATGGAGGAGGCCAAGAAGCTCCGCAACGAGTTCGTCGTCGGCATCCGCGGCCTCGTCCGGCGCCGCTCGGCGGTGAACAAGGAAATCCCGACGGGTGAAATCGAGGTCGAGGCGACCGAGCTCCGCGTTTTCGCCGCGGCCAAGGTCCCGCCGTTCGTCATCGCCGACCCGCCCCAGGCCTCCGAAGAGTTGCGCCTGAAGTATCGCTACCTCGACCTCCGCCGGCCGAAGATGCAGCGCCACATCCGGCTCCGGCACGAAGCCTCCATGGCCGTGCGCAATTACATGAGCCAAAACGGCTTCCTCGAGATCGAGACGCCCATCCTGGCCAACCCCACCCCCGAGGGGGCCAGGGACTATCTCGTCCCGAGCCGGATCCATAAGGGCCGGTTCTATGCCCTCCCGCAGTCGCCCCAACAATTCAAGCAAACCCTGATGATCTCGGGTTTCGACCGCTACTTCCAGATCGTCCGCTGCTTTCGCGACGAGGATCTCAGGGCCGACCGCCAGCCCGAGTTCACCCAGATCGACATCGAGATGAGCTTCATCGAACGGGAGGAGTTTTTCGCCCTCAACGAGGGCTTGATGGAGGCCGTCTTTGCCCTCGCCGGCCGGAAGCTCGCCCGGCCGTTCCCCCGGCTTTCCTTCGCCGAGGCCGTGGAGAAGTATGGCTCGGACAAGCCCGACCTGCGCGTCCCTCTTGAGATGCGGGACTTGACGGCGGTCGGCAAGCTGACGGCTTCGGACATGCTCAAGGCGGTCTTCGCCGCAGGCGGCGAGCTCAAAGGGCTCTTGGTTCCCGGGGCGGGGATTCTCTCGCGAAGCCAGCTCGACAAGCTGGGCGAGAAGGCCAAGGGGCTCGGCGCCAAGGGCCTTGTCTGGATCAAAAAGCAGGATGGCTGGAAATCGTCCCTCAAGCTGGCCGAAGCGGACTTCGAAAAGATTTGGGTCGCCCTGGGCGGCGGCGAGGCCGACCTGGCCCTCCTCATCGCCGATAAGAAGATGACGGCTCTCAAAGCCCTCGGCGAGATCCGCCGGACCTGGCCGATGGACGGATCATCTAAAACATCCGGTCCGTGCCCCCTGAAATTCTGCTGGGTCACGGACTTCCCTCTCTTTGAATGGAGCGAGGAAGAGAAGCGTTACGTCTCCATGCACCACCCGTTCACCTCCCCGCACGAGGATGATCTGGAGCTCCTCGAGACGGCGCCGGACAAGGTCCGGGCCAAGGCCTACGACCTTGTCCTGAACGGCGTCGAGGTGGGCGGCGGCTCCATCAGGATCCACGACATGGACCTCCAGCGCCGGGTCTTCAAGTCGCTGGGTCTGACGGACAAGGAGACCGAGGAGAAGTTCGGCTACTTCCTCGAGGCCCTCAGCTTCGGCGCCCCCCCGCACGGCGGCATCGCCTTCGGCTTCGACCGCCTGGTCATGCTTTTAGCGGGCGAGGAATCCATCCGCGAGGTCATCGCCTTCCCCAAGACGACGAGCGCCCTCGACCTGATGACGAACTCCCCGTCCGGGGTCACGGAGCGCCAGCTCGACGAGCTCGGGCTGAAGCTGAAATAGAGCTGACGCCGGAGGGCTGAAAAAGGAGGGCCCGGCTCATGTCCGGTGAATACATCATCATCAAACAGAACCAGTATATGCGGATCTTCAGGAAGGCGGAGGCCGTGGATCGCGGCCGGGCCAAGCCCCTCGATGTTCTGGGCGTTCGCGTGACGGGAATTTTCCGGCGCATGGTGGGCAAAGGCGTTTTTATCAACGCCGGGGGCAATCTCTATTACATGGACCCGAACGCGGCGCAGGACTTCATCGCCGCACGGCGGAAAAGAGTCTTCTTCATGCTCGTCCTGGCCCTGATCGCCCTCCTGATCCTTTTTGCTTTCAACGGAAAAATATTCAGATAGCCGCCGTTTGTTTCTGGAGGCCACCCACTAAGAATCCCGTTGGCTGCTCCGCGTCGGATCCGGACCTCGACGGCCACAAACTAGGACACGGGACGCCCGCAGGCGCTCGGTCACCCGTCACGCACGGCGGGTCTCGGCGATCATGGCCCCGACAGCTGCGACCAAGGTGAATAGAAAGATGTGCCAGAGAGCTTTGACGGCCAGGCCGCCCGGGTCCGCCGCCGCCCCGTAGAGGGCGGGGAGGAAAGTATTTGCCAGGGCGTAGAGCAGGCCCGCGAGGGCGCCGCTCGCGGTCCCGAGCAGGATCCGGCGGCCGAGCGGCACGCCTCCCGCCGCCCGCGAAACGAACGCCCCGACAAAGGCCGGGACCCAGAGAACCATCCACCACACGTTCTTCAGCGACGGCACGGCCCCGGTCGCTTTGAACCACGCGAAATCCAGCCCGGCCAGGAGCGCGGTCCCCGCCAAGACCAACAGCGGCGCCTGCGCATATCGCGCCGTCAGCGCTTTCCTCGCCTCGGCCCGCCGTTTGACCCGGCGCTGGACCGTGAGCGGGAAATTGTAGAACGCGTCGAAGACGAAATGCTCGAGCCAGGCGCCTTTCTCGCCGAAGACCGGAACGATGTGGACGGCGCTCGTCGCCCAGTGGGCGGCCATGAAGCGGGCCAGGTCCGGATACCGGTAGGCCATCTGAATGGGGAACGCCAGGTAGCCGATGTACTTGAAAAAGCTCAACCCGAAGGCGATGCTGTAATCCTTGAAATTCCGCTCCCGGAGAACGAGGGAGCTCGTGTAGATGCCCCGGGCCAGCGACCCCGGAGAGATCGGGATGATCTGGAAGATCCCGAAGATGACGCCTGCGGCCAGGGTCGCCTGCTGCCAGGTCAGCTCGGGGTGCAGCCGCACGTAAAAAAAGGCCACGATGAGAGCCACGACGTGGGTCGTCGGCATGAGGAGGAGGTGGATGGCCAGGCTCTTGAGGTACTTCTGGATGAACGGCTCCTTGATCTGGCCGGTGATATGCGCCGCCTCCTGGCTCGTCAGCATGCCGTTCCGCTGGCCCGCGGCGACCATGTCGCGGAGCCACTTTTCCCGCTCTCCGGCATTGAAATAAAGCTTGAAGGGCCGGACGAAGATCCGAGCCAGGCTCGCCTTGAAGACGTCTTCGTCGGTCAGGAAACGATGGAGCCCCGCCGGGAGGACGGACAGGGGCAGATGGGGGAAATACCGCCAGGGCCCGGCGGCGATGAGGAGTGCCCGTGGTTCGGACACCCGGCCCGAGCGGACCCACCGGATGAGGGCTTCGGCAATATGGGCACGGACCGAACGCCCGAAATAGCGGGGGCTGGCGAGCAGCCGGCCGTAATGACGGCGCAGGTCCGCCCGGCCCCAGAGGCGGCGGACAAGGGGCGCAAAAAGCGGCAGGGACCAAACGGGATAGTGCCACCATGTCCGCCCGGGCCAAGCCAGGAGGAGCAGGACCGGTGTCGCCACGGGGGCCAAACCCATGAGGAGGAAGAGAAGCGAGAGGGCCCCGCTTTTCTCGAGCCGGGCCGCGGCCCGCTCGTCGGTCATGTTGCGAACGCGCCAGCTCTCCCGGAAGCCGGCCATGATCGAGCGGCGGAGCCTCGCCCCGAAGAGCCTGACGTGATGATAGGTGATATCGACCAGCGAATCACGGTAGGCCTTGTCCTCGCGTTTGAGCGTGCCCAGCGCCTCCCGCATGTCCGCGAAATCCTCTCCATGGGCTTCAACGTACGCTTCGAGCTTCCTGACGTCCCCCTTGTCGAACTGGACGAGCCGGCCCCGGCGGAATCCTCTTAAGATGAGCTTGACATCGGCCGGGCACTCGGGGAGGACCGGCAGCAGGGCCATGCCGGCCCGGAAGTCCACGGCGACGAGCCCAGCGCGCGGGTCGGGGTCGCTCGCCGTCCGCTTCATGGCGTTGGGCTGACTCTTGAGGGACCACCACTCGTACTGACGGGCGAGCTCCTCGGCGCCGATCTCCCGCAAAAGGCGCACCAGCCGGTCCATGAAGGCGTGCTTCGTCCGGTATTCCGGCGAGCCGACCCCCGTCTCGGGGTCCCCGGGCCGGAAGCGGCGGCGGGCATCGAGGTCGTCATCGACCTCGAGACGCCACATCCGGCCGTCCACCCACTCGCTGATCTCGCCGTAGCTGCCGACCCGATGATCTACGAAAGTGGCATGGATATCGACGACGGCGGCCTCTGTCCCGAGCTCGATCTTCGCGGTCCGGCGGATGAATTTCTGCCAAAGCGCTTGGGACCGGCCCGCGGCGGAGAGGCTTTGGAGGGAGAAAGGCGCCTGGAAGCCGACGCCGTAAAAGAGGTTCCTGATCCGCCGTCCCAGGCCCGAGGCCGGGGTCAGGATCTTGAGTGCGTAACGGCCGCCCGCCTCGAGTCCGCCGGCTTTCCCCTCGATCGTCTCCAGGGCCAGGAGTTTGACCCGATAGACCTGGCCAGCGTAGCCGCCGCCGACGTACTTTTCGACCTCCAGTCTGGCCCGGGCCCGGCCGTCGGGGACGACGCCGCGGACATCGTATTCCAGAACTGTCCCGGGCTCGTACCGGCCGGGGCGGATCGGCCGGAGGACCTCCTGCCCGGCGAAGACCTTCTCGAGGCCGCGGATCGTCTCGGGCTGATACATTCCTGCCATCGAGTCCTATTTCACGTCGGCAACCACGGCGTTGAGGACTTTTTTCGTTCCTTTATCCTGGGCGAAAAGGACGACGCCGAGCTTGTTCCGGTCGATCCTATGATGCCGTTCCGGGAACTTGAAGCCCTGGAACCGCGTGTTGGTCGTCTCGAATTCGGTCAGGTACAGATCGGTCGCTCGCTCGGAGGCGGCCAGGTCGAAGGACACTTTCCTGGCGGCGGCCGGGTCGACGTCGACGATATCTCGGACGACCATCTTATGGACCTCGAGGCCGTTCGAGCCCTTGTAGCTCTCTTCCCGCTGAACGAGGACGATATGGTACTCGGCTCCGGCGAGGGCTGGGCCGAGGTCGTATTCAACCTTGATGATGTCGCCGGCCTGGGCCGCCCGGGCCTTGAGGACGGCACCCGGTGCGGCGGCAATGAGGGGGTCGATCTGGGCCTTGTATTGCTTGTACTTTCCTTCCGCCATGCCCCGGCTCCCCCCGCCTGACGTGTCTTTATTGCCGTCGATGACGACCGTCGGAGTGCTGTTGACCCCGTAGTAATCCTGCCGTTTCTTTGTCGCCGGGTTCATCATCGGGTCTGGCCGCGGAATGGGCAAGTGGTACTCGAGGATAGCCAGATACTTTGTCGGGTAGGTCTCGATCAGCCCGTCGAAGCCGAGGTCGGCGCCGACGCAGGGCGGGCATTCCGAGCCCGTGAAGAGCTCGACGAGAACAGCCCTGCCCTTCCAGCCGGCCGGGGCCTTGAACGGGTCAGGCTGGTAGGGAAGAGACTTGAGCTTGGCCGCGAGCACGATTTCGAAGCCGTCCGCCTTGCCGTAGATCTCTGCGTAGAGAGCCTTGGCCCTGTCCTTCGCGTCCGCGTAGCTCTCGGCAGCCGCGGCGAGGTAGGCGTCGTAGGCCTCCCGGGCCTTGCCCAGCTTCTCGCAGGCGCCGCCCAGAGTGTAGTAATAAATGCCGTCGGACGGCCCGCCGTCTTTCTTGTAAGCGTCGAGGGTCGCCACGGCCTTGGCCGCGTCGCCGGCGTTCAGGTAGGCCTGGGCCACCGCGATGGCAAAGCCGGTCACGAAATAGGATTTGAACGCGCTCTGCTGGTTCTGGGGGATGCCTTGGTATGTCCCGGGGTCCCCGGCGGCCTTGACGGCGTCTTCCCTGTATTTCAGGATGATGTTCAGGACCTCGGTTTTGTTGAACGTCCCGAGCTTCGGATGGCCGAGGATCTGGCCCGCCGCGACGAAGGGGTTCTGGAGGCGGTCCGGCCCCTGCCCCTTGGCCAGCAAATCGCTCTGGAGAGCGAGGACAGCGTCGAGGGTCGGGGCCAGATCGATCTTGGCGCTCAGGATGCTCCGGTCGATCCAGGCCGTGAACTGGCTCGTGGGGTAGGCGGCCTTGATCCTCTCGAATTCCTTGAGGCGGGCCGCGGCGTCCTTGATCTGGCTGGCCGCGACAAGCTCCTTATATTCCGGCGGGGCGGCCTGGCGGCCCTGGGCGAAGGCCTGGCTCGAAAACATCAGGCCGAGGGCAATAAAGGCCGCAAAGGCGGCGATCAATCGCATTCGTTTCTTCATGGGACCTCCTTTGAAGCAGGTATTATATAGAAATCCCCCCTGATAAAAAAGGCAAGAGAAAGTGGCCCGGGCGGGCCCTCGCGCCCGCCCGGGCCACCGATCAGGCCTATTTGCCGGACTCGCCCGTCACGGGATCCGCGAGCGTGAGCCGGTGGACCTTGCCGAGCTTGTCCAGCGGGCCGGGCCACTTGTCCATGCCCTTGTTGCAGGGCTCCCAGTCGCCGACGATCATGATCGCCAGCTTGTCGGGATGGATGTACTTCCGGGCCACTTCTTGGACCTTGGCCTTCGTCACGGTCTTGACCTTGTCGCGGTAGGTCTTGTAATAGTCCATCGGCCGGCCGGTCATCTCAAGGTTGGCGAAACTCGACATCGTGATCTGGGGTGTCTGGAAGCTGTCGGCGAAGCTCTCCAGGTAGAAATTGACGGCCGTCTCCATTTCCGCGTCCGTCACGGGTTCCTTCCGGATGCGGTCGAGCTCGTTGAGGATGAGCGAAATCGCATAGCCGACCGTGGCCGATTTGCTCTGGACGTAGCCGGAGAACGTCCCGGGAAATCCCCAGCGGAAGGTGAACCGGCTGCCCTGGTTATAGGAGAGCCCTTCGTTCGAGCGGACCTTCGTGGTGATCCGCGAGGAGAAGCTTCCGCCGCCGAGGATGAAGTTCATGACCTGGACCGCGGAATAGTCGGGAGTGCTGTCCTCGAGGCCCAGGTGTCCGATGCTGACGTAGCCCTGATTGATGGCTTTCTGGATGAAATAAACTCCCGGCTCGACCGTGGGGAAGGTCTTGACCAGGGCCGGGAACTGGACGGCGTGGTTTTTCCAGGCGGCCACGGCCTTGTTGACCTTGGCCGTGAGGTCGGCCTTGGTGAAATCGCCCGAGGCGGCCAGGATGATGTTCTTCGGGAAAAAGTACTTGGCGTGGATGGCCTTGAGGTCAGCCACGGTAATCCCGTCATATGTGGCTTTCGTCGGCTCCCAGGTCAGGGGCTGGTCGCCGTAGAGGAGCCGTTCGAACTCCCGGTTGAGGACCGCGCTGGGCTGGTCGTTGGCCTGGCGGAGCTGGTCGATGAGGCGGGCTTTAGCGAGCTTGACCGCGTCCTCCCGGAATTCGGGGTTCATGAGGACGTCGAAGAAGATCCGCAAGCCCTCGTCGAGGTCCTTGCTCAGGACGGAAAGGGAGAGCTGGGAGGTCCTCTCGCCCGACATGAAGTTCAGCGTCCCCCCGAGGAAATCGATCCTTTCCTCGATCGCCGAACCCTCCTTGGTTTTCGTCCCGCCCCGGATGATGGTCCCGCCCAGGAGCTGGGAGAGCCCGGTCTTGTCCTTGGGGACGTCGAGCGCGCCGAAGTTGATGAGGGCCGAGATGTTGACGAGCCCGAGGGAGTGATCTTCCTGGACGTAGCCGCGCAGCCCGCCGGCGAATTCCGTCCGGAAGGCCTTGGGATCGGGAGGGTCGTATTTGAGGGGCGGGTACTTGAGATCGGACGGCCGGGTGGCCTGGCCCAGGCCGGAGGCCACGACAACGAACGCGATGGCCAGGATGGTTGTCAGGGTTTTCTTCATGGTCATCCTCCTTACCGCCCCATTTTCCTTTTGTAGATGGTCGTCAAGCTGTTGTCCTTGACGAAATACTTGGCCGCGACGCGCTTGATGTCGTCGTTCGTCACCTTCTTCACGCTCTCGAGGTCGTCGATGATCGAGTGCCAGCCGCGGTTGAGCTCGGCCCGGCCGATCCGGCCCGCCAGCCCCATCGTGCTGCCGAGGCTGCGGACGAACATGGCCTCGCTCCGGTTCTTGGCCTTCTGGATCTCCTCCGGAGTCGCGCCGTCTTTCTTGATCTTTTCGATCTCGGACCAGATCTCCTTCTCCAGGTCCTCGGGCTGGACGTTCTTGTCGAAGCGCGGCGTCGCGCTGAACTGGAAGGAGCCCACGTACCACTGGGTGCGGCTCGAGGCGGAAGCGTTGACGGCCAGCTGCTTGTCTCTCACGAGGATCTTGTAGAGCCGCCCGGTCCCCCCGCCGCCGCCCATGCCGCCGCGGAAACCGCCGCCCCCGCCGGAGCCGAGGACGTCGGCCAGGACCGACAGGGCCGACGTGTCGGGATGGCCTTCCTGGGGCGCGTGGAACATGATCTGCAGGCTCGTCGGCGCCGGCCCCTCTCCGTACATCCGTTTCTCGCTGTACTGCGGCGGCTCCCCGTCGCGGATGGGCTCGAGGTCAGGGCCCTTGGGGATCCGGCCGAAATATTTCTCGGCCATGGCGGTGATCGCCGCCGGGTCGATGTCGCCGACGTAGATCGCGACACAGTTGTTGGGGACATAGTACCTGTTGTGGAAATCGATGAGGTCGGCCTTGGTGATCTTCCGGATGTCATCCATCCAGCCGACGACGTCCCAGTGATAGGGCGACGCAGCGTAAAAGGCCGCGTTGACCTGCTCTTCGAAGAAGAAGCCCGGCCGGTTCTCGCTCAGGCGCCGCTCTTCCATGATCACGTCTTTTTCGGAGTAGAACTCGCGGAAATAGGCGTGGAGCATGCGGTCCGACTCGAGGAGCATCTGGAGCTCGACCTTGTTCGACGGCAGGGTGACGTAGTAGCCCGTGTTTTCGTTCCCCGTCGAGGCGTTGAGGGCCGTGCCGCCGTTCTTCATGTAAAGCGTCCAGAGGTCGTCCTTGATGATGTACGGCTTTTCGGACGCAATCAAGGCGTCGCCCTGCTTCTGGAGGTCGGCAAGTTTCGCCTGATCGCCGCCTTCGGCCTTCCAGTACCTCTCGTGGTAGATCTGGTCCATGACCTCGTCGATCTGC
The DNA here is from genome assembly GCA_050015275.1 of Candidatus Aminicenantales bacterium. Classification (GTDB taxonomy): domain Bacteria; phylum Acidobacteriota; class Aminicenantia; order Aminicenantales; family Saccharicenantaceae; genus DATKJS01. Next base: position 183,483 of record JBEKBS010000001.1, on the reverse strand, counting down.
TTGTCGATGGCCTGGTCCTTCGCGAAGTCCGTGACGCCCATCATCTCCGTGCCCTTGAACATCATGTGTTCGTGGATGTGGGCGATCCCGGTGATGCCCGGTTTCTCGTTGATCGAGCCGACCTTGAAATAAATGTGGCAGACGACGCGAGGGACGCCGGGCTTGGGGATCATCAGGATCTTCATGCCGTTTCCGAGGACGTGCTCCTTCACGTCCAGGTTGACCGCGCCGAAGACGGCGAGGGTCGGGAATGCCAAGAGAGCCATAAGGGCCAAGAAAGAACGTTTCATGGGTATAGATCCCTCCTCTCAAATTTTAGACGATGCCCGTCGAAAAATATTCCGAAATCCGTCACAGGTAGCGGACCTTCTTCATTTTCCGGAGCGCCTCGACGACCTCCCGCACGCGCTGGTCTTGGCTCGACGAACAGACGAGGATGGCGTCCCCGGCGTCGATGACGATGAGGTCGCGGACACCGACGAGAGCCGTCAGCCGGCCCGGATTATAGACCAGGCACCCGCGGGAATCGAGGGCGAGGCATTCGCCGCGGGCGGCGTTGCCCTCCGGGTCCTTTTTCCAGATCTCGAATAACGAGGACCAGGCGCCGACATCGGACCAGCCGAAGTCCCCCTCGCAGACGACGACTCCCTTGACCCTTTCCATCAGGGCATAATCGATGGAGGTGGCCGGGATCTTCTCGAACACGTTCCGGACAAGCCTTGAGTCCTTTCCTCTCAGGGCCTCGATCAGCCGCTTCCATAGGGCGAAAAGGTCCGGAGCGAAACGCTCCAGCTTTTGGGCGAAGACGTCCGCTCGCCAGACGAACATCCCTGAATTCCAGGCGCAGTCGCCCGCCGCCAGGAAGCGGCGGGCCAGCCCGAGGCTCGGCTTTTCCCTGAAGGCCCGGACGGGGTAGAAGATTTCCCGGCCGAGCTTTTGGGGCCGGCCCTTCGAGAATTGGATGTAACCGTACCCCGTGGCGGGATAGCGCGGACGGATGCCGAAGGTCACGAACGAGGGATTCTCGGCGGCGAAAGCCGCGGCCGCCTTGAGCTTGCCGAGGAACTCCTTCGGCTGCCGGATGAGGTGGTCGGCGGCCAGGACGGCGATGACCGCTGCGGGATTTTCGAGCCAGATCCGGGCCGTCGCCAGCATGAGGGACGGCGCGGTGTTCCTGGCCAACGGCTCGACCAGGAAATTCGCCCCGGTCATCTTCGGAAAGAGCTTCCGGAGGGTCCGGGTCTGGCCAGCGTCGGCGACCATCAGCGTGCGCCCGGCCGGGATGAGGGGACGGATACGCTCGACCGTTTCCTCGATCATGGACTTCCGGCCGGCGATCGGAAGGAATTGTTTCGGCTCCTTCGCCCGGCCGAGCGGCCAGAACCTGGTCCCGCGGCCCCCGGCCAGGATGACCGCCCGGAGGTCGATCCCGGCTTTCGCCGGGTCCTTTCGCGCCGCCGTTCTCATCATGGCCGCCCGAGCTTCTTGATGGTCCTCTCCAGGACACCCCGGACCTCGGCCTGGATGGCGGCCAGGGCTTCCTCCGTGTCCGCCTCGAACCGCAGGACGATCACGGCCTGGGTGTTGGACGCCCGGACCAGGCCCCAGCCCGTGGGGAAGATGGCCCGGACGCCGTCGATGTCGATCACCTTGTGGTCCGCCGCGAGAGCGCGCCGGACCTCGTCCACGATCATGAACTTGACCTCGTCGGAGGCGTAGATCCGGATCTCGGGCGTCGAGAAGGTCGTCGGGAAATCGGCCATCATCCCGGAGAGCTTTTTCGCCGAGCGCGCCAGGATCTCGAGAAGCCTGGCCGAGGAGTAAATGGCGTCATCGAAGCCGAACCAGCGGTCGGCGAAGAAGATGTGGCCGCTCATCTCACCGGCCAGGACCGCCTTCTCCTCCTTGATCTTTTGCTTGATCAGGGAATGGCCGGTCCGCCACATGATGGGCCGCCCGCCGAGCCTGGCGATCTCGTCGTAGAGGACCTTGGACGCCTTGACCTCCGAGATGACCGCCGCCCCGGGATGGGACGGGAGGATGTCCCGGGCGAAGACGATCATCAGCTGGTCGCCCCAGAGGAGGCGCCCCTCGTCATCCACGACGCCGAGCCTGTCCGCATCCCCGTCATAGCCGATCCCCAGGTCTGCCTTGGTCTCGCGGACCGTGCGGATGAGGTCCTTCATCGCTTCGGGTAGGGTGGGGTCGGGGTGATGGTTGGGGAAACGCCCGTCCATCTCGCAATAGAGGGGGACGACCTCGCACCCGAGCCTCTCGAACAGAGGGACGGCGACGTGCCCTCCCGTCCCGTTGCCCGCGTCCACGATGACCTTGAGCTTTTTCGCGAAATGGACCTGCGCCGCCACGTAACTCTGGTATTCAGGGATGATGTCGAATGCCCGGGACGAGCCCTTCCCTTCCGCGAAGCGGCCCTTTTGGATGACCCCGTAAATGTCCTGGATATGCTGGCCATAGAGGGTTTCCTCTCCGGACATCATCTTGAAGCCGTTGTACTCCGGCGGGTTGTGGGAGCCCGTGATCATCACCCCGGACTCCATTTTTTTCTCGTATACGGAGAAGTAGAGCAGCGGCGTGGGGATGACGCCGAGGTCCGTGACGTCGCGGCCCGTGGAGAGGAGTCCGGCCGTCAGCGCGGCGGAAAATGAGGGCGAACTCAGGCGGCAGTCCCGGCCGACGGCTACGTCCTTTTTTCCGCGGTCGGCGAAATAGGTGCCGATGGCCCGGCCCAGGAGGTTGGCGACCCCGTCGTCCAGGTCCTGGCCGACGATCCCCCGGATGTCGTATTCCCTGAAGATCTTGGGGTTGATGTCCACGCTTCCCTCCTTCCCGGGATGACAGCGCCTTCAGGTCCAGAAACCATCAGGTATTATGTTTATTATCATTCATTTACGTCCGTTCTCCCCGTCTCAGGCCGGGCCGCGTCGGCCGCCCTTCTTGAGGCGGTTGGCATAGCTCGCCGCGATGAACGCCTTGAAGAGCGGGTGCGGGTCGAGCGGCTTGGATTTGAACTCCGGGTGGAACTGGCAGCCGAGGAACCAGGGGTGGCCGGGGACTTCGATGATCTCGACCAGTCCGTAATCCGGGTTCCTCCCCGAGATCACCAGCCCGGCCCGGACCAGGACGTCTTCGAACTCGGGGTTGAATTCGTAACGGTGGCGGTGCCGCTCGGAGATCCGGCTCTTCCCATAAGCCTTATAGGCGAGGGAGCCCTTTTTGAGGTCGCAGCGATAGGCGCCCAGCCGCATGGTGCCCCCCATGTCGAACTCCTTGCCGAGCTCGCGCCAGCGGACGATGGTCTTCTGCGGCGTATCGGGAGCGAACTCGGTGCTGTTCGCCTTTTCGAGCCCGGCCACCGACCGGGAGAACTCGATGGCGGCGCACTGCATGCCCAGGCAGATCCCGAAGAAAGGGACATCGCTCTCCCGGGCATAGGTGGCCGCCCGGATCTTGCCCTCGATGCCCCGCTTGCCGAAACCGCCCGGAACGAGGATCCCGTCTTTTACCGCGAGGATGCCGGCAGGGTCGCATTCCTCCAGGTCTTCGGCCTCGATCCAGTCGATGTTGACCTTGAGGCGGTTGGCTATGCCGCCGTGGATGAGGGCCTGGTTCAGGCTCATGTAGGCGTCGTGGAGCCCCGCGTACTTCCCGACGAGGCCGATGTCCACCTCGTCCTTCGGGTTCTTGATCCGGTCCACCAAGGCCTCCCAGCGGGAGAGGTTCTTTTTGCTGCGGGGCAGATGGAGCATCCGGAGGATGATGCCGTCCAGGCCCTCGGCGGCGAAATTGAGGGGGATCTCATAGATGCTCTGGACGTCGCGGGCGGTGATGACGGCCTGGACCGGGACGTTGGTGAAAAGGGCGATCTTCGACTTGATGTCCTGGGAGAGCGGCCGGCCCGTCCGGCAGAGGAGGATGTCGGGCTGGATGCCGATCGCCCGGAGTTCCTTGACGCTGTGCTGGGTCGGCTTGGTCTTGAGCTCTCCCGACGTCCCGATGGCCGGGATGAGGGTCAGGTGAACGAAGATCGCATTGTCGGCCCCGAGGGCCAGTCTCATCTGCCGCGTCGCTTCGAGGAAGGGCAGGCTCTCGATGTCGCCCACCGTCCCCCCGATCTCACAGATAACGATGTGGTTGCGGTCGGCCACGGCGTGAAAGGCCTTCTTGATCTCGTCCGTCACGTGGGGGATCACCTGCACGGTCTTGCCCAGGTATTCCCCTTTCCGCTCCTTACGGATGAGCGACTCGTAGACCTTGCCCGCGGTCCAGTTGTGGGCCCGCGTCGTCCTGGTGGAGGTGAAGCGCTCGTAGTGCCCGAGGTCGAGGTCTGTTTCCGCGCCGTCGTCGGTCACGTAGACTTCGCCGTGCTGGAAGGGGCTCATGGTCCCGGGATCCACGTTGAGGTAGGGGTCGAACTTCTGGATCGTTATCTTGTAACCGTGGTTCTCGAGGAGCATCCCCATGGAGGCCGCCGCGATGCCTTTCCCCAGCCCGGAAATGACTCCGCCCGTGACAAATATGTACTTGCTCATCGAACCGCCTCGACCGGAATTGATTCCCTCAGATTATATCCTTCGGGCCGTCCGCACTCAAGAGCGGCGGGCGGTTTTTTTCTGGCTTCGGGGCCCGCATAATACTCTATTACTATATGAATTATAGGAATAATAAGAATTAAGCACCGAAGAACCGGGAGTCGGGCGACACCCGGGAGAGCCTCAAGATTATTTGCCGGCCGGCTCCGCGGCGGCTGCGGCTGGCGCGCCCGCCGGCGCCGCCTGAGTCTGGCAGGTGGCTTCGAGGAAGGCCCCTTCCTCGACGATCAGCCGCGGCGAGGTGACCGTCCCGAAAACGCGGCCCTTGTTGTGGATCTCAATCCGGTCGGTCGCCTCGAGATGGCCGCGGATCTCGCCGTTGATGACGAGCTGACCCACCTTGACGTCCGCCTCCACCCTGCCTTTCTCGCCGATAACGAGGAGGGCGTCCGAGGTGATGGTCCCCTTGAAGGACCCTTCGATCCTGAACGACCCCTTGAAAACCAGGTCGCCCTTGAACTCCGAATCCATGTCGATCAGTCCGGCCAGCCTTGACTCGTTGAGCTCTCTCGGCTTGTCTTTCATGGGGAGGCTCCTTTGACCCTATCGTAAATCCGGTTGAGGTCATCCAACGAGAAATAGAAGATCTTCAGGACCCCCTTCGTCCGGCTGCCTGAAATCAGGACCTTCGTGCCTAGGATCTTGAGCATCTCCTCCTGGAGGGCGCGGAGGTCGGGGTCCTCGAGGTGGCGCTGGGTCCGAGGGGGCCTCTCTTTCAGCCTGTTCACGAGTTTCTCCGTGTTCCGGACCGAGAGCCCTTTGTCGACAACCTGGCGGCAGGCGAAGAGTTGGGCAGAGGCTTCTTCGAGGGCAAGGAGGGCCCGGGCATGTCCCATCGAGATCTCCCCTCCGTTGACATGGTCCTGGATCTCTTGGGGCAACTTCAGGAGCCGGACGTAGTTCGTCACCGAAGTCCTGTCCTTTCCCACTTTTTCAGCGACTTCCTGCTGCGTGTACCCTTGTTCATCCATGAGACGCTGGTACGCCTGGCCGATCTCCAGGGGATTCAGCTCCTCACGGTGGATGTTTTCGATGAGCGAGATCTCCAGCTGTTTCTCCCTGGGAACGTTACGGATGAGGACCGGGATCTTCCTCAGCCCGGCCTTCTGGGCCGCGCGCCATCGCCTCTCCCCGACGATGATCTTGTAATGATCGTCTTCAGGGGTCACGATAACGGGTTGGACGACCCCGGATTCCCTGATCGACTGGGCCAGCTCCTCGATGGATTGGTCGTCAAACTTCATCCGGGGTTGAAAGGGGTTGGGTTTGATCTCATCGATCTCGACCTCGGCGAACCTCTCTTCCTTCAAAATGCTGAATTCATCGGGGATGAAGGCCCCCAGGCCTTTTCCCAGGGCTTTTTTGCTCATTTCTCCAGGATCTCCTCTGCGAGTTTTAAATAGGCCTCGGCTCCCTTGGACTTTATATCATAAAGCACGATAGGCTTGCCAAAGCTCGGTGCCTCGGCCAGGCGGACGCTTCGCGGGATGACCGTTTCGAAGAGGATGTGCTTGAGGGATCTTCTGACCTCTTCTGCCACCTGCTTAGAGAGGTTTGTCCGCTCGTCGTACATCGTCAGCAGGATCCCTTCGACGACCAGCCTGGGGTTGAAATATGTCCGGACTGTTTCGAGCATCTGGAAAAGGTCCGGGATCCCTTCCATACAGAAGAATTCCGTCTGGACGGGAATGATCAGCGAATCGGCGGCCGTCAGAGCGTTAATGGTCAGAAAGCCGAGAGATGGAGGGCAGTCAATAAGGATGAAATTGAAATACCTGCGGATCTTCTCGACGGCTTCCATGAGCCTTTTCTCCCGCCGCTCGGCGGTAAAAAGCTCGGCCTCGGCCCCGGATAGCTCTGGAGAGCATGGGCAGAGGTAAAAGTTGTCCAATTCGCATCCCGTGATGCATTCCATCAAGTCCGTTCCGTTCATCAGACCCTGATAAACGCCCTTGCCCGGCTCTTTTGGCTTGGCCAGGCCGAGCGTCGACATCCCCTGGGGGTCAAAATCCACGAGCAGGACCCTTTTGTTCTTGAGCGCCAGGCAGGCTGAAAGGTTGATCGCGGTGGTTGTCTTCCCAACCCCGCCTTTCTGGTTGGCAACTGCGATGATCTTATTCATCTTCGGGCCATGTTTCACGTGGAACATCAGCTCGTCGGCGGGCTTTTTTCCTCTGGACTTCCAGATAAAGGCCAACGTTGTGTATAGCGGCCGGGGTCATTCCGGGGATCTTTCGGGCTTCGCCCAGCGTCCCGGGCCTAAGCCTCTCGAGGCTCTCGATGGCCTCCCGGGTAAGGCCGGGCACTTGTTTGAAATCGAGCTTCACAGGGATCCTGGCCCGGTCCGTTCTTGTGCCTCTGGCAATTTCCTTCTCCTGCTTCCGGATATAGCCTTCGTATTTTACCTCAGATTCGACGAATCGTATGTCCTCTTTGCTCAATTCTTCGCTGAATTTCCCATATTCTATCACACTTTTAAGGCTGTTTTCAGGTTTTTTTAAGTGATCGAACAGGGAAATCGTTTCCCCTGAACCGAATTTGATCCTTTTTCCCCTCAGGAACTTGATGACTCTATCTGATTTTTCCCACTTTCTCAGGGATCCCTCCCAGTCGTCCGCCCGGATCAGCCCAAGTTCATGGCCATACTTCATGAGTCGCCTGTCCGCATTGTCGATCCGGAGGATAAGCCTGTGCTCAGCCCTCGAGGTGAAAAGCCGGTATGGCTCCTCGATTCCCCGAGTGACCAGGTCGTCGATAAGCACCCCGATATAGGCTTCGTCCCTTCTCAGAATGAAAGGCTTTTTCCCCAGGATCTGGAGCCCGGCATTGATCCCCGCCATGAGCCCCTGGGCGGCCGCCTCTTCGTAGCCGGAAGTCCCGTTGATCTGCCCGGCCAGGTAGAGCCTCTTGATCTTCCTCGTTTCGAGAGTATGGAGAAGCTCGGTAGGGGAGACGGCGTCGTATTCGATCCCATAGGCGGGTCGCAGGATTTTGGCCCTGTCCAGGCCGGGAATCGTGGCCAGGATCTCCTTTTGGACCTCAAATGGGAGGCTAGAGGACATCCCGTTGACGTAGGTTTCCACCGTTTCAAGCCCTTCCGGCTCCAAGAAGAACTGGTGGCGGGTATGATGGGGGAACTTGACCACCTTGTCTTCGATAGAGGGGCAATAGCGGGGCCCGATGCCGGTTATCTTTCCGCTGTATAGAGGGGATTTATCCAGGCTCTTGCGGATCACGGCGTGGGTTTGGTCGTTCGTATACCCCACATGGCAGAGGACCTTATTTTCGACCGCCTTCCGGGTCCGGAAGGAAAAGGTCACGGGCTCGTCATCCCCCGGTTGGGCCGTGAAGTTCTCCCAGCCGATTGTGTTCCCGTCAAGCCGCATGGGAGTGCCAGTTTTCAGCCGGATCCCCCTCAGGCCCATTTTTTTCAGGGCCGCGGCCAGCTCGACTGAAGGGGGTTCGTTGGCCCGTCCGGCCGGATAGCTCTCAAGCCCGATATGTATGACCCCGTTGAGAAAGGTCCCGGGGGTCAGGATGACCGCCCGGCTGTCGATGACCGTCCCGTCCAAGGTCCTGATCCCCCAGGCCCGACCGCCCCTGACGACGACATCGGAAACGATGCCCTGAAAGACTGTCAGGCCGGGAATCCCCTCTAGACGGCGCTTCATGGTCAGCCGGTAGCGGGCCTTGTCGCATTGGGCCCTGGGGGCCTGGACCGCCCCTCCCCGGCTCCGGTTGAGGAGCCGGAATTGGATGCCCGTCTCGTCCGTCATCTCCCCCATCAGCCCCCCCAGGGCATCGATCTCGCGAACGAGATGACCTTTGGCCAGTCCGCCGATGGCCGGGTTGCAGGACATCTGGGCGATCGTATCGAGGTGGATCGTGACCAGGCAGGCCTTGAGGCCCATGGCGCAGACGGCAGCCGCCGCTTCGCAGCCGGCGTGGCCGGCCCCGACCACGATAACATCGTAACCCTGGCCGGTTTTCATCCGCCCGCCTATTTTCCTACGCAGAAACGGTTGAAGATCTCGGCCATGACCTCGTCCGACCTGATCTCTCCCGTTAGCCGGCCGAACAGGGAAACCGCTCTTCTGAGCTCCTCGACGTACGTCTCCTCCGTGTGCCCGGCCTCGAGGAGCCGGCCGGCTTCGCGGAGCGCCTCCCGGATGTCGAGGAGAATGTCTCTCTGCCTGGCATGGAGGATCACCTCCTCTCCGGTGCCGACCGGGGGAACGAACGCCCTGCGGATCTCGGCCCTCAGCTTGTCCAGATTCGTCCCCTTGAGGGCGGAGACTTCAATAAGCGGGGCGCCTCCCGACTGGGCCCGGAGCCTCCGTTTGTCGATCCGGCAGGGAAGGTCGGACTTGTTGAGGACAAGGAGGGCTTTTTTCCCCCTGAATCTCTTGATCAGCCGTTCGTCCTCGTCCCTTTTCGGCCGGGACCCGTCGAGGACGATAAGGAGGCCGTCCGCCTGCCGGGCGATTTTCTGCCCCTTGAGGATCCCCTTTTTCTCGACCGGATGTACGGGCTTTCCCAGGCCGGCCATGTCCACGAGGTGGAAGACGAGGTCGTCAATGACGATCTCTTCCCTGAGGTAATCCCTGGTCGTCCCCGGGTAGGGGGTCACGATGGCCCTGTCTTCCTCGAGAAGGGCGTTGAACAGGGTCGATTTGCCGACGTTCGTCCGGCCGGTGATAGCCAGCGTTACCCCCTCGCTCAAGGCCTTTCCCGCCTGGAAACTTGCAATAAGCCCCTCCAGTCCGGCGGCTAGGTCCGTCAAAGCCTTGCTCTGCCTGGCGGGAGTCGTCCTCAGGCCCTCTTCGGGGAATTCGATCCCGGCTTCTACCTTGGCAACCAGGCGAACGAGGCCTGACCTGAAGCCCCGGATCTTCCTTGAAAGACCCCCCGAAAGTTGCCGGAACGAGATCCGGGCCTGGGTCAGGGACGCCGACCGGATGAGGTCGTTGACGGCTTCGGCCTGGACGATATCCAAGCGGCCGTTGACATAGGCCCTGAGGGTGAATTCCCCCTGGCGGGCGGGCCTCGCTCCGGCTTGGACCCCCAGCCGGACGGCCTCCTCGAGGACGACAGGGCTACCATGGCAACTCAACTCGACCACGTCCTCCCTGGTATAGGAATGAGGGGCTTTGTAATAGGTCAGGAAGGCCTCGTCCAGGACCTCTTTTTTCCACGGGTCGAACAGGTTCCCCAGGACGGGACGCCTGACGGGAAAATCGCAACTTTGGCCGTGCCCTGACTTGAATACCCTTCCGGCCACTGCCAGGGCCTTTTTTCCGCTGAGCCGGACGATCCCGAGTCCACCGATCCCGGGAGGGGTCGATATGGCAATGATCGTGTCTTCGAGCATTTTCTGCGGCTTTTCCGGTTCCCCATTGTAGAAGACGCAACGGTATTAGTAAATAGACCATCCATAGGGCTTACCACAAATAACGAATCGACCACAGTCCGCCTATTGCCTTCCCAGAATATTTATTGAACATTGGAGCTTCGGTGCAAGCTGAAGCGATAGAAAGAAAATGCGCAGGGGGTGTTCCCGGAGGAGGGCGTGTGGAGGGCCGGGCGGGCACGGTTGGCGCAGAGGGAGAGCCCCTGGAACAATATAAAGATATTCGTTTCAGATAGTTACCAGAATTGCTGTTGCGTGCTGCTCCGCCACACTACTTCTGGTCGCTCCTCAGAATCCGCCCCGCTAAGAAGCGGGACTGTCCGCATCCGGACAAATATGGTAAGAGGCGGGACGGCTCCCTGACGGAGGGCCGAGCGGGCACGGACACCGACTCGAAGTCGGTGGTGCGAGGCCCGGAACCGAAGCGGGTTTGGCTCGCTGGGACAAACCCGCGACCCGACGAAGGGAATCCCCCGAGCTCAACTCTATAAAAAGGCTGAACCTGTCCTAACGGTCCTTATGAGGAAGAGAAGGCTACTTCGGAGCGCGGAAGACCTTGACCTTCTTCAGGAACCCTTCGCCGATGCTCTCGCTGGTGATGCCGGGGACCTGGTTGACGGCGATGTGGACGATCCGGCGCTCATAGGGGTTCATGAAATCCAGGACCTCGTCATTCCCGGATGCGGAAACCTGCTCCGCGACCTTCTGGGCGAATTCTTGGAGCTTTTTCTCCTTCCGCCGCCTGTAGAACTCGCAATCCACTTGCACCTTCACAGGCGAGATCTTGTTGAAAACGTGTTGGAAGGCGAGCAGGAGCGCGCCGTCGTTGCGGAGGAGGATGTTCTTGTCGGGGCCGTCGAAAATGATGAAGATGATGTCCGGGCGCTTTTTGATCTGATAGGTCAGCTCCAGGGGAAAATGGGGCATGACCTTTTCCAGGAACAGGTCGATGGCTTTCTCTTCCTCTTCCTTTATCGCCCAGGCCCGGATCACGATCTCCTTGCCCTTGATGCCGAAGAGCTTGGTCTTTTCCGTGACGATCTCATAGTTGAATTTCTCACGGGGGAGCTTCAGCCGGTGCTCGGCCAGGCTGATGGCCTCCTCGAGGTTCCGGCCCTTATATTCCTGTCCCTCGAGGGCCGGTTGTCCGTTCTCAGTTTTTTCTTGGTTTTCCATCGGGTTCTCTCTTATGGCGGCCCATCATGCGGTTCATGATGGCCTGCTGGGCGATCTGAAGGACGTTCGTGGTCAGCCAGTAAAGGACCAGGCCGCTCTGGAAGTTCATGAAGAAAAACGTCATGATGACGGGCATGATCAGCATCATTTTGGCCTGGGAGGGGTCGGCCGACGTCGGCGTCATCTTCTGGGAGATGAATTGGGTGATGCCCATGAGGACGGGCGTCACGTAGTAAGGGTCGCGGACGGACAGGTCCTGGATCCAGAGTCCGAACGGGGCGTGGCGGAACTCGACCGAAGCCACCAGCATCCGGAAAACGCCCCAGAAGATCGGCAGCTGGATGAGGAGCGGGAGGCAGCCCCCGGCCGGGTTGACCCCGTGCTCCTTGTAGAGCTTCATCATCTCCTCGTTCATCTGGCGCCGCTGGGTGATGTCGGACTTGGCCTTCTTGTACTTGGCCCGGATGGCCTTGACCTTGGGCTGGAGGTCGGCCATCTTGGCCATGGATTTCGTCGAGCTGTAGGTCAGGGGAAAGAAGATGATCTTGATGACGAGGGTCAGGAGGATGATGGCCATGCCCCAGTTCGGGACGAGCTTGTAGAAGAACTTGACGGACAGGAGGAGGATCTCGGCGATGCTGCCGAACACGCCGAAATTGATGACTTTTTTCGTCTCGTGGCCGAAGGCTTTGAGGGCGTCGAAATCCTTTGGCCCGATGAAAGCCGCATATGGCTGGGAAACCGAGACGAAATAGGCCGGCGCTTTACCCTGGCCCTGAGACTCCTGGAGGAACGCGGCTTGTCCCTTTTGGGCGGGGAGGACGAAGAGAGCCGCGAAATAGTTTTCCTCGTAGCCGGCCCAATCGACGAAGTTATAGGCGCTCGTTTCGGGCTTGTACTTCTTCTCGTCCATCCGGTAGACCTTGCCGCCCGAATAAACGGCGGCGCCGGTGCTCGCCGTGAACCGCTGTTTCATCTCGACCGGCGAGGGGTTGCCGATACCAGGTCCCCAGAGAAGGGAGGGCACGATCTCCTGGCCGTTTTTCCAGACATGAAGCTCGATCTCCATCTGGTAGGTCCCGCCGGTGAAGCGGAAGATCTTCTCGGCCCGGACGGACTTTCCGTCGGAATAAGAAAATCTGACCTCATCCTTCTGGCCGTCCTTGAGGATGAGGCTCGACCGAGAGGCTTCGAATAAGGCCGAATTCAAGGCCGCGGAGAGGGCGGGGTCATCGCCTCCCAGGGAGAAGGGGTACCGTCCGGTCTCCTGGGCCGCCTCCGGGACGAGCTCCAGGGCCTCCTTCTTGTCGTTCGTGTGTTTCTTAAGCTTCCAGCTCCTGAGGACGCCACCCTGATTGCTCCAGGTAGCCTGATAGAGAGGGGTATCAACCGTGACTTCTTGTTTCGCCTGGGCCCCCGTGGCCTTGAGGCCCTGTGAGGAAGCGGGCTGGCCGGGAGCCTTGGGTTCCAACGTGGCCGGGGGGACCTGGCCTCCGGGCTGGGCCTGTGTCTCTCCCTGTTTTGCCACAGGAGCGGGCACAGTCACGGGCGGCGTTTCTGTCTGTGGCTTGGGCTTCACGAAGAGAAGCTGGTAACCCATCAGGACCAGGAAGGAAAGGACGATGGCCAGGATCAATCGTTTTTCCATATCGTTTCCTCTTAGGGCACGGGGTCGATCCCGCCCTCGTGAAAAGGATGGCACCGGAGGAGCCGTCGGACTCCCAGGCCTGTCCCCTTGATCAGGCCGTACCTTTCGATGGCTTCATGGGTGTAAGACGAGCAGGTCGGCTGGAACCGGCAATGGGTCCCCAGGAAAGGGGAGAGGACGGCTTGATAGGCCTTGATCAGGATGAGCGCGACCCGTTTCACGATGACGTCCGTTTCTTCTTGATCGATTCCAACGCTTGAAAATAGCCGGCCCTGAGCTCCGGCGGGCCGAGGTCCAGGATCTCCTTGCGGGTCACGAAGATGAGGTCCATAGGCTCCGCAAGAACGCCCTTGTTCCGGCGAAAGAGGTCACGGATCCGCCGCTTGACCCTGTTGCGCGCGACGGCGGGCCCGACTTTCTTGCTGACGACCACGGCCAACCTCGAGAAACCAAAAAGGTTGGGCCGGTAAACCAGGTTGAAATATCGCCCTCGAAAGCGGCTGCCGTTCCTATAAAGACTTGTGAAGTCCTTTTGGCTGCGGATCCTCTCGCGAGGCGTCAGACGTTCATTCATCCGACAGAAACGCGTTTTCTGCCCTTGCGCCTTCTGCTCTTGAGGACTTCTTGACCGCCTTTGGTCTTCATCCGGACACGAAACCCATGGGTTTTCTTCCGCCTGCGGTTGTTCGGCTGAAAGGTTCTCTTCATTCTCGTTCCACACCTGCAAAGTGAGTATGTTACCCGAACCCCCCTGGCCTGTCAAGCCCGCAAAAACGGCTATCCGGCCCCGTTCCCCGGGCCTCTCTTGGGAACGAGGGCCAGGAAACGACCCGTCCCGGATGCCACATTGACTCTCTCCCCTGTTTTCCGATATAATGGGGGGGCATGAATTCCATGAAAATCGGCGATAAGGTCATCTATCCGAACCAGGGGCTCAGCGTCATCGAGGCCATCGGGAAGGAATCGAGCGGCGAGGGCTCGAATATCATTCACCTGAGGATCATCGCCAACAACACCCTCGTCCAGATCTCGAGCTCGATGGCCACAGAAATCGGAGTCCGGCGGCCCGTTTCCGAGGGCTCCATCAAGAAGATCTTCATGTTCATGAGGAACGGGGCGGTGGACGTCACGATGGACTGGAAGGGGCGGTACAAGGAGCATGTCAACCTGATGAAATCGGGGACCCTCTTCGACGTGGCCACGGTCATGAAGAGCCTCTATTATCTCAGCTTGATCAAGCCCCTCTCCTTCCGGGAGAAGAAGATGATGGAGAAGGCCAAGGAGCTCCTCGTCTGTGAGATCTCCGAGGCCGCCGATGTCCCCAGCTCGAAGATCGAGCACAAGCTCCTCGGGACCCTCGCCCGCTGCTTCAAGGACGCCAAGCCGCGGGTCGCCATCTGACACGGACCTGATGTTCCTGCCGGCATTGATTCTTTTTGTCCTGTGCCTTATCGCCAGCGCCTTTTTCTCCTCCTCCGAGACCGCCTTCATCGCCTCGAGCCGTTATTCCCTCGAACACGCCGAAAAGCAGGGCTCCAAACGCGCCGGCCTCGTCCGCAGGATCCTCCACCGGACGAACGAGTTCCTGGCGACCATCCTGATCGGCAACACCCTAGTGAACGTGGCCGCGGCCTCGATCGCCACCTCCGTTTTCGTCACCCTGGTCCCGGACAGGAGCCGGGCCATCCTCCTCGCCACGGTCACCACGACCCTTTTCCTCCTGATCTTCGCCGAGATCAACCCCAAGACTTTCGCCGCCCACAACCCCCTCCGGACCGCCCTTTTCTTCAGCTACCCGGTCCGGGGGATGATGGTGATCTTCTTCCCTTTCGTCAAGCTCCTCTCCTTCATCACGGGGCTTCTCGTCCCTTCCTCGCGCGGCCGCCGCGACGGCCCGGCCGGCCGGCTCAGCGAGGAGGAGATCCGGATCCTCGTCCTTTCCGGCACCCGCGGCCTCTCCGCCCTGCGCCGCAAGATGATCTCTGGCGCCCTGGACATCAACGCCCGGCCCGTGAAGGAGATCATGGTCCCCCGGCCCGAGGTCAAGGCCGTCGAGATCGACTGGCCGTGGAGCCGGGTCCTCGAAACGGTCCGCTCGGCGGGCCATTCCCGGTATCCGGTTTACAAGGGCCGGTTCGACAACATCGAGGGGACCATTCACACCAAGGACATTATAAGATATCTCATTGATAATAAAGATATTAACGTTAGATCCATCCTTCGCCCGCCCCTCTTCGTCCCCGAGCTCGCCTCCCTCGAAAAAGTCCTGCTCCAGATGCAGGAGAGGGCCGTCCACATGGCCTTCGTCGTGGACGAGTACGGTAACATGGAGGGAATCGTGACCCTCGAAGACATCATCGAGGAGGTCGTCGGCGACTTCCGGGACGAACACGACGGGACGGCCGAGGAATGCTTCGCCCGTATCGACGACGGGGCTTACCTGATCAAGGGCTCGGCGCCGGTCAAGGAGGCCAACGCCCGGCTCTCCCTGGGCCTTCCGGAGAGAAAGGACTACACGACCTTGGCCGGCTTTCTCTTATACGAATTCGGCCGTATTCCCGCGGAGAAGGATTCCCTGGAGTTCGGCGGTTCAAGGCTGACGGTGGAGAAGATGAACAAGCGGCACATCAGCCTCATCCGCGTCGACCTCGGCCCCGCGAAAGGACCCTCGGTGCCGTGAAAAGCGCCGCCCGGACCGTCGCCGTCAATAAGCACGTCTCCCACGACTACGAGATCCTGGAGAAGTTTGAAGCGGGGATGGCCCTCCAGGGGAGCGAAGTCAAGTCCATCCGGGACGGCCGGATCAGCCTCAAGGAGAGCTACGCCGAGGTCAAGAACGGTGAGGTTTTCCTCGTCAAATGCCACGTCAGCCCCTACGAGGCGGCCAACATCTTCAACCACGACCCTCTCCGCGACCGCAAGCTCCTCCTCCACCACCGGGAGATCAGGCGCCTGGCCGGCAAGATCCAGGAGAGGGGACTGACTCTCGTCCCGACCCGCGTCCTGATCAGCGACCGGGGCAAGATCAAGCTCGAGCTGGCCCTCGTCCGGGGGAAGCGCGAGTACGAGAAGCGCGAGGCCATCAAGAAACGGGACACCGACCGGGAGATCCGGGCGGAGATCAAGAAACGCTGGCGCTGAAGCGGCCGGCCAGTCGGATCGCCTCCACCATGCTCAGGGGGCTGGCCACGCCCCGGCCGGCGATGTCGAACGCGGTGCCGTGGTCGGGAGAGGTCCGGACGAACGGCAGGCCGAGCGTGGCGTTGACCCCGGACTCGAATGCTTCCAGCTTGAACGCGACCAGGCCCTGGTCATGATAGAGGGCGGCCACCATCACGTCCGGCCGGCCCAGGGCCAGCCGGAAAACGGTGTCGGGCGGATAGGGGCCGCTGATGTTGAGCCCCTCGGCCCTGGCCGCCTCGATGGCCGGCCTGACCTCCCCTTCCTCTTCGGCGCCGAGAAGCCCGCCCTCTCCGGCGTGCGGGTTGAGGCCGGGCACGAGGAACTCGCGCGGGCCTCCCCGGACCCTCCCGGCATCCCGACTGAGGGCCCGGAAGAAATCGAGGAGAGCGTCGCGCCGGACCCTCCCGAGAGCCTCCCTCAGGGGGAGATGGTGGCTGAGGAGCGCGACCTTGAGCTTCTCGGACCAGAAGGACATGATGGCGCCGGGATAGAAGCTTTCGAGGTACTCGGTATGGCCACGCCAGGGGATGCCGGCCAGTTTCCAGGCGGTCTTGGAGACGGGGGCGGTGACCACGGCGTCAAGCGACCCGCTCCGGGCGGCGTCCGCGGCGGCTTCGAAAAAGCGGAAAGAGGCCTCCCCGCTCTTGCCATCGGGCCGGGCCGGCGCGGGGTCATCGGCCGGAGACGGGATGTCGGACAGGAATATCCCCGGCTCCCCGCCTTTCTCCGGACCCCAGGCTTCCGGGCCGAAACGGAAACCGAGGGCCCGGGCCGTGCCGGCGACAATATGGGAATTCCCGAAAAGGACATAAACGGCCTTGGGAAGGGTGTAGTCCCCGGCCAGCGCTTTCAGGACGATTTCAGGCCCGACCCCGCCCGGATCGCCCAGGGTCACCCCGATCCTGGGAACGGTCATTTTTTCTTCTTGAACTCGTCTCCCGCAGCCCCGGGGGCCTCGTCCGCCTTGTACAGGCAGCGGATGTTCGTCTTGTAGATGAGCAGGTTCGGGGCGTTGTCACGGTTGAGCTTGATGCAGTTGCGGTCGTACCATTCAATGTACCCCTCGACGATCGTGCCGTCCGTGAAGACGACGGTCATGGGGGTCTTCTTGTTCATCTGCTTGAGGTAGTAGTAGCTCTCGGCGAACGTGTCGGTGGGAGGATGCATTTTCCGCCGGCCCGCGTCCTTGTCGCGGTCCTTGTCCTGGGTCATGTGTTCCTTGATTTCGGAGAGATTGGGCCGGATCAGCTTTCTGTTCATAGAGTCTTCTCCAAACGATGGGATGGGTTGGAGATGCTTACCTTTGTCTCGGATCATAGCACGACTCCCCGGCGAATGCAAACTCAGACGGACGTCAGAGGCCCGGACATCACGCCCGGGCGACGACCAGGGCCGTCCGGAAGCCCGCGTGGCAGAGGGCCTCCTATCAGTTCTGGATATAGTCCGTTAACTTGACGTTCCTGTTCCTCAGGCTGACGCCCAGGGAATGGTCCAGGGAAGCGAGGGACACATTGTAGGCGATGATGGCATTGAGCTCGGAAGCCTTGGCGTCGGCAAGGTCCCGTTGATAGGACAGGACCATGTAGTTCGTGCTCTGACCGACCTTGAGCTTCTCCTCTTCGTTGACCAGCTTCTGCTCGGCGAGGGCCCGGGCCACTTTGTAGGCGGTGATCCGTTTGAAATTCGATTCCACGGCCCGGATGGCATTCTTGATCTCCAGGACGGCCTGCTGCTGCGTATTCTGCAGGTTCAGCATCGCGTGCTGCAGATTGACTCTGGCCTGGGCTAAAATCGCTCGTGATATGAAATCGCTCACGGGGATGCTCAGGGTCAGGCCGACGTACCAGCCGGGGTACTTAAAGGCCAACGTGTCCTTGATGGCACCGCTGAAGTTGCCGGGGATGGTTCCAATGATCGGGGCCCCAAGGACGGGGTTTCCGTCATACAGGATCTCTGTCCCGGAGACTCCCGAGCCGGAATAGGAGGCCGAGAGGTTCAGGGCGGGGAGAACCTGGTTCCTGGCATATCTCACGTTGAGCTGCTGGAGCTCGATGCCGAGCTTGGAGGTGGCGAGGTCCGCGCGAAGCTGAAAGGCGGTGGCCAGGGCTTCGTCCAGACTGACCTTGCGCTCCTCCAAATCCGGGCTGTCCAGGGCCTTGATCGAACCGATCGCCCTCTGTTCGTCTTCCGGCATGTTGAGCAGGACCTTCAGCTGGTCCTCTGCGCTCTTGACCTGGGTTTCGGCCTGGATGAGGTCGGCCTCGCGGGTGGCGATCTCGGCCTCGGCGGTGAGGACGTCCATGGGCGCCATGATCCCGACCTCGACCGACCGCTGGTTCTTCTCGAGAAGGTCCTTGGCGAGCTGGACGGAGTACTGCTTGTCACTGAGGTTCTCGATGCTGTAGACGAGTGCCCAATAAGCGGACTCCACGGAATAGATCGTGTCCAGCAGCGTCTGCTTGAGCTGTGAATCAGAGGTGGCCAGGCCGTTCCGGGCGACGAGGATATTATACCGGCTGATATCGTAGCCGAAATTCTGGAGGAGGGGCTGGGTGAAATTGAAGCTCAGCGTCGTGCCGTAACGGGGGTTGATCGTCTGATAACTCTGGTTCGAATTGTAACTGTACCCCGTGGCCGAAAGCGAGAACTGGCCCCCGAAAGGCACATTTTGCGTGGCTGAGAACGAATAGTTATTCGTTTTGTAGGTGACGCTGCCGGCCGCGGTAATAAAAGAGTACGAAACGCTGGTCGAGTTTTGCTTAGTGAAGCCAAGGGCGAAGGTCGGCAGGAAAAATTCCTTGGCCAAGGCCACCGAATTTTCGGCCTGCAGGGGGTTGAGGACCTGGATGGCGACGCCGAGGTTGTTCTTGAGCGTCTGGGCGATGCAATCCTGCAGTGAAAGGGAAACCGTCTTCGGGTTCTCCTGGGGCCAGGCCGGCAGAGCTAGAGCGATGACAAAGAGCCCCAAGGCCCAACGGAACTGTTTTTTCATGATCGACCTCCTCATGGTCTGTGCGCTCTTCAGTGAATTCTCGTCCTCCCGGGGGGTCCGGGCTCATTCGTATCTCAGGGCCTCGATGGGGTCGAGCTTGGACGCCTTTCGGGCCGGGTAGAAACCGAAGAAGATCCCTACCGCGGCGGCGAAACAGAACGACAGCAAAACCGATCCCGGAGAGACAACCGTCTTCATCTGGGAAAAGATCTCAATCTTGCCGAGAACCTTCGACACCGCGAAGCCGAACCCGATACCGATGATCCCGCCGAGAAGGCTGAGGACGACGGCCTCGGTCAGGAACTGAAGAAGGATGTCCCGTTCGCGGGCGCCGACGGCCATGCGGATGCCGATCTCCCGGATCCTCTCCGTGACGGAAACAAGCATGATGTTCATGATCCCGATCCCGCCGACGAGCAGCGAGATCGAGGCGACGCTCCCCAGCAGGATGGTCATGATCTTGGTGGACTCGGCGGCGGTCTCGGCGACGTCCGCCACGTTCCGGACGGTGAAATCGTCGTCCGCGCCGGGGGCGATATGGTGACGGTCGCGAAGGAGATCCTCGATCTGGCGCTGGGCCTCCGCAGTCCTGTCGGCGGAGACGGCCGACACGTCGATCGAATTGAGCCAGGTGATCCCCGAGAGCCGCCGCATGCAGGTCGTGTACGGGATGGCGATCATGTCATCACGGTTGAAGAAGCCGCCGGACTGGCCCTTGCTCGTCAGGACGCCCAGGACCCTGAAGGGGATCTGCTTGATCCGGATGATCTGCCCGACCGCATCCTCGGCCCCGAAGAGGTTATTCTTGACCTCGCTCCCCAGGACGCAAACCTTGGAGGCGGCCCTGACCATGCCATCGTCGAAGAAGACCCCCGTGTCCATCGCCCAGTCCCGGATCACCGTGTACATGGCTCCTGCGCCCTGAATAGAGGTGCTCCAGTTCTTGTTGCCGTAAACGACCTGGGCCCTGGAGCTGACCGAGGGCGAGATGGCCTGCACGGCGTCGCAATCGTCAAGGATGGCCTTGGCATCGTCCTCTTTAAGGCTGGTCCAGCCTCCCGCCCCCGTGCGGACGCCGGCCATATTCCGGCTTCCCGGGTAAACGAACAGGAGGTTGGTCCCCATGGAATTGAACCGCTCCTGGATGCCGACCTTGGCCCCTTCGCCGATGCTGACCATGGCGATCACGGCGCCGACGCCGATGATGATGCCCAGGGCGGTCAGGAATGTCCGCATCTTATTCCGGGTCAAGGCCCGCAGGGCCACCCGCATCGTTTGGATGAAGTGCCTTAAGGCGCTTTTCATCGTCGCACTCTCTCTTTCACGGCTTGTTCTCCGGTCACGGTCAATCTTCCCGGACGATGAGCCCGTCCTTGAGGTAGATCCTCTTTTTCGCCCAGGCCGCAATGTCGGGCTCGTGAGTGACCATGATCATGGTGATCTTCTTCTCTTCATTGAGCTTCTTGAAGATGTTCATGATCTCGAAGCTCGTCTTGCTGTCGAGGTTCCCCGTCGGCTCGTCCGCCAGGATCAGCTGGGGGTTGTTCAGGAGGGCCCGGGCGATGGCCACGCGCTGCTGCTCTCCTCCCGAAAGCTGGTTCGTCTTGTGGTGGGCCCTGTCGCTGAGTCCTACCGAGGCCAGGGAATCCAGGGCCATCTTCGTGATATCCTTGCCGTTGATGCGTGAATACAGGAGCGGCAGCTCCGTGTTCTCCAGGGCCGTCGTCCTCGACAGGAGGTTGAAGCTCTGGAAGACGAAGCCGAGCTTCTGGTTCCGGATCCGGGCCAGCGTGTTCTTGTCGAGGGTCGAGACGGCCACGCCGTCCAGGATGTATTCGCCCGAGGTGGGCTTGTCCAGGCAGCCCAGGATGTTCATCAGCGTGGATTTCCCCGAGCCCGAGGCTCCCATGATGGCCAGGAACTCACCGTCCTCGATCGAATAGGAGACTCCCCGAAGGGCCTGGACCTCGGTTTCCCCGATCTTGTAGATCTTCACCAAGTCGTGAAGCTCGATGATCTTTTTCGACATTGTTGGCTCCTCGAACGCCGGAGCACTTACCGGCCGATGAACATCATCTGACCGCCAGGGCGAGGCCCGCCCTGACTGCTCGCGGCGGCGGCGTTAGGCCCCATCATGCCCGTAATGACCTCGTCGCCCTCCTTAAGCTCTGCCCGGAGGACCTCCGTATAAGTGTTGTCCGTGACGCCCGGGCGGATGAAGATGATCGACAGCTTGCCGGTCTTGTCCTGGACCCAGACGCGGCTCGCCTGACGGCGCTGGCCGGTCTGGCCCCCGCCGGGCCGCGCGCCCGTCAGGAAGCCCTGCGCCTGAGCCTGGGCCTGTGCCCGCTGGGGGTCCGCCGCGCGCCCTGCCTGCGAAAGCCCGCCTTGAGCCGCGTCACCGGGGTTGGGGCCGCCCGCACCCGGCTGTTGCTGGCGTTGGGCCTGCATCCGCTCAGCCGTCTCTTTCATGATCTTCTCCATCTCCGCCTGGGTCAGGGTGGGCGTGAACCTGAGGGCCGAGTTCGGGACCCGGAGAACGTTTTTAGCGTTGCCGACGATGATCGTGACTGTGGCCGTCATGCCCGGCCGGAGTTTCAGCTCGGGGTTATCGACGTTGACAATGGTCGTGTAGGTCACGACGTTCGAGACGGTCTGAGGCTGAAATTGGACCTGCTGCACGGAGCCGGAGAAGGTATCGTTTGGAAACGCCTCGACCGTGAACCGGACCTTCTGTCCCTCCTTGACCTTGCCGACGTCGGCTTCATCGACGCTGCAGGCACACTTCATCTTGGTCAGGTCCGTGGCGACCTGGAAGAGGACCGGCGCTGCAAAGTTGGCCTGGAGCGTCTGCCCTTCATTGACCTCCTTGTTGATGACGATCCCGTCGGACGGCGAACGGATGATGGCGTAATCCAGGTTCACCTTGCTCTGGTCCAGTTGGGATTTGGCCTTGACCAGGTTGGCCTCCGCCGATGTGACGTCGGCCTTCGCCCCCAGGTAGTTGGCCTCCGCCGTTTCCTTGTCCTGGTAAGCCATCAGCTTTTTCTCGAAGAGGCTTTGGGCCCGTTCGTATTGATTCTTGAGCTGGGCCAGGGTCGCTTTGGCCCGTTCGAGAGCCGCCACGGAGCTTTTGTAGTTGGCGTCACTCTGCTCGACTTGCAGTTTGAGGGGCTGCATATCGAGCTGGGCCACGATCTGGCCCTGCTTGACCTGGGAATTGAAGTCGGCGAAGAGCTTGACGATCTTGCCGGAGACCTGGCTGCCGACGTCCACCAGGACGATCGGGTTCAACGTCCCCGACGTGACCACGACGGCCTCGATATCACCGCGGGACAGGGCTTCTTTCCTGTACTTGACGTTGCTGTCCTTGCCTTTCCGGATGAGCGTGAATCCGAGGACGGACCCGACGACGATGACCAGAACGACGATGACCCAGATGAGTTTCTTCTTCATCATGCTTCTCCTTTATCCTTGAACATTTATTTCGTTTCCGGGGAGTGATCCCGGTCGCTCCGTTGAGGATCCTTGGTGGTCCGCCCCTGCTGCCATTTGGCCCGTTCTTTCTGGATCATGTCCTCGAGCTTGCCGGATTGCTCCGGGGTGAGGATGCCGTCGACTTCGCTCTTGAGCTGGCCCCGGATCTCCCGAAGCCGGGCATGGATCTCTGTGTCGAGCGTTTTCATCCGCTCGTCGCCCCGCTTGAAGACCTCCCGGATCCTGCCCTGCTGCTCAGCCGTCAGCCCCAGGGCTTTGGCCACGGGCTCGAGCAGGGGGAACGGCGTCCGGTCGGGCACCGGCCGGTGGTCTCTCTTGTGCATGAGGGTGCGTTCACCGAGGATACCGGCCGCGGCCCCCAGACCGAAGACGACGACGAGGGTCAGCGCGACCCAAAGCTTGTATTTTTTGATCATGGGGATTGTCTCCTGACCGAGGGTTTCTCGTCGAGCGAGGCGAAGATGAGCATCATGCTCTTGTCTTCCGGGCGCTTCTGCTCGAACAGGCCCCGCGTCTCCGAAAACGGGTTGGTGTTCTCGATGAGCAGGGCCTCGGATTGGCCTATTTCCCTGGTTTGGGGCGTGAAAATGAAAAGGCCCGCCGCCAGGGCGACGAGGGCCACGAAGACCGGGACCGCGTGGAGCGCCCATCTCTCCCAGAGGACGAGGGGCACGATCTTCTGCTCTTCCCTCAAGCGGGGCTCAAGCCGCTCCCAGAAGCGGGGGAGGGGCGTTCGCTCCTTCTCCTCCCGGAGGAGAGCCAGCATGGACCGGTATTCGGCGGCGGCCTTGCGGCAAGAGGGGCAGGCTGCGAGATGCTCCTCGAGGCCTTCCCGGGAGCGCTCGTCGAGACGCCTGTCCAGGGACCACAAGATCCATTTCTCGGCAGTTTTACATTTCATGAGACCCTCCTTCCTGACCCAAATGGGAAGCCAGCTTCGTTCGGAGCATCCTCCGGGCCCTGTGGAGTCTCGAGTCCACGGTCCCGGGAGACATATGAAGGACCTGAGAGATCTCATCGTACGGGAGGCCCTGGATGTCCCGGAGCGTCAGGATGACCCTGTATTTTTCCGGGAGCCTCTGGACGCAGCTCAGGACGAGGCCCTTGCGGGCCTCCGTTTCACGCTCCGCGTCGGCCTTTTCCAGGGCGTTCTCGTCCACGATCGAGAGCTCCCGGACGTCGTCGAGCGAGACTTCCCTGGCCCGGCCCCTTTTCCGCAGGACGTCCTTGATGTGGTTGATGGCGATCCGGTAGAGCCAGGTGCCGAACTCGGACCTCAGGTGGAACTTCGGGAGGGCCAGGTAGGCCTTGAGAAAGACCTCCTGGGCCGCATCGTCGGCCGCTTCCCGGTTCCGGATAAAGCTCATGGCCATGCTGAACACCTTGGACTGGTATTTCGTGACCAGCTCCTCGAAAGCCGCCTGGCTTCCGTCCTGGGCCAGTCTGACGAGTTGCTTTTTGTCCATGCGATTTGGCTCAATTGTCCTCCGCATCTTTTTAGACGGGAGGACGGGAGAAATCTTCCAAAGGACGGTCTCTTTGGAGTCAACTCCGTTTCGGACGAACCTGATTCGGCAGGTGGCCGGACAGGCCTGACCGTCTTGGCAGGAGTCCCTTGGAGACCGAGTCCCCCCGGATCACCCCTGCCGCCGATTATGCATTATAGCGGATATCCCGCGTCGGGAAAAGGGACGGGGGCGGATCACAGGCGGCCCGGCGCCTGGTAAACAAGAAAAGAAAGCCGGCCGCACGGACGGCCGGCTTCCCGTCTTGGTCAGAAATGCCTGCCCTTCTGGTCCTCTCGCTCAGAGCGCGGAGGCCGGAAGGACCAAAGAGTCGCTTACTTCGCCTTCTTGACGGCGGTCCACTCCATGGCCGGTCTTTCTCCGACCTGAGTGGTCCCGGTCATCTTGTCGCCATCGACCTTGGCCTTGTAGGTGAGCTTCATCTCGCCCTGGGGGCCGGTCCGGGTGATCGTCCATTCGAGCTCGTTGCCCTTGATCGTTCCGGTGCCCGTCATCTCCTCTCCGTTCCGCCCCGGCATCTTCACGGTCAGATTCTCGCCGGTCTGCGCGAACGTGATCGTCACGGTCGTGGGGCCGCGCTGTGTCGTCCGGGTCATATCCCAGGCGCCGGTCACGTTGATCTCGGCTGCCAACAGGAGGGCGCCGACCGCCACAAGGGCCAGACTCAGAAGCAATGATCTTTTCATATTACAATTCTCCTTTACTCTATTATAGACGAAAGACTTCGAAATTTCTTCCATGGCTTCACAATCTATTTCATAACAATGAGTTACGCGAGGCCGTCCGGACGTCCGGAAACCCACGGCGGGCCTCACTTCGGCGCCGCGCCCTCCCCGGGAGATGACCCGTCCGGTCCCGGCCCCACGACGTCCGGCCGGGCCGCCCTGGCCGATCTTGCGAGTCTTGCGGACGACGCCGCCCGACGTCGAGGAAGATGGGAAAAATGAACGGAAAAAGGAGGTGAGCCAACAGAGGCGGCTCAAGAAAAATGGAACCTTTTGGCCGCAACGCGCGTCTAATGCTATGAAAGAACGAAATCAACTTGGAGGTTCAAAATGAAAACGAAAGCCAAGATCGCCATCTTGCTGGTGGCCGTGATGGTCACCCTGGTCGGGTTCAACCTGATCGCGTCGCCGTCGGCCCTGGGCATGTTCAAGCTCGGCCAGACGAGCGGCTACAACGTCGAGGTGATTGTGACCGCGAAGCTCGGATCCGACGCCCCGGCCGTTGTGCATATCAACGGGCTGCCCTGATGAGGCGGCTCAGGTTCCTGGACTGGCTGCTTCTCGACCGGTCGGTCGTTTCCCGGCCGTTCCCGGGACATGCACGGTTCCTGGCCTGCAGGCCGATTCTCATCGCGTAAAAGGCCGCTGATTTTTCCGAGGGGAAAAACGGCGGCCTTTTTTTATCTCTCGATAAGGGCGACAGCCCAGCAGGCGATGGCCCGGCTCTCTCCGACGGCCCCGAAGCCTTCGTTCGTCTTGCCCTTGATCCCCAGGCCGGTCTCCTTGACGCCCAGGACGGGACAAAGGATATTTTTCATCGCCGGCACGTGGGGGGAGATCTTTGGTTCCTCGGCCACGACGACCGCGTCGACGTTCACGACCCTCCAGCCGGCGGACTTGAGCCTGGCCATGACTCCGGCCAGAAGGAGGAGGCTGGAGACGCCCTCCGTGCGCGGGTCGGTGTCCGGGAAAAGCCGGCCGATGTCGCCTTCCCCCATGGCCCCGAGCAGGGCGTCGGCGACCGCGTGGATAAGGGCGTCCCCGTCCGAATGCCCGGAGAGGCCCCGGGGGAACGGGATCTCCAGGCCGCCGAGGACGAGCTTCCGTCCCGGGACGAGCGGATGGATGTCATACCCGAAACCGATCTTATGCATCGAGCAAGGCCTCCGCAACCTTCAGGTCCAAGGGACTCGTGATCTTGATGTTCCGCGGGTCCCCTTCGATCGCGCGCACGGGGAGGCCGGCCCGTTCGACAAGCACCGCCTCGTCCGTCCCGTAAAACCGGTCCCGCCGGGCCGCATCCAGGGCCTTCTGGAGGACATCGTAGAGGAATCCCTGCGGGGTCTGGACGCGGAAAAGCCCGCGCCGGTCCAAGGTCCGGACGACGAGGCCTTCGCGGACTTCCTTGGCCGTGTCTTCGAAGGGGACAACGGGAATGGCGGCCCCGGCCGCCCGGGCCTCGGCGATGATCCGGCTGACGAGGCGGCCGTCGATGAGGGGCCGGGCCCCGTCGTGGACGAGGACGAGCTCCGTCGTCGCCTGGTCGAGGAGCCTGAACCCCTGCCAGACTGAGTCCTGCCGCCTTTCCCCGCCCCTGACGACGTCGATGATCTTGTCGTAGCGCATCTGGTAATGCTTCCGGTCCTGCTCGTCGGGGAGGACGAGGACGATCGACCCCACCTCTTCGTGCGCCTGGAACTTTTCGAGCGTCCATTCGAGGACGGGCTTGCCCTTCAGGTAGACGAACTGTTTCATCTGCCCGAACCGCTTCCCGGCCCCGGCCGCGACGACGATCGCCGCCGTGCGGTTCACCGGCTCTCCCCGTTGTAGCGGCCGAAGATCATCTTCCCGACCGTCGTCTGGAGGACCGACGTGACCGTGACGCTGACCGTCTGGCCGATCATCCGGCGGGAGTTGTCGACGACGACCATGGTCCCGTCGTCCAGGTAGGCGACGCCCTGGTCCTTTTCCTTGCCCTCCTTGAGGATGAAGACCTTCATCGCCTCGCCGGGCAGGACGACCGGACGGAGGGCGTTGGCCAACTCGTTGATGTTGAGGACTTGGATGCCGTGGATACGGGCGACCTTGTTCAGGTTGAAATCGTTGGTGACGATCTTGGCCTCCAAGGTCTTGGCGCACTCGATGAGCTTGGAATCGACGTCCCGGATGTCGGGAAAATCCAGGTCCGAGATGACGACCGATACCTGGGACGACTTCTGGAGATGGTCGAGGACGTCGAGCCCCCGGCGGCCGCGCTGGCGCTTGAGCGCGTCCGGGGAGTCGGCCACGAGCTGAAGCTCCTTGAGGACGAACTGGGGGACGACGAGCGTCCCCTCGATGAAGGCCGTGTCGCAGAGGTCGGCGATCCGGCCGTCGATGATGACGCTCGTGTCCAGGAGCTTATAGCTCCGGCCGGTACCTTTCTCGTTGAACAGCCGGACGAGGGTGACCGGGTCGAGCCATTCCGGTTTCCGCCTCCCGATCAGGAGGCCGAAGTAGGGCAGGATGATCAGGAAAAAGATGCGGATAAAGGCGGCCATCTCCGGGGTGTGGACGACCGACTGGTAGATGGAGCCGATCATCCAGCCGAGGAAGATGCCGGCGAGCAGGCCCAGGCCCGAGCTCCAGATGACCTTGAACTGGGACCTGCGGATCCGCGTTTCAAGGACCATGAAGATGAGGCCGAGGACGAAGGCTACGGCGGCCCCGGGGAGCCGGGTCAGCCGGAAGGGCGGATAGAAATACCCGGCCGCCGTGATGAGGCTGATGATGAAAAACCGGAAAATTGCCATGCCCATCCGAGAGATCCTTATATTTTCAAGTCCGTTAAAATACGTCCTGGAGCGCCTGCTTGACCGTCCTGACCCCGAGACACTGGATGGCCGGCAGGTCGCCCTTGTCCAGGGCGTCCAGGTTTCCGGCGGGAACGAGGATGGTCCCGAAGCCCAGCGTCTGAGCCTCCTTGATCCGGGCCAGGGGTTGGCTGACCGAACGGATCTCGCCGCTCAGGCCGACTTCGCCGAAAAACGCCATGTCGTTGGGCAGGGGCATGTTCTTCAGGGAGGAAACGACCGCCATGACGACTCCGAGGTCGGCCGCGGGCTCGTCGATCGTCATCCCTCCGGCCACGTTGAGGTAGATGTCCTCTCCCGCGAAGCTGTATCCGACCTTTTTCTCCACCAGGGCCAAAAGCATCGACGTCCGGTAGTGGTCGAGGCCGATGCTCATCCGCCGGGGGTTCCCGGTAAAAAGGGTGGACGACACGAGGGCCTGGATCTCGGCGAGGAAGGGCCGTGTCCCCTTGATGGTGCAGACGACGGCGCTGCCGGCCTCCTCCCGGGGCCTTTCCCGGAGGAAGAAGGCCGACGGGTTGAGGATGGCCTGGAGCCCGGCCGCGGTCATCTCGAACACGGCCAGTTCCGAGACCGGGCCGAACCTGTTCTTCAGAGCCCGGAGGACGCGGTGGCTGTGGTCTCGCTCCCCTTCGAAAAGGAGGACGACGTCGACCATGTGCTCGAGGGACTTCGGCCCGGCCAGGGAGCCCTCTTTCGTGATGTGGCCGACGAGGAACGAGGGGATCTGGTTTTTCTTGGCGAAGCGGAAGATCTGGTTGGCCACCTCCCGGACCTGGCTGATCGTCCCCGGGCTGGAGGTCATCTTCGAGGAGAAGATCGTCTGGACGGAGTCCACGACCAGGGCCTTCGGCCGGAGGCGCTCGGCCTGGGAGACGATGCGCTCCAGGTTGGTTTCCGAAAGGAGGTAGAGGCTGCCGTCGCGGACCCCGAGCCTGTCCCCGCGGAGCTTGATCTGCTCCAGGGACTCCTCGCCCGAAACGTAGAGGACCGCCTCGCCCGCCTGGGCCAGGCCCTTGGACACCTGGAGGAGGAGTGTGGACTTTCCGATCCCCGGCTCGCCTCCGATGAGGACGAGGGACCCGAGGACGAGGCCGCCGCCGAGGACCTTGTTGAAATCCTCGAGCTCGATCTGGATCCTTGGCTTGGCCAGTTCCTTGATGTCTTTATAAAGGATCGGGTCCGAGGGCGGGAAGGAAATCTCGACCGGGGTCTCCTCCTCCACCTCCTCAACGAGGCTGTTCCATTCCCCGCAGTTGTGGCACCGCCCCATCCATTTCGGCGAACGGAAGCCGCAGTTCTGGCAGATAAAGACCGTTTTGTCCTTCATCAAAGACCCGCGCCCAGGCCGAAAAACACCTCCCGTTTGGCGGCCAGGGTGAAATCCTCCAGGCCGAGGATGAGATAGACGTTCTTCTGGGGAAAAAATCTCGCGAAGGCCCGGAAGACCGGGCTCGTCGCCCGGTTGAAATCCAGCCCTTCCACGCTCAGGACCAGCCGGTCCCTGAAGGCGTAGTAATCGACGCCGGCACCGAACTCGGACTCGATGATCCCCGCCCGGGGGGCGAAGCCGCCGAAGCGCAGTCCGGCCTGGAGGGAGTAGGTGAAGCGGTCCAGGCCCGGGTCCCGGACGATCTGGCCCAGGGCGAATGCTTGGTCCTTGTACCAGAGGGCCAGGTTGAAGAAGCCCTTGAGGGCGCGGCTGCGGGCGAGATACTCGCCCCGGACGTCGGCGTGCAGCCGGAGGCTCGAGAGGGAATCCGAAATCTGCTGGACTCCCCGGACGGCGTCCCGGGTCTCGTTGTAGAGGCTATCGTCGTTGACGAGCTTCCCGATCGACCCCTCGCCCTTCTGGATCTTGTCGAGAGACTTGTTCAGAAGGGTGACCGATTCCTCGATCCTGGAGAGGACCTCCTTGACCTTCGCCAGATTGTCATGGACGCCGTCCCGGTTCTCCTCGAGGAGCCGCCGCAGATCGGTCAGGGTGGCGTCGAAGCTCTGGGACAGGTCCCGGACCCGCTCGTCCACGGTCTTGGCCGTGTTCGAGGCCGCGGTGATGGTCTGGCCGACCTTGCCGCGGTTCTCCGCGATGAAGCTCTGGACCTCGGCCGTCAGCGAGGACAGGTTCTTGACGGTCTGGCCGAAGTTGTCCCGGGTCTCCTTGTTCGTCATTTCCCGGAGGTTCTTGGCGACCTGCTGGAGGTCGTTCCCGAGCGAGGTCAGCATGGGGGTCAGCTGGTCGAGCCCCGATGTCGGTCCGGGGACGAGCTCGTCGCCCGGCCGGAGGAAATCGTCTTCCATGCTGGGCTGGACGTCGACATATTTCTCGCCGAGGAGGCCCTGGACGGACTGGATGGCCTTGGAGCCGCGGGGGATCTTGTATTTCGGATAGATGCTCAGGACGACTTTGGACCGCCGGCCCTCGAGCTGGATGTCCTTGACGTAGCCGATCCGGATCCCGGCCATCTTCACGGCGGCGGTCTTGTCCAGGCCCAGGGACGATTCGTAGCGGATGAAGATGGGGTATCCTGGCCGCCGGAAAAGGTTCGACAGGTTCCCGACGATAAAGATGAAACCGGCCAGGATCACCAGCGCGCCGGTGAAGAAGATGCCGATTTTTTTCTCTCTTCGCATGGTTGGCCTCGTTTCTCACCAATCCGTGATCGGACCGCTGGCCCGGCCGCTGATGAACTGCTGGACAACGGGATTCGCGGTCGCCTGGATCTCGGCCGGCGTCCCGATCTCGATGATGACCCCGTTGTAGAGCATGGCGATCCGGTCCGCCACCTTGTAGCAGCTGACCATGTCGTGGGTGATGACGACCGACGTCACGCACAGGTCCCTCTTCATCTGGTTGATGAGGTCGTTGATGGAGTCCGCCCGGATGGGGTCGATGCCGGTGGACGGCTCGTCGTAGAGGATGATCTGCGGCCTGTAGGCGATGGCCCGGGCCAGGCCGACGCGCTTCTTCATGCCGCCCGACAGCTCGTGGGGCATCAGGTTCTCGACGCCCCGGAGCCCGACCTTCCCCAGGCTCTCCGCGACGATGGCCTCGATCTCCGGGCGGGTGTATTTCGTGTAGCGCCTCAGGCCGAAAGCCACGTTCTCCCCCACGGTCAGGGAGTCGAACAGGGCCGCGCCCTGGAAGAGCATCCCGAACTTTCTGAGGACCGGCTGGAGGGCCTCGTCCCGGAGCCCGGTGATCTCGACGTCATCGATGTAGACCTGGCCCCGGTCCGGCTTGAGCATGCCGATGATGTGCTTGAGGAGGACGCTTTTCCCCGAACCGCTCTGGCCGATGACGACCATGGTCTCGCCTTCGCCGATCTCCAGGTTGACCCCCTGGAGGACCTTCGTCGGCCCGAACGATTTGTGGAGGTCGACGATCCTGATCATGGCCCCGTCACTTCGGCAGCGCCTTGCTGAGGAAGAAGTTCAGGATGAGCACGCAGATGCTGGCGATGACGACGCTCCGCGTCGTGGCCCGGCCCACGCCCTCGGCGCCGCCCTCGGCCTTCAGGCCCTGCCAGCAGCCGACGGTGGCGATGACGAAGCCGAAGACGAGGGCCTTGACCAGGCCGACGCAGACGTCCCAGATATTGAAATAGAGGAGAGCGTTCCGGATGTAGACGACGCGGTTGACGCCCATGCCCACGATGTTGTAGAAAAAGCCGCAGAAGATGCCGATCATGTCCCCGTAGAGGGTCAGGATCGGGACCATGATGACGGCCGCCAGGGTCCGGGGGACGACGAGGTACCGGTTGGGGCTGGCCCCCAGGCTGGCCAGGGCGTCGATCTGCTCCGTGATCCTCATCGTCCCGAGCTCGGCCGCCATGGCGGACCCGACCCGGCCGGCCACCATCAGCGCGACGAGGAGAGGGATGAGCTCCTTGCACAGGCCGACGGAGATGATCGGGCCGCTGTAGACCTCCGTTCCGGGCCCAATGTACTTGTGGAAGCCGGTATAGGTCTGGAGGCCGAAGACCAGGCCGCCGAAGGCCGCCGTCACGGAGACGACCGAGAGCGAGTTGACGCCGACGCTCTCGAGCTGCTGGACGAAGATCCGCGCTTCGAAGGGGCGCCGGAACATGTCCCGGACCGTCCGGCCCATGAGGATGGCGACCTCGCCCATCTGCTGCAGGAAGGGGGCCAAGATTGGGACGTGGGGTCTCTTGGTCGCGGCCATGGGTCAGTATTCCGGCGTGTAGCGCTCCATGTCGGCGAA
Source organism: Candidatus Aminicenantales bacterium (assembly GCA_050015275.1). Classification (GTDB taxonomy): domain Bacteria; phylum Acidobacteriota; class Aminicenantia; order Aminicenantales; family Saccharicenantaceae; genus DATKJS01. Next base: position 151,638 of record JBEKBS010000001.1, on the reverse strand, counting down.
CCGGGCGTACTCCCGGATGAAGGCGAGCGGGAGGTTGCCGATGGGGCCGTTCCTCTGCTTGGCAATGTTGACCTCGGCGACGCCCTTGAGGCTTTCGTCGTCGGGGTGGTAGAACTCGGGCCGGTAGATGAAGATCACGACGTCGGCGTCCTGCTCGAGGGCCCCGGACTCGCGGAGGTCGGAGAGCTGGGGCTTGGGCTCGCGGCGCCCCTTCTCGGGCGCCCGGCTGAGCTGCGAGATGCCGACGACCGGGATCTGGATCTCCTTGGCCAGCTCCTTGAGCGAGCGGGAGATGAACGACATCTCCTGGTTCCTGTTCTCGAACCGGCCGCCGGTCCGCATGAGCTGGATGTAATCGACGAAGACGATGTCCAGGCGCTGCTCCATCTTGAGGCGCCGGCACTTGGCCTTCATCTCCATGACCGTGAGGGACGGCGACTCGTCGATGAAGATCCGGGCGTGCGACAGGGCCTCTCCGGCGAGCTTCAGCTTCTCGAACTCCCGGTCGCTGATGAACCCCGTCCGGGTCCTCTTGATGTCGAGCTGGGATTCGGCACAGAGGAGACGGATGACGATTTGCTCCTTGGCCATCTCCATGGAGAAGAACCCGACGGCCTTGTCCGTCCGGAGCCCGACATGATGGGAGATGTTCAGGGCGAGCGCGGTCTTGCCCATGGAGGGCCGGGCCGCCAGGATGATGAGCTCGGACGGATGGAAGCCCGCCGTCAGGTTGTCGAGGTCCCGGAAGCCCGAGGGGACGCCGGTGACGGCCTCCTTGCGGTCGACCATGGTCTGGATCATGTCCAGAGTCGGGCCCATGAGATGGCCCATGGACTGGAAGCCGGGCTTGAGGCGCTGCTCCGCGACCTCGACGATGGCCGCCTGGGCCGCGTTGAGCAGCTCGTCCGCGTCCTCTTTCTGCTCGTAGCTGTCGGAGATGATCTTGGCCGACGAGACGATGAGGCGTCGGAGGAGGGCCTTCTCCTTGATGATCTGGGCGTAGTACTCGATGTTCAGGCTCTTGGGGACGCCGTCGAGGAGGGAGGAGATGTAGGCCGCCCCGCCGACGTCCTCGAGCATCCCGGCCCTCTGGACCTCCTCGGCTACGGAGAGGAGGTCGACCGGAAGACCCTTGTCCACGAGGGCGATGATCCGCTCGATGAGCTTCCGGTGGGCGTCCTTGTAGAAATCCTCGGGCGAGATGATGGACAGGACGACGTTCAGGTTCTGCTTCTGGACAAGGATCCCCCCGAGCACCGTCCGTTCGGCCTCCAGGCTGTGGGGCGGCGTCTTTTTCAGGAACATCAGGTCGAGTTCCATGGCCACCTCCGCTCGCTCAGGCCCTCGCCGGGGAGATCCGGCCCTCCCGTCGGCCTCAGGCTTTCTCTCCGGCCTTCGCCGCCTCGTCCTCCCCGGCCTCGTCCTTGACCACGACGACCTTCACTTCGGCCTTGTCCTCGTGGTAGATCTTGACCGGGACCGTGAAATGGCCGAGCCGCTTGATCGGCTCGTCCAGATGGATCTTCTTCTTGTCGACCTCGAACCCCAGCTTGTCCAGGGCCTCCTTGACGTCGGCCGCGGACACGGACCCGAAGATGACGTCCTTCTCGCCGGCCCGCCGGGGGAAGGTCAGGGTGACCGCGTTCAGCTTCTCGATGACGCCCTGGAACGACTGGCGCTCCTGCTCGACCTTTTTCTTCAGAGCCTGGCGCTCGATCTCGATCATCTTGAGGTTGCTCGCCGTGACCACGATGCCCAGCTTCCTCGGGATGAGGTAGTTGCGCCCGAAGCCCGGGGCGACGTTGACGATATCGCCCTTCCGCCCCAGTTTGTCCACGTCTTGTTTCAGAATGACCTTCATGTTGGCTCCCGAATCCGGCCCCGCGTCAATCCTCGACGTAGGGGAGCAGCGCCAGGAGGCGCGCCCGCTTGATCGCCAGGGACAGCTTCCGCTGGTGGAACGCGCACGTGCCGGTGATGCGCCGTGGGGAGATCTTGCCGCGGTCGGGGATGTATTTTTTCAGGATCTCCACGGCCTTGTAGTCGATGCCCCGGACGTTCCGCTGGCAGAAACGGCAGAATTTCTTCTTGGGGGCAAAGTACTTGCGGTACGGTCCGCGCTCGCTTCTTTCGGGCCTGTCTTCTCTCGCCATCTCACTTCTCCTCTTGCCCCGCGGGCGTCACGGCCGGGGCGGCGGCGACGGCCTCGGGGCCGGCCTCGGGGGCGCGGGGAGCCTCCTCGGCGGGTCTTTTCCTCTTCTTGCGGGCCTGGTCCCGGAGGTCCTTCTTGACCGTCAGGAAGCGGATGACGGTGTCGGTCTGCTTGAACCGGCGCTCCATCTCGGTCGAGATGTCCCCCGGGCCTTCGTAGGTGAGAAAGACGTACACGCCTTCGCTGAATTTCTTGATGGTGTACGCCAGCCTCCGCTTCCCCCAGACGTCCTGTTTGACCATCCGGCCCTTTTTCTGGGCGACGATCGCGGCCATCTGCTGGATGAACTGGGTTGTCTCTTCTTCGGAGAGGGCGGGGGAGAGAACGAACCCCGTTTCGTACTGTCTCATACAGAGCTCCTTTTGGATGATATAGCTCCTTCTCTAAAGGAAGGAACAAGGAGTGCGGCTCCTATTGTAAACAATCCCGCCGAAATGTCAAAACCTATTTCGTCTTCGGTCCGGACAAGAAGAAATCTCCGGTCCGGGTCGCGTCCTCCGCTGGGCCCCTAGGGCGCCGGATGGCGGCGGTTGAACCGGGCCATGGCCTTGTCCGTCCCGCCGGCCAGGATGAGGTCCAAGGCGGCCTCGGCCTCCTCGAGGCTTTTTTCGAGGACCGGCCGCTCGTCCCGGCCGAAGGGCGAGAGGACGTAGGCCGCCGCGTCCCGGCCCTCGGGAAGGGGGCCGATCCCGATCCGGATCCGCGGGAACTCCCGGGTCCTGATCTCGTCCGCGATCGACTTCATGCCCTTGTGGGTCCCGGGGCTGCCCTTGGCGCGGACGCGGATCTCGCCCAGGGGGATGTCGAGGTCGTCGTAGGCGACGACCAGCCGGCCGGGCGGGATCTCCCGGCCCGCCAGGATCTCGCGGACCGAGACGCCGCTCCTGTTCATGTAGGTCTGCGGGAGCGCGAGCAGGATATCCTCATCCCCGCCCCGGACGACGGCCGTCCGGGCCTTGAACGCCCGGCCCCGGAGCTCCACGCCGCGCGAGCGGGCCAACCGGCGGACGAGCAGAAAGCCAACGTTGTGGCGCGTGGCCGCGTATTCCTCGCCTGGATTTCCCAGCCCCACGACGAGCCACAAGGCTTACTTCTCCTTCTTTTCCTTCTTCTTCTCCTCTTCCCCTTCCTCTTCCTTCGGCGCCCGCTCCTTCTTGATGACCTCGGGCTCCTGCCCCTCTTCGACCACGGCCTCTTCGGGCTTCTCGCCGGGGAACACCTCCTCCTTGTGCGGCAGGGAGATCAGGACGAGGACGGTCGCGGGGTCGCTGATGACCCGGACGCCGGCCGGGGTCTTCATGTTCTCCACCTTGAAGGACTGATGGATGTGAAGGTCGGAGATCTCGATGCCGATGCTCTCGGGGATGTCCCGGGGCAAGCATTCGACCTCGACCTCGCGGGTGACGAAGTCGACGAAGCCGCCCTCGGTCTTGACGCCGAAGGGCTCGCCGCTGTGGACGATGGGGACCGTGACCCGGATCGGTTTGTCGAGGCTGATCCGGATGAGGTCCGCGTGGATGAGCTCATCCGTGGTGGGGTCGACCTGAAGCTCCTTGATCATGGCGTCGAGCTCCTCGGAATCGTAGGCCACCTTGAAGATGGTGTTCTCCCGCGACTCGAGCTTCATGATCCGGATGACGTCCTTCTTTTTCAGGACGAGAGGGACGCTGTCCATGCCCTCGCCATAGAGGACGGCGGGGATGAACCCCTGCACTCTCAGGCGCCGCGCGGCGTTCTTGCCGAGGCCCTCTCGCTTTTCGCTCTTGACAACGATGCTCATGTGTTCCTCCTCAGGCGAACAGGGAGCTGACCGAGCTCCCCTCGTTGATCCTCCGGATCGCTTCGCCGAACAGCTCGGCGACGGAAAGGACCGTGAATATCTCGGAGGCGTTCGCTTTTTCCGTCAAAGGGATCGTGTTGGTCACGAAGACCCGTTCCAGCTTGGATTTCTCGATGCGGTCCAGGGCCGGGCCCGACAGGACCGGGTGGGTGCAGGCGGCGAAGACCCTCTTGGCCCCTTTCCGGGTCAGGGCGCCGACGCTCAGGGTCAACGTTCCGCCCGTGTCCACCATGTCGTCGAAGATCACGACGTTCTGGTTCCGGACCTCGCCGATGACATGAAGGACCTGGGCCACGTTGGGGGAGGGCCGGCGCTTGTCGATGATGGCCAGCTTCGCGTCGAGCCTTTTGGCGAAGACCCGGGCCCGCCCCACGCCGCCGGCGTCCGGGGAGACGATGGTCAGGTCGTCCAGCTTCATCGTCCGGATGTGGTTCGCCAGCACCGGGGCGGCCTGGAGGTTGTCGACGGGGACGGAAAAGAAACCCTGGATCTGCGGCGAATGGAGGTCCATCGCCAGGACGCGGTTGGCGCCGGCCGTCTCGATCAGGTCGGCGACGAGCCGGGCCGAGATCGGGACCCGGGGCCGGTCCTTCCAGTCCTGGCGGGCGTAGGCGAAATAAGGGATGACGGCCGTGATCCGGCCCGCCGAGGCCCGCTTGAAGGCGTCGATCATGACGAAGAGCTCCATGAGGTGAAAATTCGCGTCGGCGCATCCGGACTGGATGACGAAAATGTCCTCGCCGCGGACGTTCTCTTCGATGTAAAAGTGGATCTCCCCGTCGCTGAACCGGTCGAGCACCGCCCGGCCGAGGTCGATCTGCAGGTACTTGACGATCTCCTTGGCCAGGGCCGTGTTTGAAGAGCCTGAGAATACTTTCATCGTTCCTTCCTCGTTCTTCCTATATCACCAGAGCTGGGGCGGGAGGATTCGAACCTCCGAATGACGGAGCCAAAGTCCGTTGCCTTACCGCTTGGCTACGCCCCAGCGCCGACTTGCGCCCAATAGCCCTCCCGCGGCAGGGTTTCCACGAGGCGGGCCGCAGACTTGCCACGGAGCTGGTCGAGGGTCTTTCGGGCCTGGTTCCTGTCGGTGAAGAGCCCGAAAACCGCCGAGCCCGAGCCGGTCACCAGGGACAAGGCCGCGCCATGGTCCCGGAAAAACCTCTTGAACGCCTCAAGTTCGGGATATCGCTGGAAAATGACGAGTTCCAGGTCGTTTTCCAAAAGACCGAAGTCCCCGGTATCCAGAAAACGCACAATTTTACTGTCTTTGGCGGGTGAAGTCAAGGACGCCCCGAAGCCCGCATAGATCCCGGCGGTGAGGATCGGATACGGCGGGAAGGCAAGAACGCAAGCGAGGGGAGGGAGATCGGGCAGCCGCTTCAGGGCCTCGCCCCTGGACTCCCCCAGGCAGAGCCCGCCTTGGAGGAAATAAGGGACATCGGACCCGAGGAGGAGCGCCAGCTCGGCCAGGGCTTCGGTCCCGAGCCCGAGGGACCACAACTTGTTCAGGGCGAGAAGCGTGACCGCGGCGTTCGAGCTCCCGCCGCCGAGTCCCTTCCCGGGGGGAACGGCCTTGGCCACCCGGATGCGCGCGCCGGCCGGGCTCCCGGTCCGCTCCCGGAGCAGCAGGGCCGCCCGGAAAACGAGGTTCGTCCCGTCCCAGGCCACCGAAGGCTCGTCGCCCTCGAGACGGATCGATCCGTCCGCGGTGTGCTCCAGTTCGATCGTGTCGGCGAGGTCGATCGACTGGAAAAGGGTCCGGATGTCGTGGTACCCGTCGGGCCTCTTCCGGACGATCTCCAGGCCGAGGTTGATCTTGGCGAAGGACCTAACCTTCATTTCTCGCGATCTCCTGGATCTCCTCCCAGGATCTCCTGGCGAACGTCTTGAGGAAGGACGTGTCGAAGGCCTCAGGCCTCGGCGCCGGGTTGAACCGCAGGGAGAGGACCTTCATCCGGCCGGATGTCCCCGGGCGGGAGAAGAGGATCGTCCTGGGAACCCCCGCGCCCGGGAAGAATTCGGGGACTTCGAACACCAGGCCGTCCTTTTCCCCCCGGACGACCCGGCCGCTTCCGTCCCGGGAAAGCGTCCAAGCGCCTCCGGGCCCGGGCCCTCCCTGAGTCCCGCCCCCCGCCCACGCGCCGCCGAGGATCTCGACGATCTCGTCGGGCCGGAGGGAAAAGCCCAGGAACCGTCCGATCATCGCCTCGGGCCGGTCCTGGGCATAGACTTTTTTCTGGGGGACGACGAGATAGGCGTCGCCGCCCGCGAAGATCATATAATAGATCGTCCGCCCTAGGGGGTCGAAGGCTTCGACCCGGCCCCAGCCGGGCCGGCGGAAGAGGAAGGCGAACTTTCCCTTGACCTCCGCCTCTTCGCCCCGGACCGACGCCGAGCCGAAGCCCGCGACAGCCTCGACGCCCGTCGCCGGAGGGATCAGGACGGGGGCTTGCTTCGCGCACGAAGCCAGGACGAGAGCGATGAGGAGGGTGCCGGACGTGCGACGCAGGGCGGGGAAGCCGGCTCCTTGACGGTCTTTCAAGGGCGTGCGCGGTTCGGACGGCGGGGGTTCACGGCGGGGCCGCGGCCTCTAATCAAGACGGAACCCATAATCATCGGTCTTCTTGTCCGGCGCTTTCTTGTCCGCGGCCCTGTCTGTCCCGGCCTTCGACGGGCCTCCCGTTCTTCGATCCGGCGCGTCGTCAAGGTCGAACTTGTAGTCCGTCATCTTTCTCTTCAGGTCTTCCTTGATCGCTTTCTTCATCTCTCGCTTCCGTCGCAGGGGGTAGAACGGCGACCGGATGCGTTTCCCGAAACACGACAGGTTCGGGTTGAGGATGAGGAGGAGCACGAAAGCCCCAAAGACCACCAGGATGGCATAAGCTCCCCAGCTCATGGCGGAACCCTTTTTCTTTATGCTGGACGAAGTGTCCGTCCCAGAGGCTCAAACATTGCTTTCGGGCTCTTCCTGGAACTTCGGGATCTTAGCCTTTTCTTTCTCCTTGCCGAGGGAGAAGCCCAGGAAAAAAACCGATCCGAGCGTCAGCAGCGCCAGCAGGAATTTGAAGAAGCCTTTCATCTCAACCTTCCGCTCTCTTTTATATCAAAAACGAGGAAAAAGTCAATTTGCTTTTTATCGGCGACCTCCCTATAGTGAAAAGAGATCGTCCCGGGAAACGAGGATGGCCATGAAAACGAGACCCGCCCTGATGATGGCTCTTCTGATCGCCCCGCTCGTTGCGGGCGAGGTGGAGAAGATCAAGCCGGCGTACGTGGCCGGCCAGTTCTACGAAAAGGACCCGGCCCGGTTGGCCGCCCAGATCGAGCTCTTTCTCTCGAACGCCCGGCCGGCGGCCCCGGTCTCCGGGAAGATCCGGGCGTTGATCGTCCCCCATGCCGGCCATGTCTTTTCCGGCCAGACAGCCGCTTACGCTTATGCCCTCGTCCAGGGCGGCCCTTATGAAACGGTCGTCATCATCGGCCCTTCTCACCATTCCTGGTTCCAGGGATGTTCCATCTATCCGGGGGAAGGCTTCGCGACGCCGCTCGGCACCGTCCGAATTGACTCTGCCCTCGCGCAGGCCATCAGCAGGGCAGGCGGTTTCACCTTCGTCCCAGAGGCTTACTTCGTCCCGGGGGCGGATGTCCAGGAACACTCGGTTGAGGTCCAGGTCCCGTTCATCCAGAAAGTCCTCCCCGACGCCAAGATCGTCCCCATCGTCATGGGCGCTCAAACCAGGCCGACGGTCCAGGCCCTGGCTTCGGCCCTGGAAAAAGCCTGCGCCGGGAAAAACGTTCTCGTCGTCGCCTCGACCGACCTCTCCCACTTCCTGTCCAAGAGTGAGGCCGCCTCGAAGGACGCCGATACGATCTCCCTCATCCGGTCGGCCAAGACCGACATCCTCCTCCGAAAGATCGAAGCCGGCGATAATATCATGTGCGGCGGAGGCCCGGTCGTCTCCGCCCTTCTCTACGCCCGGCGGACGGGATCCTTCCAGGTCGACATCCTCAAGCACTCGGATTCCTCCGATTCGGGAGGTCCGCAGGACCGGGTCGTCGGTTACCTGGCGGCGGCCCTTGTCTCCCCCCAGGAGGCCCCCTCTTCGGAGGAGTTCTCCCTCACGGCGGGAGAGCGGGCCGAGATCCTCGGCCTGGCCCGCTCGGCCGTCAACGAATTCGTCGGCCGGCAGGCGGTCGTCAGCTATCAGACGGGGAACCCGAAGCTCCTCGCCCGGCGGGGCGTTTTCGTGACCCTTAAGAAGCACGGCGAGCTCCGGGGCTGCATCGGCTTCATCGAACCCGTTGCCCCGCTCTATCAGGCGGTCATCCAGGCGTCTATATATGCCGCCACGGAAGACCCCCGGTTCCCTCAGGTCGGGCCCGGAGAGCTTAAGGACCTCGCGTTCGAGGTCTCCGTCCTCACCCCCCTCAAGGAGATCACGGATCCCGACCTCGTCCAGGTCGGCCGCCATGGCATCGTCATTTCGAGGGGCGGACAAAAGGGCGTGCTCCTGCCCCAGGTCCCCGTGGAGAACGGCTGGGACCGCAACACCTTTCTCGACGAAGGCTGCCTCAAGGCCGGCCTCCCGGCCGACGCCTGGAAAAAAGGGGCCAAGATCTCCGTTTTCGAGGCCATCGTCTTCCACGAATAAGCCCGGCAGGTCCTGCCTCGGTTTCGGCGATAGCTGAAGCGATTAAAGGAAAATGCGTAGGGAGTGTCCTCGGAGGAGGGCGTGTGGAGGGCCAAGCGGGCATGGACCCTCACCATTTAGGTGAGGGGTGCGAGGCCCGGAACCGAAACGGAGGGAATCCCCCGAGCTCAACCTCAATACAAGCGGAAGCCATCGCCGAAGCCGACGCAGGACGGAAAGATGGTTTTTTCTGGTATAATAGGGGTTCACTGTGAGGGTCCGGAGGCCGAAAGAGATACCCATCATGCCCATTCATGAATACAGGTGCAAGAAGTGTGGCGCGACCGTCGAGGTCCTACAAAAAACCAAGGACAGGTCGCCCGAAAAATGCCAGAAATGCGGCGGCCCGCTGGTGAAGCTCATCTCCTCGCCAGCCATCCAATTCAAGGGAACCGGCTGGTACATCACGGATTACGCCAAGAAGAATTCCCCCTCTCCGGAGGCCAAGACAGCCGCGAATCCCGAGCCCGCCAAAGAAAAGAAGGGCGGCTCCAAGCCCTCCCCCTCATCGTCCTCGGACTGAGGCCGTCTTCGTCCGGCCCGGTTTTTTGACACGCGCGGAAGCCTCGGGATAGAATGGCCCCATGATGACCGTCGTCCGGCCATGCCCATGAGAAAGAGGCGGGCCGTTTTCATCGACCGGGACGGGACCCTCAACCGGGACATCGGCTATCCCGGCCACTGGAGCCAGGTCCACGTCTATCCCTACGCCTTTGAGGCCGTGCGCAGAATCCGGGCCGCCGGACTGGCGGCCGTTGTCGTCACCAACCAGTCCGGCGTCGGCCGCGGCTGCTTCAGCGAGGACGAGCTCCAGGAGCTCCACCGCGAGTTCGGAGCGGCCTTCGAAAAACAACGGGCCGCGCTCGACGGGTTTTTCTATTGTCCCCACTACCCGCGGCCCGCAGCCGCCGCCCCGGCTGCCGGCTGCTCCTGCGCCAAGCCGGGCCCTTCGCTGGGCTTCAGGGCCGCTGCCGAGCTCGGCCTGAGCCTCGAGGGCTCGTACATGGTCGGGGACAAGGCGGACGACGTCCATTTCGGCCTGAACATCGGGGCGGTCCCCATCCTGGTCCTGACCGGGTACGGGCGGAAGGCCCTCCGCGACCTCGAAACGGGGCGCGGCCGCCCGGCCCATGTCGCCGAAAACCTGGCCGCGGCGACGGACTGGATCATCGAGCGGGAAAAGCGCGCCGCGCGCATTTCGAGCGATCACGATCCGAGGAAACGCTCCGGCCATGATCCGGTTTGACGATATCCTCGAAAAGGTCTCCTCCTACATCAGCGAGAAGGAGGCCTTGGCCCTCCAGAAGGCCTATGTCTTCGCCGCCAGGGCCCACAAGGGGCAGGTCCGCCGTTCCGGGGAGCCGTACCTCAGCCATCCCCTGGAAGTCACCAACATTCTCGCGGACATGCGCCTCGACAAGACGACCTTGGTCGCCGCCCTCCTCCACGACGTCCTCGAGGACACGGACATCACGGCCGCCGAGATCAAGGAGACCTTCGGCAAGGAGGCGGCCGACCTTGTCGAGGGCGTCACCAAGATCAGCCGCGTCCAGGACACCTCGCCCGAGGCCCGACGGGCCGAGACCATCCGGAAGATCATCCTGGCCATGACCGACGACATCCGGGTCATCTTCATCAAGCTCGCCGACAGGATCCATAACCTCCAGACGCTCCAGTTCCTGGGCGAGGAGAAGCAGGCCCAGGTCGCCCGGGAGACCCTCGAGATCTACGCCCCGATCGCCAACCGCCTCGGGATGGGCCGCATCCGGGCCGAGCTCGAGGACCTCTCCTTCCGTTACGTCGACCCCGAGGGGTTCGCCAAGGTCGGCGCCCTTGCCGGGCCGCAGAAAAAGCGGGCGGACAAGGACCTCCGCGAGACGAAGAAGGCGCTCGACGCCCTGATGAAGAAGAACAAGATCCCCGCCGAGGTCTTCTCCCGGATCAAGAGGCCGTACAGCATCTGGACCAAGATGAAGAAGCGGGATGTCGGTTTCGACCAGGTCTACGATTTCCTGGCCCTCCGGCTCATCACCGACTCCATCAAGAATTGCTACGCCGCCCTGGGCGTCATCCACCAGCGCTGGCCCCATCTGCCGCAGCGCTTCCGCGATTTCATCGCCATGCCCAAGCTCAACCTCTACCAGTCCCTCCACACGACGGTCATCACCGAAGGGCGGAAGATGTTCGAGATCCAGATCCGGACCCGGGAGATGCACGACCTCGCGGAGAACGGGATCGCCGCCCACTGGCGCTACAAAGAGGACGCGCCCCAGAGCCTGGTCAAAGAAGACCGGCGCCTCCACTGGCTCCGGGAGATGGTCGCCCTCTACAAGGAGCAAAAGAACCCCCAGGAGTTCCTGAGGAGCCTGAAGGCCAACCTGGTCCCCGAAGAGGTCTACGTCTTCACGCCCAAGGGAAAAGTCATCAACCTGCCGGCCGGAGCGACCGCGCTCGACTTCGCCTTCAAGATCCACTCGGAGATCGGTCTGCACGCCGCCGGCGCGAGGATCAACGGGACGCCGGCGACGCTCAAGACTCCGCTCAAGACCGGGGACATCGTCGAGGTCCTGACCTCGGACGAAAGGACGCCGACCCGGGCCATCCTCGGCGCCGCCACGACCTCGGGGGCGCGCCAGCAGATCAAGCGGTGGCTCAATGTCAAGGGCGGGGCGAAGAGAGCCGACCTGGGGAAGCAGCTCCGGCTGAAAAAAGTCCAGGTCAAGGCCCTCGACGACCCGATGATCCGGCTGGCGCAATGCTGCTCGCCGATCAAGGGGGAGCCCGTCGTCGGCTACGCCACGGCGGGGAAACGGATCACGGTCCATTCCCTGCGATGCCCGCTCGTGACCAAGGAGATCCTCGACGGCCGGCGCCTGGTCGACGTTTCCTGGAGCTCCTCGCTCGCGGGGACCTTCAAGGCCAGCCTTCTCATCAAGTCCAAGGACTCGCCCGGTGTTCTGGGCAAAGTGGCGACGGCCATCGCCCAGCTTGAGGGGAATATCGCTAAAGCGGAGGTCGCCACGTTCGCCAGCGGAAAGGCCCAGATCAACCTGTCGGTCCTCATCGCGGATATCCGGCACCTCGAGGAGATCAAGCGGCGGATCGCCGCCCTGGAGGAAGTGGTGTCGGTCGAGCGGGTCTGATCCGAAAGGAGATTTTTTCGCTGATATCCGCGGGGGGTCAACGGGCCTTGGCGACCTTCCCTGTCCGGAGGCATCTCGTGCACACCCAGATCTGGCGAACGCCCTTGGGAGTCTGGGCTTTGACGTGCTGGAGGTTGGGCTTCCATTTCTTCGGAGACGCTTTGTGGGAATGGCTGATGCTATGCCCGAACACGGGCCCTTTTTGGCAGATCTCGCAAATTTTCGGCATGGTCGTCGCTCTCTCGTTCCAAATTGAAGTTGAGTTTATACCATAAAACGCCGGTCAAGGCAAATGGGGGTGCCGCCCGCTTGACGGCCGCCCGGCAAGGGCGTAGCTTTATCCCGTCCGGTCCATGACGAAGAACGATGTCCTGACTCTGGCGTTGGTCCTCGTCTGTGCGGCCGGTCTCGGCCGGTGCCGCCCGCGGGTCGGCCCCGCCGGGGTTCTCCCCAGGGCTCCGGCCGAACCGCCGGCCGTCTCCCTCGCGGGGCCCTTGAGCAGCTACGAAACGATCGTGGTGGATTTCAAAGAGATTGAGCCCGTCCCGGACCTTGACCTTGGCCGAAGCCTGTCCGAGTACCTCGAGACGGAGCTGCGGCGGGAGTTCAAGGGCACGGTCTCCCGGCGCGCTGTCGTCAGGGATGCGGCAGGTACCGTTGACGACAAGGACCGTTGGGCATCGGCCGGGGCCGGACTGAAGAGGGCCGTTTTCCTTGTCGGGACGGCGGGCCTCCGCGGCCAACCCCAGAAGGCCCTGCTGGAGTCAGGCGTTCCGGTGGACGGCCCCTTCAGCCTTGAGAACCGGGGCCTCGCGGAGCGAAAGCGCTTCACCCTGGCCGTCGATTGTTCCCTGATCGACGCCTCGAGCGGCCAGACCATCCTGAAAAAAAGCATCAAGGAAACGAGGACCTACAGCGATATCCAGCAGACGGCCGAATTCGCCCTTTTCGACCTCCTTCCCGCCGTCAAGGCCAGGCTTTTCCCCTCTCTTTTCGGCCGCCCCCCGGCCGAGAAGTGAGATCTCATCCCGCCCTGGCCCGTCGGCCTCCCGGGCCCCTCCGGAACGCGGTTTCCCCCAAAAAAAAGCTTGAAATGGGGGGGTCAAAATGCTATGATGGCCGAGCCTTTCCCGAACCCTCCATCGCCGGGGGAGGCTTTTCCACAGATGTGGAAAATTCTGTGGAAAAATTAATAGTGCCCATGGAACCTGAAGAAAAACAAAATCCTTGGATCCAACTCCTGCGGGCCGTCGAGGAGAAGATCGACCCGAACAGCTTCGAGACCTGGTTCGAGCCGACGAGCTTCATCGGGCAGGACCAGGAGTGCCTGTACATCAAGGTCCCCAATTCCTATTTCCGCGACTGGCTCTCTTTCCACTATTCCAACATCATCAGCGACTGTTCCAAGGAGCTGTTCAAGAAGCCCATGGAGGTCCGCTATATCTACGACGATACGCCCTCGGCGTTCATGCGGCGCTCGCCCGAAGACCGGAAATCGAAGCAGGGCCTGTCCATCAACCCGAACCTCAACCCGAATTACACCTTCGAGAATTTCGTCGTCGGAAGCTCCAACCAGTTCGCCCACGCCGCCGCCCTGGCCGTCGCCAAGAACCCGGCCAAGTCCTACAACCCCCTCTACGTCTACGGGGGGGCCGGCCTCGGCAAGACTCACCTCATGAACGCCATCGGCCACTATTCTCTCGAGCACAACCACCGCCTCAAGATCCTTTACGTGACGACCGAAAAATTCATGAACGACCTCGTCAACCACCTCCAGTATGGAAAAATCCTCGAATTCCGTGAGAAATACCGCAGCGTCGACGTCTTGCTGATGGACGACATCCACTACCTCTCCGGCCGGGAGCGGACGAAGGAAGAGTTTTTCCACACCTTCAACCACCTTTATGACAGCCAGAAGCAGATCGTCATCTCGAGCGACTGTCCGCCCAAGGAGATCCCTCACCTCGAGGACCGTTTCCGCTCCCGCTTCGAGTGGGGGCTGATCGCCGACCTCAAACCCCCCGACATCGAGACGCGGATCGCCATCCTCCAGAAAAAGGCCGAGGCCGAAGCCGTCTCCCTGCCCGAATCCGTGGCCCTGTACATCGCCGACAAGGTCCAGTCCAATATCCGCGAGCTCGAGGGCTACCTCCGCAGGGTCATCGCCTTCGCCTCCCTCAAGGGCGAAAAGATCGACCTCGATCTGACGAAAGAGGCCCTGAAAGGTCTTCTGGACGCCTCGACGACGGTCATCACTGTGGAAAAGATCCAGAAACTCATCTGTCACAAGTTCAAGATCAAGCCCTCCCAGCTCAAGAGCAAGAACAACTCCCCCAAGATCGCCTTCCCCCGTCAGATCGCGATGTACCTGGCCAAGGAGATGACGAAATCCTCACTCCCGGAAATCGGCAAGAAATTCGGTGGAAAACACCACACCACCGTCATCCATTCCGTCCGCAAGATCGAGAAGCTCCGGGCCGACGATCCCGAATTCAACAAGGAAATCAACAGTCTCATCGTCTTCATCCAATGAGCATGATCAGCCAGATGGGCCGGTTATTCACATTTCCACAGGACTTTATTCTTTTCCTTATTGATTTGATATGTCTTTATAGGAAGAATATAAATAAATCCATGAACGCGATGCGAAAGGTGCCGACATGAAATTCTCAGTCCCGAAAGAAATCTTTCTCGATGAGCTTCAACTCCTCCAGGGCATCGTCGAAAAGCGGAATACGATGCCGATCCTGGCCAACATCCTGATGAACGTGTCCGAAAAAGAGGTCGACCTGACCGGCACGGACCTCGAAGTCGGTTTGAAGACGCACTTCGCCGCGGAGATCCAGAAGCCGGGCGCAATCACGGTCAACGGGAAGAAGATCTTCGAGATCGTCAAGTCGCTCCCGGAAGGCCAGGGCGTGACGGTCGAGCTGAAGGGCGAAACGATCGAGATCACGGCAGGGGAGAGCGAGTTCAAGGTCCTGTGCATGCAGAAGGAGGATTACCCCCAGGTCCCGGAGGCGAAGTTCGAGAAAAAAATCAAGCTGCCCTTGAAGGACGTGAAGGACATGATCGACCGGGTCCTTTATGCGATCACCCAGGAGCAGCGGTACTACCTCAATGGGGCGCTCCTGTCGCTCAAGAACAAGCACATGGAGCTCGTGAGCACGGACGGCCACCGGCTTGCGTACACGGCCAAGGCGGAGGACGGGCTCAAGGTCGAGAAAGAGCTCAGCGTCATCGTGGCCAAGAAAACCCTGGTCGAGCTCAGGAAATTCGAGGACGAGGAGGTCGAATTCGACCTTGACGAAAACAACCTTTTCTTCAAGGTCGGGGCGCGGACCCTGATCTCGAGGATCATCGAAAGCAAGTTCCCGAATTACCAGGCCGTCATCCCGAAGGACAACCCGAACCTCCTGTCTTTATCGAGGGAAGACCTGGCCGGAGCCATCCGCCGGGTCTCCCTGCTCTCGGCCGAGCGGTCGAAGGGGATCAAGTTCTACCTCGAGAAAAACCGGATGAAGCTTTTCTCCTCGAACCCGGAGATCGGCGAAGCCAGGGACAGGCTGGACGTCGAGTACAAGGGACAGGACCTCGAGATCGGCTTCAACTCGCAGTACCTGCTGGACTTCCTGACGGCGGTCACGTCGGAGCGCGTGACGTTCGAGATCAAGGACGAGAACAGCGCCGTCCTCCTCAAGCCCGAGGCCGAGGAAGAGCTCAAGAATATCTATGTCCTGATGCCGATGAAGATCTGAGCCGCCGGTCGACGAAAGCGGCCAGCCAGGCGGACAGCTTCTCGACCGCCGCCTGAACCCCGGGGGTAAGGGCCTCGCGGGTTTCGAAGGCCCCCGGTTCTATCCCGAGAACGACGACCCGGCAACAAAGCGTCTTTTCTAAGTATGCGGCGAGCGTTGAAATCGGCGTCCTGTGAGTCGAAACGTCCTCATCCGGGATCGCGGCAGGCTCCACCGCGAAAACCGTCCCCGGGGCGTAGCCCCCGGCGGCCGCGTCGATGACGAGGACGTGGGACGGCCCGAAATCCCTGACCGCTCCGGTGAAATTCTCCGGCGCCTCGTAGGCGATGAAGACTTTCAGGCGGGGATTGGCCGAGGGCCCGGCGAGCCGGTCCAAAGCCGCGGCGCATAAAACACCGGCGGCGTCGTCCCCCCGGGAAACGTTCCCCACGCCGAGGACAGCCAGCCTCTCCGGCCGGCCCAGCTCCTTCGCCAGGCGGGCCTTCCAGGGAATTGGTTTGTGCATCCGCCTTTATTATACAAGATCCGTGGATAAGGATTAAGCGGACGCAAGGGGGATGTCCCGGAGAAAACATAGAGCGCGGCGCGGGCAGGGATGGTAAAGAGGAACAGTCTCAAGGGCAATACTCAGAGACTCGTTTCAGATATTTACCAGAAGTGCGGCTCCGAGCCGCTCCGCCACACTTCTGATGGTCGCTCCTCGGAATGCGCTCCCTGCCGGAGGGGCTCCCCACGAGTCCGCAACCAACAATGGGTTTAATGAGGTCTCAGGCCTCAGGGGCGGCGTCCGGCTTCGGCACGGCCGCCTTGGGCTTGATGACGGCCCGGACGTAGACCCATTCCTTCTTCAGGTTGTGCCGGTCGAAATCGGCGATCTCGAAGAGGTTGTCAATGCCCATGGCCTTCGGGGCCGTCGGGCAGGAATCCACGCACTGGGCGCAGTGGATGCAGCGGTCGTTGTGGATGACCATCCTGAACTTCTTCTCGGCCTCGTTGACCGCCGTGATCTCGATGGCCTCGGCCGGGCAGTCACGCTCGCAGGCCCGGCAGACGATGCACATCTCCGGGTGGAGGAACGGGGTGCCCCGGAAGCCCTTCGGCACCTCGAGCTTCTTGAAGGGGTAATCGACGGTGGCTGTTTTCTTGAAGAGACTGCGGATGAGTTCGGGGAGGAAGGCCGCGATTTTCATTTCAGGAATCCCTTCAGGAGGATGACGATCAGGAGCTGAAGCACAGCCAGCGGGGCCAGGTATTTCCAAGCCAGGGTGACGACCTGGTCGACCCGGATCCGTGAGGTCAAGGCCCGGATGAGGGCCAGGAGAAAGATGACGAAGAGGGTCTTGATCACGAAATGCAGGAGTCCGATGATCGCGCCGCCTGGGAACCCGCCCAGGAAAACGGTGGCCAGGAGGCCGCTCGCGACGACGAGCTCGATGTCCATCATCAGCCGGAAGAGGGCCAGCTTCTTCCCCGAGTATTCGGTGAACGTCCCGCCGACGATCTCGGTCTCGGCGTGGGGGATGTCGAAGGGCGTCCGCTCCAGCTTGGCCTGGACGGCGATGACGGCGATCGCGAATCCGAGGAGGTTCGGCAGGATGAGGAGGGGCTTCTTCTGGTAGAAGGCCGCGATCTCGGCCAGGCGCCAGGAGTTGGCCAGGATGGCCGGGCTGAGGACGGACAGGAAGAGCGGCACCTCATAGCCGAAGAGCATAGTCAGGACACGGGAGCCGCCGATCGTGGAGAAGAGGTTGGTCGACGACCAGGCGGCCAGGAAAAGGATGAGGGTCGGGAGGCTCAGGAGGTAGAGGATGACGATGACGTCCCCCGAGAACGACGTCATCCCGGGCGAGGCCAGGTCGAAATTCCAGACCGGGAGCAATAACGCCGCGGTGGATACGACGGCCAGGCCGAAAACTGGCAGGAGAGAGAACAAGCGCCTGTCGGCGGCCTCGGGCACGATGTCCTCCTTGGCCAGGAGCTTGACGAAGTCGGCGATGGGCTGGAGAAGGCCGAAGCGGCCGGTGTGGGTCGGTCCCATCCGGTTCTGGAGCCGGGCGTAGACCTTCCGGTCGAACCACTCGCAGAACGTGGAGTAGATAAAAATGAACAGGAGTCCCGGGTAGACGATGAGATACAGGAGTGTTCTCAGAACGGCCATACCGCATTCCTTTTCGGGGGGGCGTTTTTATGTTGCTCGATCGCCCGCCGGCGAAGGTCGCTCAAGCGGACGGTCGTCTCTTCGCCGTTCCGCGCGTTGACCAGGCTCACGGTCCGCTCCGCGCAGCAGATGCAGGGGTCGATGGCGGCGAAGATCAGGGGGATGTCCGCGATGAACCCGCTTTTCAGCATGGCGACTGTGGCTGGATAATTGGCGAGGGTCGGGGCGCGGACCTTGAGCCGCTCGGGCTTGTCGGTCCCGTTGCTCTTGATGTAATGCATGTTCTCCCCCCGGGGGGCCTCGTAACGGCTGACGACCTCGTTGGGCTTGGCCTTGCGCGGGGCCTTGACCACGATGTCGCCGGGGGAGAGCTTGTGGAGGATCTGCTCGATAATCTTGTAGGATTCCAGGAGCTCCTTGACGCGGACGACAACGCGTCCGAGGACGTCACAGCTGTCGGCCGTTCCGACCTCGAAATCCATCTCGTCGTAGACGGCGCAAGGGTCATCCTTGCGGACATCACGGGTGATGCCCGAGGCCCGGGCCGTGGGGCCGACGGCGCAGAGGCTGACGGCCTGCTCTTTCGTCAGAAGGCCGACCCCGGCGATCCGGGCGACGAAGCTCGGCTCATTGGCCCCGATGTGGAAATAGTATTCGCTCCGCTTCCTGAGGGCCGCGACGCCTTCAAGGATCTTGGCCTTCTGGCCCTCGTCGATGTCGCGGCGGACGCCGCCGAGGGTGTTCATGGCATAGTGGACGCGATTGCCCGAGATGAGCTCGAGGAGGTCCATGACGATCTCGCGGTCCCTCCAGGTGTACATGAAAAAGGAGTCGAAGCCGGCCTCGTGGCCGGCGACGCCGAGCCAGAGGAGGTGGCTGTGGACGCGCTCGAGCTCCGAAACGAGGTAGCGGATGTACAGGCCCCGCTTGGGCGGAACGATCTCCATGAGTTTCTCCGCCCCCTGGACAAAACAGGTGGCGTGGGAGTGGGAGCAGATGCCGCAGATCCGCTCGGTCAGGTAGATATTCTGGATCCAGGTCTTTTCCTCGGCCAGCTTCTCCAGGCCGCGGTGGTTGTAGCCCAGGCGGATGTCGGCGTCCTGGATGACTTCGCCCTCGACGGTCATCCGCAGGCTGATGGGCTCCTTGAGGGCCGGGTGCTGGGGTCCGATGGGGATTTGGAACTTCATGACTTGCCTCCGGGGATGATCTCCGGCGGCCGCTCGAACTTCCAGTCCTTGCGCAGGGGGAAGTTCCCGGCCGGCCAGTCATCCGGCACGACGAGGGGACGAGGGTCGGGGATGCGGTCGACGACCAGGCCGAACATGTCCTGGAGCTCCCGTTCGTAGAGAATGGCCCCGGGGATGACGGCAGTGATGCTGTCGATATGGGGCGAGGCCTTGGGGACCTCGGTCCGGACGTTGATGTTGGCCGCCGGGCTGGCGAAGTGGTAGAGGATCTCGAACGTTTCGCCCTTGTCCAGGCCGGAGATCGTGGCCAGGTAGGCGCAGTCGTACTTGTCGCGGAGGAGGGTCACGGCGGCGACGAGGTCGCCGGGGTCGACCTTGAGGAAGATGCGGCGGCGGTCGGGGTTCGTGACCTCCAGGGCTTCGGGGCCCAGGTCCCGCTTGAGCCTTTCGATGATCTCAATATCGGTCATGGCGTGTCCTCGAAACCTAGAGTTTTCCCAGGAGCTTGACGACGGCGTCCAGGATCGCGTCCGGCCGGGCCGGGCAGCCCGGAACGTAGACGTTCACCGGGATCACCTGATCGATCCCTCCCATGATATTGTACGCCCCGCGGTAAACGCAGCCGGACATGGCGCAGGCCCCGACGGCGATGACGAACTTGGGGTCCGGGACCTGGTCGTAGATCCGGATGATCCGGTCCTTGATCTGCCGGGTGACCGGGCCGCTGGCGATGATAACGTCGGCGTGGCGCGGCGTCGCCTTGAGGAGGACGCCGAAGCGCTCGACGTCGAAGCGGGGCGTCAGAGCGGCGACGATCTCGATATCGCAGGCGTTGCAGGCGCCCGAGTTGAGGTGGAGGATCCAGGGCGACTTGATCCTCGACCAGCGGACCAGCTTGTTCAGCATGTTAGCTCCTCGTGACGAGGGCCATGATGGACAGGAATATCATCAGGAGGTAGAAGATCGCGAAGAAGATGATCTTGCCCGAAGGAACCGTGGCGATGACGAGGGTGGCGACGTGCATGATCGTGAAGAACAGGGCGACAAAGAAAAAAAGCCGGTAGCCGAACTGGATCTTGACGCCCGGGATGTCCTCGCCGCAGGCGTAGGTCTCGAGCTTCCCGCCGACCTTGGTCAGCTTGGGGCCCATTTTCGAGCCCAGGCCGTAGAGGAGGAAGGCCGCTCCGAGGAAGAGGAGAAAAGCGATCGGCGGGGAGAGGAGAAGTTCGATTCCCTTCATGGCTTACCCTTTCAATCTGGCCAGCTTCCGGACGTCCAGGCTTTTCGTGTGCCGGTAAATATTGATGATGATGGCCAGGGCCGTGGCGACGAGACTGACCTCGACGACGATGAAGGTGACGACCAGGGCCTGGGCGACGAGGACGTTCCCCTTGGCGAAGCCGGTCGCGAGAAGGAGGAGGCTCACGCCCTTGCTGATGACCTCGATCGCGATGAAGAGCCGGATCAGGTTCCGCTTGGAGAGGAGGGCGTAGAGCCCGGCGAAGACCAGGCCGGCCGAGAAGAACAGGTAGAGATACCAGGTGTTAGTCATGTTTGTCTCTCTTGCGGAACAGGGCCAGGACCGAGAAGACACCCGCCAGGATGACAGCGATCTGGCCGACGAGGTCCAAGGTCCTCCCTTTCCAGAGGACCTCCCCGAACGTGCCCGTTTCGGGTCCCGAGGGCAGGGCCGGGATCTTCTGGAGGAGCCCCTTCATGACCAGGGCGTCGATGACGACGAAGACAGCGAAGAAGAGGGGGAAGACGACGTTCGCGAGGCGCGACTCCCGGACCTCCTCGCCCGTGTTCGTCAGGGCGATGGTCAGGATGAACAGGACCGTGATCAGGCCCGCGACGACGGAGATCTCGAAGACGCCCGCGTAGGAGGCCCCCATGCGGAAGAAAATGATCCCCAGGAGAAGGCTGGCCACGGCCAGGGAGATCGCCGCCCTGATCAGGTCCTTGAGAAAGATCGCCAGGACCGAGAAGAGAACCATGCCGATGAGGAGCGCTGTTTGGACAATCATCTTCTATAATCCCCACGAACGGATCACGGCCTGGACCCCCTCCGCGAGCACGCCCGCGGCGGGCTGGATCCAGGATTTTATGGTCACCGAGAAGAAGAGGCCGACCCCGACGCAAAGGGAGGCGAGGAGGACGGTCGAGGCGGTCATCCAGAAGGGCGCCTCCTTCACGGCGGCCCATCTCTCGTTGAGCTTTCCGAAGAAGGCCTTGCGCTGGATGAGGAGGTAATACCAGAGGGTCAGGACGGAGGCCAGGACGGCGATCAGAGCGAAGACGGGGTGCCCCGCCTGGATGAGGGCCATGATGATCAGGAGCTTGGA
The DNA here is from genome assembly GCA_050015275.1 of Candidatus Aminicenantales bacterium. Taxonomy (GTDB): domain Bacteria; phylum Acidobacteriota; class Aminicenantia; order Aminicenantales; family Saccharicenantaceae; genus DATKJS01. The sequence continues at coordinate 130,298 of JBEKBS010000001.1, read as the reverse complement.
CCAGAAGCCGTTGAGGGGCGGGACCCCGGCAATCGACAGGGAGCCGATGAGGTTCGTGGCCGCGGTGAAAGGCATCCGCTTGGCCAGGCCGCCCATCTCGTCGAGGTTGCGGGTGCCGGTGGCCTGCTGGATGGAGCCGGAGGTCAAGAACAGGAGCCCCTTGGCCAGGGCGTGATTGAACAGGTGGAAGAGCCCCCCGGCGATGCCGAGCGGCGTCCCGAGGCCGATCCCCAGGACGATATAGCCGACCTGGCTGATGGAGGAATAGGCCAGCATCCGCTTGATGTCCTTCTGGCCCAGGGCCAGGAAGGCGGCGACGACCAGGGACACGGTGCCGAGGGACATCAAGACATTGGACAGGGCCGGCGTCAGGCCGAAGACGTTGAGGAAGACCCGGGTCAGGGCGTAGACGCCCGAGACCTTGATGAGCAGGCCCGACAGGACCGCCGAGATCGGGGCCGGGGCCGAGGGGTGGGCGTCCGGCAGCCAGGCGTGGAAGGGGACGAGGGCCGCTTTCAGCCCGAAGCCCATGATGAAGAGGGCCGCGCAGATGCCGACGACCGGGCCGGCTTTGAGGTCCTGGAGGGCCCTGGCCACGGCCGGCAGGCTCAGGCTCCCGGTCATGCCGAAGATGACGGCGATGCTGACCAGGATGAAGGCCGAGGCCACCACGGACAGGAGGAGGTACTTGAAGGCCGCCTCGAGCTCGTCCTGCCCAAGGCCGAAGGCCACCAGGGAGTAGGAGGCGACGGCGGCCACCTCGAGAAAGATGTAGAGGTTGAAAAGGTCCGTCGCCAGGACGAGGCCGTTCATCCCGGCGATCATGATCAGGAGCAAGGCGTAATAATTCGCTTTGGCCCCGTAGTGCTCCATGTAGTCGATCGAGAACAGGGTGACGCAAAGCCCGACCAGGGAAATGGCCAGGAGCATGAGCAGGCTGAACCCGTCGAGGGCCAGACGGAGGTTGACGGTCTCCCCGAGCCAGGTCAGCTTCTGGAGGGCGGGGCCGTTCCCGATGAGCGGCCGGCCGACGGCCACGGCGTAGACGAGCAAAAAGAGAAGGACCGCATTGGCCAGCAGGTCAGGCACGACCCTCCGGGAGACCTTGCCGATGAGCGGCAGAACTCCCGCCACGATGAGCGGCAGCGCAACGAAGAGAATGATCAACGCTCCTCCTCGATCTTCACAAACTCTTCCGAACGATCTATGGAATCAAACGGCTATTTCGCGAGCATGGAGATGACGCCGGCCACGATGATGAGGCCGGCCAGGCACCAGGCCAGGTAATTCGCGTAGTGCCCGTTGTGGGCCTTCTTCAGGATCCCGGTGAACTTCCCGCCCACGGCCGTGACGACCTTCTCGAAGACGAAGTCGATGGGCCGGTCCACCGCCTTGAACAGGACCATGGACAGCCCCTTGAGGACCTTCACGCCCTGCTCGTAGAGGTCGAACATCCGCGCCTCCGACATCTCGTAGAGCTTGTGGAGGACGGGCAGGTTGTGGACCGGCTCGGAGGCCAGGTAGGGCTTGCGCCCCGACTTCCGGAAGCCGTAAGCGTGGAGGAGGAAGGCCAGGACCAGGCAGGCCAGGGAGATGAGGGCGATGGGGTTCGCGAGGGACAGGGCATGGGCCGTGAAGTCCAAGGGCTCCCCCGCCTCGACGTGGCCCGCGAGGATCGGCTGGATGAGCAGGGTCAGGGGCAGTTTGTTGTAGACGCCGAAGGTGATGCAGAGCAGGGCCAGGACGAGGATCGGGATGACGATCGGGGCCTGGCTTTCCCTGACGGGCGGGACCTCCTTGGTCCGTTCGCCGAAGAAGACCGAGTGCCCCGCCTTGAGGAACGAGGCGAAGGTGAAGATCGCCCCGACCCAGGCGGCGACGGCGAACACGATGTATCCCGTTTCGACCGCGCCGTGGAAGACCATCTCCTTGGAGACGAACCCGTTCAAGGGCCAGACCCCGGAAATGGCCAGGGCACAGACGGTGAAGCCGAAGGCCGTCAGGGGCATCTCCTTCCGGAGCCCGCCGAGCCTTTTGAGTTCGGTCGTCCCGGTCCGGTGCTCGACCGAGCCGGCGCTCAGGAAAAGCCCGCATTTGTACATGGCGTGGTTGATCATGTGGAAGATGCCGCCGGCGATGCCGATGGGGATCCCGGTCCCGATGCCGAGGACCATGTAGCCGACCTGGCTGATGGCGTGGAAGGACAGCAGCTTCTTGAAGTCCTTCTGGATGAGGGCCATGAGGACGGCCAGGACAATGGTCGCCGCGCCGATGGCCATCATCAGGATCGACAAGCCGCCGCCCGGCTTGATCTTGAAGAAATCGAGGGAGATCCGGGCCAGGAGATAGATGCCCAGGAGTTTTTCGAAGGCGGCCGGCAGGAAGGCCATGAAGGTCACGGGCGCGTCCAAGGCGGCGTCGGGGATCCAGGTATGGAACGGCATGGCTCCGGCCTTGCCGATGGCGCCAATCATCATGAGGACGAAGGCCACAGCGGCGAGGCCCGTGGGCTCGACCGAGACCTTGGACATGGTCAGCGTGCCGGTCAGCGACCAGAGAAGGCCGATGCCCATGATCATCGAGAAATCGCAGAACCCGCTGATCAGCAGGGCCTTGACCGCGGTCCGGTTCGACGTCGCCTTGCCGCCGATGGTGATAAGGCCGTACAGGGTCACGAGCAGCCCCTCCCAGAAGAAGAGGAGGGGCACGAAATTGTTGGCCAGGACCGCGCCGTTGGCGAAGGCGGCCGTCAGAAAGACGTAGGCGTAATATTCCCGGACCCGCGGGGTGTCCTTCATCTTGACCGTCGAGTAGATGGTGATCAAAAAGAGGAACCCGGCCAGGGCGAGGAGGATGAAACTCGAGAAGTGGAACAGGCGAAGCTCGAAGTCGATCCCCATGCCCAGCCAGGGGACGCTCAGCTCGAGGTTCTTCACCGAAAAGAGGACAAAAGCGTAATAGAGAAGGACCGCGGACCCGGCGACAGCCAGGAGCTCCCGGAGGAGCCTGACCCCCTTGGGGATGAGGAGAAGGACGACGGCGAGGACCGCGGGCAGAAGGACCGGCAGAAGGAGCATCTTGGGTGTCATCGAAGCCACCAACTCATCTGGGCCGTCGCGATGCTGACGAGCTTCATGGGGTACGAGACGAGAAGGCCGGCCGCCAGGCTGAGGACGGCCAGGGTCGCGACGACAAAGACCATGGATTTCGTCTTTTCCGGCGCCGGGTGCTTGGCCTCACCCAGGAAAACCATGCTGAAGACCTTCAATAGGTAGAACATCGTCAGGACGGCGGTGAACAGGGCCGTCCCGGCCAGCCAGACCTGGCCCGCTTGAAGGGTGCCCATGATCACCAGGAACTTGGAGAAGAACCCGCCGAAGGGCGGGATGCCAATGACGGAGAAGGCGCAGAAGAGAAAAGCGATAGCGGTCACGGGCATGGTCCGGATGAGGCCGCCCATCTCCCGGATGTCCTTGGTGTGGGTCGCGTGGATGACGATCCCGGCGCAGAGGAAGAGGCCGGCCTTGGCCAGGCCGTGCATCAGGATGAAGAGCAGGGACCCGGAGATCCCGGCCGCGTTGGCCATGCTGAAGCCGAGGAAGATGTAGCCGATCTGGCTGACTGTCGAGTAGGCCAGGATCCGTTTGAAATCGTTCTCGACGGCGGCCGCGCCCGCGGCCACCAGGCTGGAGACGACCACCACGATGGGGATGACCTGCTGCCATTCGGCGGGGATCCTGAACCCGTAGAGGAAGAGCCGGGCGTAGGCGTAGACGCCGATCTTGACGAGAACGGCGGCGTGGAGGAGGGCCGTGACGGTCGTCGGCGCGACGCCGGCGTCGGGCAGCCACGTGTGGAGGGGCACGGTGGCGGATTTCGAGAACAGGCCGAAGAGGATCAGCAGGACCGCGCTTCCGGGGATGAGGGTCCCCCGCATGGCGGTGATGTCGAAGGTGCTCGTGACGCCGTAGATCTGGATGAACCCCAGGAGCATGACCACGGCGCCGAAGAAGGTCACGAGGAAGGCCTTGTCCGCCTTGATGACGAAGTCCGGCTGGCGGTAGAACCCGATCAGGCGCCAGCAGCTGATGGCGATGATCTCCCAGAACAGGTACAGGAAGATGAGGTTGCCGGAGAACACGAGGCCCATCATGGCGCCGATGAACAGGAGGACCATCAGGTAATATTCGTTCTGATGCTCCTCGTCGTGGATGTAGCCGATGGAGTAGACGACGATCAGACAGCCGACAAACGACGAGACGCAGGCCATGAAGATCGACAGGGGGTCGAGGATGAGGATGAAGTCGAGCCCGAGGACGAAGGGTTTGCGGATGACCAGATCGCCCCCGCCGAGGGCGAACGGGATCAGGGTCAGAGGCAAGACCGCCGTCACGGCGCTCACCAGAATGGCCCACAACGACCGGGCGGGCTTGGAGAGGAGGGCCGCCAGCGGGATCGCGAATGAGCCGACGATAGGGACAAAGATCGTTAGGAGGGCGATGGTTTCGACGTTCATATTGACGATCTGATTCCTTATTTTGAGGGGGTAGTATATGGGGGGCCTCCGGAATTGTCAAGAATTTCCACACGCCGCCCTCATTTTTTGAACAGGATTTCCAGAACAAAATAATATTTGATTTTTCCCCTGGAATCCTGGAATATAAAGAGAGGACGCTGTTGCGAGAGAAAGGGAGAAAGCATGGCCATCGAAGTCAAGGAAGCCCAATCCCGGAAGGACCTCAAGACCTTCATTTTTCTTCCCGAAAAGATCCATGCCGGCCACGCGAACTGGGTCCACCCCATCTACATGGACGACTGGAAATTCTTCGACCCGAAAAAGAACAAGGCCTTCGGCTACTGCCACACGACCATGCTCCTGGCGTTCAAAGAGGGCGCCTGCGTCGGCCGGGCCATGGGGATCATCAACGACCGCTATAACGAACACCGGAACGAAAAGACGGCCCGCTTCGGATACCTGGAAACATACGAGGACCAGGAAGTCGTTCACGCCCTCCTTGCCAGGATCGAGGATTGGGCCGGGGCCAAAGGGATGACCCGGATCGTCGGCCCGTACGGCTTCTCCGACCAGGACCCCGAGGGGTTCCTCATCGAGGGCTTCGACCACCGGGCGACCATCGCCACCTACTACAATTTCCCCTGGATGCCCAAGCTCGTCGAGAACGAGGGCTACGTCAAGGACATCGATTATTTCGTTTACAAGATCGACATCCCCAAGGAGATGCCCGAGTTCTACAAGAAGATCTACGAGCGGGCCGAAAAGAAGGGGGTCTTCGAGGTCCTGGAGTTCAAGACCAAGAAGCAGATCAAGCCCTGGATCCGGCCGGTCCTGTCGTTGATGAACGAGACCTATATGCAGAACAATATCTACGGCTACGCGCCGCTCGATGAGAAAGAGATGGACGAGCTGGCCAAGCGCTATCTGCCCGTCCTCAACCCCAACTTCGTCAAGGTCATCACGAAGGACGGCGAGATCGTGGCCTTCATCATCGGCATGCCCGACATGAGCGGGGGGATCCTGAAGGCCCGCGGCCGGCTCTTCCCCTTCGGATTGATCTACATCCTGCGGGCGGCCAAGAAAACGAAACAGCTCGACCTCCTCCTCGGCGCGGTCAAGGACAAGTACCGAGGCCAGGGCCTGGACGTCGTGATGGGGGTCAAGATGATCCAGTCCGCCCTGGATGCGGGCTACGAGGTCATGGACACCCACCACGAGATGGAGACCAACATCAAGGTCCGGGGGGAGATGGAGCGCATGGGCGGAAAGATCTACAAGAAATTCCGCGTCCTCCAGAAGACCCTGTAAGGGTTCCGTCGAGAAATAAAAAGGTTGGATGAGTCCTGCCCTGGTGCATCTGTAAGATGGGCCTCGGGGATGGCCTCCGGCAGGGAGCGGATTCCGAGGAGCGGCCAGCAGAAATGCAGCGGAGCAACTCGGAGCTGCACTTCTGGTAAATATCTGAGATGATTCTGGATCTTTCTTCTGGGCAGTTCAAAGAACACCCCCTGCGCATTCTTTTTTAAGCGCAACAGCCATTCCCCTCGGCCCCTCTTTATGCGCCGGGACAGGACCCGTCCGACCCTATTTTGCGTCGGCCCAGTTGGGGCCCCAGCCGAGGCGGACCTTGAGGGGGACCCTGAGGTCGCAGACGTTCTCCATGCGGTCCCGGACGATTTTTTCGACCTCGGCCTTTTCGGCGCTCGGGACCTCGAAGACGAGCTCGTCGTGGACCTGGAGGATCATCCGCGTCCGGAGCCTGCGGGCCCGCAGATCGTCCCAGATCCGGAGCATGGCGACCTTGATGAGGTCGGCCGCCGAGCCTTGGATGGGCATGTTGAGGGCGATGCGGCGGCCCGCCTGCTGGGTCATTTTATCGGACTGACGGAGCTCGGGGACCTGGCGCTGCCGGCCGAAGATCGTCTCCGAGTATCCCCGGTCCTTCGCTTCCGCGACGATCCGGTCGAGGTAGTTCCGGACGAGCGGGTGCTGTTCGAAATAACGGTCGATGAAGCTCTGGGCCTCCGCCGTCGAGGTCTGGAGCTCCTTGGCGAGCGAGAAGGCCGAGGTCCCGTAGATGATGCTGAAATTGATGACCTTGGCCCTCCGTCTCGTCTCCTCCGCCGGGAGCCCCGCCTCGCCGGCGAAGACGACCCGGGCCGTCTCGTCATGGACGTCCCGGTCCGTGGAGAATGTTTCGACCAGGGCCGGGTCCTCGGAGAGATGGGCCAGGATCCTGAGCTCGATCTGTGAATAGTCGGCCGCGAGGAGGCGGTGCCCCTTATCGGCGATGAACGCCCGGCGGAACCGCGGCCCCCACTCGCCGCGGGCTGGGATGTTCTGGAGGTTGGGGTCGCTCGACGACAGCCGGCCTGTGGAAGCCACCGTCTGGTTGTAGGAGGTATGGATCCTCCCCGTCTCCGGGTCGATGAGCTCCGGGAGGGCATCGGCATAGGTGCTCTTGAGCTTCGTTTTCTGACGGTAATCCAGGACGAGCCTAGCCAGGGGATGGAGGGCGGCCAGCTCTTCGAGGATGTCCAGGGACGTCGAGAATCCCTTCGTGACCCGGGTCTTTTTCGTCGCGGGGAGTCCGAGCTTATGGAAGAGGACGGAGCCGAGTTGCCGTGGGGAGTTGATATTGAAAGCGCCGCCCGCCAGCTCATGGATCTCCCTCTCGAGCGACTGGAGCTCGGCCTGGAGTTCCTGGGACATGGCCCGGAGGACAGCGGGATCCACCCGGACCCCCCAGATCTCCATTTGCGCCAGGAGCTCGATCAGGGGCCGCTCGATCTCATCGTACAGGCGGTCGAGCTTCCTCTCCCGGACCTTCTCGAAAAGGAGCGTGCCGAGCTCGAGGGCCAGATCGGCGTCCCGGCAGGCATAGGGGGCCACCCGGTCGATGTCGACCTTGTCCATCGTGAGCTGGTTTTTCCCTTTCCCGACGACGCTCTCGTAGGGCGTCTTGCCGGTCTGGAGATAGGTCAGGGCCAGCCGGTCCAGGCCGTGCTTCCCCCAGTTCGGCTCAAGCAGGTAGGAGAGGACCATGGTGTCCCGCTCGATCCCGCCGAGATGGATGTGCTCCCGGCGGAGGACGATGGCGTCGTATTTGATATTCTGGCCCGTTTTCCTGATCGCGGCATCCTCGAGGACCGGGCGGAGATAAGAGAAGGCCTTGTCTTTGGGGATCTGGGCGGGCGCGCCGAGATAGTCGTGGCCGAGGGGAAGGTAAAAAGCCTCGCCGGGGACGAGGGCGAACGACATCCCGACGAGGCGGGCCCGGGTCGGGAAGGGGCTGTCCGTTTCGGTGTCCAGGGCGACGGCGCCGACCCCGGTGATCCGGTCGCAGAGGGCCTCAAGCTCGCTTTCCTCGAAGACGACCCGGTAATCTTTTTTCTCGGGCCTCGGCTTCTTCAGGAAGTCGCCGAGGAGGGACGTGAACTCGAGGCTCTGGAAGAGGCGGAGGGCCTCCTTCTCGTCGGGCTCCTGGAGGGCGTAGGCGTCGAGGTCCAGGCCGACGTCGAGGTCGCACGTGACCGTGACCAGCCGGCGGCTGAGCTCGAGGAGGTCACGGTTCTGCTCGATCTTTTCCCTGATCCGGGGATTTTTGACCCGGCCCAGGTTCCGGAGAAGGTTATCCACGGAGCCGAACTCCTGGATGAGGGCCTTGGCCGTCTTCTCGCCGACGCCCGGGACACCGGGGACGTTGTCCGTCGGGTCGCCCCACAGGGACAGGACGTCGATGACCTGGTCCGCGCCGACCCCGAAAACGTCCTTGACGCCGGCCGCGTCGACGGTCGTTTCCTTGGCCGGGTTGTAGATGGTCGTCGACCGGTCGACGACCTGAAGGAGGTCCTTGTCCGTGGTGACGATCACGGATCGGATCTTTTTCTTCGCCGCCTGCCGGGCCAGGGTCGCCAGGACGTCATCGGCCTCGTACTTCTCGAACTCGGCCGTGGGGATCCTCAGAGCGTGGAGGACCTCCTTCAGCACCGGGATCTGGACCGCGAGGTCGTCGGGCATGGGCTTGCGGTGGGCCTTGTAGTCCTTATAGGCCTCGTGCCGGACGGTCGGCCCCTTGACGTCGAAGACGACGCCCAGGTAGTCGGGCTTCTCCTGGTCGATGATCTTCCGCAAGGCGCTGATGAACCCGTAGATGGCGTTGGTCGGGAACCCCTGGGACGTCGAGAGCTGGCGGATCGCATAATAAGAACGGTAGAGGAGGGAGTGCCCGTCGACGAGAAAAAGTCTCTTTTCCTCCATGGCCCCTTCGGTCCGGATCCTCGAGGACTCAGTCGAACTTGCCTTCGACGATCTCTTCCAGGATCTTCTTGTGCTGGGACTCCATCATCTGCTCGATGATGGCCTTGACGCCGGGGCTCGAGAGGGAGGACGTGTAGAACGTCTTCTTGGAGGTCAGGAGCTTGCCGGACTTGTAGATCAGGGATTCGACGTACTGAGCGGCCAGGCCCTTGTCCTGGGTCTGGACGATGTACGCCGATCCCCTGTATTCCACCCGCGTGTTGTAGCCGCTCATGCCGAGAAACCTCCTCTCATTATACCCGTTTGCTTTCGCTGCGCAAGGCCGAATTCGAGGCCGCCGGAGGAGGGCGGACCCCTTTTCCTGCCCGGCCGCCCCCGCCCCGGGCCCTTCATTTGACAAAGGGGGTTGCGCTGGTATAATAAGTTAACGATTTTTGAGGACCAGCACCTTGGATACGACGATGTTGATCGATATTGACCGGCTGCCCAAGGACGGCCTCCGCCTGTCCGGGGATTTCGACTTCATGAGCCTGGACCTGGTCGAGGAGAACGCCGTTTTCCTCGAGCCCGCCCACGCCGAGGTCCACGTCCGGATGCTCGGCGACGAGGCCCTCGTCCAGGGCGAAATCACGGCCAAGCTGAGCTTCGTTTGCAGCCGATGCCTGACCCCGTACGAGTTCCCCGTGCGGAGCAAGTTCGACCTCGTCTATCTCCCCGAGGAGCTCGATGCCAATCCCGACGAGCTGATGGACGACGAGATCGACAGAATGTATTACCGCGATCGCCGTCTCGACCTCCGGGCCGTCATCCTCGAGCAGCTGAACCTGACCTTCCCGGCGAAGCCCCTCTGCGCACCGGAGTGCGAGGGGATCTGCGCCGTCTGCGGCGAAGTCGTCCGCGACGGGGGCTGCTCCTGCATGGTCAAGGAATCCGACCCGCGCTGGAACAAGCTCAAATTTGTCGTGAAAGATAAAAGCTAAGATGCCAAACCCAAAGAGAAGACATTCTCCGACGAGAAAAGGAAAGCGCCGGGCCCACGACGGGCTCGTCCTCCCCGCCTTCTCTGTCTGCCCCAACTGCGGCAACCCCAAGCTGCCGCACCGGGCGTGCCCCGAGTGCGGTTACTACAAGGGCCGGCAGGTGACGGAAGGAAAAGAAGACTGACTGGGGGTTCTCTTCCATGAAAATCGCCGTTGACGCGATGGGGGGGGATTTCGGCCCTAGGGTCACGGTCGAAGGGGCTCTCCGCGCGTCTGGGGATTTCGGCGTCGACGTCTTTCTCGTCGGCGTCGAGCACCTGATCAAGAAGGAATACGACCGTCTGGCCCCGAAGGCCTCCCGGGCGACCATCGTCGACGCGCCCGAGGCGATCGGCATGGGCGAGGGGCTGCTCGCCTTCCGGAGAAAGAAGGCGTCGTCGATCCGCGTCGCGGCCCAGCTCGTCAAGGACGGGCAGGCCGAGGCCTTCGTTTCCATGGGGAACACCGGGGCCGTCGTCTATATCTCCCGGGAGGTCCTGGGGACCTTGCGAGGCGTCGACAGGCCGGCCCTGGCCCTCCTCGTTCCCGGCGTCGCCGGCCCGACCCTCCTCATCGACGTCGGGGCCAACGCCAACTGCCAGCCGAACAACCTCGTCCAGTTCGCGATCATGGGCAAGATCTTCATGGAAACGATCATGGCTTTGCCGAACCCGCGGGTCGGCCTGATGAGCATCGGCGAGGAGAGATCCAAGGGGAACGACCTCGTCCGCGAGGCCTTCGACAGGCTCCAGGCCTCCCCCCTCCGCTTCATTGGCAACGTCGAGGGGAAGGACCTGTTCTCCGGGGCCGCGGACGTCGTCGTCAGCGACGGCTTCACGGGGAACGTGGCCCTCAAAGTGTCCGAGGGCGTCGTCGAGAGCGTCCTCTCGATGGCCCGGCACGAGATCACCAAGAACATCTTCGCCAGGCTGGGTTACGTCCTCATGAAAAGACACCTCAAGAAGATCTATAAGAAAGTGGATTATTCCGAATACGGGGGCGCCCAGCTCCTGGGGATCAACGGCGTTTGCGTCATCGGCCACGGCCGGTCCAACGCCCATGCCGTCCGGAACGCCGTCGGCCGGGCCCGGGAGTTCGTCCTGAACCGCGTCCAGGACCGGATCCAGACCGAGATCCTCCGCTACGAGCAGGCCCTCAAAGGAGCCGGCGCATGAAACGGTTCGAAGGCCGCGTTTCGATCGTGACCGGCGCCTCCCAGGGCATCGGCGAAGCCATCGCCCTCGACCTCGCCGCCGAGGGAGCGACGGTTGTCCTCGTGGACGTCCAGAAGGACAAGCTCGAGGCCGTCGCCCGGGGCATCGTCGGGGCGAGCGGCCGGGCCGACGTCCACCAGGCCGATGTTTCGGACGCCGTCCGGGCCCAGGAAGTCGCGGACGCGGTGGCCGCCTCCCACGGCCGGATCGACCACCTTGTCAACAATGCCGGCATCACCCGGGACGGCCTCCTCCTGCGGATGAAGGAGGAGGACTGGGACGCCGTCCTCAAGGTCAACCTGAAGGGCGTCTTCAACTTTTCGAGGGCCGTCCTGAGGGCCATGGTCGCCGCCCGCTACGGCCGGATCGTCAACATCGCCTCCGTCGCGGGCCTCATGGGGAACGCGGGCCAGGTCAACTACGCGGCCTCCAAGGCCGGGGCCATCGCCTTCGCCAAGTCGCTGGCGCGGGAAGTGGCGGCCCGGGGCATCACCGTCAACGCCGTCGCGCCCGGCTACATCTCCACGGCCATGACCGAGAAGCTTCCCGAGGACATCCAAAAGACGTTCCTGGAGTACATCCCGATGAAAAGATTCGGGCTTCCCAAAGACGTGGCGTCTGCGGTAAAATTCCTTCTTTCCGATGACGCCTCTTACATCACGGGCCAGGTGATCAGTGTCAACGGCGGCCTCTACATGTGAGCCGGCCGTGGTCATCTCCGCAATCCTATCTTAAAGAGGAGGACATTATGGACCGAAACGAACTGCTCAAGAAGGTCAGGGCCATTGTCTCGGACAAGCTGAGCATCAGTGAAGAACAGGTCACCGAAGACGCTTCGTTCATCGATGACCTCGGGGCGGACTCCCTCGATACGGTGGAGCTGGTCATGGCCCTCGAGGATGAATTCGGCCTGGACATCCCCGACGATCAGGCCGAAAAGCTGACGACCGTCGGCAAGGCAATCGACTACATCACGAGCCATAAGAAGTAGCCCCCGCCTTTTCCGGCTGGGCTGACAGGGATCATGAGCAGGGAGTCTTTCCCCGCGCGGCGGGTTGTCCTCACCGGCATCGGGCTGGTCTCGCCGCTCGGGACGGGGACGGAGAAGAACTGGCAGGCCCTCCTCCGCGGGGAAAACGGGATCAGACCCCTCACCCGCTGGGACACCTCACGCCACGCCACCCGGTTCGGGGGGGAAGCCAGGGACTTCGACCCCCTCGCCTTCATCGACCGCAAGGAATCCCGCAAGATGGACCCGTTCATCCGGTTCGCTCTGGGGGCAGCCCACTTGGCTGTCGAGGACTCGGGGCTCCCGTTGGCCGACCTTCAGAGCGATCGGGCCGGGACGTATGTCGGCTCGGGGATCGGCGGCCTCGGGGCGATCGAGGAATGGCACAAGGTCCTGCTCGAGAAAGGGCCGGAGAGAGTTTCGCCGTTCTTCCTCATCCAGACCATCGTCAACGAGGCCTCGGGGCAGATCTCCATCCGCTACGGGGCCAAAGGCCCCAATTCGGCCACGGCCACGGCCTGCAGCACCGGCACGCATGCCATCGGGGACTCCTTCCGGATGATCGCCCGCGGCGATGCCGACATCATGATTGCGGGCGGGGCGGAAGCGCCCCTGACCCCGTTGAGCATCGCCGGCTTCAATGCCATGAAAGCGCTCTCGGAAAGGAACGACGCCCCCGAGAAAGCCTCGCGCCCGTTCGACGCCACGCGCGACGGCTTCGTCATGGGGGAGGGGGCCGGTGTCGTCATCCTGGAGGACCTCGGGCGCGCCCTGAAGAGGAACGCCCGGATCTATGCCGAGGTCGTCGGCTACGGGATGACGGGCGACGCTTACCATGCGGCCGCCCCGGCGCCGGACGGCGACGGGGCCATCCGGGTCATGAGGAAGACGATCGAAGATGCGGGCGTCCGGCCCGAGGATGTCCAGTACATCAACGCCCACGGAACGTCGACGGTCTATAACGACAAGATCGAGACGCTGGCCATCAAGACGGTGTTCGGAGGGCACGCCCGCCGGATCGGCATCAGCTCGACCAAGTCCATGACCGGTCACCTCCTCGGCGCGGCCGGCGGCCTCGAGGCCGGGATCTCGGCCCTCTGCGTGTTCCACCAGATCATGACCCCGACCATCAACTACGAGTTCCCCGATCCGGAATGCGACCTCGATTACGTCGCGAACAAGGCCCGGCCGGCCGAGATCATCCATGCCCTCAGCAACTCCTTCGGGTTCGGCGGGACGAACGGCTCGCTCCTGTTCAGGAGATTCGAGAAACCCTGAGAAGGCGGAAAGTAAGGGCCGTGGCCGAGGGCCGGAGGCCCGGAGCGCGGGGGCGGGCGCATCACAACGAATGAGGAGACACGCATGAACATCCTTGTTTTCGTCAAGAGGGTCCCGGACACGGAATCGCGGATCCGGATCCAGCACCAGACGATGTCCATCATCGAGGACGGCCTGAATTTCGTGGCCAGCCCGTATGACGAGTTCGCGGTCGAAGAGGCCCTGCGTCTGAAAGAAGCCAGGGGCGGGACGGTCCGCGTCGTCTGCGTGGGCCGCGAGGACGCTCTCCCCGTCCTGCGGAAATGCCTGGCCATGGGGGCCGACGAGGCGGTGCTCGTCAAGGACGATGCGCCCGAGACATACGATGGGTTGCGCACCGCGAGGATCATCGCCCGCACGGTCGAACAGAAGTTCGCCGGGACCGACCTCCTCCTTTTCGGGAAGCAGTCGGTCGGCGCGGATCTGAGCCAGGTGCCCGCGATGACGGCCGAGCTCCTCGGCCTTCCCCAGGCCAACGTCGTGACGAAGCTCGAGATCGGAGAGGGCGCCGGGACGGCCCTCCGCGAGGTCGAAGGCGGGATCGAGAAGGTCGTCTTCTCCCTTCCCGCCGTCGTCAGCGCCCAGAAAGGTTTGAACGAGCCCCGCTACGAGACGCTCAAGGGGATCATGGCCGCCAAGAAGAAGGAGATCCCGGTCGTCAAGCTCGAAGACCTCGGGCTCGGGCCTGAAGAGCTCGCGCCCAAGGTCGTCATCACGGGCCTGGACGTCCCGCCGGAGCGCCAGGCGGGCAAGATCCTCCGGGGAGACCCCGCCGGGACGGCCCGTGAGCTCGTGGCCCTGCTCCACGGCGAGGCCAAGGTGATCTGAAGGAGGCCATGATGATCGCCGTATTCATCGAAACGCGGGACCGGAAACCGAAAAAGAGCTCGCTCGAAGCGCTTTCCGAAGCGAAGCGGATCGCCCGGCTTATGGGCCTGGAAACCGCCGCCGTGCTGGCCGGGGCGGGCCTCGAAAGCCTGGCCCCAGAACTCGGCCCCTACGGCCTGGGCAGGATCTTCTGCCTCGAAAGCCCAGCCCTTGCCGATTATTCGGCGCAGGGTTACGGCCGGGCCATCTGCGATCTCGCCCGGGAGACGAAACCCGCGGCCATGTTCTTCGCCGCGACCGCCATGGGCAAGGACCTGGCCCCGAGGGTCGCGGCCGGGCTCGGCGCGGGGCTGGCCTCGGATTGTACGAAGCTCGCCGTCAAGGACGGGACGCTCGAGTTCACCAGGCCCATCTACGCCGGCAAGGCCATTCTTTCCTTCACCCTGAGTTCGACCCCCAAGATCGCGACGCTCCGGCCCAATGTCTTCCCGCTCGCGGCGCCCGCGGCCGGGGCCGCGGCCGAGGTCGTCAAGAAGGCCGTGGACATCCCGGAAGGGTTCATCAAAGGCCGTGTCGGCGAGATTTTGAAGGAGGAGAGCGCCGAGATCGACGTGACCGAGGCCGATGTCGTCATCTCCGGCGGGCGCGGCATGAAGGGGCCGGAGAATTTCGTCCTCCTCCGCGAGCTCGCGGCCCTCATCCCCCGCTCGGCGGTGGGCGCGTCGCGCTCGGCCGTGGACTCGGGCTGGATCGGCCACCAGCACCAGGTCGGCCAGACCGGGAAGACCGTGTCGCCCAACCTCTACCTGGCGTTCGGGATCTCGGGGGCGATCCAGCACCTGGCCGGGATGTCGTCGTCCAAGTACATTGTGGCCGTGAACAAGGACCCCGATGCGCCGATCTTCAAGGCGGTCGACTACGGGATCGTGGGAGACCTCTTTGAAGTCATCCCGCATTTGAAAGACGAACTGAAAAAAATCGCCGCCGAATAGCCGGCGATGCCACTATTTCCCAGGCTCTCCGGATTCGCCGATCACCTGGAGGAGCAGGCGGTTCTTCTCCGACCGTGTTTCCCCGACGCTCGTGACGTAGATCGCCGGGTCGTCCACGACCGGGCACTTGTTCTCGCAGATCCCGCATCCCGTGCAGAGCTCGAGGTCGATGACCGGGGCCTTCTGGACCACGACTTTTCCGTCCGGGAGCTTCGCTTCGACCTCGACGAATTTGATGGCCTTCGGCGAGACGGGGCAGTGCTCCTCGCAGACGATGCAGGGCTTGCCGAGGGTGTAGGGAAGGCAACGGTTCTTGTTGACCCAGGCCGAGCCGATCTTGATTTTGTTCTTGGCCTCGATCGTCTGCTTCTGGATCGCGCCCGTCGGGCAGACCTGGGTGCAGAGCGAGCAGTAGTATTCGCAGTAGCCGATCTTCGGGACGAGCATCGGCGTATAGATGCCCTCCGGGCCCGCCTCGGACAGGGCGGGCTGGAGGCCGTTGGTCGGGCAGGCCCTCATGCACTGGCCGCACTTGACGCATTTGGCCAGGAACTTGTCCTCGGGCAGCGAACCCGGCGGTCGGATGAGCTTGAGCGAGGCCCGCTTGCGGGACGGCGTCAGGCGGAAGAACGGGACCGCGGCCAGTCCGAGGAGGGCCGTCAGGATGACTTTCCGGCGCGCGAGGTCGACGTTCGAAACGTTGGCCAGCTTTTCGGGCGCCGCCTTGAGCGGGAACCCGATGGCCGCGGTCGGGCAGATGGCGGCGCAGGTCTCGCAGTAGACGCACTCGCCGCTCCTCCATTTTTCCACGGGGTAGGGGTTGGCCTGGGTCTCGCAGTGCTGCGTGCAGAGACCGCACTTGATGCACTTCCCGTCGTCGATCCTGAGCTTGAGGACGTTCCAGCGCGAGAGGAGCCCAAGGAAGGCCCCCGTCGGGCAGAGATACCGGCACCAGAACCGCTCCTTCCAGGCGTTCAGGGCGACGGCGGCAAGGAAGAGGAACCCGACGGCGAATCCCTGGATGAACGTCGCGTTGAGCGTCCAGTTCTCGAGGAGCTGGGAGATGGACCGTCCGGCGGAGATAAGGCCGAGAGCATAAAAGCCGGCTTTCAAGCCGGCGAGGGCGTAGGCCAGGCCCGGGAAAATGGACAGGGCGAAGGAGCGGGTCAGGAATGAGAAGGGGTCGAGGTACCCGGCCAGATCGAGCCCGAGCAAGGCCCCGACCAGGACAATAATAAGGATATAGTATTTCCAGGCCAGGCTCACCCTCTCCTCTTTTGGCGGCCGGAGGAACCGCGTCTTCTTGAAGGCGAACGAGGAAAATTGGTGGACCGCGCCGAGCGGGCAGACCCAGCCGCAGAAAACGCGGCCGAGGACGACAGTCGCGATGACCGTGACCAGGGCGAAGACGAACGAGGCGTACACGAGGCGGGCCGCGATGAGAGTGACCAAGGCGAGAAGCGGGTCGAAGTGGAAGAAACGCTGGACCGTCGAGCTGATGTAATCCTGGCCCGTGTAGTGGGCGCCGATGAAGAGGGCGAGGAAGAGCCCGAAGAACCCCGCCTGGCTCAGGATCCTCAGGACCTGCAGGGCCCGGAATTTCCTAGATCTTTCTTTTTTCAACGCGGACTTTCTCCAACTCGAATTTCCCTAGGCCGCGCTCCTGGGCCAGCTTCAGGTAGAGGAGCTCCTGGGGCCTGATTTCGAAGAAGGTTGCGCCCATGGCGTCCACGGCCACGGGGTCCGTGCCCGCCACGACCGTCTTGACGAGCTTCGTGTCCGAGACCCGCCCCCCCTGAGGGCCGTTCCGGACGAGGATCCGGTAAGCGTCGAGGACGGTCAGGGCCGGCTTGAAGAACGCCGTGAGGTCGACCATGGCCTGGTCGAGCTTCTGGTGAAGCTGGTTGCGGGCGCCGCCGATGGCCCCGAGCCAGTTCTTCATGCCCATGGTCAGGCGGCAGAGAGAGTGGTGCTTGGCGATGGGGACGTTGATGATCTTGTCGGCCTCGAGGACGTCCATCAGGATGTCCCACTCCTTGAGCCACTCTCCCTTGAGGGCCACCCTTTTCACACGGCTCTCGTCGGCGAAGGGCACGGACGCGCCCGCCGCCCTGGCGGCATCGAGGATGCCGGAGCGGACGTAGCAGCGCTTGGCCTCGTTCGTCGTGTTGTCGATGACGGTGACGCTCCTGGCGCCCGCGTCACGGACGAGCTCGACCAGGGCCTTGACGACCTCGGGATTGGTGCAGGCGGCCATCTCCGGGACCCGGTCCCAGCCGATGTTGGGCTTGATGATGACCTTGTCGCCCCTGGCGATGAAGCGCTTCATGCCGCCCAGGGCGGCGACGGCTTCCTTCGTGATCAGGTAGGGCGATTCGCCTTCGACCACGGCGAGCTGGGGCGTCTGGGCGGGGGCGACGGCCGGGCCGCCGAAAACCCGGGCTCCCCACGGGAGGACGGTGCCTCCGACGGCCAGGTCCCTGAGGAAATTCCTTCTCTTCATTCCTATCATCCTTTCCCGAGCGAACGGATATACTCCATGATCCCGTTGTAGATGCCCAGGACAGCGAGCTCCCGGTACCTTGCGGTCTTGAGCCTGGCCTCCTCCGCAGCGTTGCTGAGATGCGAGATCTCGACGAGCACGGAGGGCATTTCGCTGCCGATGAGGACCCAGAACGGGGCGCCCCGGACACCCAGGTCCTTGATCTTGGGGTTGGCCACGGACAGGGCCTGCAGCAGATTTTTCTGGATCCTTTCGGCCAGGTCCCGCGACTCGTCGACCTTGCTATTCTTGGCGATCTTCAGGATGATGTCCTTCATCTGGCCGAGGTTCTTGGTGGAGGTGGCGTTCTCCTGGGCCGCCAGCTCGACGACGGCCGGGTCCGGGCTGAAATTCAGGAAGAAGGTCTCGACCCCCTCCCGCCTCCGGTCGCGATGGGCGTTGACGTGGATGGAGACGAAGAGGTCGGCCCGCTTCTGGTTGGCGATGACCGTCCGGCTCTCGAGGGGAACCATGATATCGGACTCCCGGGCCAGGATGACGTTCAGGCCGGCCCTCTCGACGAGCATCTTTTTCAGGGCCAGGGAAACGTCCAGGGTGATGGCCTTCTCCTGGAGGCCGCTCTGGCCGATGCAGCCGGGGTCGCTACCGCCGTGGCCGGGGTCGAGAACGATCGTCCTGACCCCGAGCCCGAGCTGGCGGGCCATGGAATAGCCCGACGGCAGGGGTTCGGGCGGCTTGACGGGCTGGCCGGCCGGCGGATGGCCTTCGGTGCCCGGCCCGGGCTGGGTTCTTGCTCCGGGCGCTTCGGGGGCCTGCCTGGGGTAGATGTCGATCACGATGCGGAACGGGTCGAAAAGATGGTAGGCCCGGTAGGACCTGACCCTGGGGAAATCGACGTCGACAACGACACGGGCCGTCGTCGGCGTCTTCTGGAAAACAACGATCTGGCTCAGGTAATCTGTCTTGACCGGGAAGGACTGCCCATCCAGGATGGGGTTGAGCTTGGCCTGAAGGACGTCGAGATAGATCCGGCCCGGCTGCTGGAGCTCGCCCGATGTGTATTCGCGAAGCCTCCCGATGTCGAGGACGATCCGGGTGAAGGCCGGGTGGGTGTAGTAGCGGAGGTTGACGATCTCGGTGCGGTTATCCGGCTGGGGTTTCGCTCCAAGAGAGAGAATGGAGGCCGCGAGCAGGAGAAGGACAAACGGACGATTATTTGGGCAATTCAATCCGTTTCAATTTTAGCCGACTTGCCGGACGTTGTCCACATCGGGCCGCCAAGCGTAGGCCCTGTCACGGCCCATAACACAATAATCGGGATGCACCAATCATGGGGACACAATACTAATTTCCGAATTAAACGGCCGCGCATTCTGGGAATAAGCACAATCTGAAATTCGGAAATTAGTATTGTGTCCCCAATTTAGATGCCGATCGGCCTACGCCCCGTATTTCTTGAGCTTGAGGGCGTGGGCCAGCATGAGCGGCATGGCGTAAAGCGCCCGGAAGCGGCCGAGGAGGCCACGGCCGCAGGCCCGTTCCGTGAATTCCGCGACATCATCGACGCCTGCCGTTTTGGAGACGAGGACGAACGGGTTCGGATGCCAGGAATGGCCGCTGAGAAGCGCCGGCGTCGAGTGGTCCGAGGTCACGACGAGGACATCCGGGTTGAGGGCGACGAGGCGCGGGATGAACGCGTCCAGGGCCTCGATGGCCGCGACCTTGGCGTCGAACTTGCCGTCCTCGCCGGCCGAATCCGTCTTTTTGTAATGGACATAAAAGAAATCGTAGTCGGTGTACCTTTTTTCCAACGCGTCGAAGAGATCGGCCGTTTCCCCTCCGACGTCCAGGACCGCCATGCCGAGGAGCTTGGCCAGGCCTTTGTACATCGGATAATTGGCGATCGCCGCGGGCCGGATGCTGAACAGCTCCTGCATCGTCGGGATGGACGGGAACTTGGAGAAGCCCCGGAGGAGGGCCGTGTTCGCCTTGGCCTGTCCCTTGAGAGTATCGGTCAGGTCGTCGAGGAAGCGGTTGACGAAGGCCGCCGCCTTGGCCGCCTCGGGCACGACCGGGGTTGCCGGCAGGCGCGGTTTCCCCTCCTTCTGGGGGTCGGCGTCGGTCAGGGCGTCGGAGAGGGCCTCGGCCGTGAAACGGGCCACGAACCTGTGCTCTTTTCCCGGGAAGACCTCGGCCTTGACTCCGTCCCGCTTGGGGAGATGAGCGTTGAGGTAGGCGCAGATCCGGACGTTCTCTTCTGTCGGGATGCGGCCCGCCCGCCGGTCGGCGATGAGCCCGGCCTTGAGCGTCGCGAAATTCCCCCTGGCCACGAGGTCGTTCCGGCCGACCTCGACCCCCGACCCCAGGGCTTCAAGAATGCCCCGGCCGAGCTGATACTTGAGGGGGTCATAACCGAAAAGGGCCAGGTGGGCCGGGCCGCTCCCCGGCGTGATCCCCATGAACACGGGGTCTGAGAGGCCGCAAACGCCCTGTTTCGCCAGCCCGTCAAGGTTCGGCTTGCGGGCCGCCTCGAGCTCCGTCCGGCCGTTGACCGGCAGGCCCCCCACGCCGTCCATGACGAGCAACACGATCTTCGAGTCGGTCGTCTGGCTCAGTTCTTTGGCCAGTTCTTCCCATTCCATGATGATGACTCCTGCGGAAATCCCTCCCTAGTTTACCACAAATTTGAATTGCCCCCGCCGCTCTGTTAAAATCTCTCCATGCACAAGGTCCTCATCCTCGATTTCGGGTCCCAATACACTCAGCTCATCGCCCGCAAGGTCCGCGAGCTCGGCGTCTACTCCGAGATCCTGCCGTTCTCGACACCGCTCGCGAAGATCCGCTCCTTCGGACCCTCCGCCCTCGTCCTCTCCGGCGGGCCTCAGAGCGTTTACGAAAAGGGGGCTCCGCATCCGCCGAAAGGGATTTTCGACCTGGGCGTCCCCGTCCTGGGGATCTGCTACGGCGTCCAGCTGATGGCCTATTTCCTCGGCGGCGAGGTCATCCCGTCGAAAATGCGCGAGTACGGGTTTGCCTCCCTCCGTGTCATCGACCGCTCCGGCCTCCTGGCCAAGGTCAAGGACAAGGAGCAGGTCTGGATGAGCCACGGCGACCGCCTGGAGAGAGTCCCCCCCGGGTTCGTCATCACCGGCAGCACGGCCAACACTCAGGCGGCCGCGATCGAGAATCCGGGCCGGAAATTCTACGGTGTCCAGTTCCACCCGGAGGTCATTCACACGAAAGAAGGCCAGAAGATCCTGGCCAACTTCCTCTTCAACCTGGCCGGGCTCGAGGCCGACTGGAACATCTCCTCCTTCATCGAGCGGAAAGTCGCCGAGATCCGGGAAAGGGTGGGGACGAAAAAAGTCATCTGCGGCCTGAGCGGCGGCGTCGATTCCCTCGTCACGTCGCTCATCATCCACAAGGCCATCAAGAGCCAGCTCGTCTGCATCTTCATCGATAACGGCCTGCTCCGCAAGGGCCAGTACGAAGCGCTCATGGAGGCCTTCCGAAGGAAATTCGCCCTCAAAGTCATCGGCATCGACGCCTCGGACCTGTTCCTCGGAAAGCTCCGCGGGATCGCGTCCCCGGAAAAAAAGCGGAAGACGATCGGCGGGCTCTTCATCCATCTCTTCGAGCGGGAGGCGACGCGGATCGGCGGGGCCCAGTTCCTGGCCCAGGGAACGATCTACCCGGACGTCATCGAGTCGAACCCGGTCAAGGGGCCGTCTTCGGTGATCAAGTCCCACCACAACGTGGGTGGCCTGCCGAAGGGCCTCAGGTTCAAGCTCATCGAGCCCCTCCGCGAGCTCTTCAAGGACGAGGTCCGGGCCCTGGCCCTGGAGCTCGGGGTGGACAGGGAATTCATCCACCAGCACCCCTTCCCCGGGCCGGGACTAGCGGTTCGGGTCATCGGTGAGATTAACCGCGAAAGCCTCGATATTCTGCGCGCGGCCGATGACGTCGTCGTCGAGGAGGTCCGGCGGGCCGGACTCTACAATAAGCTGTGGCAGGCCTTCGCCGTCCTGCTCCCGGTCCGGTCCGTGGGCGTCATGGGCGATCAGCGGACCTACCAGCGCGTCGTCGCCGTCCGGCTCGTCCAGAGCACGGACGGGATGACGGCCAACTGGTACCCCGCCGCGCCCCGGCTCCTCGCCAGGATCTCGACGCGCATCGTCAACGAGGTCAAGGGCGTCAACCGGGTCGTCTACGACATCACGACCAAGCCGCCCGGGACGATCGAATGGGAATAGCCCGCCGTTCGCTCTGAGCCCCGAGAAACACTTTTATCGGGATAGGGAAAGGGAAGAATGGAACCAACGTTCGTCCACCTTCACAATCACTCCGAGTACAGCATCCTCGACGGCTGCCTGAAGGTGGCGCACCTCGTCGAGGCCGCCTACGCGAACAACATGCCGGCCGTCGCCATCACCGACCACGGGAATCTCTTCGGCGCCGTCCAGTTCTTCAAGGAGGCCAAGGCCCGCGGAATCAAGCCCATCCTCGGCTGCGAAGTCTATGTCGCCCCTGGGAGCCGGTTCGAGAAGAAGCCGGGCACCGCGAACGATATCCACCATTTCCACCTCATCCTGCTCATCAAGAACGAGAAAGGCTACAGAAACCTCTGCCGGCTCCTGACCCAGAGCTACCTTGAGGGCTTTTACTACCGGCCCCGGATCGACCGAGAGCTCCTGGCCGCCCATGCCGAGGGGCTCATCGGCCTCTCGAGCTGCCTCAAGGGCGAGATCAGCACCTGGCTCAGCCGCGGCTTCGCCGAAAAGGCCGAAGACGCCGCCCGGGAATACGCCTCGATTTTCGCCAAGGGCGATTTCTTTATCGAGCTCCAAGACCACGGCCTCGCCGAGCAAAAAGCCGTCAACCCGCTGCTCGTCGGCCTCGCCCGCAAGCTCGACCTGCCGCTCGTCGCCACGAACGACGTCCATTTCGCCCGCCGTGAGGACGCCCAGAGCCAGGACGTCCTCGTCTGCATCCAGACGAACAGGAAGGTCTCCGACCCCGACCGCCTCAAGTTCTCGTCCGATCAGTTCTACTTCAAGTCCGCGGCCGAGATGGCCGCCCTCTTCGGGGACTGTCCCGAGGCCATCCAGAACACGGGGCGGATCGCCGCCCGCTGCGAGTTCGAGTTCCCCTCCAGGCAGTATTTCCTGCCGAACTTCACCCCGCCCGAAGGCAAGACCCTGAGCGAGTATTTCGAGGAGGTCGCCTGGGAAGGCTTCCGGAAAAGGACGGAGAAGCGGGCCGCCCGGACGACGAACGGCGAGCACGCCCACAGCGACGAAGAATACGAAGACCGGCTGAAGCGGGAGATCAAGCTCATCAAGCAGATGCGATTCGAGGGCTATTTCCTGATCGTCTGGGACCTGCTCAAGGCGGCCCGGGAAAAGGGGATCCCGGTCGGGCCCGGCCGCGGCTCGGCCGCGGGCAGCCTCCTCGCCTACGCCCTGGAGATCACCGAGATCGACCCCCTCGAGTACGACCTGCTCTTCGAGCGCTTCCTTAACCCCGAGAGGATCAGCCTGCCGGACATCGACATGGACTTCTGCGGCCGCCGCCGCGGCGAGATGATCGAGTACGTGACCCGGAAATACGGCCAGGAGAACGTCTGCCAGATCATCACCTTCGGGACCATGGCCGCCCGGGGGGCCATCCGCGACGTCGGCCGCGTCCTCGAGGTGCCCCTGCCCGAAGTCGACCGGATCGCGAAAATGATCCCCTTCGGCCCGGACTCGACGATCGCCGAGGCCCTGAAGAACGTCCCCGAGCTCCGCGAGCTCCGCGACAAGAACTCCAAGATCGCCCAGCTCCTGACCATCGCCCAGGGGATCGAGGGACAGGTCCGTCACCCCTCGATCCATGCCGCGGGCATCGTCATCACGCCCAAGCCCCTGGTCGAGTTCCTGCCCCTCTATCAGTCGGTCAAGGGGGAGATCACGACCCAGTTCGCGATGGGCGACGTCGAGGCCATCGGACTCCTCAAGATGGACCTCCTCGGCCTCCGGAACCTGACCGTCATCAACGACGCCCGGGCCCTCATCCGGAAGGACACGGGCGTCGAGATCGACGTCAACAGCCTGCCCCTCGACGACGCCCGGACGTTCGAGGTCTTCCAGGCCGGTAACACGGACGGAGTCTTCCAGTTCGAGAGCCCGGGGATGAAGGACCTCCTCCGCAACTTCAAGCCCGAGCAGTTCCGCGACCTCATCGCCCTCAATGCTCTCTACCGGCCTGGGCCCCTGAAGAGCGGCATGACCGACGAGTTCATCCACCGCAAGAACCATCCTGAACGGATCGCCTACGAGTTCCCCGAGCTCGAGCCCGTCCTCAAGGAGACGCGCGGGATCATCGTCTATCAGGAGCAGGTCATGCGGATCGCGACCGACCTGGCCGGGTTCTCGCTGGCCGGGGCCGACATCCTGCGCAAGGCCATGGGCAAAAAAGACAAGGAGACGATGAAGGCCCAGAAGCAGAAGTTCGTCCAGGGGGCCAAGAAAAAGGGGATCAGCCAGGCCAAGGCGGACAAGCTCTTCGAGCAGATCAAGGAGTTCGCCGAATACGGCTTCAACAAGTCCCACAGCGCCGCTTACGCCCTCCTGGCCTACCAGACGGCCTACCTCAAGGCCCATTACCCGTATCATTTTCTGGCGGCCCTCCTGACCTCGGAAGCGGAGCGGGGGGCGACGCCCCAGGTCGTCAAGTACATCGGCGAGTGCCACGACATGGGGATCAAGGTCCTGCCGCCCGACATCAACAAGAGCGACTTCCCCTTCACCGTCGAGGGAGAGGGCATCCGCTTCGGCCTGGCGGCGGTCAAGAACGTCGGCCAGGCGGCGGTCGAGGAGCTGCTCGCCGTCCGGAAGAAGGCCGGCGGCTTCACCTCCCCGTTCAGCCTATTTGAGGACCACGATTCGAAGGCCCTCAACCGGAAGGCGGTCGAGAGCCTGATCAAGGCGGGCGCCTTCGATTCCCTAGGCTGGAAGCGGTCCCAGTGCTTCCACATGCTCGACCGGATGATCGAGTTCGGCCACGAAATCCAGAAGGCCAAGGTGGCCCGCCAGAACCTCCTCTTCGGCGGCAGCGAGCTCGAGCATCCGCCCGTCCCCCCGGAGGTCCAGGAGATGAGCGAGTGGGACGAATCCCATTTCCTTTCCTACGAGATGGACTCTCTCGGTTTTTACATCACGGGCCACCCCCTGGCCCAGTACAAGGACCGGCTTCCGAAGCTCGTCTCCCACAGCCTGGGCGAGCTCGATGACGAGCGGGACTTCGACAAGGAGATCCGGGCGGCCGGGATCATCGCTACGGTCAAGCAGCTGCGGACCAAGAAGGACGAGCGCATGGCCACCTTCGTTCTCGAAGACATGACCGGCCGGATCGAGGTCGTGGCCTTCCCGGAAGCCTTCAGCAAGCATGGGGCCTATCTGCGGGAAGGCCAGCTCGTCCTGGTCAAGGGCAAGTACCTGGGCGAGGGCGAGAGCCGGCGGATCAGCATGAGCCAGGCCATGCCGCTGGCGGACGCCTTCGAGACCCAGGCGAAAAGGGTCGTCGTCCGGATCTTCCTCCCGGGCCTCGAGGAAGCCACCCTGGCCGAGCTCAAGGCGATCCTCGACGCACACGAGGGAAAGTGCCCCGTCTATTTTGAGCTCGAGACGCCCCACTCCTATAAGGTCGTCGCCCGGAGCGCCGAGGTCCAAAGGGTCGCGCCGACCGAGGACCTGCTCAAGAAGATCGAAGACCTGCTCGGCGAGAATTCGGTTTCCGTCGATTATTGACCGGCGGGCTCAGGGGCCCGTGGGAGATGGCGGGATCGGCCGGGCTATCTCGTTGAGGGCGCGTTCCTGAGGTTCGGCGTCGGCTCCGCCACCCAGGCCCGGCCGTCCCAGTAGCGGACCCCCTTGATGATCGTTTGGCGGTAGGCCTCGTCAAGGGCGCTCCGGATCTTCCCCGCCGCGGCGAGCTCGTTGTGTCTCGTCATGTAGCCGTGCCCCCAGTCCGCGTTCAGGCAGCGGAGGCCGAAATCGAACTCATAGATCAGACAATAATTCGTATCGGCCACAAGACGTTTGTTCTTGGTGACCCCGAGGTTCGTGATGCTCTCGACGATGTCGCCGAGGGCCAGGCTGACATCGGTCCGGGGGGTCAGGACATAGTACTTTTCCAACCCCGGGGGGAGGGTATCGGACTTGAATTCTCCGCTCTGGGGTGAGCATCCGCCGACGCGCCGCGGGTCGAAAACGATCAGGCATCCCCCGTACTGATTGTTGACGCCCGAGACGACCACCTCCTCCCGGCCGTCGCCGTCGAGGTCCCGGTAACAGAGGTCGGTCAGGTAGCCGCAGTTCCAGAACTCGCCGGTGAGCCGACCGTTCGAATCCAGGATCGCCAGCTGGCAGGGCCATTGGGGATAGTGGTAGGAGATGACCGCGATCTCCTGGCGGCCGTCCCCGTTGAAGTCGTGAAGGCGGAAACCGTAGATCCGGTAGTCGGCGGAATAGGTCCGGCCGCCGAACGACATTTCCCGGCCCGCAGTGAACTGCCAGAGCTCCCGTCCCCTGCTGTTGTAGCAATAAAGGTCGCCCTCGCCGTACGCATCGTCGCGCTTTTTGACCGCAAACAGGACCTCGTTCCTCCCGTCGCCGTCGATGTCCTTGATCATGATCGAGGGCAACCTGGCTCCGTTATGCGCCGTCTGGAAGTGGGCCCTATAGAACGACTCGTCCTCCAAACCCTCGACCTTAAAGTCGTGCCGCCAGAGCTCCTTCCCGTCTTCGCTCAGGACGATCAGGACCGAGCCCCTGATGGCAAAATCCGCCGGCTGGGGCGGCGGGGATGTGACCGTCCTGATCATCAGGAAAGCGGCGACGACAACGACGGGGGCCAGCCCGAAAAACGCCCACCGGAGGGCCGGGCGGCCCGCCTTCTTCGGAGGGCCGGGATGGCTGGAGTTCTTGAACGCTTCCTGGAACCAGAGGTCAAGCTCCTCCTTGTAGGCGACGACGTGGGATTTGGACGCGCCCGCCTCCGCCCGGTGGACCGGCATGCCGAACTTCTGCTCCCACCTGTAACAGGTCCGCTCGTCATAGCCCAGGTAGGAGGCGATCTCTTTCCAGGAACGCAAGAGGTTGTTCTTGGCTTCGTTCCCCATGGGCGACCTTCTAAGTATCTCCTCATCATATCGATATGGCCCCGGGAGTCAAGCCCCCGGCCGGATTGACAGCCCGGGTCGAAAAGGGTAGATTAAATTGATTATTCTCTTGGAGTTCTGAAGATTTTCTGAGGATAGACGTGGCGTACAGGATCATCGTGGCCGACCCGAGCCCTTCGGTCCAGAAGACCGTCCAGCTCGCCTTTCCGGAGCCCGAATTCCGGCTATTCCCGTTCGAGGACGGCGCGGACCTCCTCGATTCGATCCCCGGGATCCGGCCCGACGCCGTCCTCCTCAGCCTGTCCCTTCCCGGCCGCGACCCCTTCGAGGTCGGCCGGCTTCTCAGGAGCCGGGAGGACCTCCGGCGGGTCCCCCTCGTTTTCCTCCGGGGGACTTTCGAGGCCCTGGACGTTTCGAGGTTGGCCGCCGCGGACTACGACGGGATCTTCCAGAAGCCTTTCGATTCGGAACGGCTGGCCGCCGGCGTCCGGGAGCTCATCGAGAAAAAGGCCTGGCCGTCGACCCTCCCCGAGGAGCCCGTCGTCCCCGAGGAGCGGCCGGCCGGGAACGGCGGGGAGACGAAAAGCGCGGCGTAGCGTCCCCCCCCCCCCGCACGATCTCACGGATGCCTGGTGACCCCATGAACGAGAAAAGACAGCTCGAAAAAACCTACGACCCCAAGCCGGTCGAGGGAAAATGGTCGAAGCTCTGGGAGGACGAGGGCCTGTTCGTCGCAGACCCAAAGTCCACGAAGCCCAAGTTCTCCATGGTCCTCCCGCCGCCGAACGTCACGGGGATCCTCCACATGGGCCACGCCCTCTGCTTCACCCTGCCCGATATCATCACCCGCTGGAAGCGGATGCAGGGCTACAACTGCCTCTGGCTCCCGGGCACGGACCATGCCTCGATCGCGGTCCATAACGTCATCGACCAGAGCCTGGCCGCGAAGGGCCTGACCCGGGAAAAGATCGGCCGCGACGAGTTCCTCCGGATCGCCTGGGACTGGAAGGAAAAGTACGGCGGCGCCATCACCGGCCAGCTCAGAAGGCTCGGGGCTTCCCTCGACTGGTCGCGCGAGCGCTTCACCATGGACCCCGGGTTCACCCGGGCCGTCAAGCAGGTCTTTGTGTCCTTGTACGACGAGGGCCTGATCTACCGCGATTATTATCTCGTCAACCGCTGCCCGAGATGCCAGACCGTGCTCTCGGACATCGAGATCGAGCACCGGGACCTCCACGGCAAGCTCTGGTACATCAAGTACCCGGTCGAAGGCTCGGGCGAAGCGGTCGTCGTGGCCACGACCCGGCCCGAGACCATGCTCGGCGACACCGCGGTGGCCGTCCATCCGGATGACGAGCGCTTTCGCCACCTCCACGGGAGGCGGGTCCTCCTGCCGCTCCAGAACCGTCTCATCCCGGTCATCACCGACGAGCGAGTGGAGCGGGAATTCGGGACGGGCGCGGTCAAGGTGACGCCCGCCCACGACCCCGTGGACTTCGAGCTCGGGAAGCTCCACGGTCTCGACCAGGTCATCGTCATCGACGGCTCGGGGAGGATGACCGAGGCGGCCGGCCCGGACTTCCAGGGCCTCGACCGGTTCGAATGCCGGGCCAAGGTCGTCGAAAAGCTCCGCGGCCTGGGACTTCTCGTCAAGATCGAAGATCACGACCACGCCGTCGGCCATTGCTACCGCTGCAAGAGCGTCATCGAGCCTTACCTTTCATGGCAGTGGTTCGTCCGGATCAAGCCGCTGGCCGACGAGGCCATCCGGGTCGTCGAGGACGGCGAGATCCAGTTCATTCCGTCGAACTGGACGAAGACCTACTTCGAATGGATGTACAATATCCACGACTGGTGCATTTCGCGCCAGCTCTGGTGGGGCCATCGGATCCCGGCCTGGTACTGCCGGGACTGCCGGCACATGATGGTCGCCATGGAGGCGCCGGCGAAGTGTGCCAGGTGCGGCGGGCCGGTCGACCAGGACGACGACGTCCTCGACACCTGGTTCTCGTCCGCGCTCTGGCCGTTCGGGACGCTCGGCTGGCCGGATGAGACCGAGGACCTCCGGACGTTCTACCCCACGGACCTCATGTCCACCGGGTTCGATATCATCTTTTTCTGGGTGGCCCGGATGATCATGATGGGCCTCAAGTTCCGGGGCCAGATCCCGTTCCGGCACGTCTTCATCAACGGCCTCGTCCGGGACCTGAAGCGCCGGAAGATGAGCAAGTCCGAGGGCAACATCATCGACCCGCTCGAGATGATCGAAAAATACGGGACCGACGCCCTTCGCTTCACCCTGGCGGCCCTGGCCGTCCCTGGCATGGACCTGTCCCTGTCCGAGGAGCGGATGGCCGGATACCAGACCTTCGCCAACAAGATCTGGAACGCCTCGCGCTTCGTCCTCATGAACCTCGGGGACCGGACGGCCGGAGTCCGCGAGGAAGAGCTCACGCTCGCCGACCGCTGGGTCCGGAGCCGGCTTGCGGCCGTCACGGGATCCGTCACGCGGAGCCTGGAGCAATACAAGTTTTACGAGGCGGCGAACGCCCTCTATCACTTCATCTGGCACGAGTTCTGCGACTGGTACCTCGAGCTGGCCAAGGTCGGGCTGAGAGAAGGCAACAAGACGACGGAAGCCGTCCTGGCCGACACCCTCGACCGGATCCTGCGGCTTCTCCACCCGTTCATGCCGTTCATCACCGAAGAGATCTGGCAGCACCTGCCCGGCGCCGGCCGCTCGATCGCCGTGGCCCCGTTCCCCGAGGCCCGCGAAGAATGGCGGGATGAGGCGGTCGAACGGGCCATGGCCCTCCTTCAGGAGGTCGTGGTCGAGGTCCGCAAGATCAGGACCGAGAACAAGATCCCGCCCAAGGCGAGGCTGGAGCTCTGGGTCAAGTCGTCCGGCCCGGCCGAGGCCCGAGCGCTCGCCGCTGAATCCTCCTCCGTCAAAACGCTGGCCGGGATCTCGACGCTCGAGTTCGCGGCCGCCTTTCCGGCCGGAAAGAGGATCCTGAAAGGCGTCGCCGGCCCCTTCGAGCTGGCCATCCCTCTTGACGAGACGGCCGACCTGGCCCAGGAAAAAGAACGGCTGGAGAGGGAGCTCCAGAAGATCCAGGCGGACATCGCCAAGCTCGAGGCGAAGCTCGGGAACGGGGACTTCGTCTCCAAAGCGCCGCAGGCCGTCGTCGAGGAGAACAGGACCCGGCTCGAAGGGCTCAGGGACCGCCGGGACAAGGTCGAAAAAAATCTGGCCCATCTCCCGCCGACGGCTTGAGCCCGGCGGACGATACCATCCGGCGGACGAAACGATGACTCTGGGAATGATCATCCACAGGCTCGAGAGCGTGCCTTCGACGAACGACGCGGCCCGGGACCTTGTCCGCGACGGCGCGGCCCACGGGACGGTCGTGGTCGCCGCGGAGCAAACCCGCGGCCGGGGCACCAAGGGGCGAAGCTGGCATTCGCCCCGGGGCCTCGGGCTCTATGTTTCGTTCATCCTCCGCTGGGAAGGTCCCGGGGGGCCAGGAGAGTCGTTTCCGCTTCTGCCGCTCGCGGCCGGGCTGGCCGCCGCGGACGCCGTCCTCGCAGCCGCCGGCGTCGAGGCCCTTCTCAAGTGGCCGAACGACCTCGTCTATGAGCGGAGGAAGCTCGGCGGGATCCTGACCGAGGGCGTTTTTCGGGCCGGAGCTCCGGGCCACGCCATCGTCGGGGTCGGCCTCAACGTCAACCACGAGGAGTCCGATTTTCCCGAGGACTTGAGGGCCCTCGCGACTTCCCTCCGCCTGATCACGGGCCGGCCTGCGGACGGCGAGGAGATGCTCGGGCGCCTTTGCCAAACCCTCGACTCCTGGTATAATTCGCTCATCCGGGGAGGGAGGGACATGATCATCCGGGGAGCCGAGGACCGCATGGCTTTTTCCCCGGGGACCCGGGTCCGGATGGCGACGGCCGGGGACGAGATCCGCGGCGTTTACCGGGGCCTGACCCCGGAGGGGCGCCTCCGGCTGGAGCGGGCCGGGCGGCCGGAGTCTTTTTCCTTCGAGGAGATCCAGGCCCTCGACTGGGAATGACAAGGAGGCGACCGATGCTTCTGGCGTTCGATATCGGGAACACGACGATGGCTATCGGGATGTTCCGGGACGCGAAGCTCGTCAAGAGCTGGAAGATCAAGACGGACCGGGACAAGACGGCCGACGAGTACGGGACCGTCCTTCTCAACCTCTTCCAAGTGGCGGGAATCCCTCCGAAGAAGGCGGAGGCCGCGATCATCTCGAGCGTCGTCCCGCCGCTGACGCCGGTCGTCCAGGACGTCTGCCGGGGCTTCTTCGGCCTCGAGGCGCTCGTCGTCGGGCCTGGACTGCGGACCGGCATGCCGATCCTCTATGAGAACCCGCTCGAGGTCGGCGCGGACCGGATCGCGGCCGCCGTCGCGGCCTTCGAAAAGCATGGCGGCCCGGTGATCGTCGTGGACTTCGGGACGGCGACGACGTTCGACGCCGTCTCGGCCAAGGGCGAGTACCTGGGCGGGGCGATCGCGCCCGGGATCCAGATCTCGGCCGAGGCCCTCTACCTCAAGACGGCCCGGCTGCCGCGGATCGAGATCCGCAAGCCGAAACGGGCCGTCGGCCGGACGACCGTCACGAGCATGCAGTCCGGGCTCTATTTCGGCTACGTCGGGCTCGTGACGAACATCCTCGAGGAGGTCCGGAAGGAGCTCGGGAAGGGCGGCAAGGTCATCGCGACGGGGGGCTTCGGCGGGCCGATCACGCCCGAGGTCCCGGCCATCGACGTGTTCGAGCCGGACCTGGTCCTCGAAGGGTTGAGGATCATCTTCGAAAGGAACCGGGAAGAGGAGATCCGGCTCCCGGAAAAATGACGGACCAGGCCCAGAGCGGATATTACCAGGCCATCGCCCGGGAATTCCTCCGCCGCCGCGGTGCCCCGTTTTTCCTTTCCCCCCGCGACCTGGCCGTGATCGACGGCTGGGAGAAGAACAGCGTCCCCCTCCATGTCGTCCTCGAGGGCGTGGGCCGGGCGTTCGACGGGATCCGCGACCGCGCCCGGGGCACGAAGGGGATCTCCCTCTCCTTTTGTGAGCCCCACGTCCGGAGAGCGCTGGCCCAGCACACGGACCGTGCCGCCGGCCGCAGGAGAGCGACCGTGCCGCGGGCCGTCAAAGTCGCCGCGGCCCGGGGCGAGGTCGAGACGTGCCTCCGGAGCCCGGCCGCGGATGATCGACGCCTCCGCTCTCTGTTCGAGGAGGCCGCGGCCCTCCTCGCCCGGGAGGCCCCGGACGAAGAGGCCCTGGAGAGGATCGACGACGGTGTCGACGGCATCCTGTGGGGACGGACCTCGCGGGCCGAGCGGGACGGGCTCGCCCGGCAGACGGCCAAGGAATTTCCCGGAAAGGGACCGGCCGAGATCGCCGCCGCGGCCCGGACCCGCTTGGTCAAGGCGGCCCGGGAAAATCTGAAGGTCCCCTACGTCTCCCTCTTCTATTACTAAATGAGCAAATCCAGTCTTCGCGCCAAAGTCCTCTCCCTGCTAGGGAAGCGCCGGGACGGCCTGAGCTTCGGCCAGATCCAGTCCGCGCTCGAGGTCAAGAGGGAGGACCGCGGCAAGCTCCTCGAAGAGATCAGGGCCTTGGAGAAGGAGAGGCTCGTCCGCTCTTTGAAGAGCCGCTTCCTCCTTGCGGCGAAATCCGGGCTCGTCCGCGGGCGTTTTGTGACTTCGCGGCGGGGATTCGGCTTCGTCACTCCGGCCGGAGGCGGCCCGGACATTTTCGTCCCGGCCCGGTTCGCCGAAGGGGTCCTCCAGGGCGACGAGGTCGAAGTCCTGGTGAAGGACTCGGGCCGGTTCGGTAAGCCCGAGGGGAAGATCGTCCGGGTCCTCGAAAGGGAACGGACGTCCATCCTCGGGATCTACAAGGAGCGGGCCGGGGCGCCCTTCGTCCAGGCCTTCGATTCGCCCTCGCCGGAGGACATCGCCCTGCGGTCAAAAGGGCGTCTCGGGCCTGAGCCGGGGATGATCATCGAGGCCGACCGCAAGACCCTGGCCGTGTCGAGGATCTACGGCCGGCCCGAAGACCCGGGCGTGGACACCCAGGTGATCATCCGCAGGTACGGCCTCGCCTCCCGGTTCGCGGACGAAACCCTCCAAGAGGTCGCCGGGATCCCGGGCCCCCTCTCGCCGCGGGACATCCTCGGCCGGCGGGACTTCCGGGACTGGCCCACGGTGACCATCGACGGCGAGAAAGCCCAGGACTTCGACGACGCCGTCTCCATCAGGCGCCTGGACGGCGGCCGGCTCCTCCTCGGCGTCCACATCGCCGACGTTTCGCAGTACGTCAGGCCCGGCACGGCCCTCGACCGGGAGGCATTGGAGCGGGCGACGAGCGTCTATTTCCCGGACCTCACCCTGCCGATGCTCCCCGAGAAACTCTCGAACGACCTCTGCAGCCTGCGGCCCGCGGTGCCGCGGCTGACGGTCTCGGTCCTGATGGAGACGGACGCCCGGGGCCGGGTCCTGAGGGCCGAGTTCGCCCCCTCCATCATCCGGACGGTCGA
Source organism: Candidatus Aminicenantales bacterium (assembly GCA_050015275.1). GTDB lineage: Bacteria > Acidobacteriota > Aminicenantia > Aminicenantales > Saccharicenantaceae > DATKJS01. Next base: position 96,908 of record JBEKBS010000001.1, on the reverse strand, counting down.
GCGCATGACCTACACCGCGGTCTTCAAGATCCTCGAAGGGGACGCCGCCGAGCGCCGGCGCTGCGCCAGGCTGGTCGACGATCTCCTGCTCATGCGGGACCTGGCCCGGGCTATGCGCGCCCGGCGGGTGGAGGAAGGGAGCCTGGATTTCGACCTCGTCGAGCCCGAGCTCATCTACGAGGAAGGGAAGCTCAAGGCCGTCGCCGCCGCCGAGCGCAACGAGGCCCACCGCCTGATCGAGGAGTTCATGGTGGCCGCCAACGTCGCCGTCGCCTCGTTCCTGACGGAGGAGGGGATCCCGGGGATCTATCGGGTCCACCCCGTCCCGGCCGTCGCCGACCTGGAGAAGCTCCGCGAGACGATCCTGCCGTTCGGATACGCGCTCCCCGAACCGGAGAAGGTCCGGTCGAAAGATCTGGCCGCGGTCATCGAGAAGGCCCGGGGCCGGCCCGAGGAAAAGTTCGTCGGGATCCAGGTCCTGCGGGCCATGAAGCTGGCCGTCTACTCGCCCGAGAATGTCGGCCACTACGGCCTGGCCAAGACGGACTACACCCATTTCACGTCGCCGATCAGGCGCTACCCCGACCTCATCGTCCACCGCATCCTGAAGGCCGCCCTCGGCGGCGAGAAGAGCGAGCCTATCGACCTCGAGGACGCTGCGCGCCGTTCGAGCGAGCGGGAGCGCAACGCCGACGAGGCCGAACAGGCCCTCCTCGAATGGCGGATCTTCCGGCTCCTGAAGGAGCGGCTGGGCGACGAGTTTCCCGGCGTCGTCGTCGACATCACGAAGGCCGGCCTGATCGTCGAGCTCGATGACTATTTTGTCGAGGGGCTCCTCGCATTCCGTGACCTCGACGGCGACCCGGGGCGCCGGGCGGGCGGGCGGCCCGCCCGCGGCCGGTCCGGGCGCGGCCGGCGGCGCCGGAAGATATTTAACTTGGGGGACCGGGTTCGTGTCATCCTTGTCTCCTGCGACCCTGTCCTCCAGCGGATGGGCCTGGCCCCGGCCCCGGACGCCGAAGCGGAAGAGACCCCGAGATGAAAACGACGTCCTTTGATGCCGCCCTCGACTTTCCAGCCGGGGACCTCGGGCCGGCCGGCCGGGCGTCGGTCGTTTTCCAGGACCATTCCGTTCCCGCCGCTTTCTCTGTTTACAAGATCTGGAAAAAGGACGCGGCCTATGCCCTGATCACTCCTGATAGTCCCATCGGGGCCAGCTGGAGGGATGCTTTCGAGGTCCGGTCCGGGGAAGGCCGCCCGCTCGGGCGCGGGGTCGTCCTCGACCCTTCGCCGCCCGCCGCCGGGGAGGTCAAGGCGGTCCGGAAAAAGGACCTTCTCGAGCGCCTGTCCCTGGGCGAACGGGAGATGGTCCTCGTCCTGGCCGAGCTCAAGGGCATCCGCGGTCTTCGGGAAGAGGACGTCGTGGGCTTTTCGCGGCTCTGCCGGGCCCGTGTCGAAGCCCTGGCCCGCGGCCTCGAGGAAGAGGGGAAGGTCCGCATCCTTTCGTTCTCGCCCCTCCTCCTGATCCTCCAGGACAGCCTGGATTTTCTCCGCCGGAGGGTTGCCGCCTACCTCGCCCAGTACCACAAGAAACACCCGGGCCAGCGCGGCGCGCCCTTCGAGAGCCTCGAAAAAAGGTTCGAGGTCGCCCCGAACATCCTGCACCTGGCGGTCCGGTCCCTGGAGAAGGACGGGAAAGTCACGCTGAAGGACGGCCTCGCCGGGCTCGTCGATTACCGCCCTCCCCTGTCTCCCGCGGACGAAAAAGTCCTGGGCGAGATGGAGGGCATGTTCCTCAAGGGGGAATTCGGACAGGTGTCCCTCGACGACATCAGGAGACATTTCCGGCTGACCCCGGGAAAGCTCCAGGCGCTCCTCTCGGTGCTCATGGAGAGGAAGACCATCGTCGAGGGCCGCGATGGGTTCATCCTCCATTCCCTCTGGCTCGACGAGGTCGTCAAGAAGGTCCGTGACTCCGGGAAAAGGGAATTGACGGTGGCCGACTTCAAGTCCCTGACAGGGCTCAGCCGGAAATACGCGATCCCCCTTCTCGAGCTCCTGGACGAAATGGGAGTGACGCGGCGGAAGGGATCCGTCCGCGACATCCTGAAGTAGCCAGGCCTATTTCTTCTCGCCCTCGTCCTCGGGCTTCTTGTCCTCTTTTTTCTTGAGGGCCGTCTTGAGAAGGTCGGCGAAGATGCCGAACTTGGGCTCTTCCTTCGGAGCGGGCTTGAATTCCTCTTTCTTCTCCCGGGCCCTGGTCTCCGTGCCCTCCTCCTCCTTCTCCTTGATGGCGGACAGGGCCTCGGCGACGGACTCTTCCTCCTCGATCTTCTCTTCGATGACGCGCCGCTCGCTCTTCTTCGGCCGCGGGACCTTTTCGCCCTCGGCTTTCGGCTTCTTCTTCTTGAAGGGCTTCTCTTTCTTGGCGGCCGCGGCCGGAACGGTCGGCGTCTTGGGCTTTTCTCCGCCGGCGGCCTTGGCGGCCGCGGCCTGGAGCGCTGCGGCGGCTTCCTCCGGGCCGGGCTCGAGGCCGATCTCCCCGGGAAGGCCTTCCTCCCCCGGGATCTCCCCGGTCAGGGGTTCGACCAGGGGCTCTTCGGCGGGGAAGCCGATCGGCGCCTCTTCCTTCGGGACATAGGGCTCCTGGTAATAGAACAACCCTTTCTTCTTGTCGGACTTGGAGAAATCGGATGAGTTGAGAAGGACGGTCTCGACGTCCTCCTGGGTCGTCTGCCGGATGAGGTCGACAAGGTGGTAGGCTCTCAGGAAATGGAGCGAATGGGACGTCCCGCCCAGGGCGGGGTTCTTGAAAATGAAAGTGAGGAGGTCCCTGAGGTCGAGGTCCGCCCTCTGCTCGTAAAGCGGCAGGAGCTTGGCCAGGGTCTCGCGCTCAATGAAAATGATCTTGTTCGGCTCGGCGAACGAATAGCTCTCCTCGCCGGTATCCTTGAACTCGTCCTTGTCGAAGTCGTAGGCCATGCGGGACACGGAGATCTTCTTCTTCGATTTCTTGATCCAGAAGTTGAACGTGTTGGGCCCGGTCTTCTCGAGGGTCAGGCTCGTCCCCTGGGGGATGTTGGCTTGGCCGTAGAAGCCCCCGAGGCCCAGGAAAAAATTGGCGCTCGGATAGTAATAGAGCGTGTAGGACTTGTTGTCCTCGGAATCGGTGAAGGCGTACTCCCGGAAATGGGAGAGTTCCTTCCCCAGGCTGCGGGGGACCTTGAGGCCTCCCGATACGATCTCCCTCCAGGTCAGGTAGACCTTGATCGGGAAGGCCGTGACGATGCTCATCTCGGGCTTCTCGACCTCCCCGAGCTCGGGCAGGCGGACCATCGGAGCCGAGAGGGCGAGCCTTTCCGGGAGGGCGTTGAGGATCCTCTTGATGTGCCACTTGCCCCAACCGGCGTCGGCCAGGAGGAGGAACTCCTTCTTGTATTTTTTTTCGAGGAGGACATTGAGGCTCAGGCAGGTGAGCTCGAACAGATCGCTCGAGGCCTCGAGCCCGAAATACTTCCTGACCAGGTCTTCCGTGGCGGCCGAGTGCTTGGTCTCCACGAACTCGCTCTCGATCTCCTTGACCCGGTCCTCGGGGATGTCGACGCGCTTTGACGCGAGCTGCCAGAAGTCTCCCCAGCCGAAGAAGGCCGGGTTCTTGGCGAGCTCGGTCCGGAGGTGCTTTTCGAGCGTCTTGAGGTCCCGCTCCGTCATCGGGAGCTCGGTCAGCCGGGGGTCGTCGCTCTTGGCGATCAGCTCGGGCGCCTGGTTCCGGCCTTCCGGATTGGAGGGGAGGAGGACCTGGGTCCGGGTCTTCTTCATGTAGTCGATGTACTTCCGGAAGACCCCGCCGCCCGGGTAATCGAGCTCGAGCATGTCGCAGTTGAAATGCTTGTAAAAGGTCTTGGAGACGACCTTCAGGATGACGGCCCCCTGGAAGTGCTCGACCGTTTTGCTGCCGACGGTCAGGGGCTCGTTGTACTCCTTGTAGATGAAGTCCCCCACCTCGTAGCGGCAGCTCGAGTCGTACTTCTTGACGTCCTGCAGCCGTTGGCTGGCGGTTTTTTCGAAGGCCAGCCGCTCGGTCAGGACCTTGAGGGCCACGGGGTGAGACGTCGCCCCGAGTTCCCGTTCGACGAGGACGACGTCGTCCGCGGTCACCGTGGTGAGGTTGGTCGTTTCGCTGCTCATTTCTTGTCTTTTTTCCCCATGAGGAGAGTCAGGATGACTTTCTGGACGTGGAGCCGGTTCTCGGCCTGGTCGTAGACGACGGAGCTCGGCGAGTCGATGACCTCGTCCGTGACCTCCTCGCCCCGGTGGGCCGGCAGGCAGTGCATGAAGATAGCGTCCTTCTTGGCCTGGGACATGAGCCGGCCGTTGACCTGGAAGGGGGCGAAGATCCTGGCCCTCTTCTCTTTCTCCGTTTCCTGGCCCATCGAGGCCCAGACGTCGGTATAGACGGCATCGGCGCCGGCCGCGGCCTGCTCGGGGCGGTCGGTGATCTTCACCTCGAACCCGGTATCCTTTCCGTCTTCCCGGGCCATCTGGACCATCCGGGGGTTCGGTTCGTATCCGGCCGGCGTGCCCACGGCCATCTTCATCCCGGCCCGGGCGGCGGCGAGGAGGAGGCTGTGACAGACGTTGTTCCCATCCCCGACGTAGGCCAGCTTGAGGCCGGCCAGGGCGCCCTTGTGCTCCCGCAAGGTGAAGAAATCGGCCATGGCCTGGCAGGGATGGGAGAGGTCGGTCAGGGCGTTGATGACGGGGATCCGGGTGCTCGCCGCGAGGTCCACCGCGATCTGATGGGCGAAGGTCCGGATCATGATCCCATCGACCCAGCGCTCGAGGTTCTTCCCGATGTCGTAGGCGCCTTCGCGGCTCCCCATCTGGATGTCCGACGGGGCGAGGTAGATGGCTTCCCCGCCGAGCTGGAGCATTCCCGCCTCGAAAGTCATCCGGGTCCTCAGGGAAGGCTTCTGAAAGATCATGGCCAGGATCTGGTGTTTGAGGGCCTTGCGGAACTTGTCCGGCCGTCTCTTGATCTCGGACGCGAGGTCGAGGATCTGGCTGAACTCATAGAGGCTCAGATCGTGGACCGATAAGAAGTCTTTCTCCATAGCCGATTCTCCTATGCCGAAGCGACGATACGCGTCCCCGAGCGGTTGAGCAGGGCCGCTTTGAGGTGCGTTTCCCGGGTGATGAGGACCTCCCGGCCGCCGGCCTCGATGTACTCGATGGCCGCCCGGATCTTGGGCCCCATGGATCCCGGCGGGAACTGTCCGTCCGCCAGGTGCTTGCGAGCTTCCTCGACCGTCAGGACCGGGGCCTCCCGCTGGTCGGGCTTGCCGAAGTTGATGTAGACGCGGTCGATGGCCGTCAGGATGATGAACAGGTCGGCGCCGACCTCGCGGGCCAGGAGGCTCGCGGCATAGTCCTTGTCGATGACCGCCTCGACGCCCTCGAAGAGCCCGCGGCCGTTGATGATGACCGGGATGCCCCCTCCGCCGGCGGCGATGACGACCCGGCCGGCATGGACGAGGTCGCGGATGATCCCCTTGGGGACGACGTCGATCGGCTTGGGCGAGGGAACGACCTTGCGATAACCGCGGCCCGCGTCCTCGACCATGGTCCACTTCTTCTCCCGGGCCAGTATCAGGCCCCGGTATTTCGAATAGAAAGGCCCGACGGGCTTGGTCGGACAGCCGAAGGCCGGGTCATCCTTGTCGACGACCACCTGAGTGATGATCGAGGCCACTTCCTTGTCGAGGGAGTGGCGCCGGAGCTCGTTCGCGATCGCCCGCTCGAGCATGAAGCCCATGCTGCCCTCGGTCATGGCGTCGCAGACGTCGAGCGTGTAAGGCGGGATCTTGGTCACGCCCTCCTCCATCTGGATGAGGAGGTTGCCGACCTGGGGCCCGTTCCCGTGGACGACGATGAGCTCATAGCCCTTGCGGACGATATGGACCATGAGCGCGGCCGCCTTCTGGGCGTTGCGCATTTGCTCGTCCTGCAAACCCCTCTGGTCGTCGGGGAGCAGCGCGTTGCCGCCGAAGGCGATGAGGGCGACTTTCGGTTTCATCACCGGCTCAGAACTTCTTGAGCACGTCCTTGAGCGTGGGCGTGCCGATCTCCTCGAGCTCGTAGCCGACGCGGAGGATAGGCTTAGAGACCTTGATGACGCGGGTGATGTCGATGGGCGTCGCGCTGACGACGAGGTCGCAATCGACGGCCTCGATCGTCTGGGCCAGCTCGCGGGTCTGCTTATCGCCGTACCCCATGGCCGGCAGGACGTCGGCGAGGTGGTTGTACTTCTCGAAGGTCTTCTTGATCGAGCCGACGGCGAAGGGCCGGGGGTCGATGATCGCGGCCGCGCCGTACTTCCTGGCGGCGACGATGCCGGCGCCGTACTTCATGCCGCCGTGGGTCAAGGTCGGGCCGTCCTCGATGACGAGGACGCGCTTGCCGGTGATGCGGCCGCCGTCCTTGACGATCGTCGGGGAGTTGGCCCGGATGATCGTCGCCTTGGGATTGACCTTCTTGGCGTTGGCCAGGACGAGGTCGATGCCTTCCTGTGTGGCCGTGTCCATCTTGTTGATGACGATGACCTTGGCCCGGCGGAAATTGACCGCCCCGGGGTAGTAGGAGAGCTCGTGCCCGGCCCGGTGAGGGTCGGCGACGACGATCTCGAGGTCCGATTTGTAGAAAGAGAAGTCGTTGTTGCCGCCGTCCCAGAGGATGACATCGGCCTCTTTCTCGGCCTGGCGGAGGATGGCGCCGTAATCGACGCCGGCATAGACGATGATCCCCTTGTCAATGTGGGGTTCGTACTCTTCGCGCTCCTCGATCGTGCACTCGTGCTTGTCGAGGTCGGCGTAGGTGGCGAAGCGCTGGACTTTCTGCTTGACCAGGTCGCCGTAGGGCATGGGATGGCGGATGGCGACCACGCGGCGGCCCTTCTCCTTGAGGATCGTGGCCACCTTGCGGCTCGTCTGGCTCTTGCCCGAGCCGGTCCGGACGGCGCAGACGGAGACGACGGGCTTGCGGCTCTTGATCATCGTGTCGTCGGGCCCGAGGAGGACGAAATTGGCCCCGGCGGCCAGGACCTGGGAGGCCTTGTCCATGACGTACGCGTGGGAGAGGTCGCTGTAGGCCAGGTGGACGTCGTCGACCTTGTGCGCGGTGATGAGCTCGTCGAGCTCCGCCTCGGCCTCGATCGGGATGCCCTTCGGATAGAGCTTGCCCGCCAGCGCCGCGGGATACTTTCGGCCCTCGATATCCGGGATCTGGGTGGCGGTGAACGCCACGACCCGGTAGTCGGGGTTGTTCCGGAAATAGGTGTTGAAGTTGTGGAAGTCGCGGCCCGCGGCTCCCATGATGATGACTTTTTTCACGTCCTCTCTCCTTTCGAAAATGGAAACACTCCTCCTCCAGACATTTTCCAATATTCAATTGTCAGGAAGAAGGGAGCAAGTATATTACAATAAGGACGTTAATGCAAATATGGGGAAAACCCGGCCCGGCACTCCTCAAGCCTTCCTTGGGGAACACTCCCTTCGTCACCTTGGCTTTTTTCGGATTTTATGGCGTGCGCTTGGGGGGTTTACCCTTGCCTCCGGGGCCGCGCCCGTCTTTTCCGACGGGCGACTGGCGGGGCGGCGGGGGAAGGGGCCGGCGGGTCTGCTTCCAGCCGGGCATCTGCCGACGGTTGACGGGGTGGGGCATGGGCGTCCTCCTAATTATTTACAGCGGGACAATGTCCACGGACATGCTGTTCGGGTCGAAGAGGGCCACGGTGCTCTTTCCTCGGAGCCAGCCCCCTGCCTCCCCGGGGTTGATGAGGAGGATGCCGCCCGATCTTTCCGTGAACGGTTTGTGCGTGTGCCCGAAGACGATGACGTCACAAGGGGTCGCAGCCAGGAGCCTTTTCACGGGGCCGTCCATGTGGCTGACGAGAAACCTGAGACCGCCGTGGGAGAATGTGGCGGGCGCCTCGCGGATCTCCCCCAGGCCCTGGAAGGCCCTGACCAGACCGGCCTTTTCCCCGTCGCAGTTGCCGAAGACCGCCCGGACCGGGCAGATCAGGTTCCCGAGCTCGGCGGCCGCGAACGGGGCGACGAAATCCCCGGCGTGGATGACCAGGTCGCAGCCCATTTCGTTGAACAGGCTGACGGCCCGGCGGACCATGTCCAGGTTGTCATGAGTATCGGCCAGGATCCCGATCATCCGCAAGCTCCTCCCCGGGATTATATCCGAACGGGCCGGGCGGGCCAATCCCTCCCCTGAGGCCGTGCCCGGGGTCGTTCCGAAGTACTGGAGCTCTGCGGCCTGACAGGCGGGCCTGCTGGCTTAAACCCCCGCAGTCATCAAGAGGCTCCCGAGGGCGGCCTCTTGATGGCGTCTGTGGGATCCAACTTTCATAGGCTCTGGAGCGCCTGCCCCGTTCATTGGATTCCACGGACGTGAGTCCCTGGAATCCAATGAACGGGGTTGACAGCCCCGGCCGAATTCCTTAAGATATAAAGGCTTTAAAAAGCGAAGTTTAGGCGCGTAGCTCAGTGGGAGAGCGCTTCCCTGACACGGAAGAGGCCGTGGGTTCAATCCCCTCCGCGCCTACCAGTTGATTCACGCGGTCAGTCATCAAGAGGCCCCGAAGGGGCCGGCTCTGAAGCGCCTGCCCTTGTGAACCATAGCGGACATTGAGAATGAGCGCGAAAATTAGGATCAAGATCGAGGATTCTTCCTATCCGGCGAAGACAGGGGCCTGCGTCTTGGACCTCCTCCCCGCGCTGGGGAAGCCCGGCAGTCCCGTCGTGGCCCGGGTCAACGGCGTCCTCTGCGACCTGAAGACGCCGATCGAGGGGAACGCCGAGATCTCCCTGGTCGGCCCCGAGGCTCCTGAAGCCCTGGAGGTCCTCCGCCACAGCGCCTCCCATCTCCTGGCCCATGCCGTCCTGGACCTCTATCCGGAGACCAAGACCGGGATCGGCCCGGCCGTCGAGAACGGGTTCTACTACGATTTCCTGCGGGAGACGCCGTTCACCCCGGAGGACCTGGCGGCCATCGAAAAGAGGATGAAGGAGCTGGCCCGGGAGAACATCCCCGTCGAGCGGCTCGTCCTGCCCAAGGAAGAGGCCATCAAGCTCTTCGAGGGCCTGGGCCAGACCTTCAAGGTCGAGCTCATCCGGGAAAAGGGGGACGCGACCGTCACCTGCTACCGGCAGGGGAGGTTCGTCGATTTCTGTCTCGGCCCCCACGTGGCCTCGACCGGCCTCCTCGAGAACGTCAGGCTTCTGTCCGTTTCGGGCGCCTACTGGAAGGGGGACGAAAAAGGACAGCAGCTCCAGAGGATCTATGGGGCCGTCTTCTTCACCAAGAAGGATCTGGACGACTACCTGGCCTTTGTCGAGGAGGCCAAGAAACGCGACCACCGCAAGCTCGGCCCGGAGCTCGACCTCTTCAGCTTCGCCGACGACCTCGGCGGCGGCCTGACCCTGTGGCACCCCAAGGGGGCGCGGATCCGGGCCGTGATCGAGCAGTACTGGCGCGAGCGGCACTGGGCCGGCGGCTACGATGTCCTCTACACTCCGCACATCGGGCGCGAGAGCCTCTGGCAGATCTCGGGCCACCTGGGGTTCTACAAGGACAGCATGTACTCGCCGATGGAGATCGACGAGCAGAACTATTACCTGAAGCCGATGAACTGCCCGTTCCACATCATGATCTACAAGTCCCGGATGCGGTCCTACCGGGACCTGCCCCTGCGCTGGGCCGAGCTCGGCACCGTCTACCGCTACGAGCGGAGCGGCGTCCTCCACGGCCTGCTCCGCGTCCGCGGCTTCACCCAGGATGACGCCCACATCTTCTGCACGCCGCAGCAGATCGAGGAAGAGATCCTGCGGGTCCTGGATTTCTCCATCAGCATCCTCGCCGACTTCGGCTTCCGCGACAACAAGATCGAGCTCTCGGTCCGCGACCCCCGGAACCCGGCCAAGTACGCCGGGAGCGAAGCGATGTGGCTGCAGGCGGAGGCCTCGCTCGTCAAGGCCCTGGAGGCCCGCGGCCTCGCCTACGAGCGCATGGAGGGCGAGGCGGTCTTCTACGGCCCCAAGATCGACATCAAGGTCAGGGACGCCATCGGCCGGTTCTGGCAGTGCACGACCATCCAGTTCGACTTCAACATGTCCGAACGGTTCGATATGACCTATATCGGCGAGGACGGACAGGCCCACCGGCCCTATATGGTCCACCGAGCCCTGCTCGGGTCGCTCGAGCGCTTCTTCGGGATCCTCATTGAGCACTACAAAGGGGCTTTCCCGGTCTGGCTGGCCCCGGTCCAGGTGGCGATCCTGCCCATCGCCGACCGGCACGAGACCTACGCCCGGGAGCTCGACACGAAGCTCAAGGCCAACGGCCTGCGGTCCGTCGTGGACACGGGCCGGGAGAAGATCGGCAAGAAGATCCGGGAAGCGGAGGTCCAAAAGATCCCTCTCGTCCTCGTGGTCGGCGACAAGGAGGTCGAGCGCCGGACGGCCTCCCTCCGCGTCCACAGCCAGGGGGACAAGGGCGAGATCGAAGTCGCCCGCTTCATCGAAAAGGTCATGGAATTCGATTCGCAGATGAGTCTCAGCGTGAATTTCTAGAGGAGGACAAACATTTTCAAGAGACACGCTTTCCATCCTGTCGTCAGCAAAGCCAAAGCCCATCGGATCAACGAAATGATCCAGGCGAAGGAGATCCGGGTCCTCGACGATGAGAAGAGCCCGCTGGGGGTCCTGCCGACCCTCCAGGCCCTCACCATCGCCCGGGAGCGGGGCCTCGACCTCGTGGAGATCGCCCCCACGGCCCAGCCGCCCGTCTGCCGGATCATGGACTACGGCAAGTTCCTGTACGAAGAGCACAAGAAAGAGCACCAGGCCAAGAAGCACCAGAAGCAGATCCAGATCAAGGAGATCAAGTTCCGGCCCAAGATCAGCGTCCACGACTACGACTTCAAGATGAAGCACATCAAGCGGTTCATCGAAGAGGGCAACAAGGTCAAGGTGACGGTCATGCTCCGCGGCCGCGAAAAGCAGAAACCGGAGCTCGGCCAGCAGGTCCTCGACAGGGTCAAGATCGACATGAAAGACCTGGCGGCCCAGGATGGAGAAGCGCGGAAACAGGACTGGGCCGTTTCCGCATTGTTGGTCCCCGTCAAGCTAGGAGGAAAGGATGCCAAAGCTAAAAACCCACAAGGGAGCCCAAAAGAGGTTCAAGGTCACGGCCAAGAAAAAAATCCTGCACAGCAAGGCGAATAAGAGCCATATCCTGACCAAGAAGGCCTCCAAGCGGAAGAGGCACCTGGGCAAGAAGGCCATCGCCAGCGCGGCGGACCGCAAGGCCGTCAAGAGCATGCTCCCGTACGATTTTTAAGGTCCGCCCGATCCGCACAAGGAGTGAACGATGCCACGCGTGAAAAGAGGAACGAAGAGGAAAGACAGACGGGTGAAAACCCTCAAGCTCGCCAAGGGATACTGGGGGGCCAAGAGCCGGAACTACCGGACCGCCAAAGAAGCCGTCGAGAAGTCCCTGCTCTACGCCTATCGGGACCGGCGGGCCAAGAAAAGGACCTTCCGGGGGCTCTGGATCGTCCGGGTCAAGGCCGGCGCCGAGGCCAACGGTACGACCTACAGCCGCTTCATCAAGGGGCTGAAGAAGCTCGGGATCGTCCTGGACCGCAAGATCCTGGCCGACCTGGCCGTGAACGCGCCCCGGACATTCGCCTATCTGGCTGAGAGGGCGAAAGAAGCCGCGGCCTAGGCCCGGGACATGGCGACCTTCAAGGACAGGATCGAAGGCGTCCGGAACGATTTCGAGAAAGCGGCCGCTCAGGCGAAGGACGGGCGGGCCCTCGAAGAGCTCCGGAACCTCTATCTAGGCCGGAAAAAAGGCCACGTCACCGGCCTGTTCGAGGAGCTCAAATCGGTTCCGGCCCCTGAAAGGCGCGAAGCAGGCAAGTTCGTCAACGACCTGAAGACGCTCGTCCAAGAGAGGATCCTGGCCCTCGAGGGGAAGATCGGGAAGCCGGAAACGAAGGCTGCACGCCCGGACCTGACCCTCCCGGGGCGGTCCGTCTACGCCGGGAGGCCTCATCCGCTCGTCCTGTTCCAGGAAGAGATCGAGAGGATCTTCCTGGGCATGGGGTATTCCATCGAGGAAGGGCCCGAGATCGAGACCGATCACTACAATTTCGAGGCCCTCAACTTCCCCCCGCACCATCCGGCCCGCGACAGTTGGGACACCCTCTACATCACGGACGACCTGCTCCTGAGGACCCACACCTCACCCGTCCAGATCCGGATCATGGAGAAAACGAAACCCCCCATCCGGATCATCATCCCCGGGCGCGTCTTCCGCCGGGAGACCCCGGACCCGACCCACCTGCCGATGTTCTGCCAGGTCGAGGGGCTGGTCGTCGACGAAGGCATCACCTTCGCCCATCTCAAGGGGACCCTGGAATATTTCATCCGGGCCCTCTTCGGCGAGAGGATCAAGATCCGGTTCCGGCCAAGCTTTTTCCCGTTCACGGAGCCTTCGGCCGAGGTGGACATCGAGTGCATCGTCTGCGAGGGACAGGACAAGTCCTGCCGCGTCTGCGGCGGAACGGGTTGGAAGGAGATCCTGGGGTCCGGGATGGTCGACCCCCAGGTTTTCAAGAACGTCAACATCGACCCGGAGAGGTACTCCGGCTGGGCTTTCGGGCTGGGGATCGACCGGACGGCCATGTTCGCCTACGGGATTCCCGAGATGCGGTATTTTTATGAGAACGACCTGAGGTTCATCAGGCAATTCGACGCCAAATGAAGATCAGTCTGGATTGGATCAGGGATTACGTCGAGCTGGACCTCTCTCTTCCCGAGCTTCTCGACCGGCTGACCATGATCGGCCTGGTCCCGGAGTCCGCCGAGGAGAGGGACGGCGACACGATCCTCGACCTCGAAACCTACGCCAACCGGCCCGACACTCTCGGTCACCTCGGGGTCGCCCGGGAGATCGCGGCCATGCTCGGCCGGCCGCTCCTCGAGCCTCCCTGGCCCGTGACCGAGATCGACCGGCCGGTCGCCGAGCTCGCGGACGTCCAGATCTGGGACGACGCCCTTTGCCCCCGGTACTGCGGGATGGTCGTCCGGGATATCGCGGTCGGGCCGTCTCCCGACTGGCTCCGGAAGCGGCTCGAGAGGATCGGGCTCCGGCCGATCAACAACGTTGTCGACGTCTCGAACTACGTCCTCTATGCCACGGCCCAGCCCATCCACGCCTTCGATTTCGGGAAGCTCGCCGGCTCGAAGATCATCGTCCGCCGAGCGACACGGGGAGAGACCATGAGGGACCTTGAAGGCCGGACGCTCGAGCTCTCCCCGGAGATGCTCGTGATCGCCGACGAGGCCAAGCCGGTGGCCCTGGCGGGCATCATCGGCGGCCAGGAGTCCGCCGTGAGCGGGACGACCCGGGACGTGTTCATCGAAAGCGCCAACTTCGACCCGGTCTCGATCCGCCTCACGTCGAAGAAGCTCGGCCTCTCGACGGACGCCTCCTATCGCTACGAGCGCGGCGCCGACATCTCGATCCTTCCCAAGGCCGCCCTGATGATGGCCTCCCTTCTCGCCCGGATGGGCGGGAAGGCCGCTCGCGGCATCCTGGACGTCTACCCCAAGCCCCGCAAGGCCAAGTCCCTGATCCTCCGGGGGCGCAGGGTGGCGGAGCTCCTGGGCGTGGAGATGCCGGAGGGGTTCATCGAGCAGGTCCTCACGAGCCTCGGATTCAAGGTGGAGAGCTCGCAGAAAGGCGTCTGGCTGGTGGAGGTCCCCGCGTTCCGCGTGGACATCGACCGCGAGGCGGACCTCATCGAGGAGATCGCCCGTTTCTACGGGTACGACCGGATCCCGTCCGAGGTCCCTCAGGTCAAGCCCTCCGATTCCGTCGCGAACCGGAAGCGGGACCGGATCCTGAAGCTCCGCCGGGCCATCTTCCCGCATGGCTTCGACGAGGTCATCAATCCAAGCTTCGCCGACCCGGAGAAAGAAAAGGTTCTCGGAAGCGGTCGCGACCCGGTCGCCATCCGCAACCCGATCTCGACCAGGGCCTCCGTCCTTCGGACCAACCTCCTCATGGGCCTCCTCGAGAACGCGGCCTGGAACATGAACCGGGGGATGGAAGGGGTCCATATCTTCGAGATCGGGAACATCTACTACAGCCAGGGGGACAGGCCCGAAGAGCGGCTCACCCTCGGCCTCCTCGCCACGGGGCTTCTCCCCGGCCGGGACTGGCGGCAGACCCCGGCCGCGACCGATCTCTATGTCGTCAAGGGCGCCCTCGAGGCCGCCGCGGCGGCCACCCGGTACGAGCCTTGCGCCTTCGAGGAGGCCGATCATCCCTGTTTCGAAGATGGAGAGAGCCTGACGCTCCTCTACAAAGGCCAGACCGTCGGCCGGCTGGGTGTCCTCAAGAAGGCCATTGCGGCCGCCTATTCCCTCGGCCAGGCCGTGTTCGCCGCCGAGGTGGACCTGGCCGGCCTGTTCGAGAAGCAGCCGCGGCCCTTCGCCTACGCGCCGGTCGCCAAGTTCCCGGGCGTCAGCCGCGACCTCTCGTTCCTCGTGGACCGGAGCGTGCCGTACCGGGAGATCCAAAAGACCCTGGACAGGCTGGCCCCGCCCCTTCTCGAGGGCTATGAGCTCCGCGACCGGTTCAGCGGGCCTTCCATCCCTGCCAGCCAGGTCAGCCTGTCGATCCGGTTCCGCTACCGGCACCCCCAGCGAACGCTTCTCGCCGAGGAGGTGGACCGGGTCGAACAGGAAATCGTCGGGCAGCTGAAATCCGCATGGAACATCCAACTCAGGGAGGGATAAATTGACAACCGAACTCGAGCGAATTAAAATACTCGAAGGGAAGATCGGTCAGGTCGTCGACTACGTCCACAAGCTCACGACTGAGAACGACAAGCTCAAACAGCAGCTCAAAGAGCTCCGGACCGAAAAGAAGGAATTCGACGAGCAGAACCGCAAGATCACCAGGCTGGACGAGGAAGTGAAGAAGTTCGAAGGGGAGCGGGACGTCATCAAGGGGAAGATCGAGGCGATCATCAATCAGATCGACCAGCTGGGGCTATGATCGAAAAAATTCTCGAGATCGAGATCTTCGGGCAGCGTTATAAGATCCGAGTCAAAGGAGAAGAGGATGAAAAATACATCGGCCACTTGACTTCTTATGTTGATCAGAAGATGCACGAAGTGGCGGTGAAATCCAAGTCCGCGGACCAGTCGAAAATCGCCGTGCTGGCGGCCCTGAACATCGCGGACGAGCTATTTCTGAGCCAGAAGAAGCTGGATCAACTCAACGAAGCCATTGGCCACATGGAGACCGAGATCGAACACTTGGAGGTTCATCTTTTCGAAGATGAAAAAACATACAAGGACCTGGACAAAGCGTCCTCCTGACCCGGCCGCCGGGCGGGAGCGACCGACCGGCCGGCCGGCCCCCTGCGCCTCCCGAGCGCGGGAGGGGAGCCGCTCTCTCTTCCTGAGGGGCCACCCCCTCCGGATGGACCTCTGACGACCTCCTGTCTTTGACCTCGTCTCCTTCTGTCCATTTGAGAAGGAGGTAACTCACGTGACCATGAATCTATTAAATTACGCATCGATCGCCGCCATCGTCGTTCTCGTGGTGGTGATGATCATCATTTTGGGCAAGCGGCAGAAGAGTGCCCGCCATATCCAGAACGCGCAGGAGGAGGCCCAGGCCATCCTGGCCCGGGCCAAGGAGGACGGAGAGAAGTTCAAGCGCGAGGCCGCCATCGAGGCCCGGGAAAAAGACCTGAGCCGGCAGGCGGAGTTCGACGCCCACAACCGGGAGAAGCAGAGGAAGATCAACGAGACCGAGCGCCGGCTCGTCAACAAAGAAGAGAACCTGGAGCGGCGGTTCCAGGCCCTCGAGCGGAAGGAACGGGACTTCTCCCAGAAAGAGAACCGGCTCTTCCAGAAAGAGAAGGACATCGAGACGCTCGAGCAGAAGACCACGGAGATCCAGGGCAAGGCCCTGGAGGAACTCGAGCGCATCTCGGGCCTGACCCAGGAAGAGGCCAAGGCTCAGCTCATCAAGCGGATCGAGGACGAAGCCAAGCTCGAGGCCATCGGCACCGTCCGGAAGATCGAAGAGGAGACCCGCGAGAAGGCCGCCGCGCTGGCCCGGGAGATCATCTCCAACGCCATCCAGCGGTCCGCCGCCGAACACGTCGTAGAGTCGACGGTGTCGGTCGTCGACCTGCCGTCCGACGATATGAAGGGCCGGATCATCGGCCGCGAGGGCCGCAACATCCGGGCCCTGGAGATGGCCACGGGCGTCGACATCATTGTCGACGACACGCCCGAGGCGGTCATCCTGTCGAGCTTCGACCCCGTCCGCCGGGAGCTGGCCCGCCTCTCCATCCAGAAGCTCGTGACCGACGGCCGGATCCACCCGGCCCGGATCGAGGACATCGTCGAGTCCGTGAAGAGCGACCTCGAGCTGAAGATCAAGCAGGAGGGCGAGTCGGCGGTCCTCGAGCTCAAGGTCCGCGACGTCCACCCGGAGCTCATCAAGCTCCTCGGCAAGCTGAAATACCGGACGAGCTACGGGCAGAACGTGCTGCAGCACTCCAAGGAAGTGGCCATGCTGGCGGCCATGATGGCCCGCGAGATCGGCGCCGACGTCAACGTCGCCCTCCGGGCGGGGCTCCTCCACGACATCGGGAAGGCCGTGGACAAGGACGTCGAGGGGACCCACACCGAGCTCAGCGTCGAGTTGACGAAGAAATACGGGGAGACCGAGAAGGTCGTCCAGGCCATCGCCTCCCACCACAGGGACGTGGACTTCCCCTCGATCGAGGCCGTCCTCGTCCAGTCCGCCGACACGCTCTCGGCCGCGAGGCCGGGTGCCCGGCGGGAGCTCCTCGAGACCTACATCCAGCGGCTCGAGAAGCTGGAAGAGATCGCCACGTCCTTCGATGGCGTTTCCAAGGCCTTCGCCCTCCAGGCCGGCCGGGAGATCCGGATCATCGTCGAGAGCCAGAAGGTCTCCGACGACCGGGCCGCCCTGGCCGCCAAGGAGATCGCCGCCCGGATCAAGAACGAGCTCGACTACCCCGGGCAGATCAAGGTCACCGTCATCCGGGAAATGAGGGCCGTGGAATATGCCAGATAAATTCGGGGTCCTCTTCCTCGGTGACGTCATCGGCCGGACGGGCCGGCGGGCCATGGACAAGTTCCTGCCTAGCCTGATCAAGAAATACGCCCCGTCCATGATCGTCGCGAACGGCGAGAACGCCGCCGGCGGCAGCGGCATCACCGAGGAAATCGGGAAGGAGCTCTTCCTCCAGGTCGACGTCCTGACCTCCGGCAACCACATCTGGGACAAGAAGGAGGCCCTGCCCTATCTCGGCCGGGAGCCCCGGCTCATCCGGCCGGCCAACTATCCGGCCGTCAACCCCGGCCATTCCTCCTATGTCTTTCAGCACGGCGACGGGGTCAAGGCGGCGGTCCTCAACCTCCAGGGGCGGGTGTTCATGGAGCCGCTGGACTGTCCCTTCCGGCGGGCCGACGAGGAGGTCGCGGCCCTGGCCGCGGAAACGCCCATCATCATCGTCGACATCCACGCCGAGGCCACCTCGGAGAAGCAGGCCCTGGGCTGGTATCTCGACGGCCGCGTCTCGGCGGTCATCGGGACCCACACCCACGTCCCGACGGCCGACGAGCGGATCCTGCCGAAGGGAACGGCCTACATCAGCGACGTGGGCATGGTCGGGGGCCGGAACGCCGTGATCGGGATCTCCAAGGAGCAGGCCCTCCAGAGGTTCCTGACCTCGAGGCCGCAGCGCTTCGAGCCGTCCCGCGACGGCCTGTTCCTCTCCTGCGTCTTCGTCGAGATCGAACCCGGGACGGGAAAGGCCCTCTCGATCAAAAGGGAGGTTTTGGCGGAGGACGGGCACGATGAATGAAGGTCTGGTGAAACCGGACCTGGTCTACACGGTCTCGCAGCTCACCGAGATCGTCAAGGCGGCCCTCGAGGTCGCCTTCCCCCAGGTCTGGGTCGAGGGGGAGATCTCCGGCTACACGAAGGCGGCCTCCGGGCACGTCTATTTTTCCCTCAAGGACGAAAAGAGCATTCTCAAGGCCGTCCTGTGGAAGGGCGAAGTTCAAAAAGTCCCGTTCGAGATGAAGACCGGGCTGAAAGTCGTCTGCCGGGGCAGGATCACGGTCTACGCGGCCCGGGGAGATTACCAGCTTTCCGTCGACCTGGTCGAACCCAAGGGAAAAGGCGCCCTGCAGCTTCGCTTCGAGCAGCTCAAGGAGCAGCTCAAAGCCGAGGGCCTGTTCGACCTTGAGCGAAAGAAAAAACTCCCCCTGAGGCCTCGGACGATCGGCGTCGTCACCTCGCCCACGGGCGCCGCGATCCGCGACATCCTCCGCGTCCTGGAGCGCCGCTATGCCCGGCTCCGGATCCTCATCTACCCGGTCAAGGTCCAGGGCGAGGGGGCGGCCCGCGAGATCGCCGAAGGGCTCGATCATCTGGGGATGCTCCCGGCGGTCGACGTCATCATCGTCGGCCGGGGCGGCGGCTCTATCGAGGACCTGTGGGCCTTCAACGAGGAGGCCGTGGCCCGGGCCATCTTCCGCTCGCCGAAGCCCGTCATCTCCGCCGTCGGGCACGAGGTCGATTACACGATCGCCGATTTCGTGGCCGATGTCCGGGCCCCCACGCCCTCCGCCGCGGCCGAGATCGTGATCGAGAAAGAGGAAGCGTTCGAGGAACGGATCAGGACGATGTCCCGGAGACTGGGCGAGCTCGTTAAGAGCTCCCTCCGGGAGCGGAAGTATGAAGTGGATGACCTCGCCCGTCACCGGATCTTCGAGAATTTCCGGCTCGGGCTGAAGGAGCTCATCCATCGCGTGGATGACCTGGACACGAAGGCCCGCAACGTCATCCAGACCAGGCGCCGGGGGCTCGCGGAGAAAAGGACCTCGGTCGCGCTCTCGTCCGAGCGGTTGAAATACCTCTTTGTCCGGAACCTGCGTGACCGTCGGGCCGCCTGGGAGAGGCTCTCGACCAATCTCGATAATTTGAGCCCCCTCGCCATCCTCAAAAAAGGCTACGCCCTCTGCTGGAAGGACGGCGGGCTGCGGCTCGTCCATAAGATCGACGAGATCACGGAAGAGGACGCGGTCATCGTGTCCTTTTACAGGGGGGAGTTCGAGGCCCGGGTCCGGAGCGTGGACAGGAAGAAGCTCCTGGAATCGCGTTTCCTGAAGGAGAGCTCATGACGAACATGACCTTTGAAAAAGCGCTGGCGGAGCTCGAACAGATCGTCGCCAAGCTCGAAAAGGAAGGGATCTCGCTCAACGACTCCCTGGCCCTCTTCGAAAAGGGCGTCAAGCTCGCCCGGTTCCTCCGGGGGGAGCTGGACAAGGCCGAGCGGAAGGTCGAGATCCTGCTCAAGGACGAGAAGGGCGGGCTGAAAACGGAGGATTTCGAGCCCGACCGGGCCGGGGAGGACGGGACGGACGAGAAGGCGTGAGGAGAGCAGGAGACGACGTGGACGTCCTGAACGATCTCGACGGCCTGCGACAGGCCGTGGACGGTGAGCTCGAGCGGCTCCTCGCGGCCGACGGGTCCCGGCTCCTGGCGGCTATGCGCTACGCCGTCCTGGGTGGAGGCAAGCGGTTCCGGCCGCTCGTCCTCCTGGCCGCCGGCGAAGCCTTCGGCGCTTCGCGGCCGTCCCTCCTGCCTTATGCCTGCGCCGTCGAGCTCATCCACAACTACTCCCTTGTCCATGACGACCTGCCCGCCATGGATAACGATGATCTCCGCCGCGGCCGTCCCTCCTGCCACAAGGCCTTCGGCGAGGGGCTGGCCCTGCTGGCGGGCGATGGACTCCTGTCTCTCGCGTTCGAGGTGATCGCCGGGACCCCCCCGGATAGCGGGCACCCCGAGAGAAAAGACCGGGCCTTCCGGGAGATCGCCTCCGCGGCCGGTGTCGGGGGGATGGTCATGGGTCAGTGGCTGGACCTCAGCTTAAGGCGTGAGGAGGCGGACGCGGACTCGTTCATCGACATGATCGGGAAAAAAACGGGCGCGCTCATCCAGGCCGCGGCGAAGGCCGGGGCTATCCTCGCCGGCGCCCCGGCGCCGGGACTGGCCGCTATCGGAGACTACGGGGCCGCGCTGGGGCTGGCCTTCCAGCTCCGCGATGACCTGGCCGACGCCGGAGGGGACAGATCGCCGGCAGGGCTCGACGCCGTGGCCCTCTTCGGCCGCGAGGGAGCCCGGGCCCGGCTGGAGGAGTGCCTGACAGCCGCCCTAGCCGCCCTGGACAAGGGGAAGATCGGCTCCGCGGAGCTCAGATATCTGGCCGGGACGCTGAGCCCCGGGCGCGGGGTGTGACCATGGCCAAGAAAATGGATTCGGTCAACAGCCCCGCCGATCTCAGGAAGCTCTCCATCCAGGAGCTTTCCGGCATGGCCGAGGAGATCCGCGCCCTCATCCTGGAAACGGTCTCCAGGAACGGCGGCCACCTCGGGTCGAACCTCGGCGTCGTCGAGCTGACCCTGGCCCTCCATTATGTCTTCGATTCTCCCCGGGACAAGATCATCTGGGATGTCGGCCACCAGTGCTACACCCACAAGATCCTGACCGGGCGGAGGGAGAGGTTCGCCGGGCTCCGCCAGAGCGGCGGGATCCTCGGCTTCCCCTGTCGCGAGGAGAGCGAGCACGACGCCTACAACACGGGGCACGCCTCCACGGCCCTGTCCGCGGCGCTCGGCATGGCCGTCGGCCGGGACAAGAAAAAAGAGGACTTCCACGTCATCGCCGTCATCGGGGACGGAAGCCTCACGGGCGGGGTGGCCCTGGAGGCCCTGAACCAGATCGGCCACCTTCGGGAGCGGCTGATCATCGTCCTCAACTACAATGAGATGTCGATATCGCCCAACGTGGGGGCCTGGTCCAAATACCTGTCCTACCTTGTCTCCGGCCAGCATTTCATCCGGCTCAAGGACCAGGCGAAATCCTTCCTCAAGGCCATCCCCGTCGTCGGCTGGCCCATGATCCAGGCCGGCCATGCTCTGGAAGAGCTCATCAAGAAGACCATTTTTCCCGGGCTCGTTTTCGAGGAGCTCGGCATCAAGTATGTCGGCCCGATCGAGGGACACAGCATCCGGTCCCTCATCGAGGCTTTCGAGCTGGCCAAAAAGTACGATGGCCCCATCCTCATCCAGTGCGTGACGCAGAAGGGCCGTGGATACCAGCCGGCCCGGACGGACCCGGAAAAATTCCATGGGGCCGGGCCCTTCGAGATCGCGACGGGCACGCCGAAGAACAACGGTCCCGGGCACGCGCCCTCGTTCTCTTCGGTCTTCGGCGAAACCATGGTCAAGATCGCCCGGAAGGACGGGAAGGTCCTGTCCATCACGGCGGCGATGGGCGAGGGGACGGGCCTCGGCCGGTTCGCCGAGAGGTTCCCGGACCGGTTCTTCGACGTGGGGATCGCCGAGCAGCATGCCGTCACCTTCGCCGCGGGGCTGGCCATCTCCGGGTTCAAGCCGGTCGTGGCCATCTATTCGACCTTCCTCCAGCGGGCCTACGACCAGGTCTATCATGATATCTGCCTGATGGACCTGCCCGTCGTTTTCGCTCTGGACAGGGCGGGGATCGTCCCGGACGACGGGCCGACCCACCAGGGGGTCAACGACATCGTCTACCTCAGGCACATGCCCAACATCATCGTTATGGCGCCTAAGGACGAGAACGAGCTCCAGCACATGCTCTGGTCCGCCCTGTCCTACGGCCACCCGGCCGCCGTCCGCTTTCCGAAAGGGGCCGGCCCGGGGGTGGCGCGGGACCCGGACTTCAAGCTGATCCCGCTGGGCCGCGCGGAGACCCTCAAGGAAGGCCGGGACCTCCTTTTTGCTTTCGGGAACATGATCCCGCCGGCCCTCGAAGCCGCCCGCGAGCTGGAGAAGGCCGGGATCTCGCTGGCCGTCGTGAACGCCCGTTTCGCCAAGCCGCTGGATGAGGAGCTCATCCTCCGCTACGCCCAGCCCGGCCGGACCATCATCACGGCCGAAGAAGGCGTCGTCGCCGGTGGCCTGGGGAGCGCCGTCCGCGAGCTCGTCGACCGGGAAAGACGCTTCGGCCTGAGGTTCCTGGCCATCGGGCTTCCCATCGAAGCTTATCCTTTGGGCAAGGCCGAGGAGATCCGCCGGATCTGCGGTCTGGACGCGGCCGGACTCGTGGAGAAGATCAGGTCCTTTTACGCCTCGCCGTCATGAAAGAGCGCGCCGACAAGCTGCTGGTCACGCGGGGGCTCGCGCCGAGCCGGGAAAAAGCGCAGGCCATGATCATGGCCGGGCTCGTTTTTTCCGGGGAGGCGAGGATCCTCAAGGCGGGAAGCCTTATCGACGGAACGGCGGACCTCCTGATCAAGGAAACGCTCCCCTTTGTCGGCCGCGGCGGCCTGAAGCTGGCCGAGGCCCTCGACCGGTTTGCCGTGGACGTCGGAGGCAAGATCGCCGTGGACGTCGGCTCCTCGACCGGGGGCTTCACGGACTGTCTCCTCCAGCGCGGGGCGAGAAGGGTGTACGCGGTGGACGTGGACACGGCGCAGCTCGACTGGAAGCTGCGGGGAGATCCGCGGGTCGTCCAGGTCGAGAAGAACGCCCGCTACCTCGGGCCCGGCGACTTGGCCGATCTTCCGGATATTGTCACTGTGGATGTCTCCTTCATCTCCCTGCTCAAGGTCCTGCCCGCCCTGAAGGAGCTCCCCGGGGCCTGGCTCCTCCTGGCCCTGGTCAAGCCGCAGTTCGAGGCGGGGCGGGACGAGGTTGGGAAAAAGGGGATCGTCCGGGACCCGGCCATCCACGAGAAGGTCCTAGGCCGCGTTGTCCTCGGGGCCCGGGAGCTCGGCTTCGGCCTCCGGGGGCTCATCCGCTCGTCGACCCGCGGCCAGAAGGGCAACGTGGAGTTTTTCGGCTCTTGGGTCCGGGGAGGGGCGGACCCCGGCCGGGATGCGGCGGAGATCTGGATCAAGGAGGCCATCAGCCATGAGGACCATTAAGAAAGCCGGCATCGTCATCAAACCGCACGCGCCCCAGGTCGAGGAGCTTCTGAAGAGCGTCCTCGGCTATTTCGGCGGACGGGGCATCGACTGCGTCCTCGAGGACGTGGCCGCCCGGAAGCTCGGGCGGCCCGACGGCCTGCCTCGGTCCGAAGTCCCCGGCGCCTCGGATCTCGTCGTCGTCCTCGGCGGGGACGGAACGCTGCTCAGCGTCGCCTACCGCGCCGCCCAGGCCGGCGTCCCGGTCATGGGGATCAACCTGGGCCGCCTCGGTTTCCTCACCGAGATTCCCGTCAGCGAGGCCTTCCTGACCCTGGACGCCTTCCTGGGCGGCGCCCAGGACATCGTCAGCCCGCGGTCGCTCCTCGAGGTCACGACCGAGGCCGGCCCCGCTTATTGCCTGAACGATGTTGTCATCACCAAAGGGGCGGTGGCCCGGATGATCGAGTTCACGATCCTCATCGATGGGAGGGACGTCGCGACGCTCAAGGCCGACGGATTGATCGTCTCAACGCCCACGGGGTCGACGGCCTATTCGCTTTCGGCCGGAGGGCCGATCATCCACCCGCAGGTCGCGGCGGCCGTGCTGACGCCCATCTGCCCCCACACCCTGACCTACCGGCCCCTGATCATCCCGTCCGGATCCGAGGTCCGGATCAAGCTCCTGACCGGGGGGGAGGAGGTCTACCTGACGCTCGACGGCCAGCGTGGCGGCGTCCTCGACAGGAACGACACCCTCGCCGTCCGGAAAGCGCCTGTCGAGCTCCGGCTCGTGACCTCGCCCCGGCGGAGCTACTACGACCTGGTCAAGGAAAAGCTGAGCTGGGCCGAATAAGCTCAGGGCTTCGAGGGTGGCTTCTACTCTAGAGCGCGGCTTTTCACGCAGTTCCCTCAGCGTTCTTTCTCGCGGATGCGGACTCGGAGGGAGTCCCTCTGAGATCAATATGGTTGGACGGGTCCTGTCCAATTTTCCCCGGTCACGGCGGCGCAGGGGCCACCCTTATCCCCCGGCCCCCGGGAACCTGTCCCGGTTCCCCCGTCGCAAGGCCGACGGGCCCCCTTCCAAACGGGGGCTTTCGGGTGACCCCGTCGCCGCTCTCCTCGTTGACCACAGTGTCAGTCCCTGGGCGAAAAGGGCCTCGAGGATTGGCCGGAACGTCATGTGCGGTTAAGCCTCTCCGAAGCGTTTTTCGAGGGAATCCTCATGAGAGGGGCCTTTCTAGACAGGATCCCCTCTCATGAGGGCGGCGAGGATGTCTGAGCATGATTCATCGGAGTCCGAGGGATCGGAAAAAAGCGGGAGAAAGGAAACCCGCTTTTTAAGACTCGGGGCGGGGCAGAGAGTGCTGAGCGAGTTCCGCAGACGCCGAGAAAGAACGGTTCGGGGAGGCGTCGAGAACCGCACTCTGGAGTGGAGGCCAAACCCGAGGCCCTTTCTTGTGACGCACAAAACGGGGCCCGTCCGGCAGGGTTTGACAATTTGGGAGGCCGCCGCTATGATGGACCGCGCGGCGGCCGATGGCCGCGAATCCAACCCTGGCGAAGGCTCTCGGAGGGGATTCTTCCCCCGTTGAGGAGGAAATGATGTCCGATGCGATCGTTCAAGGCGGGGATGCCGATTTCGAGCAGGAGGTCCTGAAGTCCGACCTGCCGGTCCTGGTCGATTTCTGGGCGCCGTGGTGCGGGCCCTGCCTGATGATCGCCCCGCTCCTCGAAGAGATCGCCAAGGCCAACCAGGGGAAGCTGAAGGTCGTCAAGATCAACGTCGACGAGAACGGCAAAACGCCCGTCACCTACGGCGTCATGTCCATCCCCACGCTGATGGTTTTCAAGGGCGGCGAGCTCAAGGACAGACTCGTGGGATTCCGTTCCAAGAACGATATCATCGACCTGTTCACGAAATACGTTTGAAACATGAACGGCCCTTGGGATGTCATCATCGTCGGAGCCGGGCCAGCCGGACTCTCGGCCGCGATCTACGCCGGCCGGGCCAGGCGATCGACCCTTGTCCTCGAGAAAGGGCTTCCCGGCGGGCAGATCCTGGTGACGGATTGGGTCGAGAATTTCCCCGGCTTTCCCGACGGGGTCACGCCTTTCGAGTTGATGCGGGATTTCCACAAGCACGCCGAAAAGTTCGGGGCGAAGGTCGAGACCGATGAGATCGATAAGATCTCGGGCTCCGAAGGGGCCTGGCTCCTCCGCGGCTCGAAAAATGAATACATCGCGCGGGCCGTCATCATCGCCACCGGGTCGGCCTACCGCCGCCTCGGGCTCGAGAACGAGAGCCGACTGACGGGCCGCGGCGTGTCCTACTGCGCGACCTGCGACGGCGCCTTCTTCGCCGGCCGCGACATCGCCATGGTCGGCGGAGGGGATAACGCCCTCAAGGAGGCCCTCTTCCTGACCAAGTACTGCCGGAAAGTGACCGTCATCCACCGGCGGGACAGGTTCCGCGGCGAACGGATCTATCAGGAGCGCATCTTCGCCAACGAAAAGGTCCAGGTCCTCTGGGACACCGTGGTCGAGGCCATCAACGGCGGGGACAAGATCGAATCGCTGGATCTCCGGAACCTGAAGACAAACAATAAGATACATCTTCCCGTCGACGGACTCTTCGTTTCGATAGGGACCGAGCCCCAGACGGGTTTTGTCCGGGGTTTCCTCGACCTCAATGAATGGGGCCAGGTCAAGGTCGACCTCAACATGGAAACATCGGTCCCCGGCATCTTCGCCGCCGGGGACGTTTCCGACGCCTGCCCCAAGCAGATCGCCACGGCCGTGGGCACGGGCGTCCACGCCGCCCTGTCCGCCGAGGAATATCTTTCCCGCCGCTGATCTAGATTATTTTAACGACCGAAGAAACCCTTAAGTACTCAGTTGGCAAAATAGCCTGACAGGTGGGAGATCCGATAGCTGCCCGTTTTGATCTCAACCCGGATCTGTCGAAATCTTCCGTCTTGTTTCTTGTCTTTCGGCGAGTAGTAGAGGAGATAGTAGTTTTCAGCCGCCGCGGCCGCCTGCCGCATCAGGTAATCCGCGTTCGCCGAACGGGCGGTTAAGCCTCCCGTCGCCTTGGCGATTTCGTCGAACGTGGAAAAAATATCCTGCCTCTCGCCGATCTGGGTTAACGCCATATCGGCGGGATTTTTCGTTAGATAAAGAAAATGGACATTGATGGAGGAATCGGCGAACGTCTTCTTCAGGCGGTCCATATCGAGCGAAGACTTTTGGTTCAATATATCGGATAGCTCGGTAATGAGTGATTGCACAAAGGGATTTTCGAAGTATTTACCAATGGTCTTTGCGTCTAGAAGCGGGACAAATTCTTTCTGATAAAAATAGAAGACGATTTTCTGCCCCTCCGTCTTTTTCAAGGCCCTAGCGAAATCGAGGAATTTTTCCTCGTCGATCGTCCGCAACTGCTCTAATTGATTTACGTCGGCCCGGTATCTCATCAGATATTCTTCGATTGTCCCTGTGCCAAACATTCCAAGCCGTGCCTCTTCCGACATTTCAGCGGTGTCTGTCTCCAGATTACTGCCGGCGCCAACCATCCGCTTGAGGTCGGCAAGGACAGAGAGGTAAGCCGAGTTTCCGGCCAAAATATCCTTCCTCAGCTTTTTATTCAGCTCGGCGACGATCTTTTCGGCAGGGACCTTTCCCGCGATCTCCTTTTTCAGATCGTAAACGGCCCGGGGGCTGATCACGAGAAGATGATCTTCCGGCGTGATGACGTTCTGGAAAAAGTAAGCCAGGGCTTTGGAAACTTGCGGGTTGGGCTCGTATAAAGAAAAAAATAGATAGAAGGACCTGGATGTCTCAGGCTTGAAGGTCGTTATCTCTTCCTTCCTCTCGAGGTTTGTTTTCTTGATGAGATAGACGGCCTCGATCTTCTGGGGCTCGCCATCCTCATAAACCTCGAAGTCTTGAAGCGTCAGATTATCGACGAACCGGTCGCCTTGGAACACGCGGACCGGGACCGCAATATTGAGGACTCGGACATTGTAGGAGAGGTCTTGAGGAAAGAGGGCGGCAGATATGAAAAGGAGCGCGAGGACAAATGCGCCTTTTGTGAGTCCGCAGGATATGCGTCGGAACGCAATAGAGGAACTGAGCGATCTCGATTTTAGCACTTTTTATCTCCCCCCTCGCATTATACACCTTTCTGAGGTTACGAGCCGGGCCCGTTAGGTGCGAGGCCAGGCCCCGCCGCGTCGAGCGTTTCGTTGATCACGGCGCCGAGCTCCGCCCCCCAGAGCATGATGACCAGCGAGAAGGAGATCCAGAGCAGGAAGAAAATGATCGACGTCAGGGTCCCCTGGAGAAGCTTGTTTAGGACGACCCCGATGGCCGAGAAATGAACGACGTAGAACGCGAACATCCTCTTGAAGAGCTCATAGAGCAGGGCCGCGACCGCGGCCGGAAAAACTGCGGCCCTGGTGTGGACCTTCCGCTCGGGGATGAATTTATAGATGATGAAGAAAACGAGGAAGGTCAGGAAATAAGGGATCACGTACTGGATGAAAACATTGTTGACGAGCCGGACGACGTCGGGATTGAGGTAGGAGCGCACGATGTCGCTTTCCTGGATGGACCGGCCGAGGGCCGTCCATACGGCCGTGATCGCCAGGGAGAAGAGCATAACGATGCCGACGATGAACATGACCACGTATTCTATGAGGCGGTTGTAGAAGAAGGACCGGTGGTACGTGGTCTTGAAGATGACGTTGATGGCCGCGATGAGGTTCGAAAAAAGGAAGCTTGCGGAGATGAGCGAGCCCAGGAGGCCGAAAATCCCGAGGTTGTTGACCGTCCCGGACAACCCCTGGAGCCGGGTGAAGAATCCCGGGTCGGAGCGGGCGAAGAACTCGTCCGTGAAGATGTTCAGGCTCCGGAGGGCGATCTCGGTACTGCCGAGGATCTTGGTCGAACCGTAAAAAAAGAGGGCCAGGAGAGGGACCGTGCAGAGGAGGGCGAAGTAGGAGATGACGATGGCCGACGTCCAGCACTTGTCGTCGTTGAACCGCTTGAAGGAAGCGGCGAGTATCCTGAACGGCGAGAGCTTCATCCGTCCCGGCGCGGTCCCGCGGACCCTCTCCGGAAGCCCTTAGACGTACTTACCCCACTGGACCATCAGGATGATGATCGTGATGAGCAGGGCGTAAATGACGAGGGTTTCGATCAGGACGAGCCCGAAGATCAGGAGGAAACGGATGTGCGGGGCCCCGTTGGGATTCCGGGAAATGCCCTCGCAGGCGCTGCTGATGGCCTTCGCCTGGCAGAACGCCCCGGCCGCGACGGAGATGGTGATGATGCCGGCGCCGACCATGAGCGAGATCTTGTACAGGGACGCCTTGGCCGCGCTGGGCGCCCCGGCTTCCTGGGCGAGGAGAGGAGCGGCGAAGACCGCGGCAAGGAAAAAGAGGACGCTCAAGGCTTTGAGTTTTTGGGACATGACGGAACTCCTTTCCATTTAGTGTTCTTCTTCTTGGGCGACGGCCCCGGCGATATAGATGCAGGCCAGGAGGACGAAGACGAAAGCCTGGATGACCGAGGTGAAGATGGCCACGGCCATGAACGGCAGGGGGAGGAGGAACGGGATAATGGAGGCCATGATGACGATGAGCAGCTCCTCGGCGAAGATGTTCCCGAAAAGCCGCATCGAGAGCGAGACCGGGCGCGAGAAATGGCTGATGATCTCGATGGGGATCATGAGCGGCGCCAGGGCCGGGATGGGGCCCATGAAATGCTTGAAATATTTCAGGCCCTGGGCCTTGACCCCCTGGACGTGGTAGTAGAAAAAGACGGCCAGGGCGCAGCCGACCGTCACGTTGAGCTTGCTCGTCGGCGACATGAAGCCGGGGACGAGCCCGATGAGGTTGCAGGAGAAGATGAAGAGGCCGACGGTCCCGATGACGGGAAGGTACGCTTTCCCCTCGGGGCCGATGGTGTCCATGACCAGGCCTTCGAAGAGCCCGAAGATCATCTCGAGGACGCTCTGGCGGCCTGAGGGGACGAGGCTGAGCTTGCGGGAGGCCAGGGTGAAGACGACGATCAGGATTGCCGTAACAAGGATGACCATCACGACGTAGTCGGGGAAGAGATGGAGGGGGTCGGCGACCTTCACTCCGAAGAGGCCGAGGAGCGAGGCCAGGGGTTTGCCGAAGATCTTGTTGAAGAGCTCGACGGTGAAAAGAGTGTGTTCTAGGCCTTCCATGTCTTCATGCGAAGAAGGGCCCCGACGCCTTCCGCCAGGAAAACGGGGACGATCGTGGAAAAACCGGCGCCGAAGGCCAGAATCTTCCCCGGGAAGATGAGGATTATAATCAAAAAGACCGCGCAAATCAACCCGAGGCGGAGAGCGTACAGGAGGATCGCGGACCGGAGGGCGCCCTCCTTATCCTTGGCGAGGAGCCGGGTCAGGGAGCGCTTGAGCCAGAGAAAGCCCAGCGCCGCGAGCCCTCCGCCGGCGAAAAAGAGGAGGCCGGCCAGGGCGCTGAAGAGGAGAGCGGCGGCCAGGCCCAGGACGGCCGAGAGGGCGAGGATCTCGAGGGGGATCCTGCGGAGGATCCGCTCGTCCTGGATCTCGGCCTGGCTCATCGGGGGGAGTTCCTTTCGTTTCCGGCGCGGCCGGCTCCCGCCTAGTATAGCACGTCCAAGCGGGGATTGCCGGGAGTTCGCGGGACGCAGCACCGGACCCGGAGATCCGACCCATGGCCCGGGATTCCCGGCGCTTGACAATCCCCCGTCCGTTCTTGAGAATAATCGGGGGATCGAGCCGCCTCGCCCCCAGAAGAGTCCATGACGACCCCAAAACCGCCACGGCCCAGCTTCCGGAAGCTCGCCGAGTTGAGCTCCGTCGGGCTCATGCTGCCGTCCTCGATCATCGTCGGCCTTTTCTTCGGATATTTCCTTGACCGCTGGCTGGGAACGGGTCCCTGGCTCCTCCTCATCTTCACGGTCCTCGGGGTCATCTCAGGTCTCTTGAGCCTTTTCCGGGCCATGAACAAGTATACCAAGGGCCAGCCTCCTGACGACTGACCCCGGTTTGATTCACCCGGGGGGATGTGCTAACTTCATATCAATGAAGCCCCAACTCCTCGGGGTAAGGCGCCTCCTTCCTGCCGTCGTCGCCTGGCTCGCGCTCCTCGGGCTGAGGACGCCGGCTCCTCCGGTCTCGGCCTTGGAGCTCGCCGGCTCCGGCCGCCAAGAGACCCCCTCCCCGCAGGCCGAGGTCAGGCTCGTCGCCCGGAACAAAGAAATCACCAAGAACCGGATCTACGCCTCGGGAGACGTGGAGATCCAGTACAAAGATCTCCTGCTCCTGGCCGACCGCGTGGAATTCGATCCCGCAACCAAAGACGTTTTCGCCGAAGGGAACGTCGTCATCCAGGTCCGGAACGAGGTCACAAGGGGGGAGAGGGTCATTTTCAACCTGGACACGGAGATCGGACGGGTCGAAAAGGCCTCGGGGATGATCCAGCCATCCATTTTGTACACGGCCGACTCGATCGAACGTAAGACGACGGACCTCTTCTACCTCAGCCGAGCCTGGCTCAGCTCGTGCACCCAGCCCGTCCCCCGCTGGGGCTTTTCCTTTTCCCGGGCCAACCTGAAGAAGGACGCCTACGTGGAGATGTGGAACGCCGTCCTGTCGGTCAAGAAGATCCCGGTCTTCTACCTGCCCTATCTCCGGTATCCCCTGGAAGACCGGGCGACGGGCTTCCTCATGCCCAAGGTCGGCTATACCGGGACCAAGGGCTTCGAGTACTCCCAAGGTTTCTATCTCGCGATCGGGAGGAACATGGACGCGACCTTCAGCCTCGATGCCTACCCCACCCTCGGACTGGGCTTGGGATTTGAATACCGCTACCTCTTTGCGAAAGGGACCGGCGGCCAGATCGACCTCTATCATTTCATCTTCAAGAAAGACGCCCAGGGAACGACCGAGAGCCCGGGCTCCATCATCCGCATCAGCCACAACCAGGCGCTGCCGCTGGGGTTCACCCTGGCCGCCAGCGTGGATTACCAGACATCTTATAACTTTCTGAGCGAGTTCGACGACGAATTCCGCCGGGCCTCGGTCTCAAACAGGAGCTCGCAGGTGTTCCTGTCGCGGTCTTGGTCCCATTTCAATCTGAGCGTCCGGGCGTCCCGCAACGAGACCTATTTTTCCGAGCTCAACGACTCCATCGTCAGCGCCTCTCTCCCCCAGGTGAATTTCAACGTCTTCAAGGTCAAGCTCTTCTCCCCGTTCTATTTTTCGCTGAGCGCCGGCTTCAACAACTGGCAGTACGGATGGGACTCGGCGTTCAAGGCCGGGACGGAGCGCCGGTCGACGGACCTCTCGGTTAGCCCGACCTTGAGCCTGCCGTTCACGTCCATCCCCTGGCTGACGGCCAACACCTCCGTCACGGCCAATTTCGTCTACTACGCCAAGAGCCTTGATCCGGCGACAGGCCAGGTCCAGAACGACCCTCTGTTCACGAAGAATATCGTGGTTAACCTCGATCTCACGGGACCCGTTTTCTACAGGGTCTATTACGGCCGGACCGGCGAACCCTGGCTCAAGAACGTCATCGAGCCATATGTCAACTACTCTTACGACAGCCCGATCGGCCAGGCCGACAGGATCGTGACCCCCACCGGCTTCTATCGCTACCACCAGATGAGCTACGGCCTGACCAGCCGGTTCTTCATCAAAGAAGGAGACCGGCCGACCGAAATCCTGTCCTTCGGCCTGGGCCAGACCGTCTACTTCTCCCCCGATAGCGGCCCCCTCAAGGAGTACCTCGTCAACGGGAAGCCGCCGCGGCTCTCGGAGATCACCGGGACCCTGAGGTATTACCCGAAGGAAAACTTCAGCCTCGACGCCGCCATCGGATATAACCCCTATTACCACGACTTTTCGAGCCTCAGGCTGACCTCGACGGCGGGCTCGAAGGAGGACGGCCGGTTCCTGTCCCTGAACTGGTATAAAAGCATGAACTCGTGGGTCGCGGGGGCCGACCCCACTCTCGGACCGCTCTACAACCGCCATGAGATCGGCGTCACGGGCGGCTTGCGGCTGCCGGGCTCGTCCCTGGGGCTCCAGGGGGAAGTGGATTACAATATCCAGGCGAAGAAGCTCCTCTACACGGCCGCCCAGGTCGTTTACCACTACCAGTGCCTCGATTTTCAATTCGAGGCCAGGGTCTATTATTACCGTCTCCCGCCGGAAACAGAGTTCAAGTTCTCCGTGGGGATCGGGAACATCGGGCGGACGCAGGACATCCTGGGCGCCTTCGGGCCTGAGGTAGGCGGGCGATGAAGGAGCCGGCCCCGAGCGGCGGGGCGAGGCCTAGATGTTGAGCTCGAGCTGGCCGTCCTGGGCGAGCTTCCGCTCCCTCTCGATATCTTCGAGAAGGTCCGGCGTGATGTCGCCTGTCGGGTAGATCCCATCGAAACAGGCGGCGCAGAAGTTCTTGATCTTCGGGTTCTCCATCGCAACCGCCTTCTTGAGCGAGCCGAGGCTCTGGTAGATGACCTTGTCGGCGCCGATCTTCTTGGCCACGGCCTTCTCGTCGGCGTCCTGGGCCACGAACTCCGTCTTCGTCTGCATGTCGATGCCGTAGACGCACGGGTGGCGGAGCGGCGGCGAATAGGAAGCGAAGTACACCTTCTTGGCCCCGGACTCCCGGATCATCTCGATGATCGCCCGGGACGTGTTGCCGCGGACGATGCTGTCATCGACAAGGAGAACCTTCTTGCCCTTGATCTCCGAGGCGATGGGGCTGAGCTTCTGGAGGACCGAGTCTTTCCGCTTGTCGACGCTCGGCATGATGAAGGTCCGGCCGATGTACCGGTTCTTGACCAAGGCCTCGCTGTACTTGAGGTTGAGCCTCCGGGCGATCTCGATGGCCGCGTCCCTGGCCGAGTCCGGCACGGGCACGACAACGTCGATCCCGAGCTTCCGCCTCCTGATCTCCGCGGCCAGGAAACGGCCCAGGTTGACCCGGCACTTGTAGACGTTGACCTTGTCGATGAAAGAGTCCGGCCGGGCGAAGTAGACCCATTCAAAGAGGCACGGGGAATGGGCGCAGTGGGCCAGTTTTTTCTTGTGGAGGCGCCGGCCCTTGTCGAGGAAGACGGCCTGCCCGGCCTCGACGTCCCGGATGTCGCCGAAATTCATGATGTTGAGAGTGACGGTTTCCGAGGCGAAGGCGTAGGACGGCAGGAGGCCGTC
This sequence comes from Candidatus Aminicenantales bacterium, assembly GCA_050015275.1. Lineage (GTDB taxonomy): Bacteria > Acidobacteriota > Aminicenantia > Aminicenantales > Saccharicenantaceae > DATKJS01. The sequence continues at coordinate 63,567 of JBEKBS010000001.1, read as the reverse complement.
CTTCCGGACGCCGTAAGCCAGGGGCTTGATCCCGTAGGGGTCCCGGAAAGCCACCAGCCCCTGCTCGGCGATGTAGGCGACGACCGAGTAGCTGCCTTTGACCTTCTGAAAAACGCTCTCGACCGCCCGGTAGATATGCTCCGGCTCCAGGACGCGGGCCTTCTCGTGGGCCAGGGATTCGGCGAAAATGTTGAGGATGATCTCGACGTCGCAGTCGGAGTTGAGGAGCCGGTGGTGCTTCTCAAAAAGCTCCTCCTTGAGCTCCCGGTGGTTGGCCACGTTCCCGTTGTGGGCCATGATGATGCCGAACGGGGAGTTGAGCTGAAAGGGCTGGGCGTCCTCGCCGCCCCCGCCGCCGATGGTCGGGTAGCGGGTGTGGCCGATCCCGATCGGGCCTCGGAGGTGCTGGATCGCCTCGACGGTGAAGATGTCGCGGACCAGGCCGTTGCCCTTCTGCGTATGGAACCGCCCGTCATAGGTGATGACGCCCGCGGCGTCCTGGCCCCGGTGCTGCATGGCCAGAAGGCCCTGGTACAGGTCGCGGACGACGAAATCGTTGGCCCACATCCCGATGACGCCGCACATGATTGTTCATTATAAGGGATTCGGGACGCAAAATAAATAGAGGGAGCCGGGGACAGGTCAGGCCTTGACGGGGCCAAGGCCTGGAAGGCCTAGCACCGTCAAAGGGTGGAGTCCTCCCTCGCCTTCATCCCTTGACGGGGCGGCCAGGCTCGATGGCCGCTTCGTCGATGAGCATGACGGGGATATCGTCCCGGATGGGAAAGACACGATAGCAGGTCACGCATCTCAAGCCCTTCTCGTCGGCCGTGAGCTTGACCTCGGTCTTGCAGAGCGGGCAGGCCAGAATGCTCAGGAGTTTTGGGTTCAAGGCCATGATGTCCTCTCCGTTCAAGGATAGCCCTGCTGATGCTTCACGTCAAGCGAGCGCGGCGAAAAACGGAGCTTCTTTCACGGAGAAAGAGGAGCAGTCGTTAGGGCCACCCGCAGCCTCAGAAGTGGAATTTGACCCCGGCCCTGAGGATCGTCCCGCTCAGGTTGAGCCCGGCCTTGCGGGCGCCGAGGATGCCGGACCCGGATGGCTCGGCTGAACGGACGAAGAGGAGATTGTAACTCCGCCCGTCGGCGCCCAGCGCTTGGTAATACCACAGGGACCCGGCCTCGGTCGAGGACGAGCCGTCCGAACTCCGGTATGCGTCCGTGCCTTTGAAATTGTCGAGCTGAGCCAGCCGGAACCCCGCTTCGGAGAAAAAGAGGAGGCGCGGGCCGATCCTCCACTCGCCGCCGACCGCGACCTCCATCCCCAGGACATGGGCCTTTGCCCACCCTTTCCATTCCTGCCAGCTGTCTTGGGACGCCACGAACGTGTAGTCGTATCCCGCCTTGACCGAGTAGTAGGCGAAGCTCCCCCGGATGTAGAAGTCCGGACGAGGGTAGTAACGGATACCCACCTTGAGGGGGATAGCCTCAACGATCGGCTTGGTCGTCGTGCTGGGGACGAAGAGGGAAAGGTCCCCGCTCGGGTAGCTGACCTGGCTCGAGCGCCGGCCCGTCAGGTAATCCATGCCCAAGCCGACCGAGAGGCGGGGACTGATCCTGTAGAAGACTTCGAAGCCGAGAAGGTAAGCCAGGCGGAGCGCGCCGACCGAGCCGCTGGCCGGGATGCCGAGTAAAGCCGCGTTCGACCCTGCGAGCCCTGCGGCCCCCTGGTTGAAGTCGTCGGCGACGATCGTGCTGCCGCCGGCGGACAAAAAGACGTCGATGGGAACCAGGCTTTCGGGCCAACTGGGCCTGGCGCTCGGCCGGTCACCCAGGGGCAGCTTCGCTGGCCCTGAGACGGGCCGCGGTTCCCTTTCCGGTTTCCGCTCCGGGGCCTGTGACGGGTTCATGACGGTGACGAGGCTCTCGTGGATGTACCCGGCGATGACCCCGCCGTCCTCGAGGGTGTAGCGGACGAGATACCATTCCCCTTCTTTCCGGTCGGCTTCGAGGACCGTGCCCTCGGGGATCTGCTGGACGACGGCGCTCCCGATGTCGGGCTTTTCCCGGAGGTTGGCCTGTTCGGCGCTGACTTTCAGTTTTATCACTCGCGCGGCCGCGTCCTGGGCCGCGAACACGGACAGCCCGCCGAGGAAAAGCACGAGAATGAAAAGGGTGGCGATCTTTTTCGAGTTCATGCTCATCTCACTCGGATAGCATTATAGTCGAGAAGATGAGCACGCCACAAGCACGGACAGGCCTATTCGTACTCGGCCCAGTGCTTGGCCGCGAGGCTTTCGAGGGGGTGGTCGGCGATGGCGTTGACGAAAAGGTCGGCCACCTGGAGGTTGGTCAGGATCGGGATGGAGAAGTCCACGGCCATCCGCCTCAGGCGGTAATCGGAGTCGAACTCAATCCGCTTGGCCGGATTGGGAATGGAGATGACGAAGTCGATCTTCCTCCGGGCGATGTAGTCGCGGATGTTCGGGTCCCGCTTCTCGTGGACCTTGAACAGCCTGGTGTTGGGGACGCCGTTCTCGCGGAGGAAGTTCGAGGTGTGCTCGGTGGCGTAGAGGTGGAGTCCCAGGGCATGGAGCTTGCGGGCCGGCTCGAGGAAGCGGTGCTTGGAGGTCTCGCCGCCGATCGTCAGGAGGACGTTTTTCCGGGGCAAGGTGAAGCCCGCGGACAGGAGGGCTTTGAGGAAGGCTTCGTGGATGTCGTCGCCCAGGCAGGCCACCTCGCCGGTCGAAGCCATCTCGACGCCCAGGATCGGGTCGGCGCCTTTGAGCCGGGAGAAGGAGAACTGCGGCGCCTTGACCCCGACGTAGTTCAGGTCGAGGGTCGTCTTCCGGTTCCGGACCGGCTGGCCCATCATGGCGGCCACAGCCAGCTCGATGAAATTCGTCCGGGCCACTTTGGAGACGAAGGGAAAGGAGCGCGAGGCCCGGAGGTTGCACTCGATGACCTTGATCTCGTTGTCCTTGGCGATGAACTGGATATTGAAGGGCCCGCTGATCCGGAGGGCCCGGGCGATCTCCCGGCCGATCTCCCGGATCCGGCGGATGGTCTCGATGTAGAGCTTCTGCGGGGGGAGGACCATGGTCGCGTCCCCGGAATGGACGCCGGCGTTCTCAACGTGCTCGATGATCGCCGAGGCGATGACATTGCCGCGGTCGGCCACGGCGTCGAGCTCGATCTCCTTGGCGTTCATGATGAACTTGGAGATCACGACCGGGTATTCGGGCGTCACCCGGGACGCCTTCTGGAGATAGCGGTCGAGGTAGCGCTCGTTGAAGACGATGCTCATGGCCGCCCCGCTCAGGACGTAGGACGGCCGGATGAGGACCGGGTAGCCGATGGAGCGGGAGAAGGCCTTGGCCTCCCGCGGGTTCCGGAGCTCCTTCCATTCCGGCTGGTCCACGCCGAGCTCGTCGAGAAGCTTCGAGAACTTATAGCGGTTCTCGGCCCGGTCGATGCTCGCCGGGGGGGTGCCGAGGACGCGCATCCCGGCCCGGTGGCACTTGAGGGCGATGTTGTTGGGGATCTGGCCGCCCATGGAGAGGAGGATGCCGAGGGGCTTCTCCTTCTCGTAGATGTCGAGAACCCGCTCGAAGCTCAGCTCGTCGAAGTAGAGCCGGTCGCAGATGTCATAGTCCGTGGACACGGTCTCGGGGTTGTAGTTGACCATGAGGGTCATGTATCCCATTTCCTTGAGGGCCAGGGCGGCGTTGACGCAGCACCAGTCGAATTCGACCGAGGAACCGATGCTGTAGGACCCCGAGCCGAGGACCATGACCTTCTTCGACCCGCCGCGGCCGTTCCGGAAAGCGACGTCATCCTCCCGGCCGTTGTAGGTCACGTAGAGGTAATTGGTCCGGGCCGGGTATTCGGCGGCCAGGGTGTCGATCTGCTTGACGGCCGGAACGATCCCGGCCTGCTTCCGCTTCCTCCGGACGCGCATCTCGGTCGAGCCCGAGATGAGGGCGATCTGCTTGTCGGAGAACCCCTTCCGCTTGGCCTCGAGGAGGAGGTCGGGCGGGATCGCGCCGAGCTTGCGGCCCCGGATCCTGGCCTCGCAGTCGACGATGTTCTTGATCTTGTGGAGGAACCACCTGTCGATCCGGGTCAGCTCGTGGATCCGCGGGACGGTCATCCCTTTCTTGAGGGCCTCGGCGATGCCGAAGAGCCGCTCGTCGGTCGGATGGCGGAGCTCCTTCTCCAGGTTCTCGAAAGAGTAGTTCTCGTTGGCGACGAGGCCGTACATCCCGATCTGGAGCATCCGGGCCGCCTTCTGGATGGCCTCCTCGAACGACCGGCCGACGGCCATGACCTCTCCCACCGACTTCATCTCGGAACCGATCTTCTTCGAGACGCGGCCGAACTTCTTGAGGTCCCAGCGCGGGATTTTGACGACGAGGTAGTCCAGGGCCGGTTCGAAACAGGCCGACGTGACCTTGGTGATGGAATTCGGGAGGTCCGGGAGAAGGTGCCCCAGGACAAGCTTGGCGGCGACGAAGGCCAGGGGGTAGCCCGTTGCCTTGCTGGCCAGGGCCGAGCTCCGCGAAAGGCGCGCGTTGACCTCGATGATCCGGTAGTCGCCGTTGCGCGGGTTGAGGGCGAACTGGATGTTGCATTCGCCGACGATACCCAGGTGCCGGACGGCCCGGATCGAGATCTCGCGGAGGCGGTGGTACTCCTCGTTCGTCAGCGTCTGGGACGGGGCGATGATGATGCTCTCCCCGGTGTGGATCCCCATGGGGTCGAAATTCTCCATGTTGCAGACGGTGATGCAGTTATCGGCCCGGTCCCGGACGACCTCGTACTCGATTTCCTTCCAGCCGGCGAGGTATTCCTCGATGAGGACCTGGGGGGCGGAGGCGAAGGCCTTCCGGAGAGCCTCGCGGAGCTCGCGGGGGGTCGCGGACATGCCGCTTCCCTTGCCGCCCAGGGCGTAGGCCACGCGGGCCATGACGGGGTAGCCGATCGACCCGGCCGCCCGGAGCCCTTCCTCGACCGTCCGGACCGCGATCCCGCGGGGCGTTTTCAGCCGGCACTCGGCCAGGGCCCGGTTGAAGAGCTCCCGGTCCTCGGTCTTTTCGATGGCCTCCATCGGGGAGCCGAGGACGGGCACCTTGTGTTTCCGGAGAACGCCGCTCCGGGAGAGGGCAACGCCGCAGTTGAGGGCCGTCTGGCCGCCGAAGGAGAGCAGGATCCCATCGGGCCTTTCCCGGGCGATGACCTTCTCCGTGAAATACGGCGTGACCGGGAGGAAGTAGACCCGGTCGGCCAGGTGCTCGGACGTCTGGATAGTGGCGATATTGGGGTTGACGAGGACGACCTCGACGCCTTCCTCCTTGAGGGCCTTGATGGCCTGACTCCCCGAGTAATCGAACTCTCCGGCCTCGCCGATCTTGAGCGCCCCGCTACCGAGGATCAGGACCCTTCGCGGCTTCCTCATCCGGCCGCCTCCAGGAACTCGTCGAAGAGGAACTCCGTGTCCGTCGGGCCCGGGCAGGCCTCGGGGTGGAACTGGACGCTCCAGAACGGCCGGCGGCGGTGCCGGACCCCCTCGTTCGACCCGTCGTTGGCGTTCGTGAACCAGGGGGCCCAATCGCGCGGCAGGGTCTTCCGGTCGACAGCGAAGCCGTGGTTCTGGCTCGTGATGTAGCAGCGCTTGGTCCCCTCCTCGAGGCAAGGCTGGTTCTGGCTGCGGTGGCCGAACTTCAGCTTATACGTGTCGGCCCCGGCGGCTAGGGCCAGGATCTGGTTGCCCAGGCAGATCCCGAAGACGGGCAGGCCCTCGCGCATGAGTTTCCGCACGGTGGCGATGGTCGCCGGAGCCCGCTTGGGGTCGCCCGGACCGTTCGAAACGACGACCCCGCGGGGCGAGAAGGACAGGATCCGGGCCACGTCCGTGTCGGCGGGAACGCGGACGACGGAAACGCCACGGCGGGACAGGCTGCGGATGATGCCCTGCTTCGCGCCGCAGTCGATGAGGACGACGGATTTCCGGGCCCTCAGGTTGTAGATCCGGATCTCGGGCGTCGTGACCTCGGCCACGAGGTCACGGGCGTTGGGATCGGGGAGGTTGCGGGCCTCGGCCCTGAGGCTCCGGGCGCTGAGGGGGACGTCCGCGACGGCCAGGAGGCCGGGCATGACGCCGTGAACGCGGAGCTTCTTGGTCAGGGCCCGGGTATCGAGCCCGGCGATCCCCGGCACCCCGCTCTCGCGGAGCCAGTCGTTGAGCGTCTTCGTCGAGGTCGCGTGCGAGGGCTTCTCGCAGAGCTCTGAAACGATGTAGCCGGCGATCCGGGGCCGGTCCGATTCAAAGCTCGCCGGGTTGACCCCATAATTGCCGATGAGAGGATACGTCTGGCAAAGGATCTGGCCGTGGTAGGACGGGTCGGTGATGCTCTCCGGGTAACCCACGATCCCGGTATTGAAAACGACTTCCCCCCCGATCTTGGCGGACGCGCCGAAACCTACGCCCTCGTAGACGCTTCCGTCCGCAAGGGCCAGAATGGCTTTCCGGATGGGGCTTGCCTCCGTTTCATTTTCCGCGCAGTATAGCACAAGCGCCTCCGCCGCTCAAGGGGGATCGGGGAAACACCGGGAGCAGGCCGGGCCATCCTCCGGGGGGCGGGAATATCACCCCGAGAATCATCCCCCCGGAGCATGGTTCTTCCTTTGGGCCCCTGGGAGAATAGCCGCGGGAACCCCCCCCAACGTCATCTATCTATGGTACGATAGATGGGAGGAAAATTTTCGTGTCTGCGAACGAGGGCTCCGGAATGGCCGCCGGGAAACCTCTGGTCTCCCCGGCGGGCGTAGGAGAGGTGCCTTTACCGGCCGACAGGGACGGGCTCATCCAGGATTTCCTGAGAACGCTCCGGGTGGCGTTCAAGCTGGGAGCGATCTACAGTCTGGAGCACCCGGCCTTCAAAAAGACGATCGACGAGCTGATGGTCAAGACCGAGGCCCTTTTCTTGTATATCAGCCCCCTGAGCATCGGCTTCACTCCGCATTCCCTTTTTGTCGACAACCGGTTCTGGGAGGGCGACCGGACCTATTGGGACTTGGCCCAGGTCTTCCACTACCGCAAGGTCAAGCGCCTCGAGATCCGTCCGGGCATCCCCCACAGCGAATTCCTGAGGTTCGCCTCCAAGTTCATGCTGCCCGTCAAGGCCTTCATCCAGGAGGGCGGCGCCCTCAACATCCTGAAAAAAGAGAACCTCATCCACATCTCCCTGGACATATTGGATTATTCGCAGCTCCTGGTGGGGGAAGGAGAGGAGATCAAGGACATCTGGCCCTATCTCCTCATGGAGGCGGTGGAAGAGGACGACGGCCAGAAGCTCGACCAGCTGGCCGTGAGCTTTGAGAAGGTCATCGGGAAGTTCAACACCGAGGACCTCATCCAGAACGAGGAGCTCCACAAGAACTTCATCAAGTTCTTCCAGTACCTCAAGGAGACGTCCGGAGAGAAGCACCGGACCTGCGCCCGGGGCCTGCTCCGGACCGTCATGACGGGCCGGAAGACCCTGCCGGAATCGAAGTTCGAGAACCTGAAGCTCCTGCTCTCCGACCTGACGGAGAAGGACCTCGCCTCGACCCTCTGGGAGGAGATCATCGGGAACGAGAAATTCGACTCCCTGAGCTTCAGCATCTTCTGCAAGATCACCGACAAGGAGCGGCACAAGAAGGTGGCGACCTCCCTCCGGGAGCTGTTCGAGACCGACGATCCGCAGAACCGGAAGGCCGAGGTGGAGACCAAGATCAAGGTCCTCCTCTCGGGCTCTTCGGGGCAGCTCCACTCCGAGATCTACCGCCAGACCCTGTCCGCCCTCCTGACCGAGATCTCCTTCGACAAGAAGACGACCTTCGACCATCAGCTCCTCCAGAGGAACTACCGCTTCATCCTGATCAACCTGCTGGCCCGGGAGCCGGCGGGGGAGATGGCGGTCACCCAGCTCGAAAGGATCATCGAGGAGTGGGAGCGGGTCGACCAGGAACAGGATTTTGATTTCCTGGAGTGCCTGTTCGAAGTCCTCGAGGGCCGGGCCGCGGACCTGACCGCCGAGACATCCTTCCAGAAGCTCCGGAAAGCCCTCTCGGAGCTCGTCGAAAGCGGCATCCTCCGGGGGGACAGCCGGCCCAAGCTCGACCTCTTCATCGAGAAATTGGGGGAGAGCGTCCATGACCGGCAGGATTACCTCGACCGGATCTTCAAGGACAGAACAGTGACGCCCACGCTGCTCCGGGCCTATTTCCGGTTCTTCGCCTCCCGCCGGGACGAGTTCGACGCGGCCGTCAAACGGAAGGCCTCCGATAGCGACCTCCTCTGCCGGATCGCCGATAACCTGAAGCTCCTGGATACTCCGATGTCCCTGGCCACGCTCGAAATGATCTACCCCCTGGGCGACACAGAGGTCAAAGTCCACGTCCTCCAGGCCATGCAGAGCCTCACTGAATTCGACGAGACTTTTCTCTTCCCGGTCCTCGGGTCCAAAGACCCGCTCATCCAGGCCGAGGCCCTGATCCTCCTGATGAGGAACGAGCGGACCAAGCACGTCGCCTTCGCCAAGCTGTTCAAGCTGCAGTCTCCCTACGGGATCCGGAACAAGGCCCTCATCCGCCACATCCGGCTCGTCGAGGAGAAGGATCTCCGGGCCGCCGAGCTCTACATCGAGCCGCTGGCCCAGCGCAAAGATTTTTGGAACCGCAAGGTCCGGCAGGAGGCCCTGCGTGTTCTGGAGAAATGGCGTGAGGGATAAGGCCAAGCTCTGTTTCATCTATCTCATGAACGCCATCCAGGCGGGGAAGATCTACGCGGGGGAGCATCCCAAGTTCACGGAGTACCTGGAAAAGCTCTACGCCGGGATCCAGGAGATCCTGGAGGACCGGAAAGAGCTTGTCCTGGGCATCATCGGCGACGAGCCGGCCTGGGAGGACGAGATCTTTTTCAACCTCCGCGGCAAGCTCGCCCCGCTCATCGATTTCCTGGGGAAGAACGATGTCGAAAGGATCGTCTTCCAGCAGGGCCTGCGGTTCGAGGAGGTGCGCCAGTTCATCATCTTCCTGACCCGGACGAAGAAGCTCTCGAACGTGAGCGAACAGGAATACTTCAATCTCCACGGCATCCAGAACATCCGGGCCGGCCGGGTCCGGGCCCTGGTCAAGGCCGAGGGCCTCGAGGCCGCCCAGCTGGCCACGCGGTTCGAGACCTCCGTCCAGGCCGTCTCCCATTCCGTCAACCTCGTCCTCGATGAGGAGGAGATCGACTATCTCGACCTGAGGTTCAACATCCTCGGCATCATGGAGGATTTCGTCGGCCGCCACCAGGAGCTCCTCAACCTGATCTCCGTCAAGAGGAGGGACCTCGTGACGTTCGTCCATCTCCTCAACGTCTCGCTCCTGGCGATGTTCTTCGCCTCCAAGCTCGATTTCTCCAAGGACGACGTCCTGGACCTCGGCATCGCCGCCCTCTATCATGACGTCGGCAAGCTTTATATCTCGAAGAAGATCATCCAGAAAAAGAGCGCGCTGTCGGAAAAGGAATTCGGCCAGATCAGAAATCACCCGCTCCTCGGGGCCAAGATCCTCGAAGGCTACAAGGACTCGCTCGGGATCCTCCCGATGATCGTCGCCTACGAGCATCATCTCCGCTACGACCTGACCGGCTATCCGAAAGCGGCCTTCCCGCGGCGGCCCCATCCCGCCTCCATGATGATCTCCATCTGCGACGTCTACGACGCGCTGGCCCTCAAGCGGTCGTACAAGAAGGACTATCCGCCCGATAAGATCTACGAGGTCATGACGCTCGACAAGGGGAAGAATTTCGAGCCCCTGCTCCTGGACAAGTTCTTCCAGTTCACGGGCGTCTGGCCGGTCGGGACCCTGGTCTCGCTGAGCGACGAGAGGATCGGTGTCGTCCGGCAGGTCCACGCGCAGGACATCTTCAGCCCGACCGTCGAAGTGATCGCCCCGGAAAGCCGGGGGGAGATGATCGACCTCGTCAAAGAGAAGGCCGTCAGGATCAAGGCCTCCCTGAACCCCCAGGCAGAAGGGAAACCATATCTGCCGTTCATCGCCGGCCCGGCCTGACCTTGCGGAAATCCGGCGATAAGATGTATATATCGTCCTATCGTAGATAAGGAGGCCCCGATGCGGATCCGATGCTTCTGGCGACCCGCCATGATCTTTTTCCTCGCCGCGGGGTACCTGGCCGCGGCCGGATATCCGTCGACGGCCGGCAAAGCCCGGGCGGTCTTCAAGGAAACGGCCCACGATTTCGGGAAGGTCAAGCAGGCGGACGTCCTGACCCAGGAGTTCGTCTTCAAGAACGAAGGGGACGCGACGCTCGTCGTCGAGCGGGTCGAGACGACCTGTGGCTGCACGGCGGCCCTGGCCTCCGCGGACAAGATCAGCCCCGGCAAAGAGGGACGGATCAAGGTCAGCCTCGATACCCACGGCTACGCGGGACCGATGAAGCGCTTTGTCTATCTCGTCTCGAACGACGCGGACAACCCGCGTCGGGAGTTGAGCGTCACGGCCGACGTCGAGGTCCCTCCCATGCCCAAGATCGAGCTCGACAAGTACAACATCGACCTGGGCCTGAGCCTTGAGGGCGAGGCCCCGTCGGCTAAGGTCGTGATCCGGAACGTCGGCGAGCTCGAGCTATCGGTCGAGATGGCCCACGACCAGGTCAAGTTCTTCGCCCGCGGGAAGCCGCTCCAGTTCCCGCTCATGATCCCGGCCGGGAGGTCGGTCGAGGTCGAGTTCCGTTTCCCCGTCCAGACGAAGCCCGGCTCGCTCAGGGACTACGTCATCGTCAGGTCCAACGACACCTACCGCTCGACGCAGACCGTGTATTTCAGCCGCTACGTCGTCACCCGGAAGGACCTGAAAGATCTCTTCAACAAGTACAGGGCGGTCCTGGAGGACCGGAAATAAGGGCAGGCCGGCAGCGGGCGGAGATGTCGGCGCTCCTCACGGTCAAGGTTCAACCCCGGTCCAAGGCTCCGGGGGTGGAAAAGCTTGCCGGAGGGGGGTTCAAGGTCCGTGTCCAGGCCGCGCCTGACAGGGGTCGGGCCAACCTGGAAGCGATCAAGCGGCTGGCGGAATACCTGGACATCCCGCCCTCGCGCTTGAAGATCGTCCGGGGGGAGGCCTCCTCCAGCAAGTGGGTCAGGATCGAACCCTGATGAACCGCCGGGCGTAGGGCCGTGAGCATTTATAATATCATCAGTTTTCTGGGGCTCTTTGTCTTGGCCGGCGTCGCCTGGCTCTTCTCCTCGGACCGCAAGGTCGTGAACTGGCGGGTCCTCGGCTGGGGCGTCGGCCTCCAGCTCCTCGTGGCCTTTTTCATTTTCGTCGTCCCCGCCGGGACCCAGGTCTTTCTCTGGGTCAACAACGCCGTCGCCTCCGTCCTCGACACCGCCACGGCCGGGACGAAATTCGTCTTCGGCCGGCTCGCCCTTCCGCCCGGAGCCGTGAACGAGGCCGGCGAGACGTCCCTCGGCTACTTCCTGGCGTTCCAGGGGCTGCCGACGATCATTTTCTTCGCCGCCCTACTCGGCGCCCTCTATTACCTCAGGATCATGCCCTTCTTCGTCCGCCTCTTCGCCCGGATCTTCACGAGGTTCATGCGGATCAGCGGGGCCGAGGCCCTTTCGGTTTCCGCCAACATCTTCGTCGGGGTCGAGTCGGCCCTCGTCGTCCGTCCGCACCTCAAGGACATGACCCGCTCGGAGCTCGGCACGATCATCACGGCGGGCATGGGGACCATCGCCTCGACCGTCCTGGCGATGTATGTCATGATGCTCCAGAAGGAGATCCCGACAATCGCCGGGCACCTCGTTTCGGCGTCCTTCATCTCGGCCCCGGCCTGCATCGTGATGGCCAAGCTCATTATGCCGGAGACAGGGAAGCCCCTGACGCTCGGCGTGGACGTTGTGCCCCATTACGATCGTGAGGACAACCTGGTCATGGCCATCATCAACGGGGCTTGGGAGGGGCTGAAGCTCCTCGGCGGCATCCTGACCCTGCTCATCGCCTTCCTGGGGATCCTGGCTCTCATCAACCTGGGGCTCGGGGGGGCCGGCGGCCTCGTGAACGGCCTTTTCGGCTGGCACGTCAAGTGGTCGCTCGAGGCCCTCCTCGGCTACCTGTTCTACCCCCTCACGCTCGCCATGGGCGTGCCGCCGTCCGACGCCCTGACGGTCGCCAAGGTCCTCGGAGAGCGGACCATCCTGACGGAAGTCTTCTCCTACAGGCACCTGGCCGACCTGCTGGCCGCCGGCGCCCTCCACGACCCCCGCTCGGCCATCATCGCTTCCTACGCCCTGTGCGGGTTCGCCCATGTGGCCTCGCTCGCCATCTTTGTCGGTGGCACGGGCGCGCTCGTGCCGACGCGCGTCCGCGACATCTCCCGGCTGGGCTTCCGGGCCCTCCTGGCGGCGACCCTGGCCTGCCTCATGACCGGCGCGGTGGCCGGAACCTTTTACACCGGCGCGTCGGTCCTCTTCGGAAAATAGCCCCCCCTGGGACGCCCCCGGCCGCCCGAGCGTCTTTCCCTCAGGAAGGTTGAGGCGTGAAAGACCGGACGCTCCTTTGGCTGGCTTTTCATCTGACCTTTCAGGCCTCGCCGGGGGCGGGGCGGAGGGCCCTCGGGCGGTTCCACGATGTCGGGGATATCTTCCTCGCCCGGCCCCCGGACCTCGCCGGCCTCGGGCTTCCTGAAGATGCCTCCCAGGCCATCAGGAGCGGGGAGGCCCTGGTCCGCGCGGAGCGGGAACTGGAAATTGTCCGCCGAAAGGCGTATACTCTCTTGACTTTAGAGGACCCCGGTTATCCGAGGTATCTCCGAGAAATATTCGACGCGCCACCCGTGCTCTACTGCGCGGGGCGGCCGGAAGTTCTTGAAGATCCTGCGGTGGCCGTCGTGGGATCGCGGCGGCCCACCCCATACGGGCGGGCCCTGGCCGAGAAGCTGGCTGGAGAGCTGGCATCCCGCGGCTGCGCCATCGTGAGCGGCCTGGCGGTCGGGATCGACGCCTGCGCCCACTGGGGAGCCATCAGAAACGGGAGGACGATCGCTGTGTTGGGCTCGGGGCTGGACGTTCTGTATCCGAGGGTGAACGGCGGCCTGGCCGAGAAGGTCATGGAGCGGGGGGCGGTCCTGACGGAATTCCCTCTTGGGACCCAGCCTCTCCAGAGGAACTTCCCGGTCCGGAACAGGATCATCAGCGGTCTTGCCCTTGGTCTCGTGGTCGTCGAGGCCGCCGAGCGGAGCGGCTCGCTGATCTCCGCCAGCTTCGCTCTCGATCAGGGCCGGGAGGTCATGGCGGTCCCGGGAAGCGTCATGTCGGAGCTCAGCAGGGGGACGAACGGCTTGATCAAGGCGGGCGCCGGGCTCGTCGAAACCTGGGAGGACGTGGCCGGAGGGCTGCCGTCGCCCTGGCGGGAGAAACTCCTTGCGCAAAGGGAAGAGAAAGTGGACAATAATCGGGATTCTCTGAGCGAGGAAGAGGGCCGGTTGATGAAAGAGCTGCCTGCGGACGCGGCCGTCCACGTCGACGAGCTGGCGGAAAGGACGGCCCTTCCCGTCGCCGGGCTGCTGGCGCTCCTGCTCGGGCTCGAGCTCCGGGGACTCGTCGTCCAGCACCCGGGCAAACTATTTCAGAGGAGAATCTAAGTGGGAAAGTCACTCGTCATCGTTGAGTCCCCGGCCAAGGCCAAGACCGTCAACCATTACCTCGGCGAGGAATACATCGTCAAGGCGTCCATGGGGCACGTCCGCGACCTGCCGGAAAAGAAGCTGGGGGTCGACGTCCAGGCGGACTTTCAGCCGACCTACCAGATCATCCCCGAAAAGAAGAAGGTCGTGGCCGAGCTCAAAAAGGCGGCCAAAGCCAGCGACCGGGTCATCCTGGCGGCCGATCCCGACCGCGAGGGCGAGGCCATTTCCTGGCACCTCAGCCAGCTCATCCAGGAGGACAACCCTAACATCTCGCGGGTTGTGTTCCATGAGATCACCAAGGAGGGCATCGAGGAGGCCTTCAAGAACCTGGGCCGGCTCGACGAGAACCTGATCCAGGCCCAACAGACGCGCCGCATCCTGGACCGGCTCGTGGGCTATCTCATCAGCCCGCTCCTCTGGAAGAAGATCGGGAAGGGGCTGAGCGCCGGGCGCGTCCAGTCCGTGGCCCTGCGGCTGATCTGCGAGCGGGAGAAGGAGATCAAGGCCTTTGTCGCCGAGGAATACTGGACGATCGCGGCCCAGCTCGAAGCCGGGCAGCCGCCGGCCTTCAAGGCCACCCTGGCCAAGATCGACGGCAAGAAGGCCAAGGTCAAAAACGGCGACGAGGCCGGAGCCGTCGTCTCGGCCTGCGAGAAGGGCCCCTTCGTCCTCGAGGGCATCAAGGTCCAGGAGAAGCGAAGGCAGCCCGGCCCGCCTTACATCACCAGCACCCTCCAGCAGGACGGCTTCCGGATCCTCCGGTTCCCGGTCAAGAGGACGATGTTCATCGCCCAGAAGCTCTACGAGGGCCTCGAGATCGGCGAGCTCGGCCAGACCGGGCTGATCACCTACATGCGAACGGACTCGGTCCGCATTTCGGACCAGGCCCGGGCGGCGGCGAAGGGCTACATCGAGCAGACGTATTCGCCAGCTTACGTGCCGGCCAAGCCGCACCTGTTCAAGAACCCGAAGAAGGCCCAGGACGCCCACGAGGCGATCCGGCCGGCCCACCTCGACTTCCCGCCGGAGAGGGTCAAGCCGTTCCTCAAGAAAGAGGAATACGACCTGTACCGGATGATCTGGAACCGGTTCCTCGCCTCCCAGATGGCGGCGGCCGTCATCGAGGAGACGGAGTTCGACATCAGCGTCAGGCCCGCAGCCGGGGAAGCCCCCGCTTCCGTGGCGCCGGCTCCGGCCTACGGATTCAAGACGAAGGGTGAGGTCGTCAAGTTCGACGGCTTCCTCGCGGCCTACCCGAACGGCAACGGCGAGAAGGAACTCCTGCCCAAGGCCAAGGAGGGGGAGACGCTCAAGCTCCTGGGCCTCGAATCCAAGCAAAAATTCACCGAGCCGCCCCCGCGCTACACGGAAGGGACGCTCGTCAAGGAGCTCGAGGCCCGCGGCATCGGCCGGCCGAGCACCTACGCCCCCATCATCACCACGCTCCAGGACCGGACCTACGTCGTCAGGGACAAGGGAAAATTCACCCCCACTGACCTCGGGATGTACGTCACGGACTTCCTGATCAAGTTCTTCGCCGATCTCATGGACTATAAGTTCACGGCCCACATGGAGGAAGAGCTCGACCAGATCGGGGACGGCGAACAGAAATGGGTCGACAGCCTGAGGGAGTACTACACTCTTCTCGAGAAGGACCTGAAGTCGGGCCAGGAGACCGAAGGGGTCAAGAGAACGGGCATCCCGATCGACGAGAAGTGCCCCAAGTGCGGCCAGCCGCTGGTCATCAAGGACGGCCGCTTCGGCCGGTTCAAGGCCTGCTCGGGCTACCCCCAGTGCACGTTCCGGGAGAGCCTGAACAAGAAGGAGTCCAAGCCCCTCGACGAGAAGTGCCCCAAGTGCGGCTCGAACCTGATCCAGAAATTCGGGAAATTCGGACCCTTCGTCGCTTGCTCGGACTACCCCAAGTGCAAGTACATCAAGAAGGAAAACGCCGAGACCGGCATCGATTGCCCCAAGGCCTGCGGCGGGAAGATCCTCCGGCGCAAAACTCGCCGCGGGAAGATCTTCTACGGCTGCAGTAACTACCCCAAGTGCACCTTCGCGACCTGGGACGAGCCGGTGAACAGGCCCTGCCCGCTGTGCGGCCAGAAGTTCCTGCTCAAGAAGCATGTCCTGCGCGGCGACCCGTATCTCCACTGCTGGAACGAAACGTGCGCCTTCAAGGAGATCGTCCCGGCGGAGAAGATCTGGGATAAGGCCAAGAAGGACGAGGACGATCCCGGGACCGATGACCAAGGAACTCTCTGAGTTTCTCGCCTACCTCCGGCACGAGAGGAACGCCTCTCCCCATACCATCGCGAGCTACGAGGGGGACCTCCGCCAGCTCTCGGATTATCTCCGCGAGAGGGAGGTCCGTTGGAACAAGGCCGGGAACGTCGTCCTCCGCGGCTTTCTGGCGACCCTCCACGAGAAAAAACAGAAAAAATCGACCATCGGCCGCAAGCTCGCCGCCATGCGGTCGTTCTACGAGTTCTGCCTGAGGAAAAAATGGGTCTCCGAGAATCCCGCCAGGGTCCTGGCGACCCCGAAACAGGACAGGCGGGTCCCCTCGTTCCTGTCCGAAGAGGAAATGGCCGGCCTCCTCGACCTGCCGGCGACGGACAAGCCCACCGACCTCCGCGACCGGGCCCTCCTGGAGCTTTGCTACGCGACGGGGACCCGGGTGAGCGAGCTCGTCGGGATCGATGTCGAAGACATCCATTTCGACGAGCGGCTCGTCCGTGTCCGGGGCAAGGGGAAAAAAGAGCGGCTCATCCCCTTCGGCCGGAAGGCGGCCGGGACGCTCCAGGCCTACCTTCGCGCCCGGCCCCTCCTCCTCCAGGACCGGATGGGGGAGCCGGCCGTTTTTCTCAATTACCGCGGCGGACGGCTGACGACGCGGTCAGTCCAGCGGATGGTCCAGGCCCATATCCGGAGGACGGCGGTGAGCCGCAGGATCAGCCCCCACTCCATCCGGCACTCCTTCGCCTCCCATCTCCTTGGCCGCGGCGCGGACCTGCGGGTCATCCAGGAGCTCCTCGGCCACGCGAGTCTGGCCACGACCCAAAAATACACCCACGTCGACCTCAGGCAGCTCCTCGCCGTATACAAGAAAAGCCATCCCCGTTCGTAGAACGAAAACCGGAGGCGGCAACCGGAGTTTCCCCCGGATGGCCCGCCGGTCCACTTCCATTGACTCCAGGCGCCGGCGGAAATTTTTAACTCATTGTATTAAAAGAAGTTAGGAAGACTCCGGGCTTGGCACCGCGCTTGCACTCTTCACCGGCGAAAGGAGGTCTCATCATGACCGCAAAAACCAACAAGGGATTGGCCGTGGGTTTGGCCGCGGCGCTCCTCATCCTGTCCGTGTCCGGTGCCTGGGCCCAGGTGAACCCACCCAAGGCCAAGATCAACATCAACTCGGCCACCCAGGCCGAGCTCGAGACCCTGCCGAGGATCGGGCCCAAGGTGGCCCAGAGGGTCATCGATTACCGGAACCAGAACGGGAGCTTCAAAAAGGTCGAGGACATCATGAAGGTCAAGGGGATCGGCGAGAAGATCTTCGCCCAGATCAAGGACCTCATCACCGTCGGCCCCGAAAACCAGGTCAAGTGAGAAAAGGAGGAGATCCCCTCTCCTCCTCCCGCCGCGGAAAGGGGCCCGGATCTGCCCCTCTCAATCCTTGATATGGACGGCGAGGAACTTCTTGAGCTTCCGCAGGGCCCGGCCGCGGTGGCTGACCTCGTTTTTCTCTTCGGGCCGGAGCTCGGCGAACGTCTTTCGGAGCGGGGGATAGAAAAAGAGAGGGTCATAACCGAACCCGTTCTGGCCCCGGGGGGCCTGGCCGATCCGCCCGCGGACGCGGCCGCGGATCTCCCGGATGACCCGGCCGTCCGTGGCGAGGACCATAGCGCAGCAAAATCCGGCGCCCCGGTCCTTTCCCGGAACGCCGGCCAGGCGGCGGAGGACCTTACGGATGTTCTTGTCATCGGTCGGCCCGGGAGACGAAAAACGGGCCGACCGGACGCCCGGCGCCCCGCCCAGGGCGTCGATCTCGAGGCCCGAATCCTCGGCCAGGGTCAGGCCCTTCCATTTCCGGCTGTAGAAGAGGCTCTTGGCGCGGGCGTTTTCGAGGAACGACGCTCCGCCCTCCCGGAACGAAAGGCCCGGCAGGACGTCCCTGAGGCCCACGGTCCTCAGGGGCAGGCCTTCCAGGGCCTTGCGGATCTCCCGGACCTTGCCTGGATTGGTCGTGGCCAGCAGGAGGGGGGTCTCACTCAATCTTCAGCTCTTCGATGTCGGCCAGATCGAACAAGCCCTGGTTGAATTCCTGCTCCTTCTCCTCGGAGGCTGAAAAGAAGAAGGTCACGATGAAGGACTTGGCCTCTTCCTTCAGGCTTATCTTTTCGAGCCGGACCCCGTGATGGAGGGCGAGCTTGCGGAGGCTCGACAGGATGTAGGGCCTCTGCTTGAACTTGACGTGGTATTGGAACTGGGACTTGCGGAGGTAGGTCTCCTCGACCCTCCGGAAGAGGACCAGGGTCGCGATGGTCATGGCGGTGAAGATGAGAGCCGGGACGTAGTAGCCGGCCCCGATCACGAGCCCCAGGCCGGCCACGAGCCAGATGGTCGAGGCGGTGGTCAGCCCGGCGATGGTGCCCCGGGCGTGGAAGATGGTCCCGGCCCCCAGGAAGCCGATCCCGGTGATGACCCCGGCTGCCATCCGGACCAGGCTGTCGGTCGTCCCGCCCTTGGCCTGGATGAGGAGGACCGCCAGGGTCATCATCATCGCGGACCCGACGCAGACGAGGATGTTCGTCCGGAACCCCGCCGGCTTCTGACTGGCCTCGCGCTCGAGGCCGATCAGCCCGCCCAGGGCGATGGCCAGGACCAGTTTCAGGGTGACTTCGATGATCTCCATGGCTCTCCCTTCAGGAAGGCTCGCGGACGCGGCTCGGGGCGTTCCTCTCAGCTTTCCTTTTTAGCACCGGCGGTCGAGGTTGTCAATTCCGCTGTCTCCCGGCGCCTCTGGAGAATTCGGCCGGAACGTGTTAAAATCCTCCGTCCGGTCGTCGACCGGCAGGCAGCCCGGGCCCGGGCGTCGAGGCCCGGAGGAAGGAGAGCCGACGATGTCCACATTCATCAAGAAAGTCCACGCCCGCGAGATCCTGGATTCCCGCGGCAACCCCACGGTCGAAGTCGAAGTGACCCTCGACGATGGCTCCTGGGGACGGGCGGCTGTCCCGTCGGGGGCCTCGACCGGCGTTTACGAGGCCCTGGAGCTTCGGGACGGCGACAAGGGCCGGTACCAGGGCAAGGGAGTCCTCAAAGCCGTTGAACACGTCAACATCGACCTGGCCGAGGCCGTCCGCGACCTGGACGCCATCAACCAGGCCGGAGTGGACAAGGCCATGCTGACCATGGACGGCACGGAGAACAAGAGCAAGCTCGGCGCCAACTCCATCCTCGGAGTGAGCTTGGCCGTGGCCCGCGCGGCTGCCGCGTCCGTGCGGCTGCCCCTATACCGGTACCTGGGAGGGGTCTCGGCCGTGACCCTTCCCGTGCCGATGTTCAACATCCTCAACGGAGGGGTCCACGCCAACTGGCAGAGCACGGACCTCCAGGAGTTCATGATCGCCCCGGTCGGCGCCCCGAACTTCCGCGAGGCGCTGCGCTTCGGGGCCGAGACCTACCACGCCCTGAAGGACGTCCTGAAGGCCGGCGGGTACTCGACGGGCGTCGGCGACGAGGGCGGTTTCGCGCCGGCGTTCAAAAAGAATTCGGACGCCGTCGAGATCATCCTGAAGGCCATTGAGAAGGCCGGCTACAGGCCCGGCGACGACATCGCCCTGGCGGTCGACGGGGCCGTGAGCGGCATTTATGAGGACGGCTTTTACCACCTGAGGACCGAGAACAAGAAAGTGAAAGCCGACGGAATGGTCAGGATGTACGAGGAATGGGTCCGCAAGTATCCGATCCTCGTCCTGGAAGACGGCCTGGCCGAGGATGATTGGGAAGGCTGGAAGCTCCTGAACAAAGAGCTTGGTGACAAGATCGAGCTCGTCGGCGACGATCTCTTCGTCACCAACGTCAAGCGCATCGCCAGGGGCATTGAGGAGAACGCCGCCAACGCCGTCCTGATCAAGCTGAACCAGATCGGGACCCTGACGGAAACCGTCGCGGCGATCGACATGGCCCGGAAGGCGGGCTGGGGCGCCATGATCTCCCACCGGAGCGGCGAGACGGTCGACAGCTTCATCGCGGACCTCACCGTGGCCATGGGCACCGGACACGTCAAGACCGGAGCGCCCTGCCGTGGGGAAAGGGTCGAGAAATACAACCAGTTGATGCGGATCGAAGAAGAGCTGGGCTCCAACGCCGTCTACGCCGGACGAAAAGCGTTCGTGCGCTGAGGGGAGAAGCCGGCCGGGTCTACGCGCCGGGCGCGCCGGGGCTGGGTCGCTCACCGGTTTTCTTGACGAAGGACCCGGGACACCGCTAAAATAAATCATTATGTTGGGGTGATGGAGTTCACCGGAACCGCTTCCCCGCAAGCTGATAACTCCTGCCAAATGAATAGAGGAGGAGTGTTCTCATGAACGCGCATTGCATTCGCCTCATCGTGGGGGGGCATGGCCTTGTTGAATCTTGTCAAAAAGAACGGAGACAGCGAATGATCGGCCGCCGGGGATAGGGGGATGTCATGGAGAAGCTGGTTTTCTTCATCGCCCTGATATTTTCCCCTTTTGCCGCCGCCATCGCGTTCGTCATCACCTCCGCGGAATACGCAAAACATATTGTCGATAAGAAAAAGGTGCTCAAAAGGGCCTTGAGAATGGCCCTGGTAACCTTCGTTTTCTTTTTGGTTGTTCCGCCGCTCCTGATCTGGCTGTTCTTGGCCCTTTGACCGGGTCCTCATCCGCGTCTCCGGCAACACCACGAAACCTCTTGACAGGGGACTTTATATTATGTTAAATGACTTAGTCTATTGATATAGTCGACTAAGCGAGGCGAGCCCATGAGACTTTCGACCAAAGGTGAATACGCCAGCCGGGCCATGCTTGAGCTTTCACTCCGGTTCGAGGACGGCCCCCTCCATGTCCGGGAGATCGCCCAGGCCCAGAACATCCCCCTCCACTTCCTCCAGCAGATCCTTCTTCTCCTCAAGCGGGCCGGCTATCTCAGGAGCCGGAAAGGCCAGAAGGGGGGCTATGCCCTGGCCAAGCCGCCTTCGGCCATCAACGTGGCCGAGGTCATCCGGGTGATGGACGGCCCCCTGGCCCCGATCGATTGCGTCAGCGTCATGGCCCACGAGACCTGCCCCATGGAAGGGACCTGCGGCCTGCGCTGGCTGTGGAAAGACGTCCGGGATTCCGTGGCGGGCATTTTGGAGCAGACGACGTTCGCCGACCTGGTCAAGAAAAGCAGGGCCCCGGTCAGGGGCAGGAAAGCCCGGAGGATCTGAATGGGACTCAGCCGTTCCGGATTCCGAGGCCTGATGAAAAGAGGGAGAACGATGATGGAGAAGACGGAGAAGAAGCTCCTGGCCATGACTGCGCTGACTCTTCTGGCCGCGCTCTTTATGGCCGTGCCCGCGCCCGCCGAAGAGGGAAAGGATTCCCCGCTCGTCACCGCCGCCAAATCTCTGAAGCTCAGCGGTTACGCCCAGTTCCTGGCCGTCGACTGGGACAAGGACGTGGACAGCTTTTCCCTCCGGAGGGCCCGCCTCACCCTGACCGGGGACATCGTCAAGAACCTCCGGTTCAAGATCACCGTGGACTTCGTGAAGTCGCCGGCGCTCCTCGACGCGCTCGTCGAGTTCGAGCCGTCGAAAGCGATCGGCCTCAGGTTCGGCCAGTTCCTGGTTCCCTTCAGCCTTGAGAGCGTCACGCCGACACGCGATCTCGACATGGTCAACAGGGCGGCCGTAGTGGATACGCTTGTCCCCGGCCGTGACAACGGCAGTTCGGGAAGGGATATCGGGGCCGCCCTTTACGGGAGCTTTTCGATCTTGGATTACACGCTCGGACTTTTCAACGGCTCCGGCATCAACAAAGCCGACGCGGACAGCCACAAGGATCTCGCCGGCCGGATCGTCCTCCACCCTTTCAAGGCCCTTTCGGTCGGAGGCTCGCTCTACCTGGGGAAACTGAGCCCGTCGCCGCAGGTCCCGCTCGTCAGGCGGAACAGGGAGGGGCTTGAAGCAGCGCTGCTCATCAGTCGGTTCATGCTCAAGAGCGAATATATCCATGCCGAGGACGCTCTCGTTTCCAAGGCCGGCTGGTATGTCCTGGGCGGGTTCTTCGCCATTCCCGGGAGGCTTCAGGCTCTCGCCAGATATGATTCGCTGGACCTCGACCGGGCCGTCCCCGACAACGGGAAGAACGTGATCTCCATGGGCCTCAACTGGTTCATCATGGGCCAGACGAAGCTTCAGGTGAACTATGAGATCCACCGGCTCGAAACGGGAGTCAGGGAAAAGTCCGGTGTCCTGGCCCAGTTCCAGGCCGCGTTTTGATGCGCCGCCGGCGGAGGAGCGCCATGAAAAAAACAGCCGTGTTTTTGGCCATTGTTGTCGCGGGAGCCGCCACGGGCGCGACGGTCCCGGTCTCGGCTCAGGCCGCCGCGGTGGAATTGCGCGGCAACCTGTCCCTCTCCGGCGCCTGGGCGCTTTATCCCATGGCCCTCAAGTGGGCGGAGGAATTCCAGAAGCTCCACCCGGGCGTCCGGGTCGACGTCCAGGCGGGCGGGGCGGGCAAAGGGATCGCGGATGTCCTGGCCGGAGCGGTCGACGTCGGCATGGTCTCCCGTGAGATCAACCCGGCCGAGACCGCCAAGGGCGCCCTGGCCGTGGCGGTGACCAAAGACGCGGTCGTGCCGATGATCAGCCGCAAAAATCCGTTCCTGGCGGATATCCTCCGCCGCGGCCTCAGGAAAGAGGAATTCGCCGGGATCTGGGTCACGAAGACCGTCGATTCGTGGGCCGGACTCCTCGGGCGGCGGGGAACTTCTCCCATCCACGTCTACACCCGTTCGGACGCCTGCGGCGCCGCGGAAACCTGGGCCGCCTACCTCGGCAAGCGGCAGGAAGACCTCACGGGGATCGGCGTCTACGGCGACCCCGGCGTCGCCGAAGCCGTCAAGCGCGACCCGCTCGGGATCGGCTACAATAATGTCAATTTCGCCTACGACGCGAAGACGAAGAAGCCGGTCGAGGGCCTCGAGGTCTGCCCTATCGACCTCGACGGCAACGGGACGCTCGACCCGCAAGAGCGCATCTATGCCACGCGCGACGACATCATCCGGGCCATCGCCGCGAACGTTTATCCTTCCCCACCGGCCCGGGAGCTCTATTTCGTCCTGAAAGGGAAGCCGCGGGGCCCGCTTCTCGTGGAGTTCATGAAGTGGGTCCTGACCGGCGGTCAGAGATACGTGCCGGAGATGGGCTATCTCCCTCCCGGGCCTGAGCGGATCGCGCAGGGCCTCCGGGCCGTCGGAGGAGCGGACAAGGGAAAATGAAAAGGCCTCTCAAGGACCTCTGGGCCCGCCGGGGGATGTCCCTGCTCTCCCTCCTTCCGGGCCTCCTCGTCCTGCTCATCGTGCTCGGGCTTTTTCTCAAGTCAAAGGCCATCCTGGGGGTCCAACCCCTGTCGCGCCTCCTCTTCGGCACCGACTGGCACCCTCTCCAGGGACACTTCGGGCTCTTCCCGTTCATCTCGGGCACCGTCTGGGTCACCGTGACGGCTCTCGTCTTGGCCGTCCCGATCTCCATCCTGACGGCCATCTACCTTTCGGAGTTCGCCCCCCGCTTCGTCCGGGAGGTCGCCCGGCCCGTCATCGACCTCCTGGCCGGGCTGCCGTCCGTCGTCTTCGGAGTCTGGGGCGTCATTCTCATCGTCCCCTTCGTCGGCGATGTCCTCGCCCCTCTCTTCGGGGCGTCCTCGACCGGCTACAGCGTCCTCGCCGGCGGGATCGTCCTCGCCGTCATGATCTTCCCGACGATCATCCACGTCTCCCTGGAGGTCTTCGCCTCGATCCCGTATTCTCTGCGTGAGGCCTCGTTCTCGCTGGGCGCGACCCGGTGGGAAACGGCCCGACACGTCGTCCTGAGGAAGGGAAGCCAGGGCATCCTGGCCGCGTCCGTCCTCGGATTCTCCCGGGCCTTCGGGGAAACCATGGCCGTCCTGATGGTGGCCGGGAACGTCCCCGTCGCCCCGAAGTCGCTCTTCGACGCCGGCTATCCGCTTCCCGCCCTCATCGCCAACAATTACGGCGAGATGATGTCCATCCCCCGCTACGATTCCGCCCTCATGCTGGCCGCCCTGGTCCTCCTCGCGGCCGTCCTGTTCTTCAACATCCTGGCCCGCCGGATCCTTGTCCGGGTCGAAAGGAGGTCCCGGTGATGACCAACGGCCTCAACGGGACCCTGAAAAAAAGGAAAAGGGTCGAGTTCTTTTTCAAGGTCCTGATGATCGGCTCCACGGCCCTGGTCATCGGGAGCCTCATCGTCATCGTCGGGACCATCGTCTGGAAGAGCGTCCCCGCCCTGAGCCTGTCCATGGTCACGAGGACGCCCAAGGGCGGGTTTTACCTGGGGAAAGAGGGCGGGATCCTGAACGCCATCGCGGGGTCGCTCTATCTGGCTCTGGGGGCGACGGCCCTGGCCTTCCTCCTGAGCCTGCCTCTCGCCCTCTATCTCAACCTCTACAAGGGCCGAGGCTCGAAGACGGCCGTCTGGACCCGGTTCTCGCTCGACGTCCTCTGGGGCGTGCCGTCCATCGTCTACGGCGCTTTCGGCTTCCTGGTCATGATGATGATCGGCCTCCGGGCCTCGCTCCTGGCCGGGATCGTGACCGTGGCCCTCCTCGAGTTCCCGATCATGAGCCGGGCCATCGACGAAGTCGTGCGCCTGGTCCCGAACGAGCTTAAGGAGGCCTCGGATTCGCTCGGCGCCACGCGCCTCGAAACGGCTGTCCGTGTCGTCGTCCGACAGACCGTGCCCGGGATCATGACGGCCGTCCTGATGGCCTTCGGCCGGGGGATCGGCGACGCGGCCTCCGTCCTCTTCACGGCCGGCTTCACGGACCGGGTGCCCGCCTCCCTCCTCGACCCGGCGGCAACGCTGCCCCTGGCCATCTTTTTCCAGCTGGGGACCCCGTTCCCTGAGGTCCAGCAGAGGGCCTACGCCTCGGCCGCGGTCCTGACCCTGATCATCCTTGCGGCGAGCGTCACGGGAAGGCTCATCAGCCGGAGGTATTCAAGGCATGTCGTCAAGTAAAGAATGGATGCGCCGATGAACGAGATAACCCCGATCAGCATCCGGAACCTGAGCGTTTTCTATGGCGGCCTTCGCGTCCTTCGGGAGGTCAACCTCGACATCCCGGCCAGGAAGATCACCGTCATCATCGGTCCCTCCGGCTGCGGGAAAACGACCCTCCTCAAGTCCCTGAACCGCCTGCTCGACCCCGTCGAAGGGGTCCGGGTCGAAGGGGAGGTCCTGGTCGACGGCGAGGACATCTACGGGCCGCGGACCGAGGTGACCCGGATCCGGAAGAAGATGGGCCTCCTCTCCCAGAAGCCCCAGGTCCTGCCCATGTCGATCTATGATAACGTCGCCTACGGCCCGAGGATCCACGGCCTGCGCGTCCGGGCGGAGCTCGACCGGACCGTCGAGCACTACCTCAGGGTCTCGGGGCTCTGGGAGGAGGTCAGCGACCGGCTCCGCCATCCCGCCTCCGAGCTTTCCGTCGGCCAGCAGCAACGGCTGTGCCTGGCCCGGGGGCTGGCCGTCGAGCCTGAGATCATCCTCGGCGACGAGCCGACCTCGGCCCTCGACCCCCAATCCAGCCAGAACGTGGAGCGGCGGCTGATGGAGCTCAAGAAGGATTACACCGTCGTCGTCGTGACCCACATCCTCCGGCAGGCCCGGAGGATCGCCGACCACCTCGCGTTTCTCTACTTGGGGGAGCTCGTCGAAGCCGGGCCGGCGGCCGAGGTCTTCCGGAACCCCCGGAACCCCCGGACACGGGCCTACCTGACCGGCGAGATCAGCTGAGCGGCCCCGGCCTAATTCTTGACCGAGCAGGTCATGAACCGCTGGAGGAAATTGAAGAAGTCGATCTCGTTGGCGGCGAGGCCGTGCTCGTAGACGTAGCGGGCGGCCAGGCGTGAGGCGAAGAGCGCCCGGAGGTAGGTCTCGGGCACGCGCTGGATGATCTTGTCGACGCCGAGCAGGTCGCAGAGCACGGGCGGGCAACCGACCTCGACAACCCTCTCGACGAGCGCCTTGTCCTCGAACAGCGCCGAGGCCATGATGCTGTCCTTGATGGCGTTGATCTTCTCGCTGATCATGTCGCTGAGGATGCTCCGGGGGATCCCCGTCCTCAGGTTCTCGCGCCAGATGACCTCGAACTCGCGGCGGGCGTTGTCCGAGACGTGCTCGATGATCTCCTTGACGTAGGTCTTGCGGAAGTCCGAGACCTTCCCGCCCCGGACGACCATGAGCTCCTCGAATTCCTTGTCGGTCATGGCCATGGCGGAGAGGACCTCGAGGGAGGACGAGGTGACCCCGCCCTTGTTGGCCGAGGCATCCTTGTAGAGGATGACACCCCTCTCCTCGAGCCGCAGCCGGGCCTGCTGGGTGATGAAGAGGTTGGCGCCCTCGGCGATGACCTTGAAACGGGGCTGGCCCTTCTCGTCGACCCATTCCGTCCAGTTGTTGATGTTGACCGATGACGGACGGCCGCCGCAGGGAACGAAGATGTCGGCCCGGAACTTGGGGTGAAGGTGGAACGTGTTCCGGAACTCGAGCCCGTTCTCGACCTGCTCGCCGTCCGGGAGCTTCACGTCGGTCGCCTTGACAGAAACGAAAAAGCCGTCCGCCGAGAGGAGTTCTGTCCCGAAATGCTCGACCATTTTCCGGGTCTTGGCCAACCGGACGAGCTCCCTGCGGTTGAGGCCCTGGGGGTCGTAGAGGACGCCGGAACCGTCGACGATGGCCAGGATCTTGTCCTTTGAGATGAGAATCTCGTTCGAGCCGAGGTCTCCGTCCGGCCCGCCCGTCATGACCTTGGTGATCCTGTCCTCCTTGAGGCCGAGCTTTTCCAGGGAGCCGAGGACGTACTCGTGGATCGAGCGCGTCGTCATGCCGTAGAGATCGTGCGGGATCCCGCCCATGGTCACGGGCTTGCCCGTGGTGAAGGCCTTCCAGAACTTATAACCGCGCTGGCGGGCCCTGAGGGCCGCCCACTCCATAAGGTCGGCCGTGCCCTCGTCCGGGCCGAGGAAGAGGATGACGTCCTTGCCGTAATAGTCGATGACGGCCGGGTTGGCCAGCATGAGGTCGAGGAGGCCGTCGACGTACTTCTTGAACGCGGCGACCGGCTGGTCCTGGAAACCCCAGCGGAGGAGGATCGTGCCCTTCGACCCGCCCTCGGGGAGGTCCTTGTTCTTGCGCTGCTGGGTGGAGGCCAGGCCGTAGTTCTCGTCGAAGATGAAATCGGAGTTGTTGAGGTAATTCTGGTAATGGGAGGACCGGACGATCCGGATGCCGCCCCGGGCGATGTCCCGGAAGCGGATGTGGAAGCCCCGGAACTCGCGGCCGATGATGTGGAAGAGGCCGAAGGGCTCGAGAGGATAGTCCACCCGGTTGAGGAAGTCCGGCCGGTACATGAAGGAGATGGAGGTCTTCTCCTTGATGTAGAAATTCGTCTTGAGGACGGTCTCGACGAAGAGGGCTCCCGACAGGAAGACGTCGCGGTCGGCCTCGACGACGATCTTGCGGGCCATCTCCTTCCGGAGGGCGGCCAGGCCGGCGGCGATGTCGTGGTCCTTGACGGCCGGGTTGTATTTCCGGTCGAAAAGCGCGAAGAGCCGGAGGATCCACTCGTGGTTATCGATCAGGGCGTCCCAAACCCTGGGCTCGGTGTAGGTCTCCTTGGCCAGGCGGGTCCTGAGCTCCCGCAGGATCCCCTGGAGCTCGGGCGAGCCCTTGAGGGCGTCGGCCAGCTTGAGGTACTCCTCGTTGTAACCGCTCAGGAACTGGTGGGCGAAGCTCCAAATGGCAGTCCCGAAGACCATCTCCTGGGCCGAGAGCTTCCCCTCCCGGAAGAGGGGGGACAGGGGGCAGGTCGAGATGACGTAGATGAGGCTGATGTCCTCGATGAGGTCCTGGAGCTTACCCTTGGCCGGGGCCTCGTCGAGATAGTGGGTGTAGATCGTCTTTCCGTTGGCGAAATGCTCGATGTACTTCCGGTTGCTGTGAAGCCCGTGGGAATTGATGACGTCGGAGACGTTCGTGAAGAAACGGGGGCTCGCGTTGGTGTTGGTCACGACGGAGATCCGGATCTCCTTCTCCTGGGGGATTGGGGTCACCTCAATGAGCGGACTCTCCCAGCCTCTGGCCCGCTCGAGGAGGTCTTGGGTGCGCTTGAAGGTCTCCTTGGAGATGGTGGCCATGAACGTCTTGTCGGCGACCTTCCTGAGGTCGGTCTCGTTAGGGGAAATCTTGGCCGCCGGAAACTCCGGCCTGTCCACGATGTACATCCTGAGGTGCTCCAGGCCGCGGGCCTTGCGCAGGGTCCGGTAGGACTGGAGCCGGTGATGGGGGTAGCGGTCCTCGATCCTCTCCTCGATTTCGATCGCCCGGAAGTGGGAGTCTTCGACGAGGTACAGGGCTTCGTTGTCGTGCTCGGTCATGAAGTCGATCCGGATGGCCTTCTCGCCGCGGAGGGTGGCCATGATCTCGGCGGCCCGGAGGGCCTCGATGTGCCGGGCGATCGTTTCGAGGGGGGTCGTGATGAAGTAGGACTCGCCCATCCCGAGCCCGGTGACAAATAGATCGATCTCCTCGCGGACGCAGGCTTCGGGGTAAAAATCGTCCTTGCGGATGAGGGCCTCGAGCTTTTCGAGTTGGTTTTCGGTGAAGACGGAATCGGCGGCAATTTGGTTGAGAGTTTTCATGGGGTGCTCCTTATTACGGCTGGACCGCGTTCCGGGCCGGTCCCGCCTGTCCTCACGGAAGAGTCGGCCTCATCCTGATAGTCCAGCAGGGAGGCCGACGAAACTCATCAATTATACCAGGTCAAATATAGCAGGTCAAAATCCTCGTTTCAAACAGGCCCGCCGGCCCTGCCGGCCCGCCCCCCGGCTACAAAGCCCCGATCCGCTTCAGGCCCGACCGGAGCGCTTTCCGGACCCTTTCGATCCGCTCCGGGGCCCAGGGAGGAGCGCCGCCCGCCCGGTCGAAGAAAAGCAGGCTCGCGAAGCTGAAAGCCCGGCCGTTCCGCCGGTGGCGATACCGGAAGTCGATCTCCGGATGCCCGAAGACCAGGATCATCATCGTTTCCGCCATCTTGGTCAGTGGCGGCCTGTCGAGGTGGCCGTGACGGAAGCGGGCCGTGACTTTGGTCCCTTTCAGCGGGGCGGATTCGATGGCCACGGCCCCGCCGCAGAGCCCGGCCGTCTGGGCCAGGAGGGCCAGGCCGAGGCCGGTCTTCTTCCGCTTGGTCGTGAAGAAAGGGTCCAGGGCCCGGTCGACCTCTTCCGCCGTCATCCCGCGGCCGTCGTCCGTCACCCGGACCGTCAGAAGGTCCCGCCCTTCGTTCTCGTTGATGGCGATCTCGATCCGCCCCGCCCCGGCTGAGATGGCGTTCTCGGCCAGGTCGAGGATGTGAAGAGACAGATCTTCCATCATGACGGGCGGACCTCCCGGCCTTCCCGGCGGGCCAGGGCTTTCCGGATCTCCTCGAGGCTTGGCCGGGCCAGAAGGAATTCCATCATCGCCCGGCCGATCTCGTCGGGCCGATGGGCGTCGGAGAACTGGACCAGAGGGTGGGCGGAAAGCAGCCCGAAGGCCGCCCGGGCCTGCGCATACGTTAGGAGCGGGGAGACCTCGACGGCGTCGAGCTCGAGGTCGGGGGGGATGAAGCCGAGCTGGGAGATGACGCTAAAGGCCTCACGGTCGATGTGGGACGCGATGGCCAGGCCGCCGTGCCCATGGATGAGCCTGACGGCCTCGTAAACGGTGAGCCGGGTCGCCCCGATCAGGCAGTGCGGGTTGAAGCCCGTGACCCCGTCCTCGGCGTCGACGATCACCTGATCCTTGATGAAGGACCGCTTTGAAGGGACGTCGGGCAGGTTCTCGTAAACGACCGCGAGAAGCGGCCCGAGGTCCGTCCCCGCCTCGAACAGGCCGAGAATGTGAGCTTCTTCCTCGCTGGCCAGTTCCAGGCCAGGCAGGACGGTGAGGCCGGTCCCAGCCGCGGCCTCGGCCACGGCGGCCGTGTTCTCCGCCGAGTTATGGTCGGTGATTGCGATGATATCGAGGCCTGCGGCCCGGGCCCGTTCGACGACGGCCCGAGGGTACATCGAGAGCTCTCCGCAGGGCGACAGGCACGTATGGATGTGGAGGTCGGCCCGGAATCGCCTGAGCTCCTCAGGAGCCCTTGACCCCAAGCCCATGAAGCCTTCCGATGAGTTCGAATGCCGCGGCCGGGGCGCCAAGAATGGGCAGCCCTTCTCTCTCCGCCCGTTCGATCGTCTCGGCGGCCGGCTCCCGCCCGTTGACGAGAACAATCCCGGCGAGCTCCTTCAGGACGGCCACCGCGACGATGTTGGGATGGACTTGGATGGTGACCCAGAGGTCGTCCTTGCCGGCGTGGGCCATCACGTCGCTGAGGAGATCGCCCGCGTAGCCGCCGGCGACCGGCCGGTCGAGCTTCCCTTTCGCCGTAAAAACCCTGAGGTCCAGCCGTGTGGCCAAGTCCGCGAGTTTCATCGCATCTCCTTTTTAGCGAACGGGCAGTCGGCAAGGCGGGCCAGGCCGCGGACGATGTCGTCCGCCAGAGTCCGGCAGTCCGGCGCCCCGCAGGCCCCGCAGTCCTTGCGGGGCAGTTTCGCGAAAAGCTTTTCCCGGCGCGTGGCCTTGAGAATGGCCCGGGAGGCGTCGGGGTCGAGGGGCGGCGTTTCGACGGGCGCCACGGGATGGTCGAACGACAAGAAATTCTTGTGGTAGAGCCGGCTCACGTCCTTGTGGTCGACGACGGCCCGGTCCCCCGCCGCGTCGACGAGCTGGAGGATCCGGCTTTTCGCCAGGAAACGGTTCTCGACCTGGAGCGGCCCGCCGACGCATCCGTCCGGGCAGACCGTGCACTCGAGAAGGTCGATATCCTGGAGGAGGCCCGCCTCGACTTGGTCCAGGACCCGCATGGTGTCGGTGACTCCGGAGACGGCGACGGCCCGGTGGTTCTTGAGCCCCCGGGTCTCGCCGCCGGAGAGGGACCAGCCCATCCCGATCCCGCTGAACAGTGTTTCCGGAAAGAGGTGGCGCATCACCGCGTCCTCCTGGCTTTTCTTGAGGGTGCCGATGACCTGCGGGTAGATGTCCCGGATCGAGATCGCCCCGTCGAGGTACGATTTTTCGAGCGTGGCGGGACTGTTGATGGAGACCATCTTCGCCGGGCAGGGCGTCAGGTGGATGATCCCGATCTTTTCGGGAGGCAGGTTCAAGGCCTTGGGCAGGATGGCCCTGAGGATCTTGGCCGCGATCTCCCGGGGCGGCTCGATCGGTAGGATCTGCCTGCAGAGCGCGGGGTAGCGCCGCTGGATGAGCCGGACAACGACCGGGCAGGTGGAGGTGATGAACGGCCGGGGCTGGGGATGCTCGTTGAGGTATTCCTCGATGGCGGCCGTATTGAGCTCGCAGATCGCGCTGGGGTCGTAGACCTCGTCGAACCCGACCCGGCGCAGGGCGGAGAGGATCTCGTTAGGCAGGGTCGCGTTGCCGAACTGCCCGTAGATCACGGTCGAGGGGATAGCCACCTTGTAGGCGAAGGCGTCGAGGGCCGCGAACGACGTCGTGTGGGAGTGGACGGCGTCGTAAGGGCAGATGCGGAGACATTCGCCGCAGTCGACGCAGCGCTCATCGATGATCCGCGCTTTCCCGTCCTTGACCCGGATCGCTTTGGCCGGACAGACGGTCATACAGTGGACGCAGCCGATGCATTTGTCCTTGGTGATATGGATCGCGTGATAGTGCTTTGTTTCTTTCATGGATGGCGCCCGTTCGTATGGATAGTGATTTCGAGATGGGTCCCCCGGCCCACCCGTGAGTCGATGCGGAAAGCATCGGCGTTTCTCCCGATGTTCGGCAACCCCATGCCCGCGCCGAAGCCGAGCTCGCGCATTTCCGGCGTCGCCGTCGAATACCCCTCCGTCATGGCCAGGCCGACATCGGGGATACCTGGCCCCTTGTCGTCCACGGTGATCCGGACCTCCCCCGGAGAGACCGCCAGCCTCACCCGGCCCTCCCGGGCGTACATGATGACGTTCATTTCGGCCTCGTATGAGGCGATGGCGGCCCGGCGGATGATCGGACTGTCGAGGCCCAGCTCTTTCAGGAGGTCCTTGATCCGGCAGGCCACGGCCCCGGCCTTGGCGAAGTCGCCTCCCTTGACGGGAAAGTCCTGGCGGAAGACGGCCTCACCGGCCATGGATTTTGCCTCCGAGGAGAGCCGAGATCCGCGAACACGCCTCGAACATCGGCAGTTTCGTGGCGATGAGGGCCAGGCCCTTCGCCCGGGCCTGCTCGACCACGTCCGAGCCCGGGCGCTTGCCCTGCACGAAGACGACCGCCGTCAAGTCGGCCACGGCGCACGTGGAGATGACATGGGGATTGGCCAGGCCCGTCAACAGGAAGGACCCGGCCTCGGCGGAGGTCAGGACATCGCTCATGAGGTCTGAGGCGAAAACCTTCGGACATTCGAGCTCGAGGGAGCTTTCCGGCGTCAGCAGTTCGCCATTGACCCAGGTCATGACGTCTTTGAGAGTGACCCTCAAGAACTTGCCTCCCGTCAAATTTCACGGGATTCTTTCTTTCCGGCCTTGCCTCCGGGTCGCACCTTGTCCCATTCCCTATTATATGATGAGGCCGGCCGGCAGGCAAGGCTCGTCCTCCGGCGGCCCATCCAGGAAGGGGGAGGCGTGCCCAAAAAAAGCCGGCGGCAGGAACCTCGCGCCTTCCTGGAAAACGGGAAAGCCCTCAAGGTCAGGCCAAGATTCTCTATTTTAACTGGTCGATCCGCCCTCCGAATCATCTCAAAACCGGCAAAAAACCATTTGACAAAATCGTGCTTTATGTTATATTTTTAGAAAAATTATGAGTGGTTTTGTTAAGTTATCCAGATGAAACGAGAAGATCTCTCTCCCGGGAGAAATGACCGAGGGACCGGGACCTAAAGAAAGTTGTGGGGGATGAAAGAAAGCAGGGCCCCTGAGGCCATTAGGTCATCTCAATATCGGCCCATTGAAATAAATAACAAATCAAAAAAAGGAAAGGAGAAAATTTTATGGCCGTGAAGGATGTTTCCACAAAAGTTTCCACATTCATGGAGAAAATTATCGCCAAGAACCCCGGTGAAACGGAGTTCCATCAGGCGGTCCATGAGGTCGCGCATTCTCTGATGCCGTTCTTAGAGGAGAATCCGAAATACCAGGAAGCGAAAATCCTGGAGAGGATCGCGGAGCCGGAGAGAGTGATCATGTTTCGGGTCCCCTGGATGGATGACAAAGGGGAAATCCAGATCAACCGGGGATATCGCATTCAGATGAACAGCGCGATCGGCCCGTACAAAGGCGGGCTTCGTTTTCACCCCACTGTCAATTTGGGTATTTTGAAGTTCCTCGCTTTTGAGCAGGTGTTCAAGAATGCCCTCACGACGCTTCCTATGGGTGGAGGCAAGGGCGGGTCGGATTTTGATCCCAAGGGAAAATCTGATAATGAAGTCATGAGATTCTGCCAGAGTTTTATGTTGGAACTTCAAAGACATGTCGGGGCCGATACAGATGTTCCGGCCGGGGATATCGGGGTCGGCGGTCGGGAAATAGGTTTTCTGTTTGGCCAATATAGAAGAATTCGCAATGAAGTCACGGGAGTCCTCACCGGCAAAGGCCTGACGTGGGGTGGGAGTTTGATCAGGCCAGAAGCGACCGGCTATGGATGCGTTTATTTCGTCGAAGAGATGTTAAAGGCCGCGGGAGACTCCATCAAGGGCAAGATTTGCACCGTTTCAGGTTCAGGGAACGTGGCCCAATACACGGTGGAGAAGGTCAACCAACTCGGCGGCAAGGTTGTCACTCTCTCCGATTCGAGCGGCTATATCCATGATCCCGCCGGTGTCGATTCCAAAAAACTGGCTTTCGTTCTCGAACTTAAAAATGTGAAGCGCGGCCGCATTCAGGATTATACGAAGAAATTCGGCGGTGAGTACGTTTCCGGCAAGCGTCCCTGGGGGGTCAAGTGTGATGTCGCTTTTCCCTCAGCCACGCAAAACGAGATTAGCGGCGATGACGCCAAGGCCTTGGTCAAGAACGGGTGCAAAGCCGTTGGTGAAGGGGCGAACATGCCGACAACCGCTGAAGGCGTTGATGTGTTCCTCAATGCCAAGATCCTTTTTGGCCCTGGCAAAGCGGCGAATGCCGGCGGCGTCGCGACTTCAGGTTTAGAGATGTGTCAGAATTCCATGAGACTCTCTTGGACTCGTGAAGAGGTCGATTCGAGACTGAACGGCATCATGAAAGCGATTCACGAGCAATGCGTGAAATACGGCAAACAGGGCAACTGGGTGAACTATGTGAATGGCGCTAATATCGGCGGCTTCAAGAAAGTTGCCGATGCCATGATCGAGCAGGGCTTGGTTTAATTCAGCGCGACCCAGTTAAAAAAAGGGTACCCATCGAATGATGGGTACCCTTTTTCATTTCAGGTTGTTCTTTATAAGAAGGCTTGTCCCGTCAAGTTCAGGTTTGCCAGCCACTTGCCGAAAATAGAGGGAGTTATAGTAGAAAAGGAAGAATTCTACGCTGTTGAGAAGTCCTCGTCAGTACAACGTTTCGCTGCCGATGGCGAGGGCATATTCGGGCACGAGTTGGCCGCCCAGGACGTGCTTGATGAAGATCTCGCGGATCTTCTTGGGCGTCAGGTCGACGTATTTAACGGGAGGCTGGTCCCTGAGCTCGATCGTGGCCATGGGCTCGCGACTGCAGAGCCCTGCGCAGCCGGAGGTCGTCACGATCACGTCCCGGACCTCATTCTTCTCCATCTCATCAAGGAGGGCCTCCATGATCTCGCGGGCGCCGGCGGCGATCCCGCAGGTCCCCATATGAACTGTGACCTTAGCCCGGCCCTCGTTTTCCCGGATGGTCAGCAGGGAGCGCGTTTTTTCCCGGATGTTCGCCAAGTCCTGGATTCGGATTTTCTTTTTATTGCCCATCAGCTTTCCTTTCCTCTAGGATATATTCTTGGGAGCCCGGAGCTGAATTCCAACGCTTTGAGTCCTTGCGTCAAACGTTGCTCAATCCTTTCAGGTGTAATGTATCATAGTCGTCAAGAGGAGGGGGAATTTGACCGGATTCGGCCGTTGGGGGGGATCGGTCCTACGAGGTTCTTGACCGCAGGCCGGAGCTGGAGTTAAGATTCTTCTCAAAGCTGACAGGCTTCATGGCCGAGGTTAAAGGCTGGGTCCCATTGCAAGACAAAAAACCAAATTCTTATATGGTGTTGAGCGATGCTTAGCGCCAGAGCGGTTTTGGAGGAGCTGAAGGCTTGCCGTGTGACATTCTGCGTCGGTTTGGCGGACACGGCGTTGGCTGCTCTAACCGCCCTTCTCGAGAACGATCATTCGGTGCGCTTCGTTCCGGTGACCAGGGAAGGGGAGGCGTTTGCCCTGGCTTCCGGGTTATGGATCGGCGGACAGAACGCGGTCATCTTGGTACAAAACACGGGATTGCTGGAGAGCGGAGACGCACTTCGCGGAACGGCTCAGCGCATGCGGGTCCCCGTCCTTTGCCTGATCACGTATCGCGGTTCCTCGAAAATGCACGGGAAGAAAGCGTACACGCCGTCTGAGCCCCGGAATCCCGACGAGTTCAGCCAGCCCGACCTGGACTCGGCAGCTCTCGTCACGGAGCCCACATTGA
The DNA here is from genome assembly GCA_050015275.1 of Candidatus Aminicenantales bacterium. GTDB lineage: Bacteria > Acidobacteriota > Aminicenantia > Aminicenantales > Saccharicenantaceae > DATKJS01. The sequence goes on along the minus strand of JBEKBS010000001.1, from coordinate 27,851 downwards.
ATGCCTGGGGCGTTCCCTTTGAATTTCTGGACTCCGATGCCGATCTCCCTAAAATTCGGCGATCTTTCAGCCGCGCCCAGAGGGAATTTCGGCCTGTCGCCCTCCTGGTTACGGACAATATGAGCTGAGGATTCTCGATGGGGACGATGCTCACCAAGGAACAATTGCTGAGGCCCCTGGCGCAGCTCCGACGCGCAGCCGTCGTCGTCACCTGTATGAGCGTGACGCGCCCCTGGGGACGCTATTCGTCGAGCGAGCTCGATTTCGCCTCGGCCGACAGCGCGATGGGGCATACGGCCGACCTGGCTCTGGGGATCGCCCTGGCCCAGCCGCAGCGCAAGGTCATCTGCCTAAATGGCGATGGAAGCATGCTGATGACGCTGGGAACCCTGGCCACGGTCGTTAACGCGCGACCCTCTAATTTCGTTCTCTTTGTCGTCCAAAATAATTCTTATGAGCTGACGGGACATCAGCCGATTCCTGCAGCGGAACACCTGGACTTTGCCCAGCTGGCGCGAGGCGCGGGTTTTGAACACGTCTATGATTTTGAAGATCCCGATGATTATGAAAAGCGATTGACGGCCGTTCTGGCCGAGGAAGGACCGGTGTTTGTGACGGTTCGGGTCGAAAAAGGAGCGGAAGGCCCCATCAGCCGGAGCGCAAAGGAACTGTCCCCGTACCTTCAAGTCTCCCTCGCCGAATCGGCCCATCGTCTCAGGAAGATTTTGACATCGTAGCCATGCCGGCGGGTCCGCTCCCCTCATCATGCCGCCTGTCAGGTGGGAGTGGTGTCATTTTGAGCCTCAGCCAAAAGTTGACCCGCTCGGAGCTAATGCGGTATACTAAATTCTAATTATAAATGTCCTTGGAAAAATACAATCGCCTCGAGACGCGATTCACGGAAGAGAGGGGACATACCGTTTAAAAGATTAAACCGGTATCTCCAGGCCAAAACGTTGAGGGAGTCTTGAATCATGGCGAAGAAGGCGACATCCTTCATCCGGGTCTATTGTCCCGAGCTGATGGCGATGATCGTTCCGGGAGAATGGACGGATTGTCCTTTTTTTCGAGGCAAGACATTGGATATTTCCAATACCGAAGACGCCTTAAAACAGATCTTTCGTTGCCACGTCCAGTGCGATTGCAAAGTCCAATATCAGTATTATGACGGGGGCAAGCTCGTGGAGAAGGTGGCGGAATCCGTCGAAGATCAGGAGAGCCTTCGCCGCATCCTGTCCTTGGTCATGAAACCATCAGAAAAAAAGGACAAACAGAAGAAGAAAAAAATTCTACTCGTCGATGACGACGTTGATTTTCTGGAGATGCACTCGGCCGTTCTGGAAAACCGGGGATATCACGTGATCACGGCCCGGAGTTCTCAAGAATGCCTGGACAAATTGGATAAAATCAGGCCCGACGTGGTTGTTTTGGACGTCATGATGGAACGGTTCGATTCCGGCTTTAGAGCCAGCAAGAAGATAAAAGAAAAGCATCCCGAGACCCCCATCATCCTGCTCACGTCGATCGGGGATCAAACGGGGCTGGAATTTTCATCCAACGATGAAATCCTGAAAGAGACCGGCGCCGATATTCTGCTCGACAAGCCGGTGAGTCCCAAGGTCTTCATCGAGGAAATCGAAAAGCTGGCGGCCTCCCCGAAAAACGGCTGAGAGTTTCCCGACCGCCATGGATCTTCTGAGCATATCGGATTCGAAATGCCGCAGATGCTACCGGTGCGTCCGGGAATGTCCGACAAACGCCCTGAAGATCGACCAGGGGAAAGTCAAACGAATCACGAACCGATGTATTTTCTGCGGTGTCTGCTATAAGCATTGTCCGCATGACGCGGTGAACGCCCACACGGGCCACAAACATGTTCAGGAACTCCTGGATTCCGGCGAAAAGGTCGTCATTTGTCTGGACCCGACCTTCCCCGCGGTCCTGGACAAGGGAACGCCTAACCAATTGGTGACGGCGCTGAAGAAGCTGGGATTTACCGAAGTTTGGGAATCGGCCGTGGGAGGGGAATTGGTCACAACGGCCTACAATTCCTGGATGCTCCAGAATAAGGAGACGCCCTGGATCTCTTCGTTCTGTCCATCCTTGGTCTATTACATTGAAAAATTCGTCCCTCACTTGACCGAACAACTCGTCCCGATCGTTTCTCCCATGGTGGCTTGCGGCATGGCGGTCAAGCGGCTCCGAGGTCCTGAAACCAAAGTCGTATTCGTCGGGTCTTGCATCTCCCGAATTCGAGAGCGCATGAATCGCTATGTCAAACCCTATGTCGACGACGTCCTGATCTACCATGACATCACCAACTTGCTCAAGATCAGGGGCATCGACCGGGAAAAACAGGAACCGTCGGAATTCGATGGACCACGCAGCGGGCCCGGCCGGATCTTGAGCATCGCCGGGGGCATGAGCAAGTGCATCGGTTTTGATCAGGACCTGCTCAACCTGGATTATGTCGTCGAGGCCGGACCGGAAGAAGCGATGCGGGCCGTCAAGCAATTCCAGGAAGGGAAAATCCGTTCGAACTTTCTGGACTTGTTGTTCTGCAAGGGCTGCATCAACGGGCCGGTCGTCGACAAGAATATATCCGGCCCCAGCCGGAAGCAGATCATCGTGGATTACATAAAATCGCAGAACGGTCAGGAGCAGGCGGGAGGGCCGAACGGCTCCGACAACCTGTTTGAAACGGATCTGGAAAGAAGTTTTTCGGCCTCGGACGTTGATCTGCCGGAACCCAAGGAAGAAGAGATCCAGGCGGTCCTGGCTCAGCTCGGGAAGACCTACCCCGGCCAGAACCTGGACTGCGGCGCCTGCGGGTACAACTCGTGCCGGGAGAAGGCGAAAGCCGTCGTCCAGGGCCTGGCCGAGATGGAGATGTGCCACCATTATCTTCTGGGAAGGCTCCAGGGCCTTTACTCGCGGTTGGAGAAGTCTCACCAGCAACTGAAGAATTCCCACGAAGAGTTGGAGCATGCCCAACGGCAGCTGATCCAAACGGAAAAAATGGCTTCCCTTGGTCAGTTGGCCGCTGGCGTCGCCCACGAGCTGAACAACCCCATCGGGTCGATCATGATGTTCAGCCGAATTCTCCAGAAAGAACTGGGCCCGAACGAACAGTGGCAAAAGGATATCACCCTCGTTGTCCAGGAAGCCGACCGGGCGGCCAAGATCGTCAAGGACCTCCTCAGTTTTTCCAGGGAAACCAAAATCAAGCCGGGCCTGGTGAACATCAACAACGTGATTGAAGAGGCCTTGTCGCTTTTGGTCAAGCAGTCTCTCTTTCACAATATCCAAGTTCAATGGCGATTGGCCGCGTCCCTTCCGACCACCTTTGCCGACCCGGATCTCCTCAAACAGGTTTTTTTGAACATCATTCTCAACGCGGCTCAAGCCATGGAGGGGAAAGGCACTCTGACCATCCAAACCCTCGGGCTCGATGGAGACAAGAGGATAGAAATCAGGATTGAGGACACGGGCAAAGGAATCCCCGAAGAGCACCTGCCCCGGCTCTTCGACCCCTTCTTCACGACGAAAGAGAAAGGCACCGGCCTCGGGCTGTCCCTGGTTTACAGCATTGTTTCCAAGCACAAGGGGGCGGTTCGCGCCGAGAGCCAGCTGGGACAGGGGGCGGCCTTTATCATCGATCTGCCTGTTTTGGGCCAGGAGGAATGGCAAAAGGCCGAGGGTTTGATCACGGGTTTGAAGCCCGCGCCGGAAGGAAAGGACCATGGAATCCAAGGGAAAAATCTTATTGGTTGACGACGATACGGATTTTCTCGAAATGCACAAGGCCGTGTTGAAGAACCACGGCTTTAGCGTCATCACAGCCACCAACGGCCAGGAGGGGCTGGAACGCGTCCGGGCCGAGATGCCTGACCTGATCATTCTGGACCTGATGATGGAAAAACACGACGCGGGATTTTCGTTCAGCAAACAGATCAAAACGGATCCGCTTTTCAAAGCCATTCCCATCCTCATGGTGACGTCCGTGGCCGAAGCGACCGGTTATCATTTTTCCCTCCAGGAGGACGGATACTGGATGAAAACCGATGATTTTCTGGACAAGCCGGTCATGCCGGAGGTTCTCGTCGGGAGGGTCGAAAAACTCCTGACAAAAAAAGGGGCTGACATTGGAAAACCAAGCGAGCATTCTGGTCGTTGACGACGAGATGGGGATCCGCGAGGCCTGCAAACGGGCTCTCGTTGGGGAGGGCTATGCCGTCGATCTGGCCGAAGACGGGAATATTGGACTTCAGAAAGTCAAAGAAGGGTCCTACGATCTCATCCTGATGGACCTGATGATGCCCGGCATCGGCGGCCTGGATCTGATCAAGAAGACCAATGACATCGATCCCGAAATCATCATCGTGGTCATCACCGGATATGCGACGATTGAAACGGCCGTCGAGGCGACCAAACGGGGAGCCTATGACTACCTGCCGAAGCCGTTCACTCCGGAGGCCTTGTCTGCCCTCGTCATGAGAGGGCTGGAGAAGCGGGAGCTTCGCCTCGAGGCTCAAAAACTCCACCACGAGCGGGAGCAAAGGCTCTTAGAGCTTGCCGGCGAGAAGAGCCGGATCCGGACGATCATCGGCTGCATGGCCGACGGAGTCCTGGTCACCAACCTTGAACGTCAATTGGTCCTGTGGAACGCCTCGGCGGTGAAGATGCTGAAACTCGCCGGGACCGACGATTCCGGCCATCCTCTGGAACGCTACATCAAGAACGCGTCCTTGATCGAGTCTGTCGAAAACATCCTGGCGTCCAAAGAGGCGACCGTTTCGATGGTCAGCCAGGAACTTCACATCGAGGACCCGAAATCCGTGTTGATGGCGGCCATGGCTCCCGTCCGTGATGAGCGCGGAGAATTCCTGGGCGCCGTGACGGTCCTTCGGGATATCACGAAACTCAAGGAAATCGAGAAGATCAAGTCCCAGTTTGTCTCGATGGTGGCCCACGAACTGCGGGCCCCTCTCGCGGCCATCGAGGGCTGGCTCGATGTCGTCCTTTCGGGCGAGGCCGGCGGAGACGAGAAACTTGAGCGGCAATGGCTCCAGCGGGCGAAAGAGAGGTCCAAATCCCTGCTGGCGATGGTCAGCGACCTTCTCGAGATCAACAAGATGGAGGCCGGCAAAGTCGCCCAGAAGATGGAACCGGTCCAGATGGCTCAGGTCATTCGCAAGATCGTCGATTTTCTTAAGCCTGAGGCGGACAGGAAAAAAATATCATTCCAAATGAATCTCCGCGATAAACTGCCGGCCGTCCCGGCCGACCTGCAGGACATGGAAAAACTCTTTACGAATCTGGTCAGCAACGCCATCAAATACAATGTGGATCATGGGTCCATCACCGTCGAAAGCTCGGTCGATGAAAACTATGTCGGTTTTCATATCAAGGATACGGGCATTGGAATTGCCGAGGGAGATCTTCCCCGGATTTTTGATGATTTCTTTCGCGTCGAGAATAAGGAAACGAGCCAAATCAGTGGAACGGGATTGGGGCTGACGATCGCCAAGAAAATCGTGGACTCCCATTTCGGGCATATCGAGGTCACGAGCCAGCCGAATCGGGGGAGCACCTTCTCCGTGTATCTTCCGTACCTGAAGCAGAAGATCGTGGGAGTGAAAGCAGAGCCATGAAATCGAAGACAGACCGCCGGCCGAACGAGATTCTGAAGAAGGAATCCCTCGCCCCGGCCATCACCCGTTTTACAATCTCTGCCCCCCTGATCGCCCGGACGGTTAAGGCCGGGCAGTTCGTCGTCGTCCGGGCCGATGACTACGCCGAAAGGATCCCCTTGACGGTCGCTGACCACGATCTTGAACAGGAATCCATCACCGTCATCGTTCAGGTCGTCGGGGTGTCGACGCGGAAAATGGATAAGCTGAACGTGGGAGACGTTTTCCTTGATGTCGTCGGCCCCCTAGGCAGGCCGACGGAGATTAAGAAAGTGGGGACGGTCCTCTGCATCGGGGGCGGCGTCGGGATCGCACCGGTGTATCCGATTACGAAGGGGTTCAAGAACGCCGGCAACCGGATTCTTTCCATCCTTGGGGCCAAGAACAAGGACATGCTGATCTTAGAAAACGAGATGCGGGCCGTCAGCGATGAGTTGTATATCACCACCGATGACGGAACGGCAGGCCGGCATGGGTTCGTGACAGACGAGCTCCGGAGACTGATCGATGAGAACGTGAAGATCGATCTCATCGTCGCTATCGGGCCCGGGATCATGATGAAAACCGTCTGCGACCTGACAAGAAAACTGGGGATCCCGACCATGGTCAGCCTGAACTCGCTCATGGTCGACGGCACCGGCATGTGCGGCTGCTGCCGCATCGGGGTCGGAGGCGAGACGAAGTTCGTCTGCGTCGACGGCCCCGAGTTCGACGGTCATCAAGTTGATTTCTCAGAGCTCCTCAAAAGATCGGGGATGTATGCCCGGGAAGAGCACCGGGCGATGTGGGATCACGAATGCCGGCTTTTGGAGGCCGAAAAGAAACTCAAGAAGGCCAATAAACGCGAGCCGATGCCGAAGCAGGAGCCCAAGCTCCGGATTCAAAACTTCGATGAAGTCGCTCTGGGATACAGCAAAGAATCGGCGGTGCGCGAGGCCTCCCGCTGTCTCGCCTGCAAGAAATCTCCCTGCATTGCGGGGTGCCCCGTTGATATCGACATTCCGGCTTTCATCGACCTTGTCCGCCATGGCAATTTTATCGGGGCCATTCATAAGATCAAGGAGAAAAATAGCCTGCCTGCGATTTGCGGCCGGGTCTGCCCCCAGGAAGAACAATGCGAAAAGGTGTGCGTTCTGGCCAAGAAGGGGCAACCCATCGCCATCGGCCGGCTGGAACGATTCGTAGCAGATTACGAATTCAAGGAGGGAGACGTCCGAATTCCTTCCGTCCCGGGTCCGACGGGGAAAAAGATCGCCGTGATAGGGGCGGGCCCCGCCGGCTTATCCGCGGCCAGCGACCTCGCCAAAATGGGGCACAAAGTCACCATTTTTGAAGCGCTGCATAAACCAGGGGGCGTGTTGGTTTATGGGATTCCCGAGTTCCGCCTGCCCAAGTGGATTGTCCAGCGAGAAAGCGAATATGTCGCCAAGCTGGGGGCAGAAATGCAGGTGAGCCATATCGTTGGAAAATCCAGCACGATCGACGGCCTTCTGCGAAACGGCTATGACGCGGTCTTTATCGGGACCGGCGCGGGCCTGCCCTACTTCATGAAAATCCCCGGTGAAAATCTGAACGGCGTGTATTCTGCGAACGAATTTCTCACGCGCGTGAATTTGATGAAAGCTTATCTCTTTCCCGAATACAACACGCCGGTCCATTATGGGCGAAACATCGCCGTTGTGGGAGGCGGGAATGTCGCCATGGATTCCGCTCGGACCTCCCTCCGCCTGGGCGCGGAAAATGTCTACCTGATCTATCGCAGGAGCCGAGAAGAGATGCCCGCCCGCGCGGAGGAGATCGAAAACGCTTTCGAGGAAGGCGTTCAAGCCCGTCTGCTGACGCACCCCGTCGGCATTCTGGGGAACGAGAGGGGCTGGGTCCAGGAAATCGAGTGCATCAAGATGGAGCTGGGAGAGCCGGATGCATCGGGGAGAAGGCGGCCCGTGCCGATCACAGGCTCCGAGCACAGGATCAAGGTCGATATGGTGATCGTCGCCATCGGACAGGGGCCCAATCCTTTGTTGACCGCATCAACGCCTGATTTGAAATTGACGAAGTACGGGAATATCGTCGCCGACGAGGAAACCTGCAAAACCTCGAAAAAAGGCGTTTTCGCGGGCGGCGATATCGTCACCGGCGCCGCGACCGTTATTCTGGCGATGGGGGCCGGGAAACGGGCGGCAAAAGCTATCGACGCGTATTTGCGGGACGGAAAACCGTAGGGTTGACGGGGCCGAGAAGTCAGGGATCGTCGGTTTCGATCTCGATTTTCTCGACCACGAGGTCCATGCCGCCGAGGAGTTCCAGGTCGGACGAGCCGCAGACGGCGCAGTTGTATGGCGGTTCGTCCCGGAAGGATTCGCCGCCGCAGGAACGGCAGCGGAACTCGAAAGGGATGACCTCGATCTCAAGACTCGCCCCGTCGGCCAGCGTCCCCTTCTTGAACATGTCGAAGGCCGATCCGAGGAGATCGGGGACGACCCCGGAGAGACGCCCGACGCGGAGCTTCACGGCCGTGATCCGGACGGCGTTATGCTCGCGGGCCTTTTCTTCGAGGATCTCGAACAGGCTGGCGACGATCGAAAGCTCATGCACGGCCGGCCCGCTCCCGGGCGAGGGCCTCGGCGAAGAACGCGGCCAGCTCGTCCATCCCCTCCCCCTTGAGCGCCGAGACCCGGAAGACCCTGAGCCGGGGGTTCATGGCCAGCGCTTCCGCGGCCGCCTTGTCCGGGTCGAACGGCAGGAAGGGGACGAGATCGGACTTCGTTAGGAGGAGGACGTCCGCGGTCAGGAAGGCCTGCGGATATTTCCTGGGCTTGTCATCCCCTTCCGGCGACGAAAGGAGGACACACCGCAAGGTCTCGCCCAAATCGAAACTCGCCGGGCAGACAAGGTTGCCGACGTTCTCTATAAAGAGGAAGTCGATCGCCGCGGGCACGCTCGGGAGGACCTTGCCGACCATCTTCGCTTCGAGATGGCAGGCCCCGCCGGTCGTGATCTGCCAGGCCGGGATCCCCTTGGCCCGGATGCGCTCGGCGTCGCGCTCGGTCTCGATGTCTCCCTCGATGACGGCCATCCGGTACGCCGTCCTCATCCGGTCCGCCAGGGCCTCGAGCAGGGAGGTCTTGCCGGACCCCGGTGAGCTCAGGAGGTTGACGCAGAGGATGCCGCGGCTCCGGAGCTCCCGCCGGATCTCCGCGGCGACCTGCTTGTTCGTCCCGAGGAGGTCCTTCAGGACGAGGACGTCCTTCTTCGTCATCCTGCGCGTCCTTTCTTGGCGGATGGTTTTTTCAGGAACCCTTCGAGGAAGCGGACGGCCTCGCCAAGGTTCCTCTCGGCCCGCGGCGACAGCCCGTCGCCGACCCCCCAGCGGTCCCCCCGGATGGCCAGCAGGTGGGCCTCCGGCCTGCGGCCGTAGAGCCGGGCGCAGACCGCCAGCACGGCGCCCGGCCCCATAGCGTGGGTCATCGCGGGGGCGGCGGCTTCGGGCCTGACCCCGGTCCAGGCGAACGGGGCCCGGAGGGCCCGGGCCGCGTCGACGAAGACGACGACGTCGTGCCGGGAGCAAGCAAGGGCGTCCTCGACGTTGAGCTGGTAATTGGCATCGCAGGTCACCCCAGGGAGCTCGAGGGGCTCCAAGCGCTCGACAGCAGCAGCTCCCAGCCCGTCGTCCCCGCGGCCGGGATTGCCGATCCCGAAGACGAGGACCCGCCGGGGTGCCTTTTTCGGCCGGGGAATTACCGGACCTTCCTCTGGAGGACGTTTCCGTTCGGATCGCACAGGGTGACCTCGAGGGGCATGAGGCCGACGGCATGGGTAGCGCAGCTGAGGCAAGGGTCGTAAGCCCGGATGGCTACCTCCACCCGGTTCAGCATCCCTTCCGTGATCTCGGGTCTTTCCGAGAGGGTCTTCTCCGCCACCCATTGGACGGCCCTATTCATGGGCTCGTTGTTGTTCGTCGTCGAAACGATCAGGTTGGCCATGGTGATCTGGTCGTCCGCGTTGACCCGGTAATGGTGGAAAAGGGTCCCCCGCGGCGCCTCGATCAGGCCCACTCCTTCGGACACCCGCTTTCCCAGCTTGACGAGCTTTGTCCCCTGGAGGTCCTTGTCGAGCAGGAGCTCCTTGATGACCTCGGCCGAATGGAGGAGCTCGATGAGCCGGGCCCAGTGCGAGTGCAGGGACATGTTGTTCGGCTTCCCGTCGGTGTAGGCCTTGAAAACCTCGAACTCCTTCTGGGCCAGGGGCGAAGGGATGTGATCGCAGGTGTTGAGCCGGGCCAGCGGGCCGACCCGGTACCAGCCGGTCGACTTGCCCAGGGACTTGAGATAGGGGAACTTCATGTAGCTCCAGGGCCGGATCTCTTCCCCGATGTACTCGAGGTAGTCCTGGTAGTCCACGTCGTTGAGGACCTTGTGGCCGTCCGCGTCCACGGCCCTGAGGACGCCGTGGTAAAAGTCCAGGCCGCCGTCCTTGCGGACCAGGCTCAGGTGGTTCGACGGGAATTCCGCGAAGCCGTCGATGACGGCCTTGTTTTTCTCGTGGTAGTCCTTGAAGAAATCGACGGCCGCCTGGGCCCAGGCGATCATCTGGTCGATGTTGAGGGGGGCGGGCCCCTTGAGGAACGCGTCCCGCTCCTCGGGGCTCAGGTTTTTGTTAACGCCTCCCGGCACGGCGCCCGTGCCGTGGATCTTCTTGCCCGCCGTGGCCAGGATGATCTCCTGCCCGAACTTACGGAGCAGCACGCCCTGGACGGCCAGGTCCCTGTTCAGGGCAGCGACGCCGATGATGTTCCGGATGGCCGGGTCCGCATCCATCCCCAGGAGGAAGTCGGGCGAGGCGAGGTAGAAGAAGTGCAGGGCGTGGGACTGGAGCATCTGGCCGTAGTGCATGAGCCGCCGCATCTTCTCGGCCGTGGGCGGCAGCCCCTTGGGGCCCGTGCCGACGATGACGTCCATGGCCTTGGCGGCGGCCAGGTGGTGGCTGACCGGGCAGATCCCGCACAGCCTTTGGACGAGGACCGGGGCTTCCCAATACGGCCGTCCCTGGACGAACCGCTCAAAGCCGCGGAACTCGACAATGTGGAAACGGGACTGGGTGACCTTTCCCTTGTCGTCCAGGTGGATGGTCACTTTCCCGTGGCCTTCGACCCGAGTGACAGGTTCGATCGTGATCTTGCGGGCCATGCTCGTTCACCCTTCAGTCATACTTGATGAGGTCGTAGGTCAGGTTCAGGGGCCTCCCCTCGATGAGGGCCGTCAAGGCTTCCCAGATGAGGTCGGCCGACGGCGGGCAGCCCGGCAGGAAATGATCGATTTTCACGATCTCATGGCAGGGATAGACCCTGTCCAGAATGATGGGCAGCTCTTCGTCGTCCGGGATGAGCCGGTCGGCCGGGTCCACGGTCGGGCTGTTCATGTAGGCCTCATCGAGGCATTCCTTGAGGGGGATGCCGTTGCGCAGGGCGGGCAGCCCGCCCATGATGGCGCACTCGCCGAGGGAGACCAGGATCTTGCAATTCTTGCGGAAATAGCGGAGGACCTCGACGTTCTCGCTGTTGCAGCAGCCGCCCTCGATGAGCCCCACGTCGACGGGCTTGGTGAACTTCTTGATGTCGTCGATGGGCGACTTGTTGAACTCCACGAGCTCGATGAGCTTGAGGATACGGCCGTCGATGTCCAAGAGGGACATGTGGCAGCCGAAGCAGCCGGCCAGCGAGGCGGTGGCGATGACGGGCTTGCTCATGGCCTCACCTCGCGGGCCCTTCCTCGATGTCGCTGCCGATGGGCCTCTTGTCGAATTTCCGCTTCCCGATAGGCACGGCGAAGCCGACCTCCTTCCTCAGGATGGCGCCCACGGGGCAGATGTCCATGGCCCGCCGGGCTTCCTCATCACTGAGGTGCCCGGCCAGGTCGCGGTCCATTTCTATTGTAACATGCCGGGTCCGGCCCCTGGAGGCGAAGACCTTCCGCCCGTCCTTGGACCGGACGGCCCGGACGCAGCGCAGGCACTGGATGCACCGGTTGCGCTCGAGCATGATCCTGGGGCTCGACGCGTCCAGATCCCGGACCGGGAACAGGTAGGGAAAGCGGGGGGCCATGATCCGGTAGCGATAGGCGAGGGCCTGGAGCTCGCAGTTGCCGCTCTTCTCGCAGGTCGGGCACATGTGGTTGCCCTCGACGAAGAGCATCTCGATGAGGGCCTTGCGCATGTCCTCGAGGTCCGCGGCCGAGTTCTCGACGGCCATGCCCTCGGCCACCGGCTGGGTGCACGCGGCCAGGTAGCGGCCGCTGACCCGGACCGTGCAGACCCGGCAGCTGCCGACGGGCCGGAGCCCCTCAGAATGGCAGAGCACGGGGATATAGACGCCGTTCGCCTTGGCGGCCTCGACAATGGTCTGGCCCGGCTTTCCCAGGCACTCCTTGCCGTCGATGGTGAACCGGATCTCAGTCATGGAGGGACTCTTTGCACTCGGGCTGGCGGTTGGCGGCCGTGCAGCCGTCCTGGATGGCCTCCCGGAGGTCGAAGTCCGGGACAAAGTCGACGCCCTTCCGGACCTTCGCCTCGTAGAGCTCGGGGAAGCTCTGGAGGGTCGTCAGGATGGGGTTGGGCGAAGTCTGGCCCAGCCCGCACCGGCTCGTCAATTTGACGAGCTTCCCCAAGTCCTCGAGGTCCTTGAGGTCCTGGCCCGTGCCCTGGCCCTGGACGACCTTTTCGAATTTCTTTTTCAGGAGGACGTTGCCCGCCCGGCAGGGGGTGCACCAGCCGCAGGACTCCTCGACGAAGAACTCCATGAAATTGCCGACGATCTCGAAGATATCGCGCTCCGGCCCGAAGATGATGACCGAGCCGCCCGTCGAAAGGTCCGAAAAACAGATCTTTCTCCGGAAGCCGGCCCGCGAGAGGCATGTCCCCGAGGGTCCGCCGACCTGAACGGCCTTGGCCTCCGGGGCCCCGGCCATGTTCAGGAGGTCCTCGACGGTCAGGCCGAACTCGACCTCGTAGATGCCGGGAAAAGCGCAGTCCCCGGAAACGCTCAGGAGCTTGGTCCCCGAAGACTTCGGTGTTCCCATGTTCTTGAACCAGGACGCGCCGTGGACGAGGACCTGGGCGGCCGTGGCCAGGGTCTCCACGTTGTTGACGGTCGTCGGCTGGTTGAGGTAGCCGACCTGGACAGGGAACGGCGGCCTGTCCCGCGGCTCCCCCCTTTTCCCCTCGGCCGATTCGAGAAGCGCGGATTCCTCCCCGCAGATGTAGGCGCCCGCGCCCGACTTGATCGTGATGTCGAAATCGAAACCCGGCGCCCCGGCGACCTTCTTCCCCAGGAGGTTCTCCCGGCGAAGGCCGTCGAGGACGGATTCGAGGTAAGGCTTCAAATAAGAGTATTCGGCCCGGAGATAGAGGATGCCTTCCCGGGCGCCGACTGCGTAGCCGGCCACGGCTATGCCTTCGAAGAGGAGCTGCGGCAGCTCGGTCAGGACGACCCGGTCCTTGAACGTGCCCGGCTCCCCCTCGTCGGCGTTGCAGACGACATAATGCCGGTCGGCCTTCTCCTTCCGGCAGAGATCCCACTTCAACCCCGTCGGGAAGCCGGCCCCGCCGCGGCCCTGAAGGCCCGACTTCTTGACCTCGTCGATGACTTCTTCGGGCTTCATCGAGACGGCCTTCCTGACCGCGGACCCGGACTCGAACGGGCCGAAGAGGACCGGACCCCGCTTCCGGATGTTGTTCGAGACCATCGCCCGGACGAGGCCGGACTGGTTGGCCCCGTCCCCGAGGACATTGACGAGGTCCTGGGCGGAGCGGCCGGCCCGCAGGCCCCGAACGATATCCTTGGCTTTTTCGGCCGTCAAGTTCGTGAAGATGACGCCCTGGACGATGGCCGAGGGCTCCTGGTCGTTCATCCCGATGCAGGACGTCGGGAAGAGCCCAACGAGGCCGTCCGCCGCGACCTCGCCGAACCGGCAACCCGCCTCCTCTTCGAAGGCCCGGGCCACGGCGGCCCAGCCTTTCATCCTGGAGGTGACGGAGTCGTTCAGGAAGATGGCGGCCATCCCCCGGGAAGTGAGGGAAAAGAAATGGTAGAAGGTCACGACGCCCCGGACATCGGCCTCGGAGAGCTTGAGGTGGCGGGCGATCTCGGAAACGGCCTCGGGAGGGACGCGGCCGGCCCGGGCCTGGATGTCCCGGATGATATCCAGGAGCCTCGCCGGGTCTTTCCGATGCTTGAGGATGATCTCTTTATAATGTTCCATGATGAAACCCCATGAGCGAGCGTTGTAGTTTAGCACAAAAGGGGATCCAAAAAAATAGTCAAGGATCCGGTCCCGGGTCCGGCCCTGCGCCGGGGCGGGGAGCGTCCCGGCGACGATTTTAGGGCTTGCATTTTTCCTTGAAAACAGGTTAAGATGGGGCCAGAACAAACCGGATAGGACCCTGAGAAGGAGGAATCATGAGAAAAAAGACATTGATCGTTTTGGGGATCCTTCTTGCCTTTTCCGTCATGCAGAGCTGTTCCTCAAACCCGGAACAGACCCTTCTGTCGCGGTACTTCAACGCCGTCAGCATGAACGACAATGCCACCATGGCTTCCATGGCCCTCGAGCCGGCCCAGTGGGACGTCGCCTCCTGGGACATCATCAGCGTCACCGCCGAAAAGATCGAGCCCGCGATCCTGTCCGACCTCGGCAAGAAAGAGCTTGAGGCGAAGAAGGCCCAGGACGCCCAGATCGGCCCGACGATGGACGCTGACACCGTCCTCGCCAATGCCAAGGACGAGCTGGACCTCGCCCGGACGGGAGGGGCCAAAGCCGTCGCCAAGAAGAAAGTCGAGGAGGCCCAGGCGAAATATGACGCCGAATACGGCAAGATGAAAGAGTTCAAGAAAGGCTACAACGACGCCAAGGCCGCCGCCGCGGCCGAAGAGCAGATCACGCTCTTTTCGCTCGGCCTTCGGGAGCTGCCCACGGTCAGGGACCTCGGCGGAAACGTCCACTCCAAGGACGTCGTCGTCAAGATCAAGACCAAGCAGGGGCAGACCAAGAGTTACCGCCTGCTGATGAGAATGTACGATCTGAAGAACGAAGGCGGCCAGAAGCTGCCGAGCCGCTGGGTCATCATCAGGTTCGAGCCGGTCGCCTGAGTAGAAGAGCCCCTCGCTGGGACGCCTTGACTCTTTTTTCTCATTCTATATAATAGGATTTTTTTCCGGGCCGTTAGCTCAGAGGGAGAGCACCGGCCTTTTAAGCCGGGTGTCGCTGGTTCGAGTCCAGCACGGCTCATTTTCTTTTTTGCCCCTGTCGTCTAGAGGCCCAGGACACCGCCCTTTCAAGGCAGCAACACGGGTTCGAATCCCGTCGGGGGCGCTTGACTCTCCCCCGCCCGCGACGGACCGGCGGGCCTGACGTACGCCCGGGGTCAGACTTCCTTGCCGGGCATTCCGCCTCCGGGCGGGTCCGGTTCCGGGCCCTGCCCTTCCATCCTCCCCGACCGGGCCGCAGCGGCGCGCCTCTTTTTATGGAGCCAGAAGACGAAGGCGGCCGGGACCTGATAAAAGGCGATGATGACCGGCGACAGCATGAGCCAGTAGATGTTGAAGTCCCGGACGAAAAGATAGAGGAATCCGGCCAAGCCGGCGACCGAGAGGAGGACGGCCAAGGCCGGGAGGAGCGATAAGCCCTTCTTTCCGGGGCGTTTATTCTCGGGCGGTTCGTTGATGATGTTCATGACGGCATCTTCCGGAGAGGTCCATAGAGCATATTTAATGACCCGCGGGGCTCCTTTGCCAGCTTCATCCCCAGAATTGATATACCAGGGGTCTTTCCGTCCTTCATTTCAGGAGCATCTTATCATAATCTTCGAGGTTACGGTGGAACTCTGGCCGGTGTTCAACCTGGGGCAAGATTTTCCGGGAGCGGCTGTCAATCCATTCTTTGATATCCCGCTCATTGAAGCGGATTCCTGAGCCGCTTGTCCTCACGGACGCGATGTCTTCTTTCCTGGCATTGTTATATAAGACGGCGAACAGAGGCGGTGGAAAGGGTCGGTGGCAGGAAATTGAAGTTGCATTACGAGCATCGGGGGAAGTAAAATCGGATGGTCAGCAGGACGTATTCATGAGTGGCCAAGACGAACTCCGCCAAATCCGAGAGCCGCCGGAAGATTTCATAGAGAAGAACAGGGAGTCAGTATATTTGTACGGTCATCTGACCCGAGATACTAGCGAAGAAGGGTACGGTTCCCATCGGCTCCAGTCATGTTAGGATCATGAACTCCCAACCCGATGTGTGGACCGTGGAAGCCCTGGTGGCCGGTGGTGAGGTGGGGTTTAGGAAGAAGAAGAGGGCATGGACCCCCTAATCAGGAATAGACGCCAGTGAAGACGGGTGAACGGGTCTCATAGGGGACAGACGTTATATGGGCCATGGGAGTCTCAATGAATGAGAGTCAACGAGGGATCAAGATGAATTATTGGAGGCCGCTCATAAAGTTTTTGGCGGGGGTATTTGGAGGAATCGTATTGGTGCTTGGGATATTCGAGTGGGGAGTAAAGCTGAAAGTCTCCACGTGGGTGATTCCGGACTGGATTCTTCTCACCCTGATAATTCTGCTTTTTGCTGTAGCGGCCCATACAGCGTATTGGGTTCATCGTTATGGTCAAAGCGACAGCAGACGCGACGGACGAAGAAAAGCAAAATTGAAGCTCAACAAAGAGCACATGTTCATTCTGTCAGCACTTGCGGATTGCTGTGGCCGGAGCGCTAGGAGAACTTACTTAAGAGACTGTTATCTAGCAGTTTTTGATCAGAAAACAATAACCGACTTCGATGTGGTTCTTCATGCATTAAGACAACGAAACGACATTGCCCTATCCAGATATGGATCGGACGATATTTGCTCGATTACGAGGGACGGTCTTGCTTTCTTCGAAAAGCATCGGACAAACTTTGAAAAAAAAGATGGAGGAATTCCCCCTGTCCCTGCCGATATAAAAGAAGAATATCGTCTAGCGGAGGATTTTTAGATTAGAGAGCACGCCTCGTAGGAAGAGACGACTGACAACCCCTCCACCCTCACGGTGCCACCTCTAAAGTTAGGTTCTCAAGCCGTTGGACTTGTCCGCTGGTTTAACAGCTTTGGGAATATGAAATTTTATCTCTAGAGAACTCTAGGGGCCCGTAGTTTAAATCCACTGGATGGCTCCTTCTCTTGAGGGTTTGAAAGGAAGCCGTAGATAGAAAAAGCGGGGGTGAATTCAACCCCGGCGGAGATGCCTATCGATCTCCGCGGCCGCGATCCGGGCGTCTCCCATGGCCAGGATGACCGTCGCCCCGCCCCGGATGATGTCCCCTCCGGCAAAGACGCCTGGGAGGCTGGTCGCCATGGTGGTCCAGTCAACCTCGACATTCCCCCATTTGCCGACCTTGAGGCCGGGGGTCGTCTGAGGAATGAGCGGGTTGGGGCTCTGGCCGATGGCGCAGACGACGAGGTCGACCTCCATCGTATATTCCGAGCCCTCGATCGGGAGGGGGCGCCGCCGGCCCGAGGAATCGGGTTCGCCGAGCCCCATCTTCTGGCATTCCATGGCTCTGACCTGTCCGTGTTCGTCTCCGAAGTAGCGGATGGGCGTCGTCAGAAGCTGGAATTCGATCCCCTCCTCCTCGGCGTGATGGATTTCCTCGCTCCGGGCCGGCATCTCGGTCCGCGAGCGGCGGTAGACGATGACCGCCCGCTCGGCGCCCAGCCGCTTGGCCGTGCGGACGGAGTCCATGGCGACGTTCCCGCCGCCGATGACGGCCGCCGTCCTGGCCTTGAGGACTGGCGTGTCGTAGTCCGGGAAGGCGTAGGCCCGCATGAGATTGACCCGCGTGAGATATTCGTTGGCCGAGTAGACGCCGACCAGGTTCTCCCCGGGGATCTTCATGAAGTTCGGCAGGCCCGCGCCCGAGCCGATGAAGAAGGCTTCGTAGCCGTCAGCCCGCAGGTCGTCGATCGTCGCGGTCAGGCCGACAACGAAGCTCGTCCGGATCTCGACGCCGAGCCGCCGCAGATAATCGACCTCGGCCTTCAGGATGGCCTTGGGAAGCCGGAACTCCGGGATGCCGTAGATCAGGACACCGCCCGACTCGTGAAGGGCCTCGAAGATCGTCACTTTGTGGCCGAGCTTGGCCAGGTCGCCCGCGACCGTCAGTCCCGCAGGCCCGGCCCCGATGACGGCCGCTTTCTTTCCCGTCGGCGGCGGGAAGGGCGGGATTTCCAGGGAGCCGCTGCCCCGCTCGAAATCGGCCGCGAAACGCTCCAGGTTGCCGATGGCCACGGAAACGCCGGTGGCCCTTTTCAGCGTGCACACTTCCTCGCACTGGGATTCCTGGGGGCAGACGCGGCCGCAGATGGCCGGAAGGGAGTTTGTCTCCTTGAGCTTCCAGGCCGCTTCGAGGAAGCGGCCCGCCTCGATGAGCTTGACGAAGCTCGGGATATCGATGGACACGGGGCAGCCGGTGACGCATTGGGGATTGGCGCAATCGAGGCAGCGCCGGGCCTCCTCCCGGGCCATTTCCGGAGTCAGGCCGAGATTGACCTCCTTGAAATCACGGTTGCGGAGATCCGGCGGGCGTTCCGGCATCTTCTTGCGGGCGACCTTCATCCGCTCCTTTGCCGGAAGCGCCTTGCGCAACTCCGCGCGCCACTCCTTTTCGAACCCGGCCCGCAGCCGTGCCTTTTCTTCCGGGGCCAGCTCTTTCTTCTTGTCCTCGGCCATGCCTTTTCGTCCCTTCCTCTAAGGGAGCTCGCGCTCCTCCCATTGGCAGAGCGAGCGGACCTCCGCCTCGAAGTAGGATCTCCGCCGCGTGAAAAGCTCGTCCCAGTCCACCTCGTGGCCGTCGAAGTCCGGTCCGTCGACGCAAGCGAACTTGGTCTTGCCCGCCGCCGTGCAGCGGCAGGCGCCGCACATTCCCGTCCCGTCGACCATGATCGGATTCAGGCTGACGATCGTCTTGATGCCCAGCGGACGCGTGGCCTGGGAGCTGGCGTACATGAGATAGGTGCAGCCGATGGCGATGACCCGGGCCACCGGCGCCTCGGCCTTGAGGACCGCCTCGAGCGGCCCGGGCACGAACTCCTTCGAGCCAAGGGCATAATCGCGCGACGAGAACAGGACTTTGTCGCAGACCGAGAGGTAGCGGTCCTTCCAGTAGACGAGGTAGTCCGCTTTGGCGTCGAGGAGGGCGATGACCCGGTTCCCGGCCGCCTTGAGCGCCCGGGCCACGGGCCAGAGAGCCCCGATGCCGAAGCAGCCGCCGGCCAGGACGACCGTTCCGACCGTGGCGATATCGGAAGGACGGCCCAACGGGCCGACGAAAACAGGGACCTCGGCGCCGGCGTCGAGCGCGGCGAGCTTCCGCGTCGTCGTTCCGACGACGAGAAAAACGGCCGTGACCGATCCCCGTTCCAAGTTCCAGTCGGCGACGGAGAGGGGGATGCGCTCGCCCTTCTCGTCGGGCATGATGATGACGAACTGTCCAGGCCGGCATTTCCTGGCCACCTCGGGGGCGTGGACCTCGATGAGGTGCAGGTTGGGCACCAGGCGCCGTCTCTCCAGGATCTTGGGCATCATCGTCCTCGCACGAGCCTCAGGCTCTTCGTCTCGCGGACCAGGTTCAGGCCCTTATAATCGTCCGGGTCCCTCGGCGCCCCGAGCGCCGCCGCGCCCGGTTCGGGGGCCGTTTCGCGGCCGACGATGAATCCGGCCGCCTTCGGCTCCTCCTCGGCCAGGAAGACGCCTTCCGGAGCGACGGCGTCCCCCGCCAGCCCGCCAAGAGCGGGAACGGAGCGGGCGATGTCCTGCCGGATGCCGGCGGCCGAGGAGGTGGCGAACTCTGTCCGGCCCATCTTCACGGCCAGCTCGCCCAGGATCAGCCATCCGGGCCTGGCGTCACCCCGCGGCTTGACGGCCTCCCGAGAGAGCTGGGCGCGGCCTTCGATGTTGACAAAAATCCCCTCCGATTCGAAGGAGGTCGTCTCGGGAAGAAGGATGTCCGCGGAGGCGGCGCTCTCGTCCAGGTAGCTGCCCTGGAAGATGACGAGCTCCGCCGCGCCCGGCTCGAGCCTGGGGAAAGGTCCCGCGATGTACAAGGCCCGGATCTCGCGCCCGGTGGCGGCCGCGGCCAGGGACTCGGCCGTGGCGGCTTTCGATGGGAAACCGGCGGAGATTTCAAGTCCCCCGCGGACGTTGGCTTCGGTGTCGAGCGGAACGACTCGGCCGCCCGTGAGGATGGCCAGGTTCCAGAAGGCGGCCAGCCCGCTCCGCCCGCCGGCCGTTTTGAGAAAGGCTGGTCCGAGGAGGAAAAAGACCGGTCCGGGCGTTTCGAGCGCGCGGGCGATCGCAGCGAGTTTTTCTTCGGAGATCTTGAGTGCGGCGCGCGCCGCGGCCGGATCGAAGGCCTTCAGGCCGGCCTTGAACTTCAAGCTTCCCGTGCCCTTGATGGAGGCCTGCCCGCGGCGCTTCAGAACGAGCGCGGCCAGGACCGAAAGGAATCTCGTCTCTTCTCCCGATGGGACGTCAACCTCGACGGAGGCCCGGCCGCCGGGCCGGGCGCCTTCGAGGGCGACGTTCACGAGTGATGCCCCGTGCAAGACGGCCCGGTTGACCTCAACGCCCGCGATCGGCTGGGTGAAGGGCAAGTCCTCGCCGAAGTTCACGACAGCGCCCGCCCCGCCGAGATCGGTCAGCCGGAAGTTCATGGGGATCGCCCGCCGTGCCGCTCCGCCGAGACCGCGAAGCCTGGCGGAAACCGAGCGGTTCCAGGAGGCCGTGAATGCGCCCGCGCCGAGGATTTCCGCGGCGAACTTCTGGAGGACGAAGAGGTCCTCGCAGGAGCTCTGCGCGGACATGGCCACGGCGGACTTCCCGGCCGGGATGTCCGCCAGCCGCCCGGCAGCGGCGGCCAACGCCTCCTCCCAGCTGGTTTCCTCGAGCCGGCCGTCCCTGCGGACCATCGGCCGGAGAAGGCGGCGCGGATGGTCCACGGCGCTTCTCACGAGGAACCGTCCCTTGACGCAGGCCTGGCCGGCATTCACGGAGCCGTCCGGGTCGGGAACGGAGCCGATGATCCGGCCGTCCCTGAGTCCGATCCTCAGCCCACAGCCCTGCCCGCAGAACGGGCAGAGGGCCGGATTTTCCGTATCGGGCAGACGTTCATAACGCACGGCCCGCTCGGAGAGCGAGCCGGTGGGACAGACGTCGACGCAGGCGCCACAGAAGCGGCAGCCCGATTCGACGAGACGCCGGTTCATGGCCGTGTCAACGACGGTTTCGGAGCCGCGGGAGACGAAGGTCAGGACCGTCGCCCCTCTCACCTCGCGGCAGACCCGGACGCACCGGCCGCAGAGGATGCAGAGGCTGTTGTCCCGGTCGATGAAGGGGTCGTCGCGGCGGACTTCTCCCTCGCGCCGGGCGGAGGGGAAATGGACGCGGTCGATGCCCACGGCCTCGACGGCGCGTTGCAGCTCACAGTGCCCGTTGGCCAGACAGAGGACGCAGCCCGTAACTTCCCCCGCCTTCCGGATCGTCGACTTGTATTCGTCGCAGGATTTTTTTTCGGCGCAGATGAGGCAGGCGTTGGGGTGTTCGGCCAGGATGAGCTCGAGGATCCCCCGCCGCAGGGCCCTGAGTTCCGGTGTTTCTGTCCGGACCTCAAGGCCCTCCTCGGCGGTCGTGCTGCATGCCGGGACATAGCCCCTGCGGCCTTTGACCTCGACCAGACAGAGGCGGCAGGCGGCGTACGGTTCGAGCAGGGGATGGTCGCAGAGCGAAGGGATGTCGATCCCGTTGGCCCTGGCGAGCTCGAGGATCATGGGCCGCCCCTCGAAGGCAATCGTCCGGCCGTCGATGGTGATGTTCATGGCTTCACGGGTTGCTCAGCCCGGCCGGCGAGCGCGCGCCCCTTCGCTCCCGTGTATTTCGAGACGGCCCGGACCTTCTTCGGGCAGACGTTGAAACAGGCCCCGCACTTGATGCAAAGGGCCTGGTCGATGACATGGACCTTCTTGAGTTCGCCGGAGATGGCTTTGGTCGGGCAATTCTTGAGGCAGAGGAGGCAGCCGACGCATTTCTCGGGCTCGATGAAGTACGTGATCAGGCTCTTGCAAACGAGGGCGGGGCAGCTGTGGTCGGTGATGTGCGCCTGGTACTCGTCCCGGAAATACCGCAACGTGGACAGGACGGGGTTGGGAGCCGTCTGGCCGAGGCCGCAGAGCGACCCCTGCTTGACGGTCAGGGCCAGCTCCTCGAGCCGCTTCAGGTCCTCGTCGCTGCCCTCGCCGGCGACGATGCGGGCTAGGATCCCGGCCATCTGGCGTGTGCCGATCCGGCAAGGGGCACATTTCCCGCAGGATTCTTCCTGGGTGAAACGCAGAAAGTAGAGGGCGATGTCCACCATGCAGGTGTCCTCGTCCATGACGATCATGCCACCCGAGCCCATCATGGCTCCGGCCTTGGTCAGGCTCTCGTAATCGACCGGCAGGTCCAGGAGTTCCTTGGGGATACAGCCCCCGGAAGGGCCGCCGATCTGGATCGCCTTGAAGTCTCGGCCGCCGGGGATCCCTCCGCCGATACCGTAGATGATATCGCGCAGATGGATGCCCATCGGCACCTCGACGAGCCCGGTGTTGTTGATCTTGCCGACGAGCGAGAAGATCTTTGTCCCCTTGCTCGTCATGGTCCCCATGCCGGAGAACCAAGCGGCGCCGCGGCGGATGATGGATGGGACGTTGGCCCAGGTCTCGACGTTGTTGATCACGGTCGGCTTGCCCCACAGGCCGTGCTGGGCAGGGTAGGGCGGCCTCTGCCGCGGATAGGCGCGCTGTCCCTCGATCGAGGCGATGAGGGCGGTTTCTTCGCCGGAGACGAAAGCTCCGGCGCCCCGGACGATCTCGAGGTCGAAGCTGAATCCCGTTCCGAGGATGTCCTCTCCGAGCAGGCCGTAGTCCTTCGCCTGCTGGATGGCGATGCCCATCCGCTTGACCGCCAGGGGGTATTCGTCACGGATGTAGACGAAGCCCTTGTCCGCCCCGATCGCCCTGGCCCCGATGACCATCCCTTCGATGATCGCGTGCGGGTCGGCCTCGAGGACCGACCGGTCCATGAAAGCGCCCGGGTCGCCCTCGTCGCCGTTGCAGATCAGGTATTTCGGCGTCGCCTCCGCCTGCTGGCAGAGAGCCCATTTCTTGCCAGTGGGGAAGCCAGCGCCGCCGCGGCCGCGGAGCCCGGCGGCCGTGACCTCGGCGATGATCTCGGCCGGGGTCATCGCGGTCAAGGCCTTGGCCATGGCCTCGTAGCCGTCGTAGGCGATGTATTCCTCGATTTTCTCAGGGTCGATTCGTCCCCGGTTGCGGAGGACGATGAGTCTCTGATGCTTGAAAAACTCGATGTCCGCCATCTTGGGGACGGGGGTTCTTTTTGCCGGCGGGACGTACATGAACTTTTCGACCGGACGTCCCTTGATCAGGTGCTCTTCGACGAGGTAGGGCACGTCCTCCACCTTCAGGCGTTGGTAGAAAACACCGTCCGGATGGACCATGAGGATCGGCCCTCTCTCGCAGAACCCGTTGCACCCCGTCGTGACGACGAGGACTTCATCCTGGAGCTTTTGCCGCGCGACCTCCTTCTCCAGGGCCTCTTTGAGCTTGAAGGCCCCGCAGGAAACGCACCCGGTCCCGGCGCAGACAAGAAGGTGAGTCCGATAGTGTTCCACGGGCTTTCCTTAGGCCTCTTCCTTCCCGTCCCTCAAAGTTTCCAGGATCTTGTCGGCCTTGATCTCGGTCATCTGTCCATAGTACGTGCCGTCGACGACGGCGAGAGGCGCCAGCGCGCAAGCGCCCAGGCAGTTGACCCGCTCCAGGGTATATTCCTTGTCGGCCGACGTTTCTCCGGCCTGGATCCCGAGCTTGCGCTCGAAGTGCTCCAGGACCGCCGCTCCCCCCCGGACATGGCAGGCCGTCCCCATGCAGACCGTGCAGCGATGCCGCCCGCGCGGTTCCAGGCTGAACGATTTGTAGAAGGTGGCAACGCTCCAGACGTGCGCGACCGGGAGGTCGAGCTCCCGCGCCACCTCGGCAAGCGTCTCGGACGAGAGCCACTGGCACGCGTCCTGGACGTCCTGCAGGATCGGAATCAGGGCCCGCTTCTGACGATGGTACTTGGCGACCACGAGTTCTACGGCGGTCGACTCCGATGTCACCTCAGACTCCTAATGAAAAGAGCAAAGGGAGGGCGGACAAAACCAAGGGGTCCCGTCCGGCCGGTCTCCGCCGTTTCCCTTTTCTCCGTCATTCATGACATAACTTACTGAATACGCGGAAAACTTGTCAACGATTATTTGGACATCATCCCCAAAACAGGACCAAACCAGGGGAGCACCTCACGGGTTCATCATATTGATATTCCTGACGCCCTAACATACAATGAATCCGGTTATGTCCTCTCTGCTAGACCCTCCGAATCCTTTTGATAAGAACGCCACGGAAAAAGCCAAAGTCGTCTGGGCGCTCAAAGAGCGTGTCAAAGAATTGACCGCGCTCCACGGAGCGGCCCGCGTCCTCGAGCACGCCGGAAGAACGCCGGCGATGATCTTGAGGGAGATTGTCGACCTCCTGCCCCCGGCCTGGCAGTATCCGGAAATTACCGCCGCCAAGATCAGCCTAGGCGCCGTCGAAGCGGAAACGCCCAAGTTCCGCCGAACCTCCTGGTCGCAAACTGCCGCGTTCTCCGCGGGTGAAGGAGCCGAGGGCCTGATCGAGGTCGTTTACCTTGAGGCCAGACCGGAGATTTTCGAAGGACCTTTTCTGAAGGAGGAGCGGGCGCTCATTCAATCACTGGCCCAAATGCTGGCATCTTATTTCGAGCGCCAAGCGGCCGAGGAAAAGGCCAAGAACGCCTACAGAAATCTAGAATGTCAAGTCCGGGACCGAACCGCCGACCTCGAGCGGATGAACCAGACCCTTCGGGACGAGATTTCCGAGCGTTTGAGGGCGGAGGAGGCGATCAGGCGTTCCCAAGCCCAGCTCAGGCGGCTAGCGACGGAACTGACTCTAGCGGAAGAACGCGAACGCCGGGCCATCGCCTCCGACCTTCACGATCATATCGGCCAGGCGTTGGCCGTCGTCCGGACCCGCCTCCGGCAGATACAGAGCAGTGCCATGTTCAGCGGCATGGAAAAGGACATTGAAGATACTCTCGCACTCTTGGACCAGACCATCCAGAGCACCCGAACCCTGACCTTCGAAATCAGCCCTCCCGTGCTCTATGATCTGGGCCTGGAACCGGCCCTGGAGTGGCTCTGCCGGCAGTTCCAAAAAAAGCACGGGCTCCGGGCGGAGATGACATCCGAAGGAGCCGGGCCGCTCATTCCGGACAACGTCCAGATCACCGTATTCCGTTCGGTCCAGGAGCTCCTCTTGAACGCCGCCAAGCATTCCCGGGCCTCATCGGTCCGGGTCCACCTCGCCCGGCTGCCGGCGGCCCTCAGGGTCGAGGTCCGGGACGACGGCGAGGGTTTCGACGTCTCCCGCGCAGGGGCGTCGATGGATGATTACGGAGGCTTTGGATTATTCAGCATCAGGGAGCGTCTAAGAGCTCTGGGCGGCGCCCTCGGAGTTTCTTCTTCACCGGGCCGGGGGGCCGCGTTCACCCTGGACGTGCCTCTTGCCGGAAGTGCCGGGACTGGAGGAGCGCCGTGATCGTCCGGATCCTGATCGCTGACGATCATAAAATCATCGTGGACGGTCTGCGCAGCCTTCTCGAAAAAAACAACGCCCTTCGAGTGATCGGACAAGCCTCCGATGGGCTGTCCGCAGTCCGCTTGGCCGCGGCTCTCTCTCCCGACCTCGTCATCATGGACATCTCCTTGCCCGGGCTGAATGGCATCGATGCCACCCGTCAGATTCTGGAGGCGAATCCACGGGTGAAGGTCATCGCCCTCTCCATGCACAAGGACGGCCGCTACATCGCCGAGGCTCTCAAAAGCGGAGCGACGGGCTACTTGTTGAAAGAATCGGCCTTCGATGAGCTCACCGCCGCCATCCAAACCGTGATAAAAGGGCAATGCTACCTGAGCGAGTCCATTGCCGACCTGGTGATCAAAGACTATATCCGCCATCTTGAGAAGACGGGCTCAGGGGTCTTTTCCGTCCTGACTCCCCGAGAGCGGGAGGTTCTTCAATCTCTGTCCGAAGGCCTTTCCACGAAAGAAATCGCGGGCCGCCTAGGGGTCAGCGTCAAGACCGTGGAAACCTATCGGCTCCAGATCATGGAGAAGCTGGACATCCACAGCGTCGCCGAGCTCACCAAGTATGCCATCCGGGAGGGCATCACTTCTCTTTAAACCTCCGGCCTGGCCGTTTTCACCGGCCCGGGTTTCAGGTTTTTCGAAGCCACAACTTCCATTTTCCCTGATTGTCGTCCCGCCCGGCCCGGCCGTATATTCCATGTGTCTTTCCTCGGCGTCAACGCGAATCTGTTGAGGAGGTGTCTGAGATGTTCGATACGGGCAACACAGGATTCATGCTTCTGGCGACCAGCTTGGTCATGCTCATGACTCCGGGCCTGGCGTTCTTTTATGGAGGCCTTGTCGGCCGCAAGAACGTGCTGGCGATCATGATCCAAAGCTTCTTGTCCATGGGCTGGACCTCGGTCATCTGGTTCACGGTCGGCTACTCCATGTGTTTTTCCGGCGACGTCGGCGGCATCATCGGGAATCTTAGAATGGCCTTCCTCCATGGTGTAACGCCTGATGCGGTTCTGTCGCCCACCAACAACATCCCTCTCCTCGTGTTTATCGCGTATCAGATGATGTTCGCGATCATCACCCCGGCCCTGATCACGGGCGCCTTCACCAACCGGGTCCGTTTCACGGCGTACATGGTGTTCCTGACGGTTTGGCTGCTCTTTGTCTATTTTCCGGCCGTCCATATGATCTGGGGCGGAGGGTTCCTCCATAAGTGGGGCGTCCTGGACTTTGCCGGAGGGATCGTCGTCCATGCCATAGCCGGCATGGCGGCATTGGCCGCCGTCTTCTTCGTCGGACGGCGTAAGGTCAGCGAGAAAGGCCCCCACAGCATTCCCCTGGTTGCGCTTGGCACTGGACTTCTGTGGTTCGGGTGGTACGGGTTCAACGCCGGGAGCGAGCTCCGCGTCGACCATATCACGTCGCTGGCCTTCCTCAACACAGACACCGCCGCCTCGTTCGCCGCAGTCACCTGGCTGCTCATGGCCTGGATTTTCGAGAAAAAGCCCAAGTTCCTGGGATTGCTGACGGGTTCCATCGCCGGCCTCGCGACCATCACCCCGGCCGCCGGCTACGTCACCGTCCCCGTCTCGGCCCTGATCGGGATTGTCTCCGGGATGGTCTGCTACGCGGCGATTTCCTGGAAGAACAAGATGGGTTGGGATGATGCCCTGGATGTCTGGGGGGTCCACGGGGTCGGAGGGACACTCGGAATCCTGCTCCTCGGGGTTTTCGCGACAATGAAGGTCAACCCGGGAGGAGCCAACGGCCTTCTCTTTGGCGGAACCTCCTTTTTCTTCAAGGAGGCCGCGGCCGTATTCGGCTTTGGCGCCTATGCGTTCACATTCACCTATGTCGCGCTGTTCCTCATTAATAAGATCACGAAGGTCAGAATCACGGCCGAAGAGGAAAACATGGGCCTGGATACGGTCCTCCACGGGGAAGAAGCGTATATTCCCGATTGATGCTGGACCGCGAGTCTTTAAGGCGGAAGAGAGGGGTCTTGCGTCTTTCGGGCGATTCCTTGGTCGCTCGGAACGATGATTCGGCCGCGTAGCCTCCTTCGAGTTCTCTTTTGCGTCTATTGACATCGATCCGAGGCCGGCGATATCCTTTTTCACGATGGGAAACGCCGATTCCAAGCTTGACAGGAAGGATGGCCGCCGCGGGCGGAAAAGCAAATTCTTATACCCCGCGAACCATACCACCTAGGACTGAAGGAGGGCCCAATGATGAAACCAAGATTTCAACATGCTTCTTGGCTTCGCAGCACGTTTGTCGCTGTCTCCGCCGCGCTTTTGGTTTTCATGGCCTTTCTTCTTGAAGCGCAGGCCCTCCGAGCCGATCAGCAGACAAGCCCTGACAAAAAAGAAGCCGA